>JANREX010000054.1 GCA_030758115.1 Paracoccaceae bacterium | reverse complement strand
TGGCGCGGTTGACGGGGCTCGAACCCGCGACCCCCGGCGTGACAGGCCGGTACTCTAACCAACTGAGCTACAACCGCTCGCTATCCGCATGGTCTCCCAAGCGTGAGAGGCTACTTATGCGGTCCATCCCGCCCCGTCAACAACGATTTACCCAAAAAGCGACAGCCCGGCGAGAGGGCCGGATCAGCGCTCCGGAAGGGGGATATGTTCGGCATCGTCACCCGGCGGCAGGCGAAAGCGGCCATGCGCCCAATCGCCTTCGCGCCATGCTTCCTTGGCCGCCTCGATCCGTTCTTTCGATGAGGCCACGAAG
This sequence comes from Paracoccaceae bacterium, assembly GCA_030758115.1. GTDB lineage: Bacteria > Pseudomonadota > Alphaproteobacteria > Rhodobacterales > Rhodobacteraceae > Seohaeicola. Next base: position 5,466 of record JANREX010000054.1, on the reverse strand, counting down.
TTCCACCAGATGTAACGCGGCCCTTCCAGCGTTTCGCCCCCCAGCAGCAGCAGGCGCGCCCCCTGCGCACCGGCCCTGAGGCTGATCCGGTCACCTGGGCGGAACACCATCATGCGGCCTGCATCAAAGCTTTGGCCCGCCACCTCGATCTGGCCCTCCAGCACATAGACACCCCGATCCTCGTGATTGTCCGGCAGGGGAATCGCCGCACCGGGTTGCAGCACTGCATCGGCATAGAACATCTCGGACGGGGTCTTGATCGGCGCGCGCGCGCCCCAGGCATCGCCCAGGATCAGGCGCAGGCTTTTGCCCTCGCCCTCCAGCAGCGGCAGGGCAGCCTGCGGCGCATGCTCGAAATCTGCCGCCCCGTCTTCGGCACCCTTGGGCAGGGCCACCCAGGTCTGGATCCCCAGCAGGCTGTGCGGCGCGTGGCGGATCGCGCCATCGGTGCGCTCGGAATGGGTGATGCCATCGCCCGCCACCATCCAGTTGACGGCCCCCGGCGTGATCCATTGATCGGTGCCCAGACTGTCGCGGTGATGGATCTGTCCGCGCATCAGATAGGTGACGGTCGCCAGCCCGATATGCGGGTGCGGGCGCACGTCGATCCCCTGCCCTGTCACGAATTCGGCGGGTCCCATCTGATCGAAGAAGATGAACGGCCCCACCATCTGCCGGCGCGGGGCGGGCAAGGCGCGGCGTACTTCGAACCCGCCAAGGTCGCGGGCGCGCGGCACGATCACTGTCTGGATGGCGTCAACGTCATCACCGGTCGGGCAATGGGGATCAAGGGCGGGGTTCCAGCTCATCTTCGGCCTCCTTCGCAAGGGATCAACGATGGCCTGAGACTAGATCACAGCAAAAAAGCACGATACCCACGCTCGCGGGCATATTATGTGCGCATTTTCACATACCGGCCGCGCGCGCCTCATCAGCCTGGGGCAGCGCTTCAGCGGTTTCGGCATTCATCAGGCTGGCCATCCGCTCCAGCGCCGCCATGAGCATCAGCTGCTCCCACTCCGGCAGGCGCTCGAACCGGTCACTGAACGCGGTGTAAAGCGGGTTGGGTGCATTCGCCAGCAGCCTGCGCCCCTCTTCGGTGGCGGCGACACGGATCAGCCGACGGTCCTGCACGCTGCGGCGGCGGGTGACAAGCCCCCGCGCCTCGAGCTTGTCGATCAAGGATGTGATCGTCGCCTGGCTGACGCCGGACCGGCGGGCGATTTCCTTGGGTGTGGTGCGGTCATCTTCGGCCACGATTTCAAGAACGATCATCTGCGCCAGCGTCAGACCCGTCCGCCGCGCCAGCGCGCGCGCATTGGTATCGGTGACATGCATGATGCGGCGCAAGGTGATGAGGGCGGATTCGGATCTGCTGGTCATGTCGATACCCCATATGGACGGCGCGCCATACTGGACGGAACCCGCCGCACTTTCAAGAATATCGTTTGACTGACGAAGCATAATGCTTCCTCCTTTATATTCGGTTATCGAAGTATTTTTACACATTTTCCGTGGATCGACTTCGAAATGAAGCGCTATATATAGACAAATAAGGGAAAAATGGCAAGTCGAGCACCTATTGGTCTGAGGGGTTGCATTTCGGTCACCAAAGCTTATATTTCGGTCATCGAATGAATTAGCGACATGAGGGACTGATGTCTGACACTGCAAATCCGCTCAAGACCCGAAGGCAGGCCGTGAGGCTGCGCAAGCCGACCGTCGAGGACGGATCGGATGTCTGGGCGCTGATCAGCACCTGCAAGCCGCTTGACGAGAATTCGATGTATTTCAATCTGATCCAGTGCGACCACTTCGCAGACACCTGCATCCTGGCAGAACGGGACGGCCGGATCGTCGGCTGGATCTCGGGCCATATCCCGCCCGAAAAGCCCGATACACTGTTCGTCTGGCAGGTCGCCGTCAGCCCTGAGGCGCGCGGGTTGGGCCTTGCGGGACGCATGTTGCGCGCGCTGTTCGACCGTCCCGAACTGGCCGATGTCAGCCGGATCGAAACGACGATCACGCGCGACAACAAACCGTCCTGGGGTCTGTTCCGCGCCTTTGCGCGCAAGCGCGGCGGCACCCTGACCCACGCTGCGCATTTCGAACGCGGCGCGCATTTCGACGGCGCGCATGCCACCGAACACCTTGTCGAAATCGACTTTTCCGAGGCCACCCGCGCCGCGACCCGCGACGCCGCACATGCGGCATCCGACGCGGCACAAGGCCGGGACAGCGCGCGCCGACAGGCCGCCTGATCCACCCCCTTCCCAATCCGAAAGGCTACATCATGACACGCACCGACCACGCCGGTGTCTCCGGCATCTATAACCGTCGCGAATCCGAAGCCCGCAGCTATTGCCGCAGCTTCCCGACCGAATTCGTCAAGGCGTCCAACGCCACGATGACGGATGCATCCGGCCGCGACTATATCGACTTTCTGGCGGGCTGTTCCTCGCTCAACTACGGGCATAACGACCCGGACATGAAGGATGCGCTGATCGCCCATATCGCGGCGGATGGCGTGACCCATGGTCTGGACATGCATACAAACGCCAAGACCGCCTTTCTGGAAACCTTCGAGGAGCTGATCCTCAAACCCCGTGGCATGGATCACAAGATCATGATGACCGGCCCCACCGGCACCAACGCGGTCGAGGCCGCGATGAAGCTGGCCCGCAAGGTCACGGGGCGCCACAATATCGTGGCCTTCACCAACGGCTTTCATGGCATGACGCTGGGCGCGCTGGGTGCGACCGGCAATGCAGGCAAGCGCGGCGGTGCGGGCATGCCGATCCCCGGCGTGACCCACCTGCCCTATGAGGGCGCATTCGGCCCCGGTGTCGACACGCTGGCGCAGATCGAGATGATGCTGGACAACCCGTCCTCCGGGATGGATGCGCCTGCGGCCTTCCTGCTGGAACCGGTGCAGGGCGAAGGCGGTCTGAACGCCGCATCCGCCGACTGGATCAAGGGCATCGCGGCCCTGGCCAAGCGTCACGGCGCGCTGCTGATCCTGGACGATATCCAGGCCGGCATCGGTCGCACCGGCACGTTCTTTTCCTTCGAGGAGATGGGCGTCGTCCCCGACCTGATCCCGCTGGCGAAATCCCTGTCGGGCATGGGCCTGCCCTTTGCCGCGCTGCTGATCCGGCCCCAGTTCGACATCTGGAAACCGGCGGAACATAACGGCACCTTCCGGGGCAACAACCATGCCTTCGTCACCGCGCGTGTCGCACTGACGAAATTCTGGGCCGATGACCGGTTCCAGAAGCAGATCGCGGAAAAGGCCAAGCTGCTGAACCAGCGCCTGGTCCAGATCGCGGGGATCGTGCCCGGCGCCACCCTCAAGGGGCGCGGCATGATGCAGGGCATCGACGTGGGGTCTGGCGATCTGGCGGGCGCCATCTGCGCCGATTGCTTCACCCGCGGCCTGATTATCGAGACCTCCGGCGCCCATGACGAGGTGGTCAAGGTGCTGGCGCCGCTGACCATCCCGATGGCGCAACTCAAGGCCGGTCTCGATATCCTCGAGGATGCGACCCGCGCCCAGATCGCGACCCACAGCCACAGCCACAAGATTGCAGCGGAGTAAGCAGACATGATCGTTCGTGATTTCAACATCGAAAAGAAGACCGACCGCCGGGTTGCGGATCAGAAATGGGAATCCGTGCGCCTGCTGCTGGCCGATGACGGGATGGGCTTTTCCTTCCATATCACCACCATCCAGGCCGGAAGCGAGCATACCTTCCACTACAAGAACCATTTCGAGAGCGTCTATTGCATCTCGGGCGAGGGCGAGATCGAGGATCTGGCGACCGGCAAGGTCCACCAGATCACCCCCGGCGTGATGTATGCGCTGAACCTGCATGACAAGCATACGCTGCGCGCGCGCAGCGAACTTGTGCTGGCCTGCTGCTTCAACCCGCCGGTGACCGGCCACGAGGTGCACCGCGCCGATGGGTCCTACGCGCTGGCCGACTGATCCGGCCCGTCACGGCAAACCCTGACATTCCCCATAGGAAAGGGCGACCGGCTGTCACAGGCCGGCGCAATCCCGACATGACTCATACCGTTGAAAAGATCGGCGGCACCTGCATGAGCCGCGCCCCCGAACTGCTGAACAGCCTCTATCTGCGCGATGATCCCTATGGGCGCATCTTCGTGGTCTCGGCCTTCGGCGGGATCACCAATGCGCTGCTGGAGCACAAGAAATCCGGCCAGTCCGGTGTCTATGCCCTGTTCGCCGATGCCGACAATGACGAAGGCTGGTCCGAGGCGCTGACCGGCACCGGGGCCGAGATGATGCGCGTGCATGGCGGGATCCTGGACGATATCGGCGACCGCCAACGCGCGGATGCCTTCGTGCGCGACCGGATCGAGGGCGCGCGCGCCTGCATGATCGACCTGCAGCGCCTGTGCTCCTACGGGCATTTCCGGATCGAGTCGCATCTCATGACCCTGCGCGAGCTGCTCTCTGGCCTGGGCGAGGCGCATTCGGCCTTTGTCACCACGCTGCTGTTGAACCGGCACGGCGTCAACGCCCGCTTCGTCGACCTGACCGGCTGGCGCGACGATAGCCAGCCCAGCCTCGCCCAGCGCCTGGAACAGGGGCTGGAAGGGCTGGACCTGGCGTCGGATCTGCCCATCGTGACGGGCTATGCCCAGTGTTCCGAAGGCTTGATGCGCGAATATGACCGTGGTTACACGGAAGTGGTCTTTGCCCATCTGGCCGCCCGGACGGGCGCGGCCGAGGCGATCATTCACAAGGAATTCCACCTGTCCAGCGCCGACCCCAGGCTGGTCGGGCTGGATGCCGTGCGCAAGATCGGGCGCACCTCTTATGACGTGGCCGATCAGCTGTCGAACCTGGGGATGGAGGCGATCCACCCCAATGCCGCCAAGATCCTGCGCCAGGCCGATGTGCCTTTGCGCGTGAAACATGCCTTCGAGCCGGATGATCCGGGCACCTTCATCGGCCCTGAGGGCGGCGCGGCTGGCCGGGTCGAGATGGTCACCGGTCTGGGCCTCTATGCCTTCGAGCTGTTCGAGCCGGACATGGTAGGCGCGAAAGGCTATGACGCGGCCATTCTGGACGCGTTGACGCGGCATGACATCTGGATCGTGTCCAAGACCTCGAACGCCAATTGCATCACCCATTGGCTGGACGGGTCGCTGAAATCCATCCGCCGGGCGGAGCGCGATCTGGCCAAACGCTTCCCCACCGCCGAGATCACGACACGCAATCTTGCGCTGGTCTCGGTCATCGGCAGCGATCTTTCCAGTCTGGGCGTGATGCGCCGCGCGCTGAACGCGCTGGATGCGGCGGATATCCACCCCATCGCGATGCAGCAGGGCACCCGCCGGGTCGAGATGCAGGTGATGGTCGACAAGTCCCGGATGGCCCAGACGATCAAGGTGCTGCACAAGGCCCTGATCGAGGATGCGCAGGACGACGACAAG
>JANREX010000053.1 GCA_030758115.1 Paracoccaceae bacterium | reverse complement strand
ATATAGGGACTGAAAATGACACCCATCGATACCATTGGCACACGCCCCGCGGTGCAGGCCGCGCAAACCGCGCCCGCCCCTGTCATCAACTCGGATTTTGAGACGTTCCTGAAGATGCTGACGACGCAGCTCAAGAACCAGGACCCACTCAATCCTATCGAATCGTCCGATTTCGCCGTGCAGCTCGCGACATTTTCGTCAGTGGAACAACAGGTCATGACAAATGATCTCTTGTCCGGCCTGTCGGGCCAGATGGGACAGATGGGCATGGCGCAACTGGCCACCTGGGTCGGGATGGAGGCGCGTGCGCCAATGCCAGCCCCCTTCGACGGCTTTCCGGTCAGTGTCTACCCAACCGTGTCGCCGACGGCCGATGCGGCCCGTATCGTCATCCGCAACGCGCAGGGTTCTGTCGTGGAAAGCCTGCCTTTGTCACTGGATCAGCAGATGTTCGAATGGACAGGTCGCGATGCCGCGGGTCAATTCTTTCCCTCGGGACTCTATGGTTTCGAGGTTGAAAACTACAACAATGGCGACCTGACCAGCACCACCACCGCCGAAGTCTACCACCGCATCGAAGAGGCGCGACTCGATGCAGGCCGCACCATTCTTGTGATGGAGGGGGGGGCCAGTATCGATGCCGCGCAGGTCAAGGCATTGCGCAACTGAGATTGCCTTGATCTTGTCTGGGCTTTGGCAGAAGGACAGACTAGGTCAAGCACAAGCACATCGACGCATCTTTTCCGGGACAGGCGTGAGCGATGGTGCGAAGTGATGAAAAACCAGGGCGGACTACGGCGCGCATGCCTGATTATTCACAGTCTCGGAACATGCCTCCGCCGGCCCTTGTCACGGATCTGATCCGAACCGGAGAGATCCTGCCGGACCAGAGATGGACTGTCCTGCATGGTGGGCGCACCAACGACATCTGGAAGGTCGAGGATCCTCGGGGCGCGCGCGTGGTGAAACGCTATGTCAGGGCAGCGGCCACGCCCCTGTTTCGCAACGATCCGCTGGCTGAACTGCGCGTCCTTGCCGCGCTGAACGGGACTGGTCTGGCCCCCAAGGTTCTGTGTGAGGCCGGAACACCAGCGGATCCCGTCCTTGTCTATGCTCATCAGGCCGGACAGGTTTGGCGTGAGGGTCCCCAAAGGGTGGCAAGAACCCTCAAGGCGCTGCATGAGCAACCCGTGACAGAGGATTTGACGGCTTTGCCAGCCGCACCCGATGGATCTGATGCGCTGGCCCATCAGGCACTGGCGATGCTGGCAACGCTGCCCGCGACGCAGGCGGCGCGGCTTGCGCCCCCCGTGCCGATCCCGCATGTGCCCCCATCACGCGTGCGGCGCCTGCTGCATGGTGATCCGGTGCCGGACAACCTTGTCTGTCCCGCCGATGACCCCAAGGCGCTGCCTGTCCTGATCGACTGGCAATGCCCGGCCCTGGGTGACCCCATTCTCGACCTGGCGATATTCCTGTCGCCGGCGATGCAACAGATCGCGCGCGGTCGGCCATTGTCACCGGAGGAAAGGCAGCTTTTCCTGGCGGCATATGATGATCCGGCAGCAACGCAGCGGCTGAATGCGCTGCAACCGGTTCTGCATTGGCGTATGGCAGCCTACTGCCTTTGGAAAATGCAACAGGACAGGCCCGATATGGCCTATGGTCCCGCCCTCGCGGCAGAACTGGCGGCGCTGCAGACTTTGGCAAACCAGCCGATCAGCCCAGAAAAACCATAGCGGCGATCGTACCGCCTGCCCCCGTCACCGCGCCCAGACCCATCCATAGCAAAGGAGCCCAGCGGCTGGGGCGCGGTTCTGCATCGCCGGCCGTGGCCTGCCGGATCAAGGCGGCCTCCACCAGCCCCGGCAACCTCGGACCGAAACGCGCCATCACTTGCGCGGTTTTTCCAAGGTCGCGCAAAACGGCGCGGGGGCCGATGCTCTGCTTGATGTAGTCCTCGACGATCGGTTTCGCGACCTGCCAGATGTTGATCTGCGGATAAAGGCTGCGGGCCACACCTTCGACCACCACCATCGTACGCTGCAGCAGGATCAGCTCGGTCCGCGTTTCCATTCCGAAACGCTCTGTCACATCAAACAGATAGCTCAGCAGCCGTCCCATCGAGATCTGGGTGGCGTCCATCCCGAAGATCGGCTCGCCCACCGCACGCAAGGCGCGGGCGAATTCATCGACATCGCGATTCGCGGGCACATAGCCCGCTTCGAAATGCACTTCGGCCACGCGCTTGTAGTCCTTGCGGATGAAGCCGAACAGGATCTCGGCATAGACGCGGCGGGTATATTCGTCGATATGGCCCATGATCCCGAAATCATAGGCAATGATGTCGCCATTCGCCGCGATCTTCAGGTTCCCCTGATGCATGTCGGCATGAAAGAACCCATCCCGCAAGGCGTGGTTCAGGAACAGTTGCAACACACGTTCGCCCAGAACGCGCCGGTCATGTCCGGCCGCATCAATGGCGGCATTGTCGCCCAGCGGGACACCCTCGACCCAGGTCATCGTCATCACGCGCCGGCCCGAGAACATCCACTGGATTTCCGGCAATCCAAAACCCGCATCAGAGGCTGTGTTTGCTGCAAATTCCGACGCAGAGGAGCTTTCAAGCCGCAGGTCAAGCTCTCCCAGGACCACGCCTTCGAAATGGGTGATCACATCGGTGGGCCGCAAACGGCGCGAGGCTGGCGACAGGAATTCGATCATCCCGGCCGCGAAGTAGAACGCGTCGATATCCTTGCGGAAGGCGCGCTCGATCCCCGGCCGCAGCACCTTGACGGCGACATCCTCGCCGGTGTCGCGCAAGCGGGCCCGATGCACCTGCGCGATCGAGGCGGCGGCAACCGGTGGCCCGAATTCGGAAAACACCTCGTCCACGGGCAGTTCAAGTTCCGTCTCGACGCTGGCCTTGGCCTGCTCGATCGAAAAGGGTGGCAGCTTGTCCTGCAGCACGCGCAGCTGCACGGCCAGCTCGTCGCCCACCACATCCGGACGAGTCGACAGGACCTGCCCGAACTTGATGTAGGCCGGGCCCAGCGCCGTCAGGGCACGGGTCGCGGGCGGCATGGTGACATCGCCCTTGATGCCCAGCCAGCGGAAGGGCCAGACCAGGCCGCGCAACACGATCCGCACCAATCGCGGTGCGCTGAAAGCATCCAGCACAACTTCCATCGCGCCGGTCCGCTCGAGCGTGGCACCGGTGCGGATCAGGCGCCAGATGTTGTGAGGTCCGCGCATGTCAGATTTTCCAGCCGGAATGCAGGGCTGCGATCCCCAAGCTCAGGTTGCGGTATTTCGCCTGCTCGAACCCGGCGGTGCGCACCATGCCAAGAAAGGTCTCTTGATCGGGAAACTTCCGAATGGATTCAACAAGGTACTGATAGCTGTCGCGATCGTTCGCGATGATCTTGCCCATCGTCGGGATCACGTTGAAGGAATAGCGGTCATAGGCCCACTGCATCCCCGGATTCGGGATCTGGCTGAATTCCAGCACCATCAGCCGTCCGCCGGGCTTGAGCACGCGGTACGCCTCGTTCAGCGCCTCCTGCGGGCGGGTCACGTTCCGGATGCCGAAGGAAATCGTGTAGACGTCGAAGCTGTTGTCCTCGAAAGGCAGGGCCATTGCATCACCGACGACCCAATCCAGCATCCCGGCCATCTGTTCGGCCTCGGCGCGCTTGCGGCCTTCGATCAGCATCGGTTCGGTCAGGTCCAGCACCGTGGCATGGGCGTATCCGGCGCGCTTGAGATAGCGAAAGCTGATATCGCCCGTGCCGCCGGCCACATCCAGAAGGCGGGTGCCGGCGCGCGGGGCCAGCCAATCCATCATCGCATCTTTCCAGATACGGTGGATGCCCATGGACATCACATCGTTCATCACATCGTATTTCGATGCGACAGAGCCGAAAACGCCGCGGACACGCCCGGCCTTTTCCGACTCAGGGACATCCTGAAACCCGAAATGCGTTGTTCTGTTGTCTTGCTCGTCCATCTGGCCTTGCCGTTCCTTGTTCTCCTCCTTCTTATAGGGTGCGGGCAGGGGGCTGCAATGCGCCCCTTGTCGCGTTCATCGTCGCAGTCATGCCCATAAGGTCGCCCCATGCCCGAATTGCCCGAGGTTGAAACCGTCCGCCGTGGCCTTGCCCCGGTGATGGAAGGGCATGTGATCGCACAGGCCCGAGTCAACCGCCCCGACCTGCGCTGGCCGTTCCCCCCCGATATGGCGGCGCGCCTGACAGGCCGTCGGGTGCTGCGGCTGCGGCGCCGGTCGAAATATATCCTGGCCGATCTGGATAGTGGCGAGAGCCTTTTGATCCATCTCGGCATGTCGGGGCGGATGCTGGTCTCGGGCGATCCGCTGGGGCGCTTCGTGCATGATCATCCGGCGGCGGAAAAACACGATCATGTCGTGCTGGACATGGACAATGGCGCGCGCATCACCTTCAACGATCCGCGCCGTTTCGGGGCGATGGACCTGCTCGATACCGCCACGGCGGATCGGCACAAGCTGCTGGCGCTGATCGGGCCGGAACCCCTGGGCAACGATTTCAGCGAACCCTATCTGGTCGCGGCCTTCGAGGGGCGCAACACCCCGGTGAAATCCGCGCTTCTGGATCAGCGGATCGTCGCGGGCCTTGGCAATATCTATGTCTGCGAGGCGCTGTTCCGGTCCCGCATCTCGCCGCGGCGCAAGGCAGGGCAGATTTCCGCAACCCGTGTCGCCGCCTTGGTCCCGATCATCCGTCAGGTGCTGGCCGAGGCGATCGAGGCGGGCGGCTCCTCCCTGCGGGATTTCCGGCAGGCCGATGGCGAGCTGGGCTATTTCCAGCACAGTTTCGATGCCTATGGCCGCGAAGGCGAACCATGCCGCGCTGCGGGCTGTACCGGCACCATCACGCGGATCGTGCAATCGGGGCGGTCGACCTTCTACTGCCCCAAATGCCAAAGATAACTTGATCCGCGCGACCAAGCTGATACTCAATCGGGTTTGTCGACAACAAGCGAAAGCAGAATTCATGGCCTATGAGACGATCATCGTCGAAGTAGAAGACCACGTCGCCCTTATCACGCTGAACCGCCCGCAGGCCCTGAACGCGCTGAACGATCAGCTGCTGCGCGAGCTTGCGGATGCGCTGACCGGGTGCCAGGACAACGACAAGGTGCGCTGCATCGTCATCACCGGTTCGGAAAAGGCCTTTGCCGCCGGGGCCGACATCAAGATGATGGCCGAGAAATCCTTTGTGGACGTCTTTGCCGGTGATCTCTTCACGCCCGAAAGCGAACAGATCCTGCGCGTGCGCAAGCCGATCATCGCGGCCGTGTCGGGCTATGCGCTGGGCGGGGGGTGCGAATTGGCGATGATGTGCGATTTCATCATCGCGTCCGACACCGCCAAGTTCGGCCAGCCCGAGATCAACCTGGGCGTCGTTGCGGGCCTGGGTGGTACGCAGCGCCTGACCCGCGCGATCGGCAAGGCCAAGGCGATGGACATGAACCTGACCGGGCGCTTCATGGATGCCGAAGAGGCCGAGCGTTCGGGCCTCGTGTCGCGCGTCGTCCCCGCCAAGAAGCTGATGGAAGAGGCGATGGGCGCCGCCCAGAAGATCGCCGAGAAAAGCATGATCACCGTCATGGTCGTCAAGGAAGCGGTGAACCGCTCGTTCGAGACGACCCTGCGCGAGGGGCTGCTGTTCGAACGCCGCGTGTTCCATTCGCTCTTTGCCAGCGAAGACCAGAAAGAAGGCATGGCCGCCTTCATGGAAAAGCGCACGCCGCAGTTCCGCGAC
>JANREX010000052.1 GCA_030758115.1 Paracoccaceae bacterium | reverse complement strand
GGTTCGGGCAGGATGATCGCGTTCAGAACATCCGTTTTGCAAGTCTTGCACCTTAGGCGCTGACAGACTGCCGGTCAGCGCAGCCGACAGCCCACAATCGTTAATATATCCCTAACGCGTCCCGCCAACCCATTGAAAACAAAGGGTCTGGAAAATGTCCCATCATGGGACATTCTCTCAGGACATAAGGATCGGGGTCGATTACCGCTTGCGGTCGCGGCGCGAGGACATGGGCTGGAAGGCCACGCCCACATGGGCCTCGCAATAGGGCTTGCCCGGCTGGGTCGGCAGGCCGCAGAACCAGAAGTTCTCGGTCGCGGGATCGCCCACGGGCCATTTGCAGGTCCGCTCGGTCAGTTCCATCAGCGTCAGGCGGCGGGCCTTCTTCTCGATCTCGCTGACCTTGGCCAAAGCTTCGGGGCTGATCTCGTTGGCCGAAGGCTGCGGGGGCAGCGGCTGACCGGCGGGAATGATCGCCTTGCGGGTATGGGGCACCGTTGCGGGGCGGGTATCGGTATCCCCGTCCTCCTCGACCTCCACCACGTCGTCTTCGACCGGGCGCGGCGCGGGCTTCGCGGCCGGCCTTGCCTTGGCCTCGGCCGGTTTCGGCGCTGGCTTCGCCTTGGCCTCTGGCTTGGTGGCCGCACCAGCAGCGGCAGGCGTGGCCGGCGCTGGTGTGGGGCCGGCACGGTTGGACAGGCCAAGGCGGTGAACCTTGCCGATCACGGCATTGCGCGTCACGCCGCCAAGTTCCTTGGCGATCTGGCTGGCCGACTGGCCCTCGCCCCACATTTTCTTCAACAGTTCGACGCGCTCATCGGTCCAGGACATGGTCTTTCCTTACCCAAAAGGCGGCCCGCATTGCCCGGGGCCGCCCTGTCATCTCAGAGCGTCCTATTCTAAACAACCCTTGCCGAGTTACAAGGTGCCGAATCACGCCTGTCGTCCGGATCGGCACCTCCGGCGCCGCCAATGCTCTTCCGTGGGCGCAACCAAGAGGGACCCCCCGATGCCGCAGACCCTGGATATGGGAAACCGCCGCTTTGGCCGCGTGAACTGGCTTGGATTATACACGCTTGCCCTGCGCGAAGTGATGCGCTTCGTCTCGGTCTGGACGCAGACACTGCTGGCGCCCCTGGTCACGGCCGCGCTTTTCCTGCTGATCTTCTCGATTGCCATCGGTCCCAACCGAGGCGAGGTGCTGGGCGTGTCCTTCACGGCTTTCATCGCGCCGGGGATCCTGATGATGACGGTGATCCAGAACGCCTTTGCGAATACCTCGTCCTCGATCGTGATCTCGAAGGTGCAGGGCAATATCGTGGACACGCTGATGCCCCCGCTGTCAGCGGGCGAGCTGGTGATCGGTTACCTTGCGGGCGGGCTGGTGCGCGGTCTGGCCGTGGCGCTGGCGATCGGCCTGGGTATCCTGCTGGTGCTGGGCATTCCGATCGTGCATCCGCTCTGGGCGCTTGTCTTCGTGATCCTGGGGTCCACCCTGATGGGGGCGGTCGGGCTGGTTGCGGGGATATTCGCCAACAAGTTCGACCAGATGGCGGCGATCACGAATTTCATCGTCACGCCATTGGCTTTCCTGTCGGGCACGTTCTATTCCGTCGCGGCCCTGCCGCCTGTGATCTACGAGATCACCCATGTGAACCCGGTTTTCTACCTGATCGACGGTGTGCGCTTCGGGGTGCTGGGTGTGTCCGACAGCTCGCCCTGGCTGGGGCTGGCCGTGTGTTCGGTGACAACGCTTGCCGCCGGTCTTGTCGCCTGGGCGATGTTCCGCACCGGGTATCGGCTGAAGGCCTGATCCCTCGCGGGCGGGCGCACACGATTCCATCTTGGCGCGACCACAGATTGACGTTATGCAAACGGCATGAGCACAAGCACCCGCCTTTCCGCGATCAGCCGACGTCGACGCATCCGCGCCTGACGGCATCGCCGCTTTGTTCCCCGCGCCTCGGCGCACCCCCACCCCGACCATCCCCATCGAAGGCAGTGCTTGCCATTTGTTGCGTCACAAGGCGCATTTCCTTCGAGATTGTTGACTTGAGGCCCCTGCTGATGCACTCACAGGGCCTTGCCATGAAAGGAAGATCGCGATGATCCCGTCCGTTTTGCCAACTTACAACCGTGCTGCCCTGCAATTCGTGAAGGGCGAAGGTAGCTGGATGATCGAGGCTGACGGGCGACGCTTTCTGGACATGGGGGCAGGTATCGCCGTCAACGTGCTTGGTCATGCGCATCCCGCGCTTGTCGCGGCGCTGACCGAACAGGCCGGCAAGCTGTGGCATGTGTCGAACCTCTACCAGATCCCGCAGCAGCAGGCACTTGCCGACAAGCTGGTCGAGACGACCTTTGCCGATACGGTTTTCTTCACGAACTCGGGCACCGAGAGCTGCGAATTGGCGGTCAAGATGGCGCGCAAATACTGGTATGACAAAGGTCAGCCCGAGCGGACGGATATCATCACCTTCAACGGATCGTTCCATGGCCGGTCCTCGGCGGGCATCGCCGCTGCGGGGTCGGAAAAGATGGTCAAGGGCTTCGCACCTCTGCTGCCCGGTTTCGTACATCTGGAGTGGGGTGATCATGACGCCCTGAACGCGGCCATCAACGAGCGGACGGCCGCCATCCTGATCGAACCGATCCAGGGCGAGGGTGGTATCCGCCCGCTGCCGGATCAGTGCCTGAAGGGGCTGCGCGCACTGTGCGACCAGACCGGAACGCTTCTGATCCTGGACGAGGTGCAATGCGGGATGGGCCGGACGGGGCGCCTGTTCGCCCATGAGTGGGCAGGCGTCACCCCCGACATCATGATGGTTGCCAAGGGCATCGGCGGGGGGTTCCCCCTCGGGGCGGTTCTGGCCACCGAGGATGCGGCATCCGGCATGACTGCGGGTACGCATGGATCGACCTATGGCGGCAACCCGCTGGCCTGTGCCGTGGGTCTGGCAGTGATGCAGATCGTGGCCGATCCGGCCTTCCTTGACGGGGTGCGCGCCCGCGCCGGCGCCCTGCGCCAGAAGCTGGAGGGGCTTGTCGCGGCGCATCCCGGTGTTTTCGACTCCGTGCGCGGCACGGGTCTGATGCTGGGTCTGAAATGCAAGCCGTCGAACATGGATGTGGTCGCGGCCGGCTATGCCGAGCAGCTGATCACCGTTCCCGCAGGCGACAATGTCATCCGGCTTCTGCCCCCGCTCAACCTGTCGGAAGAGGAAATCGCCGAGGCGGTTGCACGCCTCGACCGCGCCGCCACCGCACTCGAGGTGAAATCCGCCTGAGTTTCTTTTTGCCACAAATATCCCGGGGGGATCGCTCGACGCAGTTGAGCGTGGGGGGCTGGCCCCCCCTTTGATCCTCGCTTTTCAGGAACAGATCCACATGCCGCATTTTCTGGACATCAACAAAACCTCTCCTGCCGATCTGCGGCACATGATCGACGATGCCCGTGCGATCAAGGATGCACGCGCCGGCCGGCCCAAGGGCATGCACGATGACGATCAGCCGCTGGCCGGTCAGATGGTCGCGCTGATCTTCGAGAAACCCTCGACGCGCACACGCGTGTCCTTCGATGTGGGCGTGCGCCAGATGGGGGGGCAGACCATGGTCCTGTCCGGGGCGGACATGCAGCTTGGGCATGGCGAGACCATTGCCGATACCGCCCGCGTGCTGTCGCGTTACGTGGACATGATCATGATCCGCACCTTCGAGGAGGCGACGCTTCTGGAGATGGCCGAACATGCGACGGTTCCGGTGATCAATGGTTTGACCAACCGCACCCATCCCTGCCAGATCATGGCCGACATCATGACCTTCGAAGAGCATCGCGGCCCGATCCGCGGGCGCAAGGTGGTCTGGTCCGGCGACGGCAACAATGTCTTTGCCAGCTTTGCCCATGCCGCCGGACAATTCGGGTTCGACCTGGTGTTCACCGGCCCGCCGCCCCTGGACCCCGAGCATGTCTTCATCGAAGAGGCCCGCGCCAAGGGGGTGAGCGTCACCATCGAGCGTGATCCCTACAAGGCGGTCGAGGGGGCGGATCTTGTCGTGACCGATACCTGGGTCAGCATGCATGATCCGCAATCGGCGCGCGAACGGCGCCACAACCAACTGCGCGCCTACCAGGTGAACGAGGCTTTGATGGCGCGCGCCAAGCCTGACGCGCTGTTCATGCATTGCCTGCCTGCCCATCGCGATGACGAGGCGACAAGTGCGGTGATGGATGGCCCGCATTCGGTGATCTTCGACGAGGCCGAGAACCGCCTGCATGCGCAAAAGGCGATCATGCGCTGGTGTCTGGCAAAGTAACGCGTGGCGGCCCTGTCGGGCAGGGGGGGCGCTGCCCCCCGTCCTGCGGACTCCCCCCGGGATATTTCGGGCAAGAAGAAACCGCTGGCCGCGTCAGCCCGGCAGCCGTGACAGGCCCAGGAAGATGATCCCGGACAGGAGGGCGGCGGCGGGGACCGTGATGACCCAGGCCGCGATGATCGTCAGGAAATGCGAGCGGCGCACCAGCTTGCGGCGGCGCCGTTCCTCGGGGGCGATGCGCTTGGCCGCGGCCGGGACATGGTTGCCGTTGCGCGCGCGCCTGTCGTGATCCCATTCCCGGAAGAAGCCCACGCCAAAGACCGCGCCCACGGCGATATGGGTCGAACTGACCGGCAGGCCCAGCCAGCTGGCCACGATGACGGTGATGGCGGCAGAGAGCGACACGCAATAGGCGCGCATCGGGTTCAACTTGGTGATCTGGCTGCCCACCATGCGGATCAGTTTGGGGCCGAACAGGAACAACCCGAAGGAGATGCCGAAGGCGCCGATGACCATGACCCAGCTCGGGATCGAGACTTTCGCCGCGGTTCCGCCATCCTCGATCGCGTGAACGATGGCGGCCAGCGGGCCGACCGCGTTGGCCACATCATTCGCACCATGGGCGAAGGACAGAAGCGCCGCCGAAAAGACAAGTGGCAGGCCGAAGAGCGCCTTGAGCGACTTGTTGCGGTTCTCCATCCCCTCGGACTGGCGCCTGATCAGCGGCACGCAGATCGCGTAGCAGATGACCCCCGCGACCAGCCCGATCAGAAGCGCCGTGCCTATGTCGATCTTGATGACCTTGCCCAGCCCCTTGAGCGAGAGGTAGGTGCCGAAGGCCCCGGCCATGATGCCCAGCAGGACGGGCACCCAGACACGGGCTGCGCCGATCTTGTCCTCGCGGTAGATGATGCGGCTCTTGATCAGGGCCAGAAACGCCGCGGCGATCAGCCCGCCCAGAAGCGGCGATATCACCCAGCTTGCGGCAATGGCGCCCATGCTTGGCCAATTCACCGCGCTCAGCCCTGCGGCGACAATGCCGGCGCCCATCACGCCACCGACCACGGAATGCGTGGTCGAGACCGGCGCGCCGATCCA
Source organism: Paracoccaceae bacterium (assembly GCA_030758115.1). Taxonomy (GTDB): domain Bacteria; phylum Pseudomonadota; class Alphaproteobacteria; order Rhodobacterales; family Rhodobacteraceae; genus Seohaeicola. The sequence continues at coordinate 24,251 of JANREX010000052.1, read as the reverse complement.
TGTGGCAAGGTTGACCCAGAGCGCCGAGGAGATCAGTGCCGCCATCATCGCCCAGACAAAGATGCGCGGATCGGCGATACCGGCGGGATCGATGATCCCGCGCGAGATCGTCGAGACCACGTCGCCCCCAGCCAGCAGCGCGCCCGCGCTTTCGAAGATGGCGGCGATCACGATCGCGCCGCCCATGGTCAGCGCATTTGCCCCGACCGCCGGACCCATGTTGTTGGCTACATCATTTGCACCGATGTTCAGTGCCATATAGGCCCCGAAGACGGCTGCCGCGACGACCACGATGTTCATATCCTCGGTGCCCATCAGCATGGCGGCCATCAACCCCGCCAACACGATGAAAGCCAGGGCGATCCCCATGCCCACCAGCGGGCGCGAGACATAGGCCGTCGCGGATTCCACCCGAGAGATGCGATTGAGGTCCTTGTCCAGCGTGGCCCAGCTGTTGCCATGCTCCGACATCGTGATGCGCCTTCTTTTCCGTTGGCGCATCCGCAGGGACGAGCCGTTGACAATCAGCCACGGCCCTAGAGGGGTTTGCCCCTCAGTTCAAGCAAGGTGTCATGAAATCGTAACAAAACCGTTACAATTTGCGCAGGATGTCCTGCAATCCGGGTTCGTCCACAAGGGCTGCGGCCTTGTTGGAGGAAAACCATTGCCTGTTGCGTTCCTCGGCTTCGGGATAGTCTTCCGCCATCTGCACATCGGTGACAGCAAAGACCTTCACCTCGACCGGGACGGGCACGCCGCCTTCCAGGCGCTTGGCATAGTCATAGCTGCCGATCGGCTCTTGGGCGATGTGGCCGGTTTTCACCCCGGCTTCTTCCCAGGCTTCCTGCAGGGCCGCGCCGGGTGCCGACAGCCCGTCGATCGGCCAGCCCTTGGGCAGGATCCACCGGCCGGTATCGCGTGACGTGATCAGAAGGACTTCGCGGTCGGGGCCTTCGCCGCGCAGGCAAAGCGCCGCGACCTGCAAACGCTTGGGCCGTGTCAGAAGGGGTTGGACCATATTGGTCCAAGCTGCTTTCAATGGATTGAACATAGCTGTGAGTCCGCGCCTGCCTGGCAGTTTCTGCCTGTTTGCTTTTTTCGTTATTCTTCGATTATACGCCGTCTCGCGCGGAAACGCAAAGTGATGCGCGATTGTTGTGCGGCGATTGGCGCTATGCGGCGCAAAAAGTGGCAGCTATCAGGTGCCACGCGGCTTGGCGCGCAGGGTCGGGTCGGCCTCGCGCGGGTTTTCGGGCCAGGGGTGGCGCGGGTAACGCCCGCGCATGTCGCGGCGCACATCGGCGTAGGAGCTGTCCCAGAAGCCGGGAATGTCCATCGTGGTCTGTACGGGACGGCCTGCGGGCGACAGAAGCGTCACGCGCAGCGGCTGACCTGCCACGGTGGGGTGGATGGTCTGGCCGAACATTTCCTGCAGGCGCAGTTCGATGGCGGGTGCCGCGCCGTCATAGTCGATGGGGATGTTGCGCCCCAGCGGCGTGGTGAAATGCGAAGGCACCGCGCGGTCAAGGGCCTGCTGGCTGTTCCAGTCCAGCATGGCGCGCAGGGCGGGCAGCAGGTCGAAGGCCTTCCAGTCCGCGGCGCTGCGCACCCCGGTCAGGTGGGGCAGCAGCCAGTCGGCAAGATTGTCCAGCAAGGCCGCGTCGGACATGTCGGGCAGGTCCAGCCCGCCCTTGCGGGCCAGGGCCACGCGGGCGCGAAAGCGTTGCGCTGCGGCCGAAGGGGCAAGGCCCAGATCGCGCACACCGTCCAGCATGGCGCGCGCGACCATATCGGCCGGTGCATCGGACCATATGCGATCATCAAGAACCACCGCTCCGAACCGCTCCTGCCGTCGTGCGGTCACGCGGCGGTCACGGCGGGACCATTCGCACAGGTCGATCCAATGGATCTGATCGGCAAAAAGCCCGCGCAGCGCGCTTTCGGTGATCGCTGTCGCCTGCCTGATCCGGGCCTCGCGCGGGTTTCCGTCCAGGTCGGTTGCCACGATCAGGCGGGCCGCGGCCAGCGGATCGTGATCGTCCAGCACTGCGCCTTTGCCACCCGAAAGGATGAAGCGCGCGGCATCGCCCTTGCGTCGCTGTCCGATCCGGTCGGGATAGGCGAGGGCTGCCATCTCGGCGGGGCCGATCTTGCCTGTGGTGCCATCCCCCGCGCCGGCGGCGAGGCGCTTTGCTTCGGCCTTGATGCGTTCGATCGCGGCGCGATTGGCGGGATGGGGGCGGGTGTCATTGTAGCGCCGCAGGTCGCTGATCGCCTCGAGCCGCAGGCTCAGGTCGACCGGGGCGGCGCGCGGCAGCGGATCACGTTCGGCCAGAAGGGCGGCCAATGGTGCGGCCTGCCGCCCGGCCAGGGCCAGCATATGGGCCAGGCGTGGATGCAGGGGCAGGGCGGCCAGTCTGCGGCCATGATCCGTGATCCGGTATGTATCGTCCAGCGCGCCCAGCATCTGCAGCAGGGCCTGGGCTTCGGCGAAGACGCCTGCGTTGGGCGGCGTCAGAAAGGCCAGCTGATCCGGGGTTGCCCCCCAGAGCGCCAGTTCCAGGGCAAGCGGAGACAGGTCAGCCGCCTCGATCTCGGCGGGTGGGTAGGCGGTCAGCGCGCCTTCCTCGCCCCGGGTCCAGAGGCGGTAGCAGACGCCGGGCGCGACACGGCCCGCGCGGCCCGCGCGCTGGGTGGCCTCGGCGCGCGTCACGCGTTCGGTCACCAGCCGGGACATGCCCGAGCCGGGATCGAAGCGGGCGCGCCGCGCGCGTCCGGCATCAACGACCACGCGGATGTCCTCGATTGTCAGGGATGTTTCCGCGATCGAGGTGGCCAGCACGATCTTGCGGGTGCCGGGCTGCGTGACAGGGGCGATGGCGGCGCGCTGGGCCGCGAAATCCATGGCGCCGAACAGTGGCCGGATCGCGCAGGTGGCGGGCAGGCGTTTTGACAGGATCGCCTCAACGCGCCTGATTTCGCCCTCGCCGGGCAGGAAGACCAGAACGCCGCCCTCGGTTTCGGCAACGGCCCGGGTGACCAGATCGGCGCAGGCGTCTTCCAGCCGCGCGGTCTTGGGCAGGGGCGTGTCCTGCCAGTGCAGATCAACGGGGTAGCTGCGCCCTGCGGAGGTGATGACGGGCGTGTCCTTGCCCATCAAGGCGGCGACGGGTTCGGCGTCCAGCGTGGCCGACATGGCCAGCAGGATCAGGTCTTCGCGCAAGGCACCTGCGATTTCGAGGCAGAGCGCGAGGCCCAGATCGGCATTCAGGGACCGTTCATGGAATTCGTCGAAGATCACCGCGCCCACGCCGGTCAGGCCGGGATCGGACTGGATCATGCGGGTCAGGATGCCTTCGGTCACGACCTCGATCCGGGTGGCCTTGCCGACCCTGCTGTCGCCGCGGATGCGGTAGCCGACGGTCTGGCCCAGGGCCTCGCCAAGCGTTTCCGCCATTCTTTCGGCTGCGGCCCGTGCCGCCAGGCGGCGGGGTTCCAGCATCAGGATGCGGCCTTGGGTCAGCCCGGCCTCCAGCATGGCCAGGGGCACCACGGTGGTCTTGCCCGCGCCTGGCGGGGCTTGCAGGACGGCGCGGCCATGGGCGCGCAACCCCGCGATCAGGGGGGGCAGCGCGTCATGGATGGGAAGGGTTGTCTGCATCCCCGCCTTATCGGGGATTTCACCGGCCCCGTCCATCGCCTGACTGGACAGGCCCGGCCCGCCAAGGCATGAAGTCCGGGCAGAACGAAGGACAGACCCGATGGACATGACCGAGCTTGCCAGGCGCATCATGGCGCAGGATCGCCGTGCGCTGGCCCGTGCGATCACGCTGGTCGAAAGCAGCCGTGCCGATCACCGCGCCCAGACAACCGAGCTGATCGAGGTGCTGCGCGCGGCGTCCGGCAAGCAGGCGTTGCGGATCGGTCTGTCGGGCACGCCGGGTGTGGGCAAATCGACTTTCATCGAAAGCTTCGGCCTGATGCTGTTGCGTGAAGGGCTGCGGGTTGCGGTTCTGGCGGTCGATCCAAGCTCGGCCCGGTCAGGCGGGTCGATCCTTGGCGACAAGACGCGGATGGAGCATCTGAGCCGTGAGCCCAACGCCTTCATCCGCCCCTCACCCGCGCAATCGCATCTGGGCGGTGTGGCGCGGCGCACGCGCGAGGCTGTGGCGCTTTGCGAAGCGGCCGGGTTCGACGTGGTGCTGATCGAGACCGTCGGCGTGGGGCAGTCGGAGACCGTCGTGGCCGAGATGTCGGACCTGTTCCTGCTGTTGCTGGCCCCGGCGGGCGGGGACGAGTTGCAAGGCGTCAAGCGCGGTATCATGGAGATGGCCGATCTGATCCTGGTGAACAAGGCCGATGGCGATCTGAAGGCGGCGGCGCAACGGACCTGCGCCGACTATGCCGGCGCGCTGCGCCTGTTGCGCAAGCGGCCCCAGGATCCAGAGGGTTTTCCCAAGGCGATGACCGTCTCGGCCTTGCAGGTCGAAGGGCTGGAAACCGCCTGGTCCGAGATGCAGGCGTTGATCCGGTGGCGGCGCGAGACCGGACATTTCGTGGCGCGCCGTGCCGCGCAGGCGGAATACTGGTTCGGGCAGGAGGTGCGGCAAGGTCTGCTGGCGCAGCTGGATCAGCCGCAGGTGCGCACAATGATGCAGGCCATGGGCCGCAATGTGGCGCAGGGGCGCGTCACTCCGACCGCTGCAGCGCAGGAAATCCTGGAAAAATTGCGCACAACCTGATGATGCGCGCAATCCTGTTGCGTTGCCTGGTGTGGATCAGGCCGGGCGCAAGCCGAGCATCGCGCGCGCCTGTGCCGGTGTGGCCACGGGGCGTTCGTATTTCCCGCACAGGTCGGTGATCCGCCGGACCAGCGCGGCATTCGACGGGGCCAGCGTGTCGCGATCCAGACGGATGTTATCCTCGAGCCCGGCGCGGGTATGGCCACCGGCGGCGACGCACCATTCGTTCAGGATGATCTGACCCGGCCCGATCCCGGCGGCACACCATTCGGCATCGGGCATCAGGCGTTCGACCGTCTTGATGTAGAAATCAAAGGTCTCGCGGTCCACGGGCATGGCGTTCTTCACGCCCATCACGAACTGCACATAAAGCGATCCCGGAATGCGCCCGTCCCGGTTCATCTTCGCGGCCTGATGGATATGGCTGAGGTCGAAGCACTCGATCTCGGGTTTCACGTCATAGGTGACCATCTCGGCGGCCAGCCAATCGACCAGATCCGGCGGGTTCTCGTAGACGCGCGAGGGGAAGTTGTTGGACCCCACCGAAAGCGAGGCCATGTCGGGGCGCAGCGGCAGCATCCCACCACGGGTCTTGCCCGCGCCCGAACGGCCACCGGTCGAGAACTGGATGATCATGCCGGGGCAGTGCTTTTCCAGCCCTTCCTTGAGGCGTGCGAATTTCTCGGGGTCGGACGAGGGCGTGCCGTCATCGTTGCGCACATGGGCGTGCACGATGCTTGCCCCGGCCTCGAAGGCCTCATGCGTGCTTTCGACCTGTTCGGCGACGGTGATCGGCACGGCGGGGTTGTCGGCCTTGGTCGGAACCGACCCGGTGATGGCGACACAGATGATGCAGGGTTTTGTCATGGCACGGGGCTTTCTGCTGCGCGATTTGATTGACACTGCCATATAGATGGCGCGCCCTGCAAGAGCGGGCGGGATCAGAGTATTTGAGGAACGATGAAAGGGCTGGATCAGCCCCGCCGGCGCAGCAGCACCCAGGCGCGCAGGTCGATCAAGGCCTTGAGAGTCGCCGCCAGCACAAGCGCTGCGAGAATGATCTTGGACACTTGCCCCATCGTACCCTCGATCAGCAGGGCGTGCAGAACGGTGCCCGAGGCGATGACGAGAGCCAGTGCCGAATGACCGAGCCGCCATGCGCGCGGGCCGAGCGCACGGCGGGACCGCAGCAGGGCCAGAAAGGCGGTCACGAAGATCGCCCACATCGCGATCACGCCCCAGACCGAGAAGGGGGTGGGCGAGGCGAACAGAAGCGCGTCGATCACATCGGGTGGGCTGGTGATCCAAAGGCCCGCGACATGCACGATGACCGCCACGACAAGCGCCGCGCCTGTCCAGCGGTGAACCGCGCGGCCGCGCCGTGCCGGCAGGCCGGGCAGGTAGGCCGCCGCCAGCAGGGGTTGCAGCAGGATCAGGGTCATGCCCACCACGCCCGCGAAGCTCGCGACGATATACACAGGTTGCCGCCAGGCCAGGAGCGGGCTGGTCGCGGCGATGGCAAGTGGTGCCGCGATGGTCAGACCCAGTGCCGCCCAGATCAGAAGGGAACGCGTCGCGCGCACCGGTCAGACAGGTTCCAGCACGAAATCGGCATGCAGCGTCTTGTCGTTCGGGCTGCGCATGACAGGACGCAGAAAGACGGTCTTGAACGGGCTGTTGTCGATGTCGCGATCAAAGGCCAGATGGCCATGAGGTTGGCCGAAGGCCGGCACGATCTGCGGCATCTCAAGGCGGAAGGTGCCATCGGCTGCGGTCAGGGTGGCGCCATGGCTGTGCGGGTCGCGTTCATGCCCTTCGGTCGTATGGGCCCAGATCTGGATGCGGATGCCCGTCAGTGGCATGCCATCGCCCGCGCGTCGCGCGGTGCCTGTCATCCAGAAGCCACCGCCGCCGATCCGTTCCACGATTGGCGCACCGGGACGGTAGTTGTTGGCACCGCCGCGCATGGTGGGTGTCGGGGCAAGGGATTGCGCGCGGGCTGGCACCAGCAGGCCGGTGGCCCCGGTTGTCAGTATCGCGCCTGCCGTGGCGCTGCCCGCCAGAAGAAAGCGGCGGCGGGTTGGCGGTGTCTGGGTCATCGCGGTCTCTCTCCTGCTTTGGTCTGACAAGCATCATGCCACTGCGGATGCAGGTGCATGTGAGTGATTATGGCGCGAAAGCGCTGTCTTTGAACCGGGTCTACGGATTTGTGATCGGGCCGGATGGGGGCACAACGCAAAAGCCCCGCAGCTTGGCGCTGCGGGGCCTTGGTCGTCAAAGCGAAAGGCGATCAGTCCAGAAGACGTCGGGCGATCACCTGGGCCTGAATTTCGGCGGCCCCTTCGAAGATGTTCAGGATGCGGGCATCACACAGGATACGGCTGATCTTGTATTCGAGCGCGAACCCGTTCCCGCCATGGATCTGCAGCCCGTTGTCGGCCGCGGCCCAGGCAACGCGTGCGCCCAGCAGCTTGGCCATGCCAGCCTCGAGGTCGCAGCGGCGGTCGTTGTCCTTCTCGAAGGCCGAGAAATAGGTCAGCTGTCGCGCAACCATGATTTCCACCGCCATCATCGCCAGCTTGCCGGAGACGCGGGGGAAGCTGATCAGCGCCTTGCCGAACTGCTTGCGGTCGATCGCGTATTGCATCGACACGTCCAGTGCGGCCTGTGCCACGCCGACGGCGCGGGCCGCGGTCTGGATGCGGGCGGATTCGAAGGTCTGCATCAACTGCTTGAAGCCCTTGCCCTCTTCGCCGCCCAGCAGGTTCTCGCCCTTCACGTGGAAGTTGTCGAAGCCAAGCTCGTATTCCTTCATGCCGCGATAGCCCAGAACCTCGATCTCGCCGCCGGTCATGCCGGGGGTGGGGAAGGGCGCCTCGTCCGTGCCGGGGGTCTTTTCGGCCAGGAACATCGACAGGCCGCGATGGTCGGTGCTGGCCGGATCGGTGCGGGCCAACAGGGTCATCACATGGGTGCGCGCGGCATGGGTAATCCAGGTCTTGTTGCCGGTGATGCGATAGTCATCGCCGTCCTTGACCGCGCGGGTGCGCAGGCTGCCCAGATCCGAGCCCGTATTCGGTTCGGTGAAGACGGCCGTGGGCAGGATTTCGGCGCTCGCGAGACCGGGAAGCCATTTCTGCTTTTGCTCTTCGGTGCCGCCGCACAGGATCAGTTCCGCCGCGATTTCAGAGCGGGTGCCAAGGCTGCCCACGCCGATATACCCGCGCGACAATTCCTCGGACACCACGGCCATCGAGGCCTTGGACAGGCCGAAGCCACCGTATTCCTCGGGGATGGTCAGGCCGAACACGCCCATTTCGGCCAGTTCGGTGATGATCTCCATCGGGATCAGTTCGTCCTTCAGGTGCCATTCATGGGCAAAGGGTTCGACTTTTTCGATGGCGAAGCGGCGGAACTGCTCGCGGATCATCTCAAGCTCGTCTTCAAGGCCTGATGCGCCCACGGTGATATTGGCCGCCTGTTCCTGCATCAGCTCGACCAGGCGGGTGCGGGCCGCCTGGGTGTTGCCGCCCTGGACCAGGGCCATCACCGCCGGATCGGACAGGCCACGGGCGTCATCCGCCGACAGGCCCAGATCCTGCAGGCGTACGACTTCGCCCTGGTTCATCTGGATGCCGCCCGCGATCTGGGACAGATACTCGCCGAAAGCGATCTGCTGGATCAGCTGCTCGACCTCGCCGAACTTGCCCTCTGCGGTCAGGTGCTCGGACCATTTCTGCATCTGGCGGAGCGATTCCACATATGTCGCCAGCCATGCCAGCCCATGGGCCGCCGTCTGTTCGGCTTCGATCAGCGCGCCGGAGACCTTGCCTGCTTCGCTGACGCGGGCGCGCACACGCTCTTTGGCCTTGTCGAACAGCTTTTCGACAGGGGCCAGCGCCGCGCCGGTGCGCGACAGAAGGTCTGGCAGAATCACCGCATGGGTCATTGCAATATCTTGTCCGTCATGGGCCATGAATCACATCCTTTTTTCGTTTGGACCCGTCCTATCTATTTCGCAGTTGCAGCGCAACAAAAATACCCAGAAAGCCCATTGGGATAACTGAAAGTTGCGCATTGAATTATTGCGCTGCGGCACTAGCGGCCGTCGCTGCGCATGGTATGAGAGGCGAATGAGCAGCATCCTGTCTTTCATGACACCGGAAATACTGGCCTTTGCCCTGTTGGTCGCCCTTCTTGCGGGTATCGTCAAGGGCATGGTCGGCTTTGCCATGCCGATGATCATGATATCCCTGCTTGGCTCATTTGTCGCACCGGATGTGGCGCTGGCCGGTCTGATCCTGCCGACGCTGGTGACGAACGGGATGCAGGCCTTGCGTCAGGGATGGGGGCAGGCCTGGGCCTCGATCAAGAGGTTTCGCCTGTTCATGCTGATCGGGCTTGTCGCCATGCTGATCAGTGCGCAACTGGTGCGGATCCTGCCGCAAGAGACGCTTTTGCTGATGATCGGCCTGCCTGTGGTGCTGTTCTGTGCAGTTCAGCTTATAGGTGTGGAACTGCGCTTGCCTGAGCGTGGCCGCGCCTTGATCGAAGGTGCGATCGGCGGTTTTGCGGGTTTCATCGGCGGCTTCTCGGGGGTCTGGGGGCCGCCAACCGTCATGTATCTGACGGCGCTGGACACGCCCAAGGTGGAACAGATGCGTGTTCAGGGCGTGATCTATGGCCTGGGTGCCGTTGCATTGTTCGGGGCGCATGTCGGGTCTGGCGTGATGCGGGCCGAAACGCTGCCGTTCTCGGCGGCCATGATCGTGCCGGCCGTGCTGGGCACGTGGATCGGGTTCCAGATCCAGGACCGCATAGATCAGCGCGCCTTTCGCAAGGCGACGCTGGCCATTCTCATGATCGCGGGCTTGAATTTGCTAAGGCGCGGCCTGATGGGGTGAACCCCCGGCGCCGCGCCCTCGAGATTGCCTTGTTCAGCGCGCGGCGCTGCTGCGCGGCTCTGATGATTGGCTGTTGGCGATCTCGGTAATGAAGCTGCGGATCTGGCCCCGCAGGCGATCATCCTTGATCCGCGTCAGCATGGAGGCAATCTTGGTCGCTTCCTCATCCAGAACCTGCGGCGATGCTGCACCGCTTTCGAGCCCGTCGAAGAAGTAGGAGGGCGCGACCTTCAGGATATGTGACAGTTCGAACAGTTTGCTTGCGGAGATGCGGTTGCGGCCAAGTTCGTATTTCTGGACCTGCTGAAACGATATGTTCAAGCCATCGGCAACGTCGGTCTGTGTCATCCCGCGCAGGATGCGCAACTGTTTCAACTTCTGACCAACGTGAACGTCTACCGGATGTGACATGTTACACTCTCATAAATTTCTACTATTGAGAGAATGGCGCAACCGTCGAATCAATCAACTTGTTAGTTTTTTACGCTTTGACGTGATCAATAATGAAGAAATTGACATAAAATATTCGCCACTGTATGATTCATATCGTATTGATGGGTTATAAATTTACAGTCCTTCGTCCGTCTCCCAAACTGCCACTGGTTCCCAAGGCAATGTGTTGTGTGATCAAGTGACGAGCCTGTTCAGGGGCAAGCAAGGTGAAACAGCAAAGCAATCAATCCCTTCTCTTCGAGATGCTGCGATCCTTCGTCACCCTCGCAGACACGTTGAACGTGTCCCGCGCCGTGAACGAACTGGGTGTCACGCGCCAGACCCTGCGGCGGCATATCGAGCTGCTGGAAGAGGCGCGGGGCAAGCCCCTGTTCTACCTCGAGGACCGGCAATACCATCTGACCGAGGACGGCCAGTGCGCCGTCCATGAGGCGCGCAGCCTTCTGGCGCGCGGTCGCGCCTGGCTGGACGGGCAGGCAGGGCATCGCGAAGGGCTGTTCAATTTCTCGCTGACGCGCGAGAACGGGTACTTCTACCATCTGCAGCAGCACCCGATCTCGCGGATCTGGACGCATGAGGGGCCGATCCTGCGGGAAACGATCAAGTCATGGGCGTTGTCAGAGGGGCAGATCGAACATCCCGCCTTCCAGTTGGTGCGCCCGCATGCGCTTGTGTTCAGGTTTATCGATAATTACTGGCTCTGCGCCGAAGTGGGTGAGCGTTCGGATTTCGCCCATTGGTACGGGTGGAGCTGGGCGCGCAGCAGCGTCGGGTTGAAGATAGACGGTCTGCCCGGCGCAGGGCGCTTCAACTTTTCCGCCGCGCAATCCTATGACGAATTGCGCGCGACGCAGGGGTTGCGCCTGGATCACGTGGCAACGCAGATGCCGCATGGTCCCAATGACGAGATGCGTCCGATCTGCTTTGCGCGTCTTCTGCTGGGCAGCCGGTTTCCCGATGGCAGCTTTGCCATGATCTCGATGGTGGATCGGTCCAGTCAGATCGACATTCCGGGACTGGATCCACAGATCATCGAGGCGGCGAATAGGATAGAGACAGTGACGCATGAAATTGTGAGCCGCAGCGCATAACGTCTGCGCGAAAACTATCGGATGGTTTACAATCTTTGGTGGGCCTTTAACCACCAAGGAGAACCCTTGCATGTCGATACATGATGTTTTTTTGCGTTGGCCGTTGCTTTCTGAAGCGGCAGAAATCCTGCGAGAGCAGAAAATGATCGTGACGATCGGTCACGATTTTAACGAGTACCGGAAGATCGTCACTGCGGGTCGACCTCATCAGCCGGTCAGCCTTCCTTTCAATGCAGATTTGCATAACCTTGCAAAAACAAATGCATTTTGGGTGTGCGGCCATACCGTACAAGGACAGTTGGCCCATACCCAGGCGGTGCGGTTGGTGGATGTGGGCGAGCAGTCGCTGGGGGGATACCTCAGGCGGTCGTTCCGCGATTTCCCGCCTGCTGGTGTATCTTTGGATATGACGGCCTCGCGCTATCGCGCCGGACCCGGTGCGCGGCGAATCAAGGGCCGGCTTTGCTACCATGGCGAGATGTGGATTGATGAAGATGCAGGCAATTATCGCGGACGCGGGATGTCTTCGGTGTTGTCGCGCCTTGGGTTCGCCATCGCGCTGCGCGACCTGAACCCTGACTTCATCTTTGCCTTCATGGTCCGGTCGGTCGCCTTCAAGGGTTTGGCGGAACGCGCCGGTTTCATGCATACCGAGCCTGCCTCGCTGTCATGGAAGCTGCGCGACAAGGATCGGGCAATCGAAGCCTTCACGGCCTATCTGTCGCGCGAAGACCTGCGGTATCTGCTGCGGCTGCCGCTGGAAGAGCTGGTGTCCTGAGTGCGTTTGGGCGGCAGTTTCAGAGATCGCTCCGGCATTGGTCGATCAGTCGCGTGACCAGTGCCGGATCGTCCAGGGCATGTGCCAGGGCAAGCACCAGCTTGGCCAGATAGACCGGGGTGGCGGATTGGCCCGCTGTCGCCTCGGTCGCGTCAATGGCTTCGGCAAGTGCCTCGTATACGGTTTCGATCCGGGAATGCTGTGTCATGTCCTGGCCCCCTGTCTTGCGGTCACGTGATCCATTGCGGCCTGAACCGCTGCGTCCGAGGGCATGCTGCGCCAACGGGCTGCTATGTGCAGATCGGGCCGGATCAACCAGGCACTGCCCGCCGTCGCGCCAAGCGCGGAAGCGGCATGGTCTGACGGATCCAGCGCCAGGACAGACAGGTCCGGGCAGCCGGCCGATCCGGGGGCGTCGCCGAAGCACAGCAGGGTAAATCCCCGTCCCAGCCTGTCGGTCAGGAAATCGCCCCCGGTCATGGCGGCCGAGGGGATGACCGCACCGGGCACCGGGCCGCTTGCCCCGTCCTGATCATCCCGCAGTGTCGCCGGGCTGTCTGCATAGGTATAGGGCTGCATCTGGCGCGGGTTGGCCAATTGACCGGCCCAGTCTTCCCGCAGCGCCAGGGACAGGGCCGCATCGCGCAGGATTTGCCAGCCACGGGTCGGGGGCGTCATGAAGCGCGTGCTTTTGGTGGCATTGGCAAAGACATCCAGCGTCGCACCGCGCCGTTCGGGCGTATAGCTGTCCAGCAGTCCTTCACCTGCGCGACCGGTCAGGACCCAGCCCAGTTTCCAGCCGATGTTCTGTGCGTCGGCCAGGCCGTTGTTCAGGCCGCGCACCCCGAAGATCGGCACGATATGGGCGCTGTCACCGACAAAGAAGATGCGCCCGTCGCGGTAGTCGTCCAGGGCCAGGGTATTGGCGGAATAGACGCTCCACCATTCAAGTTCCCAGGGGCCATCGTGCCCGATGTCCTTGAGCACTGCGGCCACGCTGGCGCGAACGGTGTCCTCGCGTGTCGCATCTTCGGCGGTTTCGCCCTCTTGCAGTTGGTAGTCGATGCGCCAGATGTTGTCGGGCTGGCGATGGATCAGGACCGTACCGCCCGGACGGCAGGCGGGATCGAACAGCGCCCGGCGGATGGTGGGGTAATCGTGATCCATCTGCACATCGGCGATGACATATCGGCCTTCGTAATTCTCGCCTTGCAGGCGCAGGCCGCGCATCGCGCGGATGGGCGAACGGGCGCCGTCCGCCGCCAGCAGCCAATCGGCGGTCAGGTCATAGTCGCCGCCGGGGTCGCGCAGCGTCAGCGCCACGCCGTCGTCCAGATCACGGACATCCGTGACCTCGGTCTGCCAGCGCGCCTCGATCAGGGGATGGGCGGCGACCGCCTGCCAGAGGTAGGCCTCGATATATTGCTGTTGCAGATTGTACATCGGCCGGAACTTTTCATCCGGGCTGTCGGGCATGTGGAATTCAAGGATCTGGCGGCCGCGATAGAAGCTGCGGCCGGTGGTCCAGCCAAGCGCCTTGTCCAGAAACGGAGACAGCGCGCCGATCCGTTCGAGGATGTGAAAGCTGGACCGCGCGATGCAGATGGCGCGGCTGCCATCGTTGAACGTATCCTTGCGATCCACCAGCAGGACCGGCACGCCTTCTGCGGCCAGGGTCAGGGCGGCGGTCATGCCGATCGGGCCGGCACCGGCCACGATGACCCTGTGGCGCCCCTGCCGCGGCGCTTCCGGACCCGGTGCGTCAAACTGCGGATAGGTGAAGTAAAGCGAGTCTGTCGCGTTGCGCCCTGCCGGTCTCATGCGGGATATGATCCTTCTTTTGCCGGTGTTGCTTGTAGCAAGTCTTTGTGTTGCATTCTGTCCTTCTTTTGATGGGACAGGCCCGTGCGCGATCAAGACACCCCCGGCGACCTTCTGGATCATGTGAGCCAGTGCCTTGCCCTGCATGGCAGTCCGGATTTCGTTCCGGCCTGCCTGGATCTGATCGATGCGCTGGGCGCGGATCAGGTCATGATCTTCTCCTATGAGGCGGATCGCGCCGCATGTCTGATGGCGCGCAATTTCCGGCAGGTTCGCACCGGGCGGCGTCTGGCCGCTGATTACCTTGACGGATGGTTCCGGCAGGATCCGCTGTTCCTGCGGGCCTTGCAGCAGGTGGCGGGTCAGGTTGATGTCCTGCGGATCGATCCGCAGGACAGTCCCATGGGCGCGGATTACCGCGCGCGGTTCTTCGACGATCCCGGCCTGGGGGGAAAGTTGTCCATCCTCGCGGCGGGGGCAAACCTGCGTTTGGTGATCAACCTTTATCGCAAGGGGATCGAAAACTGGGCCTTGCCCGATGCGATCCTGCCGATCCTGGGACGCCTGGCGTTGCTGCATTTCGAAAGGCGCAGGGCAGGCGGCGTGCCCGATGCCCTGATGGCGCTGTCGGCACGGGAACGCGCGGTTTGCCTTGGCATGCTGGACGGCAAGAAGGCAGAGGCGATTGCCGATGACCTGGGTGTCGCCCCGACCAGCGTGGTGACCTATCGCAGGCGGGCCTATGACAAGCTGGGCATTTCATCGCGCGGCGAGTTGTTCGCGATCTGCCGCACATGAAAAGACCCCGGTCATCGCTGGCCGGGGTCCTTGTTCATGTTCGGATCGACCCTGCGGGCAAACCCTGCCGGTCAGAGGTTCAGCCGATGGCTGCGGCCTTCACGTCCTCGTCGATATAGGGGACGTATTGGGCGAAGTTGTCGGCAAACATCTGCACAAGTTTCGCGGCCTGACGGTCATAGGCTTCGGCATCATGCCAGGTGCGGCGCGGATCCAGCAGGACCTCTGCCACGCCTTCCACGGCGACAGGTACGTCAAAGCCGAAGTTGTCGTCCTTGCGGAATTCGACGTCATTCAGGCTGCCATCAAGTGCGGCGGTCAGAAGCGCGCGGGTCGCGCGGATCGGCATCCGGCTGCCGGTGCCATAGGCGCCGCCGGTCCAGCCGGTGTTCACCAGCCAGCAGGTCGCACCATGTTTGGCGATCTTGGCTTGCAGCAGCTTGCCATAGGCCTCGGGGCGGCGCGGCATGAAGGGCGCACCAAAGCAGGTCGAGAAAGTGGGTTCGGGTTCGGTGACACCACGCTCGGTCCCGGCGACCTTCGAGGTGAAGCCCGACAGGAAGTGATACATCGCCTGCGCCGGTGTCAGCCGCGCGATCGGAGGCAGCACGCCGAAGGCGTCGCAGGTGAGCATGATGACATTCTTGGGATGCCCACCCAGCGCGGTTTCGGACGCGTTCGAGATATAGTTCAGCGGATAGGCGCAACGCATGTTCGCCGTCAGGCTGTCATCGTCGAAATCCAGCTCGAATGTCTCGGGGTCGAAGATCATGTTCTCGATCACGGTGCCGAACTTGGTCGTGGTCGCGTAGATCTCGGGCTCGGCCTCGGCGCTGAGGTTGATGGTCTTGGCATAGCAGCCGCCTTCGAAGTTGAAGGTGCCGCGATCCGACCAGCCATGTTCGTCGTCACCGATCAGCGTGCGCGCGGGATCCGCCGACAGCGTCGTCTTGCCAGTGCCCGACAGGCCGAAGAACACGGCCGTGTCGACCGGGTTGCCGGTGGCATGGTTGGCCGAGCAATGCATCGGCATCACGCCTTTTTCCGGCAGCAGGTAGTTCAGCAGGGTAAAGACGGATTTCTTGTTCTCACCCGCATATTCGGTGCCGCCGATCAGGATCACCCTGGCATCGAAGTTCATCGCGATCACGGTTTCCGAACGGCAGTTGTGACGCGCGGGATCCGCCTTGAAGCTGGGGCAGTTGATCACGGTGAAATCGGCGGTGAAGCGGTCCAGCGCCTCGCGTTCGGGGCGGCGCAGCAGGTGGCGGATGAACAGGCCGTGCCAGGCCAGTTCGGTCACCATGCGCACGTTGATCGCCAGTTCGGGATCCGCGCCGGCCACCAGGTCCTGCACGTAATAGGTGCCACCCTTCATGTGTTCCAGCATGTCGGCATGAAGAGCGTCGAAGCCTTCGGGCGACATGGCGGCGTTGTTTTCCCACCAGATGCTGTCTTCGACGGATGCGGTGCGCACCACGTGCTTGTCCTTGGGCGAGCGTCCGGTGAATTTGCCGGTGGTCACCAGGAACGCGCCGCCGTTGCCCAGCGTGCCTTCGCCATTCTTGAGCGCCGATTCGATCAACGCTGGCTCCATAAGATTGTAAAAGACATTGCCCAGCCCGCTGATCCCCTGATCTTCAAGCCGGAATTGCGGGTTTACCCGTCCAAATGCCATATTGCCAAACTCCTGTAGCCGCGCGTGGGGCGGCGGTCCCGTGTTCACGTGAAGCGGGCAAGTTGCCCGACTGGGCGGCCTCTGTCCGGGCCGATGCGTCGCCTCTTAACATGATGGTTCGTTGAAGGAACAGAAGGGTTTTTCGCAGTTAGCGCAACCAGTCGCAGTTTAGCGCAACCATGGCGGAATTCCCCCTCGGACTGTCCCGTCACCGGAAACTGTAACTGATGCAATTTAGCCATTGCTTAGGTTTTTTACGATCAAATGGCGCAGAGGTTCGGCCTGATTCGCAGTTAGGGATTGATTGTAAAGACCAAAAAGACGATGAATTAAGGAAAAAATCAGGCGTAACGAGCAGTACAAGGAAATCCGCCATGTCAAAAATCGCCCTCGTGGACGATGACAGGAATATTCTGACATCGGTTGCCATGACCCTCGAAGCCGAGGGTTTTGAAGTAGAAACATATAACGACGGGCAGTCCGCCCTCGACGCATTCAACAAGAAATTGCCCGATATGGCCGTGCTGGACATCAAGATGCCGCGCATGGACGGGATGGATCTTCTGCAGCGTTTGCGCCAGAAAACCTCGATGCCGGTCATTTTCCTGACCTCCAAGGATGACGAGATCGACGAGGTGCTTGGTCTGCGCATGGGGGCCGACGACTACGTCAAGAAGCCCTTCTCGCAGCGCCTGCTGGTCGAACGTATTCGCGCCCTCCTGCGCAGGCAGGATGCGGTGGCCGGTGACATCGTCGGGGATACCGAGGAAACCAAGGTGATGGAACGTGGCGAACTGCGGATGGATCCGCTGCGCCATTCCGTGACCTGGAAAGGCCGTGACGTGTCGCTGACCGTCACCGAATTCCTGCTGCTTCAGGCGCTGGCGCAGCGTCCGGGCTTCGTGAAAAGCCGTGACCAGTTGATGGACGTGGCCTATGATGATCAAGTGTATGTTGATGACCGCACGATCGACAGCCATATCAAGCGGCTGCGCAAGAAGATGCGGACGGCGGATCCTGAATTTTCAGCGATCGAGACCCTGTATGGTATCGGCTACAGATATAACGAAGAGTGATGGCACTCGCAGAAAGGATCAGCTTGCGCGACGCGACGCCCCGGCGGGACGGTGATGTGATTCTGGGTGACGATTTCGTCGCCCCGGATGCCGTTGTCGAAGGGGAATTGCGGCACAAGCGTGAACGGCGTGGCTTGTTCTCCCTCAAGGACTCCCCGCTGACCCGCAAGATCATCACCTTCAACCTTGTGGCATTGAACATCCTGGTCGCAGGTATCCTGCTGATGAACTCCTCGCGGGAGCCATTGGCGGTGCAGCGGATCAACAGCCTTCTGGGCGAAGCCGAGCTGATCGCAAGTGTCTTCGAGGTCCAGGCTGCGACCGGTCTGTCCGTGGAGGCGGGCGCGAATACAGCGACCACGCTGGCCGCCCTTGACCTGCGCAGCGGGCTTGAAGTCTTCGTTTTCGATGCGCAAGGCGCTCTGCTGGGGCAAGGATCCGGCGCAGGCATCCTGCAATCCGGCGGCACGGTGCGCGATGAGCCCACCATCATCGTCGATTTCCTGTCCTGGCTCTGGTCCGGCGTTGCCGGATTGATGCCCTTTGGTGCCGACCAGCCCGGTCTGACCCACGAACAGCTTGCGCGCGCCCAGGTCGAACAGGCCCTGGCCAGCGGCACCACCTACAGCACCGCGCATGATGTCAGCGGAACGACCACCTTCACGGTGGCCAGCCCTGTCATCAAGGACGGAACGCCATTCGGGGCAGTTGCCCTTGTCAATGCGGGTGGCGAGATCGACACCCTTGTCCGGATCGAGCGGGAGCGCGTGTTGCAGATGTTCCTGATCGCCACGCTGGTGTCGATCGGGCTGAGCATCGTCCTGGCCTCGACCATCGCGAATCCCATTTCCGATCTGGCGGCCGCGGCCGAGATCGGGCGCGACCGCGACCGTCGCAAGGCGGCCAACGGGCGCATCCGCATCCCCGACATGACCGCGCGCCCCGACGAGATCGGCCGTCTGTCCGGTGCGCTGCGTGGCATGGTATCGGCACTTTATGACCGGATCGACGGGAACGAACAGTTTGCCGCGGATGTGGCGCATGAGATCAAGAACCCGCTGGCCTCGCTGCGCTCGGCCGTCGGCACGCTGCGCGTGGCCAAGCGCGACGATCAGCGCGCCAAGTTGCTGGACGTGATCGAGCATGATGTCCGCCGGCTGGACCGTCTTGTCTCCGACATCTCGAACGCCTCCCGGCTGGACAGCGAGCTGGTCAAGGAGGAGCAGGAGCCTTTCGATCTTCTCAGGATGCTGGGGAATCTTGGCGACTACCTGGGGCAGGAAGCCCGCGCGCAGGGCATCGACTTCATCACCGATCTTCCGGATGAGCCGATTGTCGTGCATGGGCTTGAGGCGCGGTTGGCACAGGTTTTCGTGAACCTGATCACCAACGCGATCAGTTTCTGCGAGGATGGCGATGCCATTCGCGTCTGGGCGCGCCAGCGCGAGAACCGCGTTCTTGTCGTGGTCGAGGATACAGGCCCCGGCATCCCCGAAGAGGCGCTGACGAAAGTCTTCAAGCGCTTCTATTCGGAACGCCCTGCGGGCCAGTTCGGCAACAACTCGGGTCTTGGGCTGGCGATCTCCAAGCAGATCGTCGAAGCGCATGATGGTGTGATCTGGGCCGAGAATATCCGCCCGACCGATGCGGATCCGACATCGGAACCGCTGGGTGCGCGTTTTGTCGTGGGCCTGCCGGTCTAAGATGCATGGGGATCGGCAGGGGGTTGGGCGGTCCGATGACGAGACGCGTCTCGTCCTTCACGCCACAACCGTGGCCCTGCATGGTCAAGCTGTTCTGATCAGGGGGGAATCCGGGCGCGGAAAGTCTTCGCTTGCCCTGCACCTCATGGCGATGGGCGCAGGGCTGGTGGCGGATGATCGCACCTCTCTCTGGCGCGAAGATCGCGGTGCAGAGGGTGATCGGATCATCGCGGATGCGCCGGAAGCCTTGCGCGGCCAGATCGAGGCGCGGGGGATCGGCATCCTTGGGGCTGAACCTGTCGGGCCCTGCCGGATCGGTCTTGTCGTCGATCTGGACCGGCTGGAGGAGGCGCGCCTGCCACCCTATCGAACGATTGACCTGCTGGGGCTTTGCCTTCCACTTGTTCACAGAGTAGACAGCCCTGCTTTTCCTGCCGGAATTCTGCAATATCTTGCAGCAGGGCGGGTGGCGTAGGCGAAAGGCGAACCGACATGGCCGTCAAGACAGGACAGATTTCGGATGGCATGCCGCAAGCGGCCAATGCCGAAAAGCGCGTTGTGCTGGTCACCGGCCCATCCGGTGCGGGACGTTCCACCGCCATCAACGCGCTGGAGGATTCGGGCTTTGAGGCGATCGACAATCTACCCATATCGATGCTGCCGCGCCTGCTGGACGGGCCGCTGCTCAGCCGCCCGCTGGCCCTGGGGCTGGATGTGCGCAACCGTGACTTTTCGACCAATGCCCTCATCGAGACCATCGACCGTTTGGGTCTGACGCCGGGGCTTGAGCCTGCGCTGCTTTATCTCGACAGCCGGGCCGAGGTGCTGGAGCGCCGATATTCGGAAACGCGGCGGCGTCACCCGATGGCGCCCGCCGAAAGCCCCGAGGTCGGCATCGCGCGCGAACTTGACCTGCTGGGACCGATCCGCGCGCGTGCCGACATCCTGATCGACACCTCGGACCTGACGCCGCATGAGCTGCGCGCCGAGATCGAGCGCATGTTCACCGGCGGCGGTGGACGTCATCTGGCGGTCACGATCAATTCCTTCTCCTACAAACGCGGGATGCCGCGCGGGATGGACATGGTGTTCGATTGCCGGTTCCTGCGGAATCCCTATTGGGAAGAAAGCCTGCGCGCGCTGGATGGCCGCGATCCGCGGGTCGCGGCGCATATCGCGGGCGATCCCCGGGAAGAAGCCTTCTATGCCAAGGTTCTGGACCTGATCCTTTTGCTTCTGCCTGCCTACAAGGAAGAGGGAAAGTCCCACTTTGCGATCGGATTCGGATGTACCGGGGGACAGCACAGGTCTGTTGCCATGACGGAAAAGCTGGCCTTGACGCTTGCTAAGGAAGGCTGGCAAGTGTCAATAAGGCATCGCGAACTGGAGCGACGCGATGCCTCTCTGCCAGCCAACCGGCCCGGCGCCGGCGCAACATCGATGTGAGGGAAACATCCGTGATCGGTATCGTGATTGTCGCCCATGGTGGTCTGGCCAAGGAATATCTTGCCGCCGTCGAGCATGTCGTCGGCAAGCAGAAGGGCATTCGCGCCATTTCGATCGAGGCTGATCACGATCGCGCCCAGAAGCAGCAGGAGATCATGGAAGCCGCCGATGCGGTCGATACCGGCAGCGGTGTCGTGGTCGTGACGGACATGTTCGGCGGCTCGCCCAGCAACCTTTCCCTGCGCGCCTGTGCGCCCGATGACCGGCGCATCCTTTATGGGGCCAATCTTCCGATGCTGATCAAACTGGCGAAAAGCCGCCATTTGCCGATCGGCGATGCCGTGCGCAATGCGCTGGAAGCGGGCCGCAAGTACATTGACACACAGAACATAACCTCGGACCAAGATTAATCATGACGCAAACAGTGCACCGCAGCCTGAAGATCATAAACGAAAAGGGTCTTCACGCCCGCGCCTCGGCCAAGCTTGTGGAAGTGGTTGAAGGGTTCGACGCCACGGCTGAGGTCAGCCGCGAGGGGCTGAGCGCATCGGGCGACAGTATCATGGGGCTTTTGATGTTGGCAGCATCGAAAGGAACCACTATTGAGGTTCAGACCAGCGGCCCGGACGCCGGAGCCCTTGCCGACGCCCTTGAGGCCCTTGTGGCCGACCGGTTCGGCGAAGGCATGTAAGCCGGCCCTGGGATACTGAGGACGGCACGACAGCGAGCTCGAGGTGGTCGATATTCAAGAACATAGCCCCGCAACGGACCACGATGGTCCCGCCGAGCCGCATAAGCCTGTGTACGACCGAGGCAGCCTGACCTATTCGAACACCTTCGACAGCCCGTTGCGCGGCGCGATCATCCGCATGATGGAGTGGATGACCGGAAAGATCAGCATCATCCGGCGCGTCAGGGAATTCGAACGGCGCGGCGCGCCGACCGGCCAAGCCTTCTGGCCCGCCACGATGGATGTGATGGGGATCGATCTGCTGACCCCTGCCGAACAGCTGGCGCGCATTCCGGCCACGGGGCCCGTGGTTTTCGTGGCCAACCACCCGCATGGTCTTGTCGACGGGATGATCCTGGCCGATCTGATCGGACGGGTCCGGGATGACTACCGCATTCTGACACGGTCATTGCTGACTGGCATCGACGAGAGCGCCGCCAGCTACATGATCCCCGTACCGTTCCCGCATGAACCCGATGCCCAGCGCAAGATGATCGAGATGCGCAACGCGGCGATGGACCATCTGGCGCAGGGTGGGTTGATCGCACTGTTTCCGTCGGGCGTGGTGGCGACATCGAAGACCATGTTCGGCCCTGCGATCGAAGCGGAATGGAACGTCTTTACCGCAAAGATGATCCGCCGCTCGGGGGCGACGGTCGTGCCCTGTTATTTCCCCGGATCGAATTCGCGCTGGTACCAGATTGCCAACCGGATTTCGCCCGTGTTGCGGCAGGGATTGTTGTTGCATGAAGTCGTGCATGCTTTCGACAAGCCGCAGGCGCCCGTCGTCGGGCATCCCATCTCGCCCGAGGAGGCGGATCAGCGCGGTCGTGACCCGCGCGCCTTCATGGCCTGGCTGCGCGAACACACGCTGGCGCTGCGGGACTGAAGCGACGCAACGCAAAAGGGGGGCTGTCTGCCCCCCTGTCCCTGCGGGACACCCCCCGAGGATATTTCAGGCAAGAAGAAGCCTAGCGTGTGGGAACGGGAACCTCACCGCGATAGTCGTAGAAGCCGCGCTGCGTCTTGCGGCCAAGCCAACCCGCTTCCACGTATTTTGTCAGCAGCGGGCAGGGACGGTACTTGGTATCGGCCAGCCCGTCATGCAGCACGTTCATGATGGCCAGGCAGGTATCCAGCCCGATGAAATCCGCCAGTTCCAGCGGTCCCATGGGGTGGTTGGCCCCAAGTTTCATGGATTCGTCGATGGATTTCACCGACCCGACACCTTCATAGAGGGTGTAGACCGCCTCGTTGATCATGGGCATCAGGATCCGGTTGACGATGAAGGCCGGGAAATCCTCGGCAGAGGCCGCGGTCTTGCCCAGTTTTTCGACCACCTTGAGGCAGGCGGCATAGGTCGGTTCATCGGTCGCGATGCCGCGGATCAATTCGACCAGTTGCATGACCGGTACGGGGTTCATGAAGTGGAAACCCATGAATCTTTCCGGCCGATCGGTGCGGCTGGCCAGCCTGGTGATCGAGATCGACGAGGTGTTCGACGTCAGGATCGTGTGCGGCGCAAGATGCGGCAGAAGCTCGTCAAAGATCTTCTGCTTGACCGTCTCGCGTTCCGTGGCCGCTTCGATGATCAGGTCGCAGGGGCCCAGATCCGTCAGCATCAGTGTCGTCTTGATGCGCGCCATCGCGGCATCCTTGTCGACCTGGCTGACCTTGCCGCGGCTGACCTGACGGTCAAGGTTGCGCGAGATCAGCGCGACAGCCGCATCAAGCGCGTCCTGGCTGATATCGGTCATCAGCACGTCATACCCGGCCAGGGACATGACATGCGCGATGCCATTGCCCATCTGGCCTGCGCCAACGATGCCGATGCTTTGAATATCCATGGGCGTCCTGCTTTCCCTTGTGCCTGTCGCCGCCGACAATAGGCCGGGGCAGCGGGGCCGTGCAAGGCCACAGGCGCCGGGATGGATCGTTAATAATTTCGCTCAATTGCCTGTTTAAGGGAATCGCAAGTTCTTTGCGTGATTCTGCCGGACGGGTGAGTTTCAACAATCGGGTGGGATAGATGACCTATGACGCAACTGGCCAAGGTGGCCTGAACTATTTTCCATGCCGCTACGGGCGATCGCGTTTGCAGTTCCGCGGACCAAGGCGGCGTCTTGGCGGTGACTATGCCCTGTTCCTGGGGGGCACCGAAACCTATGGGCGTTTCATCGCGAAACCCTTTCCCGCGCTGGTCGAGGATGCGACCGGCCTGAAATGCGTCAATTTCGGTTGGCAGAACGCAGGGGTGGATGCTTTCCTGAATGACGCCACGGTGATGGAGATTGCCAACCAGTCACGTGTCACGGTCGTGCAGGTCATGGGCGCACAGAACATGTCGAACCGGTTCTACGCGGTGCATCCCCGGCGCAATGACCGCTTCCTGAACGCATCCGGCTTGATGAAGCAGATGTTCCGGGATGTGGACTTCACTGATTTTGCCTTCAACCGGCACATGCTGTCTTCGATCCGGCAGCTTTCACCGGATCGCTACCGCATGATCCGGGAGGAGTTGAAACAGGCCTGGCTGGCGCGCATGCGACACCTGTTGCAGGGGATCGGTGGGCGGACCGTGCTGCTGTGGTTCGCGGATCATGAACCGCTTTGCGGCGATCCGCTGGATCAAGACCTTGGGCAAGCGCAGGGGGATGATCTTGGGCGTGATCCGTTGTTTGTCGACAGATCCATGATCGAGGATCTTCGTCCCCTTGTCACCCAGGTGGTCGAGGTTGCCGCCAGTCCGCAGGCGCTGGCCCGGGGAACCGAAGGCATGGTGTTTTCACCACTGGAGGCCCCGGCCGCCGCCGGGCTGATGGGACCTGCGGCGCATCAGGAGGTGGCAGAGGTGCTGGCGCCCTTGCTGCAAGCGATGATGGGAGGGCGGATCAAGCCGTGACGCTTCCGGTGTCGCAAGAAGAAAGGCCCGCCTGAGAGGGCGGGCCTTCTGGTGATCCCTATCGGGCGGCACCTGGTTCAGATCTTTTCGATCAGTTCCGGGACGGCGGTGAAGAGGTCCGCGACCAGG
>JANREX010000051.1:21433-29875 GCA_030758115.1 Paracoccaceae bacterium | reverse complement strand
TTGCCCTGCCATGGCGCGGTCAGCGGCACTTCGGTGCCGTCGATCCGCTTGACCGTGTCGCCGATATCCACGGCCAGCTGGACGCTTGCGTTATACTGCGTGTTGCCGCTGTCCATCTCCTTGAGGCTGCTCAGACCCGACAGCGGCTCGG
This sequence comes from Paracoccaceae bacterium, assembly GCA_030758115.1. Classification (GTDB taxonomy): domain Bacteria; phylum Pseudomonadota; class Alphaproteobacteria; order Rhodobacterales; family Rhodobacteraceae; genus Seohaeicola. The sequence continues at coordinate 29,724 of JANREX010000051.1, read as the reverse complement.
AGGCGTAACGGCCATTCTGCGGACCGGGCACCGGCACCTTGCCTGCGGCCAGCTCGTCGATGATCTCGCCCAGCCGTTTGGCGGTCAGATCCTCGTAATAATCCTTGCCGATCTGGGCCATCGGCGCATTCGCGCAGGAGCCCAGGCATTCCACCTCTTCCCAGCTGAACTTGCCATCGGCACTCAGCGCGTGGGGTTTGTCGGCGATCTTCTCGCGGCAGACGGCAACCAGGTCCTCGGCGCCGCAAATCATGCAGGTCGTGGTACCGCAGATCTGGATATGTGCCACGGTTCCAACGGGTTGCAGCTGGAACATGAAGTAGAACGACGCCACTTCCAACGCCCGCATATAGGCCATGCCCAGCATCCCGGCCACATGTTCGATCGCGGGCCGCGTCAGCCAGCCTTCCTGCTCCTGCGCACGCCACAGCAGCGGGATGATCGCGGATGCCTGGCGGCCTTCGGGATATTTGGTGATCTGCGCCTCGGCCCAGGCCTGGTTGGCGGGCGTGAAGGCAAAGCTTGCGGGTTGGTCGTGATAGAGACGGCGAAGCATCAGGCACAGACTCCGGTGGTAAGTTTGATCCCGCCCTCGGGCAGGCTTTCGGCGCGGCGCGCGGCCAGCTGGTACTGGGTCATCGCCAGAAGCTGCTCACGGCTGAGGCCGGTCTGGATGCCCACGGCCATGTAATCCGGCTCGGTGATCAGCGTGCAGCCAAGGCTTGCGACAGCGGCTTCGTAATTGGCGATGTCCTGGGCGTTGGTGCCGCTTGGCGGTGTCGCGCAGGCGGCAAGCGACAGCGCAGCACCGGCCATCAGGGCGGGAAAACGGAGTTTCGTGATCAACGGTCGATCTCCCCGAAGACGACGTCCATGGTACCGATGATCGCGGCCACATCGGCCAGCTGATGGCCCTTGGCCACGTAATCCATGGCCTGCAAATGCAGGAAACCGGGCGCGCGCAGCTTGGCACGGTAGGGACGGTTGGTGCCATCGGCCACAAGATAGACCCCGAATTCGCCCTTGGGCGCCTCGACACAGGCATAGACCTCGCCCGCCGGCACATGGAAGCCTTCGGTGTAGAGCTTGAAGTGATGGATCAGCGCCTCCATCGAGGTTTTCATGTCCCCGCGCTTGGGCGGCGTGATCTTGCCGCGCGCCATCACGTCACCCTTTTCAACGCGCAGCTTGGCGATCGCCTGCCGGATGATGCTGACCGACTGGCGCATCTCTTCCATCCGCACGAGGTAGCGGTCATAGCAGTCGCCGTTCTTGCCCACGGGGATCTGGAACTCGAACTCGTCATAGCATTCATAGGGCTGTGCGCGCCGCAGATCCCAGGCCAGGCCCGATCCGCGCACCATGACACCGGAAAAGCCGTAGGTCTGGATGTCTTCCTCGGTCACCACGCCGATATCGCAGTTGCGCTGCTTGAAGATGCGGTTCTCGGTCAGCAGACCGTCGATATCCGCCAGCACCTTCGGAAATTCCACCGCCCATGTGTCGATGTCTTCCAGCAGGTCATCGGGCAGGTCCTGATGCACACCGCCGGGCCGGAAATAGGCCGCATGCAGACGCGCGCCGCAGGCCCGCTCGTAGAAGATCATCAGCTTCTCGCGCTCTTCGAACCCCCAGAGCGGCGGGGTCAGCGCGCCGACGTCCATCGCCTGCGTGGTCACGTTCAGCAGGTGGTTCAGCACGCGGCCGATTTCGGAGTAAAGCACGCGGATCAGGCTGGCGCGGCGCGGCACCTCGACCCCGGTCAGCCTTTCGATGGCCAGGCACCAGGCATGTTCCTGGTTCATCGGGGCCACGTAATCCAGCCGGTCGAAATAGGGCAGGTTCTGCAGGTAGGTCCGGCTTTCCATCAGCTTTTCGGTGCCACGGTGCAGCAGGCCGATATGCGGATCGCAGCGTTCCACGATCTCGCCGTCCAGCTCCAGCACAAGGCGCAGCACGCCGTGCGCGGCCGGGTGCTGCGGGCCGAAGTTGATGTTGAAGTTGCGGATCTTCTGCTCGCCCGTCTGGGCGTCGTTGAATCCCTTGGAGCCGTCCATCACTTCGCCCCCTCTTTCTTCTCGTCACCCGGAAGAATGTATTGCGCCCCTTCCCAGGGGCTCATGAAATCGAACTGGCGGTATTCCTGCACCAGCTTGACGGGTTCGTAGACGACACGCTTCTGCGCCTCGTCATACCGCACCTCGGTATAGCCGGTGGTCGGGAAATCCTTGCGCAGCGGATGACCGCGAAAGCCGTAATCGGTCAGGATGCGGCGCAGGTCGGGATGGCCGGTGAACAGGATGCCGAACATGTCGAACACCTCGCGCTCGAACCAGTTGGCCGAAGGGTGCACGCTGGTGATCGAATGCACCATTTCATCCTGGCGCACCGCCACGCGCAGGCGGATGCGCTGGTTCCGGTACATGGACAGGAAGTGATAGACCACGTCGAACCGCTTTTCCCGGCCGGGATAGTCCACGGCGGTGATATCGACCAGGCTGGAGAACCGGCAGTTCCGGTCCGCCTTCAGGAACTCGACGAAATCCTCGATATTCGAGGGCGCGATATCCATGTTCAGCTCGCCATGGCTGACATCCCAGGACAGGACGCATTGCGGCCGTTTCGCCGCGATATGCTGTCCCAATTCGTTCAACGCATCACTCATTGTGTCGTTCCTTCTGGGTGCGAAGCGGCGGCCCCGGTCGCGGGGGCCGCGCGCATCAGCGCACGATCGTTCCGGTGCGGCGGATCTTGCGCTGCAACTGCATCAAGCCATAGAGCAGCGCCTCGGCGGTGGGGGGGCAGCCCGGCACGTAGACATCGACCGGCACGATCCGGTCGCAGCCGCGCACAACCGAATAGCTGTAGTGGTAATAGCCGCCGCCATTGGCGCAGCTGCCCATCGACAGCACGTAACGCGGCTCGGGCATCTGGTCATAGACCTTGCGCAGCGCGGGGGCCATCTTGTTGGTCAGCGTGCCGGCCACGATCATCAGGTCCGACTGGCGCGGGCTGGCGCGCGGGGCGATCCCGAACCGTTCCGCATCATAGCGCGGCATCGAGGTATGCATCATCTCGACCGCGCAGCAGGCCAGGCCGAAGGTCATCCAGTGCAGCGACCCCGTGCGCGCCCAGTTGATGATGTCCTCGGTCGAGGTCAGCAGAAAGCCCTTGTCCGCCAGTTCGGCATTCAGGGCCTGCGTGGCATGTTCGCGGTCGCCGCCCGCGGTATTGGCGCCAGTCATCACTCCCATTCCAGGGCCCCCTTCTTCCACTCATAGGCAAAGCCCACCGTCAGCACCGCCAGAAACACCATCATGGACCAGAAACCCACCATGCTGATATCCTTGAAGGCCACGGCCCAGGGAAACAGGAAGGCGATCTCGAGGTCGAAGATGATGAAGAGGATCGACACCAGGTAGAAGCGCACGTCGAACTTCATGCGCGCATCGTCGAAGGCGTTGAAACCGCATTCGTAGGCGCTGACCTTTTCGGGGTCGGGGTTGCGCACCGCGATGATGACGGCCGACAGGATCAGGACAAGCCCAAGTCCGATGGCAATGGCCAGAAAGACGAGGATGGGCAGATATTCCCTAAGCATCCCTTCCAAGAGTGGCTCCTTCCGCGCGTCAACGCGCAATCTGCTGGCTACAGGTTTGCGCGCAGGTTTACTCCTGCACCCGTTCAGGGTCAACCGAGCGACCGTCACATTCGCCGTTTTGAACGTGTCCGGAAAAGACTGCGCATACAATGGGATACCAAAAATGGCGACCATTCATGCGTCAATTCGCCAGTATCTTGCTGCGAAAGATCGGCTGAATATTCAAGGCATTGGCCGGAAACATGCCGCAACGCGGCATGACCGGGCGCGATTCTTTGCCCGGTTTGCCCCGTCCTGACCCCGCAGCCCTACCCCTGCCAGCGCGGTTTGCGCTTGGCAAAGAAGGCGCCGATCCCTTCGGGCGCCTCGTCACCTTCCCAGCAGGCGGTCAGCTCGGCGATGGTATGCGCGATGGTGGCCTCGTCGATGACCGGCCCCAGGCGGCGCAACAGCGCCTTGGCGCGCGCCACGGCTTGCGGCGCGCAGTCCAGGTAGGGCGCGATCTCGGCCGCGATGGCCGCGTCCAGATCGGCGGCGGGCACGGCGCGGGCCAGAAGCCCCAGATCCACCGCCTCGGCCGCATCGAAACGGCGGCCCGACATGAACACGCGCCGCGCCCGCGCCTCGCCCATGCGGGCGCAGACGTAAGGCCCGATGGTGGCCGGGATCAGGCCCAGGCGCGTTTCGGTCAGGGCCATCAGCACGCTGTCCGCCCCGATGGCGATATCGCAGACCGAGGCCATGCCCACCCCGCCACCGAAGGCATTGCCCTGCACCCGACCGATCAGGGGCTTGGGCAGCGTGTTCAGCGCCTGCAGCATCCAGGCAAGCTTGGCCGCCTCGCGCCCGCGCGTATCGGCATCCGCCGCCATCTGCTCCTGCATCCAGCCCAGGTCGCCGCCCGCGCAAAAGCTGCGCCCCCGCGCCGCCAGCACGACAACGCGCACCGCGTCATCGGCGCCCAGCGCCTGCGCCGCCTCGGTCAGCTCCGCGATCATGCGCGCCGACAGCGCGTTGTGCTTGTCCTCGCGCGCCAGCCAGAGCGTGGCGACACCGCGCGCGTCGCATTCGATCTCGATCGTCTCGTAGGTCATCCCTGCCCCCGCATCGCGCGCGCCATGGCCGCGGCCTTGTCCAGCACCGTGGCATCCAGCCCTGTTTCATGGCCCAGCGCCGTCAGCCGCGCGTGTACCGCTTCCGTCGCCACATTGCCCGCGGCACCGGGCGCATAGGGGCAACCGCCCAAGCCACCCACCGCCGCATCGAAGACCCGCAAGCCACGCGCCAATGACACCTCGATATTGTCCAGCGCCCGGCCCGCGGTGTCATGGTAATGCCCCGCCAGCTGCGCCGCCGGCACCGCGTCCAGCACGGCGGCCAGCATGGCGTCGATGCTTTCGGGGCGTCCCTGCCCGATGGTATCGCCCAGGCTGATCTCGTAGCAGCCCATCGCCAGCAGGGCCGCCGCGACCCGCGCCACCGCGCCGGGCGCCACGGGCCCGTCATAGGGGCAATCGGTCACGCAGGAAACATAGCCGCGCACCGGCAGGCCCGCCGCCCGCGCCGCCTCGGCCACGGGCGCAAAGCGTTCCAGGCTTTCAGCGATGCTCGCGTTGATATTGGCGCGCGAAAACCCTTCCGAGGCCGCGCCGAAGATCGCAACCTCATCGGCCTTTGCCGCCAGCGCCGCCTCCAGCCCCTTCATGTTGGGCGTCAGCGCCGCATAGCGCACACCGGGCGCGCGCCTGATCCCCGCCAGCACCGCGCCGCTGTCGGCCATTTGCGGCACCCATTTGGGGCTGACGAAGCTGGCCACCTCGATCCGGCGGAAACCGGCGCCGCTCAGGCAATCGACGAGGGCGATCTTCTCGGCCACCGGAATGGCGCGCTTTTCATTCTGCAACCCGTCGCGCGGGCCCACCTCGAAAATCTCGACATATCCGCCCATCAGCACCGCCCTTTCATCGTTCCCCAAATACTCACTGCGCCGCCCCCGCCGCCTGTTCCCAGGCCGGATAGAAGGGCTGCGTATAGATCAGCGCCTCGCCGGGTTGCGGCAGCGCGGCACGGAAGCCGTCGCGGTCGGTGATCCGGGCAAGCCAGGCTTCCAGCTCGGGAAAGCCGTCGGTCTTCGCGAAATGCCGCGCAAGGTAGACCGCCTGCCCCACCGCGATGTCGCAGGCCGAAAAGCCGCTGGTCAGCAGATGATCGCGGTTCTCGACCGGGGTGCTCAGCCGCGCCTCGATGGCGGCGTAGCATTTCAGCACGCGCGCGGCCTCCAGCCGCATCACGATGGGGCTGCGCATCGCGTCATCGTACAGCAGGATATGCTGTTGGGTCAGCGCCGCGACATGCTGGCTGATGGTTTCGGCGAAATGCAGCCAGACCAGCCAGGCCATGCGGTCGGGATCGCCGGGCAGACGGCCCAGCCCCGCATCGGGGAACCGCTCGCACAGGTATTCCATGATGGCGGCACTCTCGAACATGCGCTCGCCATCGATTTCCAGCGCGGGCACGCGGCCCGCGGGCGACAGGCTCAGGAAATCGGGCGCGCGCAGGCTCTTGTCGAAGGCGCGCAGTTGCACGGCATGTGGCACGCCCAGTTCCTTGAGCAGCCAGAGCACCCGCATCGACCGGCTTTGCGGGCAGTGATGCAGCGTGATCATGCGCGCGCCTCCTCAGCGGCCGCGGTCTCGGGCTCCAGCCGCACCAGGGCCGCGCCGGCCTCGACCTGGGCACCGGCGGTGACCAGCACCTCGGCCACCACGCCATCGCGCGCGGCCAGCAGGGCATGTTCCATCTTCATCGCCTCCAGCACGGCCAGCCGGTCACCCGCCTGCACCGCCTGCCCCGCCTGGGCAAAGACCGCCTTGACCAGCCCCGGCATCGGCGCCTCGATCAGGTTGCCGTCGCCCGCCGCCGCCGCATCCCGCGCCAGCGGATCGACGATGCGAAAGCCAAGGCCAGCCCCCGCGAAGACGGTCACCAGATCGCCCGTGACACGGACATCCGGGGCCACTTGGCCCTCCAGATGCCAGCGCCCCCCCTGCCACAGGGCCTCGACCACATCCGCCCCCAGCATCACGCGCCGTCGGTCGGACCCGTCGCAGGCGACCCGCGCCTCCAGCGCCTCGCCCTCATGCTCCAGCGTCACCGTCCAGACCAGCGGCGACCACAGGGCAAAGCCGCCATGATCCGGCCCGGCCTCCAGCAGGCCCAGCGCCGCCAGCGCCGCCAGCGCCACATCGGCGGGCCGCGCGGGCGGGACCGCCACCAGCGCGTCCAGATCGCGCCCGATCAGGCCGGTATCCACATCGCCCGCGGCAAAGCCCGCATGGGCGCAAAGCGCCGACAGAAAGCCCAGGTTCGTGACCGTCCCCGCCACCTGCGTGCCAGCCAGCGCCGCGCGCATCCGCGACAGCGCCACATCGCGGGTCGGCCCATGGGTGATGATCTTGGCGATCATCGGGTCGTAGAAAGGGCTGATCGCATCGCCCGTGCGCACGCCGCTGTCGGCGCGGCACCCGGCGGGAAAGGCCAGATGCGCCAGCGTGCCGGTCGCGGGCAGAAACCCCTTTGGCACATCCTCGGCATAAAGCCGCGCCTCGAAGGCATGGCCCCGGATCGCCAGATCCTGTTGCCGGGCGGGCAAGGCCTCGCCCGCAGCAACCCGCAACTGCCATTCCACAAGGTCGATCCCCGTGATCGCCTCGGTCACGGGATGTTCCACCTGCAGGCGCGTGTTCATCTCCATGAACCAGAACCCGTCGACGCGCAGGCCGTCGCTGCCATCGACGATGAACTCGATGGTCCCTGCCCCGGCATAGCCGATGGCCTCGGCGGCGCGCACGGCGGCGCGGCCCATGGCCTGGCGTACCTCATCGGTCATGCCCGGCGCGGGCGCCTCCTCGATCACCTTCTGGTGGCGCCGCTGGAGCGAGCAGTCGCGTTCGAACAGATGCACGGCGCGGGTTCCGTCGCCGAAGACCTGCACCTCGATATGGCGCGGCTTTTCCACGTATTTCTCGACCAGCACATCCGCGTTGCCAAAGGCGCTGCGCGCCTCGGAGCGCGCGCTGTCCAGCGCCTCGGCAAAGCGGGCGGGGCTTTCGACCAGGCGCATGCCCTTGCCGCCGCCGCCCGCCACGGCCTTGATCAGCACCGGATAGCCGATGGCATCGGCCGCCCCTGCCAGATGCTCGGGGTCCTGGTTGGCGCCATGATAGCCCGGCACCACGGGCACGCCCGCCTTCTCCATCAGCGCCTTGGCCGCATCCTTGAGGCCCATGGCCCGGATCGCATCGGCCGAAGGGCCGATGAAGACCAGCCCTGCCGCCACCACCGCATCCACGAAATCGGGGTTCTCGGACAGAAAGCCGTATCCGGGATGGATCGCCTGCGCACCGGTATCAAGGGCGGCCTGAATGATCCGCTCCCCGCGCAGATAGCTGTCGGCCGGCGCCGCGCCGCCGATATGCACCGCCTGGTCACAGGCCGCCACATGGGCCGCATGCGCATCGGCATCGGAATAGACCGCGACCGTCCGCACCCCCATGGCCCGCGCGGTGCGCGCGACACGGATGGCGATCTCGCCACGGTTGGCAATCAGGATGGTATCAAACATGGGAACTCCTTTTCGGGTCCGGTGCGGGAAGATGCGGCGCAAGCGAGGGGCCAGCCCCTCGCGCTC
>JANREX010000051.1:0-21333 GCA_030758115.1 Paracoccaceae bacterium | reverse complement strand
TTCGGGTCCGGTGCGGGAAGATGCGGCGCAAGCGAGGGGCCAGCCCCTCGCGCTCGCTTTGGGTGCGAGGGGCCAGCCCCTCGCGCTCCCCGGGATATTTCGGGCAAGAAGAAACAGGGCCGGGTCATGCGAAAACCTCGACCACCGTGAAACGCTCGACCAGCATCTCGACATCCGGCGAGAAGAGCCCGGCGCGGGTCAGGTAGCTGCGATAGCCCGCGCGCCAGTCGTCAAGATCGCGGAATTCGCCCTGATCGGCGACCAGATCTTCGGTCATCGCCGAAAACGGCATCCGTGTCACATCGACCGTCCGGATCGCAAGAACGGGCGCACCGTTCCAATCGAGCGCGATGTCGACGCGCCCCGGTTCCGGCAGGGGATCGCCGCGTTTGGCAAAGTTCGCCACCGCATCGCAGGTGACGGTCTTGCGCCCCTGACGCACCAGATCGAGGATCCGCGCGTTCAGGGCCGGGCCATCGCCGAAGCGGAAACTGCTGGCGCCGGGATAGCGGGCGATGGCGTCGGCCTCGGTCATGGTCACATCCGGAACACGCCGAAGCGCGTGTCCTCGATCGGCGCACAGAGCGCCGCCGAGAGCGACAGCGCCAGCACCTCGCGCGAGCGGCGCGGGTCGATGATCCCGTCATCCCAGAGCCGGGCCGAGGCATAGAGCGGGTGCGACTGGCGTTCGAACATCTGAATCGTGGGCCGCTTGAATTCGGCCTCGTCTTCCGCCGACCATGTGCCGCCCGCGCGCTCGATCCCGTCGCGGCGCACGGTGGCCAGAACCCCCGCCGCCTGTTCGCCGCCCATCACGGAAATGCGGGCATTGGGCCAGGTCCAGAGGAAACGCGGGCTGTAGGCGCGCCCGGCCATGCCGTAGTTGCCCGCCCCGAAGGAGCCGCCGACCAGCATGGTGATCTTGGGCACATTCGTGCTGGCCACGGCCGTCACCATCTTGGCGCCGTGGCGCGCGATACCCTCATTCTCGTATTTGCGCCCCACCATGAAGCCGGTGATGTTCTGCAGGAACACCAGCGGGATCTTGCGCTGGCTGCACAGTTCGACGAAATGCGCGCCCTTCTGCGCGGCCTCGGAGAAAAGCACGCCATTATTGGCGACAATCCCCACGGGGCAGCCTTTGACATGGGCGAACCCCGTGACCAGCGTCTCGCCGAAGCGCGGCTTGAACTCGTCGAAGCGCGAGCCATCGACCAGCCGCGCGATCACCTCGCGGATATCATAGGGTGTGCGCAGGTCGCCGGGCACGACGCCCAGGATCTCTTCGGGGTCATAGGCTGGCTCCTCGGGGGTCTGCCATTGCACGGTCGCGGGCTTGGCGCGGTTCAGATGGCTGACCGCGCGGCGCGCGAGCGCCAGCGCATGGGCGTCATCCTCGGCCAGGTAATCGGCCACGCCCGACAGGCGCGTGTGCACATCGCCACCGCCCAGATCCTCGGCGGTGACCACCTCGCCCGTCGCCGCCTTGACCAGCGGGGGACCGGCCAGAAAGATCGTGCCCTGATCGCGCACGATGATCGTGACATCGGACATGGCCGGCACATAGGCGCCGCCCGCCGTGCAGGAGCCCATGACGACCGCGATCTGCGGAATGCCCTTGGCGCTCATCCGCGCCTGGTTGTAGAAGATGCGGCCGAAATGGTCGCGATCGGGAAACACCTCGTCCTGGTTGGGCAGGTTCGCGCCGCCGCTGTCCACAAGATAGATGCAGGGCAGATGGTTTTCCGCGGCGATTTCCTGCGCGCGCAGGTGTTTCTTGACCGTCATCGGGTAATAGGTGCCGCCTTTGACGGTGGCATCGTTGCACACCACCATGACCTCCTGCCCATGGATCCGGCCGATGCCCGCGATCACGCCCGCGCCGGGGGCGGCCCCGTCATACATGTCATGGGCGGCAGTCGCGCCGATCTCCAGGAACGGCGCGCCGGGGTCGAGCAGGTTCGCCACCCGGTCGCGCGGCAGCATCTTGCCCCGTTCCAGATGCCGCGCGCGGGCCTTGTCGCCGCCGCCCGCAGCCGCCGCCTGTGCCGCGGCGGCCACCTGCTCCAGCGCCGCCAGATGGCTGGCGCGGTTGGTCTGAAACGCCTCGGATGACGCGATCGCGCGCGATGTCAGTTTCATGTCTCGCTCTCCCTTTCCCGCGTGGCGCGGGCCTTGAGTTCCTTGCGGATCACCTTGCCGGTCACGGTCATCGGCAGGGCATCCAGAAATCCGATTTCGCGCGGATAGGCGTGTTTCGCCACCCGCGCCCTGACATGCGCGGCCAGTTCGTCGGCCAGCGCCTCCGAGCCGGTGAAGCCCGGTTTCAGCACCACATAGGCCTTGACCAGTTCGGTGCGCAGCGGATCGGGCTTGCCCACGACACCCACGGTGGCCACGGCGGGATGGGTCAGCAGGCAGTCCTCGATCTCGGAGGGGCCGATGCGGTACCCCGCGCTGGTGATCACATCATCCTCGCGCCCGACGAAGCGGATGAACCCGTCTTCGATCACGCCCCGGTCGCCGGTCAGCATCCAGTCGCCGCGAAACTTTTCGGCCGTCGCCTCGGGCCGGTTCCAGTAGCCCAGCATCATCGAGGCGGCCCCGCGCCGCACCGCGATATCGCCCTCGCCCGCTGTCATCCGACCCTGCGCATCGATCACCGCCACGTCAAAACCCGGCACCGCCTTGCCGATGCAGCCGGGGCGCGGCGCGAACAGCGCGCCGCAGCTTGAGGCCACCATGTTGCATTCGGTCTGGCCGTAGAATTCGTTGATCGTCAGGCCGAAGGCCCGCCGCCCCCAGTCCAGCATCTCGGCGCCCAGGGGCTCGCCCCCGCTTGCGACCGATCGCAGGCCGGGGATCGCCGCATCGGCGGCCTTGAGCATGCGCAGCGCCGTGGGCGGAAAGAACACATTGCGCACCGCGCCCCGTTCGATCACCTCAAGGCAGTCCGGCACGCTGAACTTGGCCATGCGCGCCGCCACCACCGGCACGCCCAGCGCCAGCCCCGGCATCAGCACATCGAAAAGCCCCCCGATCCAGGCCCAGTCCGCCGGCGTCCAGAGGCAATCGCCCGCTTGGCCCAGCAGGTCATGGCTGATCTCGACCCCCGGCAGATGGCCCGTCAGGATCCGGTGACCATGCAGCGCGCCCTTGGGTGCGCCTGTTGTTCCCGAGGTATAGATCAGCACCGCCGGATCCTCGGGGCCGGTTGCGGCCGTCTCGAACAGGGCCGCGGGCAGATCGGCATCCTCGGGCACCAGTATCGCCAGATCGAACCCCTCAAGCAGTGCTGCCCCTTCGCCGTCGCAGACCACCAGCCGCGCGCCCGCGTCGGTCAGGCGGGTGCGCAAGGCATCCTGCCCGAACAGCTTGAACAGCGGGATCGAGACCGCGCCCAGTTTCCAGACCGCCAGATGCGCCGCCGCCGTCCAGCCCGATTGCGAGCGCAGCACGCCCACCCGGTCGCCCCGCGCGACGCCCCGCGCCACCAGAGCATGGGCCAGCCCATCGGCCATGCGCCGCAACTCGCCATAGCTGATGCGCCGCGCGGCGCCCTCGGACAGATCGAGGATCGCAAGGCGCTCCGGTTCCCGCGCGGCCCAATCGTCGCAGGCCTGGGCGGCCATGTTCAACCGCGCGGGCAAGTTCCACCGGAAGCCCGCAACCAGCGCCTCGTGGCTTTGGCCCTGCTCCAGCATCCGCTCAGGCCTCAGGTGCGATGGGGGCCGCGAAGGGACGGTCGCCCGACCGCCCCACATGCAGCAGCCCGCCACCGCGCCCCACGAAATAGGCGCGCTCGGCCTCACGCCCTGCGGCGCAGATCACCACCAGCCAGACCCGCGCATCCGCCCCCGGCACCGCATGGCACATCCGGATCGCCTCGGGGGCAAGCCCATGGTCGGCGACATAGCGGTTGGCATAGGCCATGATCACATCCGTTTCGGTCAGCTCCGCCTGCCGCGCCCCGGCCAGATAGCCCAGCGTGCCCGCGGCCGCAGTCAGAACCGCGATGACGCCCAGAACGACGGGCGGCAGTTTCATGACATCGCGGCCATCATCTCGCGGCCCACCAGCATGCGCCGGATTTCCGAGGTGCCGGCACCGATCTCCATCAGCTTGGCGTCGCGGAAGATCCGCGCCACCGGCGCATCGGCCAGGAAACCCGCCCCGCCCATCGCCTGCACCGCCTGATGCGAGACCTTCATCGCCTCCTCGCTGGCGTAAAGCACGCAGGCCGCGGCATCGGCGCGCGTCACCTCGCCCCGGTCGCAGGCCTTGGCGACCTCGTAGACATAGGCGCGGGCCGAGTTCATCGCCGTGTACATGTCGGCCAGCTTGCCCTGCATCAGCTGGAAATTCCCGATCGCCTGGCCGAACTGGCGGCGCTCGGCCATATAGGGCATGATCTCGTCCAGACAGGCGGCCATGATGCCGGTGCCGATGCCCGACAGCACCACGCGCTCGTAATCCAGCCCCGACATCAGCACGCGCACGCCGCGGCCCTCTTCGCCAAGCACGTTCTCGAAGGGCACTTCCACATCGTCGAAGATCAGCTCGGCCGTGTTCGACCCGCGCATGCCCAGCTTGTCGAAATGCCTCGAGGTCGAGAAACCCTTCATGGTCTTTTCGATCAGAAAGGCGGTGATCCCCTTGGATCCCGCATCCGGGTCGGTCTTGGCATAGACCACCAGCGTATCGGCGTCGGGGCCATTGGTGATCCAGTACTTGTTCCCGCTCAGCCGATAGTGATCGTTGCGCTTTTCCGCGCGCAGCTTCATCGACACCACATCGCTGCCGGCCCCCGGTTCGGACATGGCCAGCGCGCCCACATGCGCGCCGCTGACAAGGCCGGGCAGATACTTGCGCTTCTGCGCCTCGGTGCCGTTCAGCTTGATCTGGTTGACGCAGAGGTTCGAATGCGCGCCATAGGACAGGCTGACACTGGCGCTGGCCCGCGCGATCTCCTCGACCGCGATGACATGGGCCAGGTATCCCATCCCCGCGCCGCCATAGTCCTCGTCCACGGTGATGCCCAGAAGGCCCAGCTCGCCCATCTCGCGCCACAGCTCGGCCGGGAATTCATTGCTGGTGTCGATCTGTCCCGCCATCGGCCTGATGCGTTCCTGCGCCCAGCGGTGCACCATGTCGCGCAGGGCATTCACATCCTCGCCCAGATCGAATTTCATCGTTGCCGTGAACATCCCCAGTCCTCCCCGAGATCGCGCCGCCCAGTATTTATTGAACGCTTGTTCATTAATAGGCATGACAAGCGAGTCGCGTCAACACTCTTGCAGGGCCAACGCCATGCGCAGCCCCCCGCTTCATCGTTCCCAAAATACTCAAAACCCGTTTCGGTCGTCACGCCGCCTGATGGACGGCGCTGACCTCGGCGCGGATGATGCGGGCCAGCAGCGCGCAATCCGCAAGGCTGAAGGTCAGCGGCAGGCGCATGTCCAGGATCCCTGCAAGGATACGGTCGCTGGCGGGCATCGGCGTGCTGGGGGCATAGCGCCAGCTGTCATAGCGGCTGGTGAAACCGGCCGGTTCCGCCGCGCCGAACCACTTCAGCTCGACCCCGCGCGCCGCACAGCGCGCCACGACCTCGCGCACCCTGGGCGCGGCCCAGTCCAGCAGCAGGAACTGGAAGGACGAGCCGACAAAGGCCTCCTGTTCGGGGCGGTCGATCAGGCGCAGGCCGGGGCAGTCGCGCAACCCCGCCTCGACCACGCGGTAACGATCCGTCCATGCGGCGCATTGCGCATCCAGTCGGCGCAACTGCGGGCGCAGGATCGCCGCGCGCAGATGATCCATCCGCCCCGAGATATTGGGCGTGTCGTATTTCACCGCCTCGAAGACCTCGGGCGCGGGGGCGGCCAGATGGCGCGGATAGAGCATGTAGGACCCCGACAGGATCACCGCCCGCGCCATGACCTGGTCGTCATTGGTGACAAGAAAACCGCCCTCGCCCGAATTCATGTGCTTGTATGTCTGCGTCGAATAGCAGCCGATCACCCCGTCGGTACCCGACAGCCGCCCGCGCCAGCGCGCGCCCATCGTATGGGCGCAATCCTCGATCACCCGCACGTCATGGCGCGCGCAGATCGCCAGCAGCCGGTCCATGTCGCAGATATGTCCGCGCATGTGGCTCAGCAGCAGCACCGAGGCACGGTCCGCCTTGGCCTCAAGATCGTCGAGGTCGATGGTCAGCGCCTCGGTCACGCCCACAAAGACCGGCACCGCGCCCACGGCGGCAATCGCACCGGGCACGGGGGCCAGCGTGAAGGCATTGCTGAGCACCCGGTCGCCCGGCCTGATCCCCAGCGCCCGCAGCGCCGTGGTCATGGCATAGCCGCCCGAGGCCACGGCAATGCAGTATTTCACCCCCATCGCGGCGGCGAATTCCTGCTCCAGCAGCGCAACCTCGCCCGGCTCGTCGCCCTTGACGTTGTAGCGATGCAGACGCCCGCTGCGCATGATGGCGATGGCGGCTTCGATCCCCTCTTCGGGGATGGGCTCCTGCTGGGTGAAGCTGCCGGTGAAGATGTCGCTGCTGTTCTGATCCATGCCCTTGTTGTGGTGCGACAGGGGCCTTTCGTCAATCGGGGCGTTTCATCAATGTCGCAAGCGCATGTGTGCAATGTCGGCTTTGTCGCGGAAAACCCCCCTTGCGGGCCCCAGACTGACCCCATGGACCAGACAACCGCCCCCCGCCTCATCCATGACCTGCGCTGGCAGGATCTTCCCGCAACCGTGCAGACGCGCCTGCCGCTGGCCCTGCTGGACCTGATCGGGGTCGCGGCGGGTGGCGCGGGCACAAGGCTCAGCCGGATCATCCGCGATCACGCGGCGGCCGAATTCGCCGGGCCGCTGCCGATGCTCTTCGACGGGCGCGGCGCCAGTGCAAGCGGCGTGGCCCTTGCCGCAGGCATGACCATCGACAGCCTTGACGGGCACGACGGGTTCAACCCCTCGAAAGGCCATATCGGCTGCCCGACCCTGGCCGCGATCCTGCCCCTGGCGGTCGAGACCGGCGCCAGCGGATCGCAGGTGCTGACCGCGCTGGCGCTGGGGTATGAATTCGGCGCCCGCGCCGCCATGGCGCAGCATGGCACGGTGGCCGATTACCACACATCCGGCAGCTGGGGCGCGGTGACCGCCGCCGCCGTGGCCGCGCGCCTGCTGCGGCTGGATCATGACCAGACCCGCCACGCGCTGGGGATCGCGGAATATCACGGGCCGCGCAGCCAGATGATGCGCTGCATCGACCACCCGACCATGGTCAAGGACGGGTCCGGCTGGGGCGCGATGGCAGGCGTTTCAGCCGCGCGCCTTGCCGCCGCCGGCTTTACCGGTGCGCCCGCCATCACGGTCGAGGAGGCCCCCGCCCATTGGGCCGATATCGGCACCCGCTGGTACACGATGGAGCAGTATTTCAAGCCCTACCCCGTCTGCCGCTGGGCGCAGGCCCCGATCGAAGGGGTGCTGGCCCTGCGCCGCGCGCATGGGCTGACCTCGGACATGGTGGACCGGATCGAGGTGACATCCTTCCACGAGTCGATCCGCCTTGCGACGCGCCGCCCCCAAGGCAGCGACGCCGCGCAGTACTCCACCACCTTCCCCTGCGCCGTGGCGCTGGTGCATGGCACCGTGGCGCCCGAACATATCGCCGATGACGCCCTATCCGATCCCGAGGTGTTGCGCCTGTCCGGCGGCATGGTGCTGCACGAATCCGATCATGCCAATGCCGCCTTCCCGCTGCGCCGCTATGCCCGCGTGGACCTTGTGCTGAAGGATGGGCGCGTTCTGGCGGGCGACTGGATGGAGCCGCGCTGGGATCACACCGCCCCGCCCACCGAGGCCGAGCTGCGCGCCAAGTTTCACGATCTGGCCGGGCCGGCACTGGGCGAGGACCGCGCCCGCGCCATCGAAGCCGCCATCGACGCCATGCCGGAGGGCGATTTCGCCCCCCTTGCCGATCTGATCCGTCAGCCGATCAGCCGCTGAACGGTGCCGGGCAATTCGTCGTAATGCCCGATCAGCGCCTCGGGCTGCAGCGCGGCCACGTCATCGCCCCCCGGCCCGAAGGTGACCAGCACCGATGGCACGCCCGCGGCGCGCGCGGTTTCGCGGTCGGTGACCGTGTCGCCCACCAGCAGCGCCCGGCGCGGATCGCCGCCCGCGCGGCGCACCGCCTCGACGAAGGGGGCGGCATCGGGTTTGCGCACCGTCAAGGTATCGGCCCCCACCAACGAGGCGAAAGCCCCGCGCACCCCCAGCCGGGTCATCAGCGTCTCGGCCAGGCCTTCGGGCTTGTTGGTGCAGATGCCCACCGCGTAGCCATCGCGCGACAGCTGGGCCACCGCCTCCATCGCGCCGGGATAGATCACCGTATGCACATCGATGGCAGCGCCATAGGCTTCCAGCAGCACCGGATAGAAGCGGTCGATCTGCCCCTCGGCATCGGCATGGCCGATCCGGTCCAGCCCCAAGCGCAGCATCGCGCGGCCGCCGCGCAGCGCGGTGCCCGCATCGCGCGCCGGGTCCAGCAGCGCCCCCGCCCCCATCATGTCGAAACAGGCGTTCGCCGCCGCGATCAGATCGCCGCTTGTATCGGCCAGGGTTCCGTCGAGGTCGAAAATTACCGTTCTCATCTTTCTGCCCTTTCCGGCGGTCTGCCGCCGATGCCTGTCATATCCCGCAATCAGACGTGAACCGATGCAGCCTTGCGCCCTTGGACCAACCGGATAAAACGGGCGCAACAAAAGGGCAAAGAGAAACAGCATGAACACAGCACTTGTCATTCTGGCGGCCGGGATGGGCACGCGGATGAATTCGGACCTGCCCAAGGTGCTGCACCCGCTGGCCGGTGCACCGCTTCTGATCCATGCGATGAAAGCGGGCTTCGCGCTGGATGCATCGGCCTGCGTCATCGTCACGGGGCACGGGGCCGATGCCGTGAAGGCCACCGCGCAGGACTGGGACGAGACCGCGCAATGCGTGGTGCAGGAGCCGCAGCTTGGCACCGCCCATGCGGTCGCGCAGGCCGCCCCCGCGCTGGCGGATTTCGACGGTGACGTGATCGTTCTTTACGGCGACACGCCCCTGATCCGCCCCGAAACGCTTGAAGCCATGCAGGCCGCGCGCGCGGGTCACGACATCGTCGTGCTGGGCTTTCACGCCGCCGATCCGGGCCGCTACGGGCGGCTTGTGATGGCCGGCGACCGGCTGGACCGGATCGTGGAATTCAAGGATGCAACAGATGAAGAACGCGCCATAACCCTCTGCAACAGCGGCGTTATCGCAGCAGACGCCAAGACGCTTTTCGATCTGGTCGCCGCCGTGGGCAATGACAATGCAGCCGGCGAATATTACCTGACCGACATCATCGCCATCGCCCGCGCACGCGGCCTGACCGCCACCGCCGTCACCTGCCCCGAGGCCGAGACCATGGGCATCAACACCCGCACCGAACTGGCGCAGGCCGAGGCCGCGTTCCAGGCGCGCGCCCGCGCACAGGCGCTCGAGGATGGGGTGACCCTGGTCGCCCCCGATACGGTGCATTTCGCCCATGATACGGTGATCGGCCGCGATACGGTCGTCGAACAGAACGTGGTTTTCGGCCCCGGCGTGACCGTGGAAAGCGGCGCGCGCATCCGGGCGTTCTCGCATCTGGAAGGCTGCCATGTCAGCCAGCGCGCCATCGTGGGCCCCTATGCCCGCCTGCGCCCCGGCGCGGAACTGGCCGAGGATGTGCATGTCGGCAATTTCGTCGAGATCAAGAACGCCGTGCTGCACGAGGGCGCGAAAGCAAACCACCTGAGCTATATCGGCGATGCGACCATCGGCGCCGGGACGAATATCGGTGCAGGCACGATCACCTGCAATTATGATGGCGTGATGAAGCACCACACCGAGATCGGGCGCGGCGCCTTCATCGGGTCGAACACGATGCTGGTCGCGCCGGTCCGCGTCGGCCACGAGGCCATGACCGGCAGCGGCTCGGTGATCACGGCCGATGTGCCCGATGGCGCGCTGGCCCTGGGCCGCGCGAAACAGGCGGTCAAGCCGGGCATGGCGCTGAAACTGATGGAGATCCTGCGCGCGCGCAAGGCCCAGAAAAACGGGGAAAACAACTGATGTGCGGCATAGTCGGCGTTCTGGGCGATCACGAGGCGGCACCCATTCTGGTCGAGGCGCTCAAGCGTCTTGAGTATCGCGGCTATGACAGCGCGGGCATCGCGACCGTCAACAATGGCAAACTCGACCGCCGCCGCGCCGTGGGCAAGCTGGTGAACCTCAGCGACCTGCTGGTGCATGACCCGCTGGCCGGAAAATCAGGCATCGGGCACACCCGCTGGGCCACCCATGGCGCCCCCAGCGTGACCAATGCCCACCCGCATCAGGCCGGTCCCGTGGCCGTCGTGCATAACGGGATCATCGAGAATTTCCGCGAATTGCGGGCCGAGTTGCGCGAACACGGGCTGGAATTCGTCACCCAGACCGACACCGAAACCGTGGCCCTGCTGACGCAGCACCATATGGCGCAGGGGGCCAGCCCCGTCGAGGCCGCGCGCCAGACCATCGCGCGTCTGGAAGGCGCCTTCGCGCTGGTCTTTCTGTTTGATGGCGAGGACGATCTTCTGGTCGCCGCGCGCAAGGGCAGCCCGCTGGCCGTGGGCCATGGCGAGGGCGAGATGTTCGTCGGATCGGATGCGATCGCGCTGGCCCCGATGACCGACCGCATCACCTATCTGGAAGAGGGTGACATCGCCGTGCTGACCCGCACCAGCCTCGAGGTCCGCAACGCCAAGGGCGAGCTGGCCAACCGTCCGATCAAGACCATCCAGATCGAGGCCGCACAGGTCGACAAGGCCGGTCACAAGCATTTCATGGCCAAGGAGATCGCCGAACAGCCCCGCGTCATCGGCGAGGCGCTGCGCTTCTACCTCTCGGGTGAGGGCGACACGATCCGCCTGCCGGGGAAGGGCCTGGATTTCACATCCATCGACCGGCTGTCGATGGTGGCCTGCGGCACCGCCTTCTATGCCTGCATGACGGCGAAATACTGGTTCGAACAACTGGCGGGCCTGCCGGTGGATGTCGATATCGCCTCGGAATTCCGCTATCGCGAGCCGCCGATCCCGGCGCGCACCGTGGCGCTTTTCGTCAGCCAGTCGGGCGAGACCGCGGACACGCTGGCCGCCCTGCGCTATTGCGAGGGCAAGGCCGCTGCGATCGTATCGGTGGTGAACGTGCCCGAAAGTTCGATCGCGCGGGAAAGCGATCTGGCGCTGCCGATCATGGCGGGGACTGAAATCGGCGTCGCCTCGACCAAGGCCTTCACCTGCCAGTTGACCGTTCTGCTTCTGCTGGCGCTGGAGGCCGCGCATCAGCGGGGCCGCATCAGCAATGACGAACTGTCCGACCACCTCAGCGCATTGCGCGCGCTGCCCGTGGCGCTGAACGCGGCCCTGGATCTGAGCGGCAAGATCAAGCAGGCCGCGCGCAAGCTGTCGGAATCATCGGACGTGCTGTTCCTGGGGCGCGGCCTGATGTATCCAATGGCCCTTGAAGGGGCGCTGAAACTGAAGGAAATCAGCTATATACATGCCGAAGCTTATGCATCTGGCGAATTGAAGCATGGCCCCATCGCCTTGATCGACAAGACCATGCCCGTGGTTGTCATGGCCCCGCGTGACGCGTTGTTCGACAAGACGGTGTCGAACATGCAGGAGGTCATGGCCCGCGGCGGCAAGGTCATGCTGATCACCGATGCCGAGGGCGAGGCCGAAGCCTCGGATCAGACCTGGCAGGTGCTTGTGATGCCGCGGATCGACGCCGTACTGACGCCGATCCTTTACGCCCTGCCCGCGCAATTGCTGGCCTATCACACCGCCGTCGCCAAGGGCACCGATGTGGACCAGCCCCGCAACCTGGCCAAATCGGTGACCGTGGAATGACCCTTGATGACGCTCTGGCGCAACTGCGCGCCCTGTCCGACCCCGAACGCGCCAAGGGGCTTGCGGATTACCACAAGGTGCCGCGCGCATACCTGGGCCTGACCACGCCGCAGATCACGGACCTTGCAACCGCCTGGCGCGAAGGGATGGACATGTCCGCCCGCGTGGCGCTGGCCGATGCACTGTGGCAAAGCGATATCTTCGAGGCCAAGATCGCGGCCGCCAAATTGCTGACGCAGGCGCGAATGAAGCCGGACGCCGAGGCCTGGGCGCTGATCGCGTCATGGGTGCCGACCTTCGACAGCTGGGCCATCGCCGATGCGGCCGCCATCGCGGGGCAGAAACGCCTGCTGGCGGACCCTTCGCGGATCGAGACGGTCGCGGCCTGGACCCAATCCCCCCATCACTGGACGCGCCGTGCGGCGATGGTCTTTACCCTGCCCTGGACCAAGCAGAATCACCCCAAGCCCGCCGAGCTGGAAATCCGCCAGCGCGTGCTGGAATGGGCGGCGGCCTATGTGCACGACCCTGAATGGTTCATCCAGAAATCCGTGGCATGGTGGCTGCGCGAGCTGTCAAAACATGACCCCGAGCGTGTGCGCTATTTCCTGAAGAACCACGCCAAGCACATGAAACCCTTTGCCCGGCGCGAGGCATCCAAACTGCTGCAGCCCGAGCAGCCCCCCGCCCCGACCGAAGGCTGAGGCGGATCAGTTCGCGAAAACCTCGACCTGTGGCAGCGCGGTCAGCGGCGCATCCAGCATGCGCATCGCCGACAGCGACAGGCGGCTGCCGCCGGTGGGCGGGCCGCCGATGGGGATCAGATCCACGTTCAACCGCCGTCCGTTCGCCCGGTAAAGGACGCTGCCCTTGGTCGGCGCGCTGACCAGCGGCGTCTCCATCCAGAAGCCAGAACGCGCCGGATCGCCCAACGAGGCGACCGTGACACCAAGCGATCCGGCTGCGGCGGGCGGCGGTGCCGCAGCTTCCTGCCGTTCAGCAGTTGTGGACCTGTCCAGATCCTCGGGGCGGATGGGTGCGCCGGTCAAGGGCGGGCGCGTCGTGGCCTGCGGCGCGGGTCCGGGTGTGCCGCCCCCCTGCATCAGCGGGAATTGGGCGCAGCCGGCAAGCAGGGCTGACAGGGCGATGAGGGGCAAGGCGGACTGTTTCATGCCGACCAATCTAGGATGCGCCGCAGGGTCGCGCAATCGCAACAATCCCCCTTGCTCTGACTTCCGCCGATCCTTACTTTCCCCCCATGGATCAAAGCACCGCCCCCACCGCAAAAACACCGCTGGTAGACCCGTTCCAGCGCGCGATCAGCTATCTGCGCGTATCGGTCACGGATCGCTGCGATTTCCGCTGTGTCTACTGCATGTCGGAAAACATGACCTTCCTGCCCAAGGCGCAACTGCTGACGCTGGAAGAGCTGGACACGATGTGCTCGACCTTCATCGGTCTTGGCGTGGAAAAGCTGCGCATCACCGGGGGCGAGCCGCTGGTGCGCAAGGGCATCATGACCTTTTTCGACGCGATGTCGCGCCATCTGGCCAGCGGCGCCCTGCGCGAACTGACGCTGACGACCAACGGCAGCCAACTGGAAAAATTCGCCCCCGACCTGGCGGCGGCGGGCGTGCGGCGGATCAACGTGTCGCTCGACACGCTGGATGACGCCAAGTTCGCCCAGATCACCCGCTGGGGCCGCCTGCCCCAGGTCCTGCGCGGGATCGAGGCCGCCCAGAAGGCGGGGCTGCGCGTCAAGATCAACGCCGTGGCCCTCAAGGGCTTCAACGAGGATGAGTTGTTCACCCTCGCGGCCTGGTGCGCGGATCGCGATATGGACCTGACCTTCATCGAGGTCATGCCCATGGGAGACATCGGCAACGAGGACCGGCTGGATCAATACTGGCCGCTGCGCGATCTGCGCGCGCGCCTGGCCGAGCGTTTCACCCTGACCGATCTGGCCGAACGCACGGGCGGGCCCGCGCGCTATGTGCGGATCGAGGAGACGGGCCAGAAGATCGGGTTCATCACGCCGCTGACCCATAATTTCTGCGAAAGCTGCAACCGGGTGCGACTGACCTGCACGGGCGAGCTTTACATGTGCCTGGGCCAGGAAGACATGGCCGACCTGCGCGCGCCGCTGCGCGCCAATCCCGGCGATACCGAGGCGCTGGAACAGGCCATTCGCGCCGCGATCCGCCTGAAGCCCAAGGGCCATGACTTCGACTATTCCCGGCAGGTGGTGGATGGCAAGATGTCCCGTCACATGAGCCATACCGGCGGATGATCCAGCCATGACGGGCGGTATCGTCCCCCGGTCACAGCCGCGACTGACGGGTCTGTTGCGCGCCTACCTGGCCGCGACAACCCTGGCGCCCGGCCTGCTGCGGCGACTGGCGCGCAAGGGCCATGCCGCGCAGGGCGCGGATCCCGCCCGACTGGCAGAGCGGTTCGGGCGCGCCGCGGCCCCACGCCCCGAGGGCCAAGTGATCTGGATCAACGCCGCATCGGTGGGGGAAGTCGCCTCGAGCCTTGATCTGGCGCGCGAGCTTGAGGCCGCGACCGGCGCCCGGCTGCTGTTCACGACCACGACCGCGACAGGTGCCGAAACGCTGGCCCGCCGCCTGCCGCAGGCCATCCATCAGTTCCAACCCGTCGACACCCCTGCCGCCGTGCGCGCCTTTCTGGATCACTGGCGGCCCGATCTGGCGCTGTTCATGGAAAACGACATCTGGCCCCGGCTGGTGATCGACACCGCGCGGCGCGGCATCCCGAGCGCGGTGATCAATGCCCGCGCCTCGCGCACCCGCGCGCGCGCGCCGCGCGCCATGGCCGCGCTGCTGGGACGGGCGGCCCTGATCAGCACGCAGGATGCGGCCACGGCCGGCCAGATGCGCGCGCTGGGACTGGATCCCGCGCGCATTCTGGACACGGGCGATCTGAAGGCTGCGGCCAATCCCCTGCCCGCCGACAGCGCGGCGCTTGAGGCCTTGCGCACCGCCATCGGCGCGCGGCCTGTCTGGCTGGCGGCCTCGACCCATCCGGGCGACGAAACTGCCGTGATCGCGGCGCACCGGTCCGCAAGGATCGCCCATCCCGATCTGCTGCTGATACTGGTGCCACGCCATCCGCAACGCGGGGCCGATCTGGCCGCGCAAATCTCGGCGGCTGGTCTGAACGTCGCCCGGCGCAGCACGGGCGACATGCCGGGGCACGAAACGCAAGTCTATCTTGCCGACACGCTGGGCGAGATGGGCCTGTTCTACCGGCTGGCACCCTTGGCCTTTCTGGGCGGGTCCTTCGGCCCGGAAGGCGGGCACAACCCCTATGAGCCCGCGGCCCTGGGGGCGGCGGTTCTGCATGGGCCGGGGGTTGCGAATTTCGCGCAAGCCTATGAGGGCATGCGCCATGCCGGCGCCACGGCGATGGTGGCCGATGCCGATGATCTGGGCTGCCAGGTGGCGGATCTGATCGGCAGCGCAAGACTGGACGGGATGCGTGCGACGGCCCGGTCCCTGTCGCGCGATGGATCGAAGGCGCGACAGGATCTGATGACGCGGCTCTTGCCGCTGCTGCAGGACAGGTGACGGCACGGGGCTGCCCCGCGCCGCCCGACAGATATCAGGCCGCAGGCATCCGGCGTTCCACGATCTCGGCCCACCAGCTGCATCCCACCGGGATCGCCTCGTCGTTGAAATCGTATTCGGGATGGTGCACCTGCGCGCCCGGCCCGTTGCCCACAAGGATATAGGCGCCGGGGCGTTCTTCCAGCATGAAGGCGAAATCCTCGCCGCCCATGACCAGCGGCGCTTCGATCACGTTGCCGCCCACCGATTGCGCCACATCGCGGGCGAAATCGGTCTGCTCCTCCGAGTTGACCATCACCGGATAGCCACGGTGATAGGCCACCTCGGCCACGCCGCCATACATCGTGCCCGTGGCCGCGGCGATCTCCTTGATGCGACGCTCGGCCATGTCGCGGTTCTCGTTGCTCTGGGTACGCACGGTGCCCTTGATATGCACCTTCTGCGGGATCACGTTGAACGCGGTCGTCGATGTCTCGAACGAGGTGACCGAGACCACGATCTGGCTGACCGGATCGGCGTTGCGGCTGGCGATGGTCTGCAGGGACAGCACCAGCTGTGCGGCCATCACGGTGGTATCGACGGTTTCCTGCGGGCGCGCGGCATGGCCGCCCTTGCCTTCCAGGAAGATCTCGAACTGGTCGGTGGCGGCAAAGAACGGGCCCGAGCGGATCGCGAAATGGCCCACCGGCAGGTTCGGCATGTTGTGCATCCCGTAGACCTCCTGGATATTCCAGCGGTCCATCATCCCGTCCTCGCACATCTCGCGCCCGCCTGCGCCGCCTTCTTCGGCGGGCTGGAAGATCACCACCACGGTGCCGTCGAAATTGCGCGTCTCGGCCAGGTATTTCGCGGCCCCCAGCAGCATCGCGGTATGTCCGTCATGGCCGCAGGCATGCATCGCGCCGGGTGTCTTCGAGGCATAGGGCAGACCGGTCGCTTCGAGGATCGGCAGCGCATCCATGTCGGCCCGCAGCCCGATCACCTTGCCCGATTGATCCGTCTTGCCCTTGATCACCGCCACGACCCCGGTGCGCCCGATGCCCGTGACCACCTCGTCACAGCCGAATTCCTTCAGCTTGTCGGCGACGATGGCGCTGGTGCGGTGGGTGTCATACAGGATTTCCGGGTTTTCGTGCAAATCACGGCGCCAGGCGGTGACTTCATCCTGCATTTCTGCAAAGCGGTTCTTGATCGGCATGGTCTTTCCTTCAGGTCTGGTCCGGCTTTCTGGTTGCCTTCCGCGCGGTCAGTCCAGCGGCATCCGCTGTTCCGCCAGTGTCGCGAAAAAACTGCTGCCGGCCGGAATGGCGGCATCGTTGAAATCATAGGCCGGGTGGTGGCATGCGGCGCTGTCGCCATTGCCCAGGAAGATATAGGCGCCGGGACGTTCTTCCAGCATGAAGGCGAAATCCTCGGCGGCCATCAGGGGGGCCACGTTGCGATCCACATGGCCTGCCACGGCCTCGGCGGCCAGGGCGGCATATTCGGTCTGATCGGGATGGTTCACCGTGGCCGGATAGCCCGGATCGAATGTCACCTCGGCCTGCGCGCCATAGGCCGCGGCCGTATGCACCGCGATCTCGCGCACCCGTTCGTGGGACAGCTGTCGCATCGCGGGCGAGAGGGCGCGCACCGTGCCGCTCATCCTGACCTCATGGGCGATCACGTTGGGCGCATTGCTGTCGGTGTTGAACATGCCCACCGTCACCACCATGCTTTCCAGCGGATCGGCATTGCGCGCCACGATGCTTTGCAGAGATACCACGATCTGGGCGGCCACCAGCGTGGTATCCAGCGACAGATGCGGCATGGCCGCGTGCCCGCCCTTGCCCGTCACCTTGATGTGGAAAATGTCACCCGATGCCAGCAGGCCGCCGGGGCGGATGGCGAACTGGCCCACGGGGATGCCGGGCATGTTGTGCAGCCCGTAAACCTCCTGGATATTCCAGCGGTCCATCAGCCCGTCCTGGCACATGGCCTGACCGCCCGCCCCGCCTTCTTCGGCGGGCTGGAAGATCACGACCACGGTGCCGTCGAAATTGCGCGTCTCGGCCAGGTATTTCGCGGCCCCCAGCAGCATCGCGGTATGGCCGTCATGGCCGCAGGCATGCATCGCACCGGGGGTTTCCGAGGCGTAATCCAGCCCCGTCGCCTCGAGGATCGGCAGCGCATCCATGTCGGCGCGCAGGCCGATCACCTTGCCCGACCCCGTCGCGCGCCCATGGATCACGCCCACGACACCGGTGCGTCCGATCCCCGTGGCCACCTCGTCACAGCCGAAGCCCCGCAGCATGTCCGCGACAAAGGCGCTGGTCCGATGCGTTTCATACAGGATCTCGGGATGCGCGTGCAGGTCACGGCGCCAGGCCGTGACCTCGTCCTGCATCCCTGCAATACGGTTCTTGATCGGCATGAGCCTTCCTTCCGCCGCGCGACCGGTCCCGGACCGGGGGTCGCGTCAGAGACGGTCCAGCAGGCGACGCATGAAATCATGCCCCGCGTCAAACTGGGCCTTGGTGATGTATTCGTCGGGCTGGTGTGCCTGGGCGATGTCGCCGGGCCCGCAGATCACGGCGGAATAGCCGCGTTCCTGGAACTGCCCCGCCTCGGTGCCATAGCTGACCACATGCCCGCCATTGTCGCCGGTGATGGCGCGCACCAGCGTTTCCGCCTCGCCCTCATCCTCGGGTTTCAGGCCGGGTACGACGAATTTCTCGGAAATGTCGATCCGCGCGGCAGGATGGATCGCCTGCATCTCGGCCTCGACCTCGCGCACGCGGGCCAGGTAGCGGTCGCGCCAGTCGGCCAGGTTTTCGCCGGGCACCGCGCGGAAATCCATGCCGAAACGGCAATCCTTGGCAGTGATGTTATGCGCGGTGCCGCCCTGAATGGTGCCCACATGTGCGGTGGTCCAGGGCGGGTCGAACATCGCGGCCAAGGGTCCGGGCGTGCGGGCCATGTTTTCGGCATTCACCTGGTTGGCCCAGTCGATCAGCTTGGCGCCGAACATGATCGCGTTGACGCCCGTATGCATGATCGAGCTGTGCACCTCGAAGCCCACGACATGGGTCATGAAGCCCTGCCCGCCCTTGTGGCCGGTCACGGCCTTCATCATCGAGGGCTCGCCCACGATCACGGCCGAGGCTTTCGGCAGCACCTCGAGCATGCGCTCGATCATCGGCGGCGCGCCGGTGCAGCCAACCTCTTCATCATAGCTGAGCGCCAGTTGCAGCGGGCGCTTGACGCCGCGGTGATGCGCCTCGACCAGGGCCCAGATCGCCAGCGCGTCGAACCCCTTCATGTCGCAGGTGCCGCGCCCGAAATATTTGCCGTCCCGTTCCACGACCGTGAAGGGATCGTCCGCCCAGGGTTGGCCATCCACCGGCACCACATCGGTATGGCCCGACAGCACCAGCCCGCCCGCCACATCGGGGCCGACATGGGCAAAGATCGCGGCCTTTTCATTGTCTTCGTTGTAATGGCGATGCGCGGTGATGCCCTGGCTGTTCAGGTAATCCTCGACCCAATCGACCAGCGGCAGGTTGCTGTCACGGCTGACCGTGGGAAAGCTGACCAGCTTTTCCATCAGCTGGAGGGGGGTAAGTCTGGTGGTCATGTCGGTCCTTGATCCGGTCTCAGTAGCCGCTATCCGTGGTCAGCACGAAATGGCCCTTTGACACTTCCTTGTATTCCGAGGGGGCGGGCTGATAGCCGCGCGGGTGAATGGGAGACGGGATGGGCCTGAAATTCAGGTCCTTCTCGGACTTGCGCTGGCGCGGGTCGGCCACGGGCACGGCCTTCATCAATGCGCGCGTATAGGGGTGCTGCGGATCCTCGAACACGGCCTGGCGTGGGCCAAGCTCCACGATCCGGCCCAGGTACATCACACCCACATCATGGCTGACACGCTCGACCACGGCCATGTCATGGCTGATGAACAGGAAGGACAGACCCAGATCGGCCTGCAACTCCATCATCAGGTTCAGAACCTGCGCCTGCACCGACACGTCCAGCGCCGACACCGCCTCGTCGGCGATGATCAGCTTGGGGTTCAGCGCAAGGGCGCGGGCAATTGCCACGCGCTGGCGCTGCCCGCCTGACAACTCATGCGGAAAGCGGCGCATGAAGTTGCGCGGCAGATGCACCCGGTCGAAGAGATCCGCCACCTTGTCGGTCAGCGCGCTACCCGAGTGCGTGCCGAAATTGCGCAACGGTTCGGCCACCTGGTCGGATAGCTGCATCTGCGGGTTGAGGCTGGCGAAAGGGTCCTGAAAGACCATCTGCATGTCCTGCCGCGCCCGGCGCAGCGCGGATTGATCCAGCGCCATGATATCGGTGCCGTCCAGCATGATCGAGCCTGACATCGGCTCGACCAGCCGCAGGATCGACCGGCCCGCTGTGGACTTGCCGCAGCCGCTTTCGCCCACCAGCGACAGGGTGCGCCCCTTGTTCAGGGTGAAGGACACATCCTCGACCGCGTGGACATTGGCGACCGTGCGGCGCAACAGACCGCCGCGCACCGCAAAGCGCGTCACCAGATGCTTGACCGTCAGCAGCGGCGTATCGGTGCCGGGGATCGGCACGGCGGCGGGGCCTTCGGCACCCAGCAGGCGCATCGGTTCGGGATACGTCTTGCCCGTCATCTCGCCCAGACGCGGCACGGCGGACAGCAGCGCCTTGGTGTAGTCGTGCTGCGGGTTCTCGAATATCTGTTCGACCGTGCCCTCTTCGACCTTGTTGCCACGGAACATGACCACGACGCGGTCGGCCATCTGCGCCACCACGGCCATGTCATGGGTGATGAACATCACCGCCGTGCCGGTCTCGCGCTTCAGCCGGTCGATCAGGGCCAGGATCTCGGCCTGGATCGTCACGTCCAGCGCGGTGGTCGGTTCATCCGCGATCAGAAGGCGCGGCTCGCAGGCCAGCGCCATGGCGATCACCACGCGCTGGCGCATCCCGCCGCTGAGTTCATGGGGATATTGCTGCAGCCGCCGCTCCGGTTCGGGGATACGCACCTGCTTGAGCAGATCAAGCGCGCGGTCTTCTGCCTCTTTTTTGGTCATTCCCTTGTGAAGGCGCAAACCTTCGGTCAGTTGGCGCCCGACCGTGAACACGGGATTCAGCGCCGTCATCGGCTCCTGGAAGATCATCCCGATCTCGTTGCCGCGAATCGTGCGCATCAACTCCTGATCGGTTTTCCCAAGGTCCAGCTGCCCGCCCGTCTTGCGTTCGAACAACATCCGGCCACCGGCAATCGTCCCACCACCGAATTCGACAAGCCGCATCAGCGACAGGCTGGACACCGACTTGCCCGAGCCGGATTCTCCAACCACACAGACCGTTTCGCCGGGATTGATCGAGAATGACACATCCTCGACCCCGACCACGGGGCCGTCCTTGGTCTGGAATTCCACGCGCAGGTTTTCAATCCGTGCAATGGGCCGTTCGTTCGGCTGGTCCAGCATGCGCTTCTTCCTGTCCCTTGGCTATGAGCCGTGACGCTACAGACACGCCCGAGAGGCTGTCAAACCCCTTTCGCCTTCCGGCAGGACCGGGGGCGACGGAGGGGCACCCTTGAAAACACCTGCTTGATTTTTGCCCGAAGGCAGTCTGTGATGGTGGGCACGAGGGGACCATCGGTAGCGCAAACAGCGCAGGTTCCGAATATCCTCGCGAAAAACGCCGATGCCAGGGGCCGTTTCAGATCTGCGGCAAGGGCGACGGTTCAAAAAACGAGAGACACCCACGTGTCCAACATGGAGTGAGAAATGACC
>JANREX010000050.1 GCA_030758115.1 Paracoccaceae bacterium | reverse complement strand
GGTCATGCGCCATCGGCAGATCGGTGGTCACCACACCCGATTTCAGGCGGGGGCCGAGGAAGGGGTTCAGGATCACCTCGCCGATGCGGCTGACCTCGCCCAGACCGGACAAAAGCAGGAGCGGCGGTTGCAGCACCTCGCCATCCATCACGCTATGCGCCTTGGCCTTGTAGCCGAGGTTGCGGATCTGCTGCGCGATCACCCCGCCCAGCAGCGAGAACCGCAGATAGGCGCGCATGGATTGGGCCACGCTGATCCAGTCATCGCCCGAGGCGCCCTCCATCGTCTCATAGCCCTGGTCGATGATCATGCTGATCGCCTGATCATGCGGCGGATCGATGGGCGCGCCCGTGGCGTCATGGGAATACCAGGCCCAATCCGGGCAACGCGAGATGCCGACCGCATCGACGCCCAGGAAATACGAGGCGGCCTTGACCAGATCGGCGGCCTCTGCCGGATCAAGGCGGATCTTTTCGGGCGCAGGCTCGCCATCCTGCAACAGCACGAAGGCCCCCAGCACGCGGCGCTGCGCCGAACTGGGCGCGGATTTGCGCACGTAATGCCCGCCGGTCGCCCCTTTCTGCACCGTCTTGCCCATGTCGCCGAACTGCGCACGCGCAAACAGATCGGCGCGCTTGGGCACACGGGCGACGCGCGCCTCATCGATATAGGTGGTGGGCGTGTCCACACGCCTGAGTGTTTCAAACGGGTGCGCGCCCATCGCATAGGCGCGGCGACGGAAAGGATCGCGGTTGAGCGCCGACTTGGCCGTGCCCTTTCCCAGCCACCAGGCGGGGCCTTGGGTGCGAAACCAAGGCTGCTGCGCCATCGGGGCAAGCGGGCGGTCATGGGCGAGGTCCATATCCGTTGTCACGGCGGCCAGACCAAAGCGCGTGCCCAGCCAAGGGGCCACCAGCGCGCCATCCTCGACCGTGGCCAGCCCCGCCGCCACGGCAAGCCGGTGCAGATCGACATCGGATGTCGTGTAGCTGTGCGCGCAGGCATCGAAACCCAGAAGCCGGATGTAATTGGCCAGCACCACGGCGGTTTCCGCCCCGCGCAGACAGGCACGATGGGCCTGCGCATCCATGATCCAGTCCGCGCCCGCCTCATCCGGGCGGGGATCGCGGTGATGTTCGTAGAGAAAGACCAACGCCGTGTGGTGGCCCACGATCCCGCGCGGCGGGGCCTCCATCGATTCCTTGAGATCGGCCATGATCATGTCGATGCCCGAGGCCAGCGTCTTGGTCTGTCGCGTCCTGAGGTCATGGGCCAGACGGTCGATATCCGGGTTGCGCCGGGGCTGATCCAGCAGGGCCCCGACCGATACCGGACCGATCCCCACCATCGAGGCATCAGAGAAATAACCGAAAGCCTTCAGATGGTCGGCGCGGTCCTGCGGATCCTCGGGAATGACGGCACGGGCGCGATTGACCATACCGTCGCGGATCGCATCCAGCATGGCCTGATATTCGCCCATGGCGTTGACGATGCTCTGCGGTGCGTCGGGGCGGCGGTAATCAAGTGCGGGCATCGGGGGCACATCCGCCAGATCGGGGCGGGCATCCTGCCGGGACAAACGCTCCAACGGATAGGGGCCAAGATGCACCGGCCTGTCGCGGTCCGAGAAAAAGCGCAATCCCATCAGCCCCTCCCCGGCCTTGATCTGGCGTCAGTCAAGGCCAAGGGGAGGCTGCTGTAAAGTCCTTGGGGTGGGCGCTCTACGAAATTGTGTAACGCCAAAGGTTGACGAAACAGCGCCGGGCGGTGTTTGTCGACGGGCACGGCCCCAGACAGGCCACCCCAGACAAAGAGAGCCGTAATGATTTCCAGACTGACAGTGACAACCGCGTTTGTTGCATGCCTTTGCCTTCCGGCCTTTGCCGATCCCGACCCGCAGGACTGGGACGCGGTACTGCAGGAGGCGCAGGGCCAGACCGTCTATTGGAACGCATGGGGCGGCGATCCGCGCACCAATGACTATATCGCATGGGCCGGCCAGCAGGTGCAGGCGCAATTCGGCGTCACGCTGGAACATGTGAAACTGTCCGACACGGCCACGGCCGTTTCGACCGTTCTGAACGAAAAGGCCGCCGGCCGGGTCGAGGGCGGGTCGATCGACATGATCTGGATCAACGGGGCGAATTTCGCCTCGATGAAAGAGAACGGGCTACTGTTCGGGCCATGGTCCGAGGATCTGCCGAACTGGGCGCTGGTCGATCCGGTGGCGAACCCCGCGCTGGTCGAGGACTTCACCGTGCCTGTCGAGGGGCTGGAGGCGCCCTGGAGCATGGCGCGCGTGGTCTTTTACTATGACAGCGCCCGCGTGGCAGAGCCGCCGCGCACGATCCCGGCCTTTCTGGAATGGGCCAGCGCCAACCCGGGGCGTTTCACCTATCCGCAGCCGCCCGATTTTCTGGGAACGACCTTCCTGAAGCAGGCCTTGCTGGGTCTGGTCAGCGACACCACCCCGCTTTATGCGCCGGTGGATCAGGCCGATTACGATGCCGTGACGGCACCGCTTTGGGCCTATATCGACGCGCTGACACCGCATCTGTGGCGGCAGGGGCAGGCCTATCCGCAGAATGGTCCGGCACAGCGGCAGTTGATGGCGGATGGCGAGATCGACATCGCGATTTCATTCAGCCCCGGCGAGGCCTCGGCGGCGATTGCCAATTTCGAACTGCCCGACACCGTGCGCAGTCTGGTTCTGGAGGGCGGCACCATCGGCAACGCCAGTTTCCTTGCGATCCCGTTCAACGCCAATGCCAAGGCGGGGGCGATGGTTGTCGCGAATTACCTGATGTCGGTCGAGGCGCAGTTGCACAAGCAGGATGCCGCCGTCATGGGCACACCGACGGTGCTGGCGATGAACAAGCTTTCAGCGGAAGATGCCGCACGGTTTGCGGCGCTGGATCTGGGTGTCGCCACCCTGTCGCCCGCCGATCTGGGCCCTGCCCTGCCCGAGCCGCATCCCAGCTGGATGCAGCGCATCGCGGCGGATTGGGAGGCGCGCTTCGGCGTCGCGCGCTAAGGGCTGGCGGGTCGCTTGCCCCGGTCCCGGCCATCCCTGCTGCCGCTGGCGCCCCTGCTGACGATTGCGGTGCTGCTCTTGCCGGTGGGTGCGGGGCTGGCGGGTGTGCTGGCGCCCGCCTTCGGCTGGTTTCCCGCCCTTGGCGGCACGTCCCTGTCCCTCGAGCCGTGGCGCGCCTTGCTGGCGTGGCCGGGTTTGCCGGATGCGGTCTGGCTGAGCCTGACGACCGGGCTGGGCGCGACAGCCCTGTCACTGCTGATCACGGTGATGATCTGCGCGGCATGGCAGGGCACGCGCGCCTTTGGCGTGATCGAGCGGGCGCTGTCGCCGCTGCTGTCCGTGCCCCATGCCGCCGCCGCCTTCGGGCTGGCGTTCCTGATCGCGCCCTCTGGCTGGATCGCGCGGGCGCTGTCACCCTGGGCGACGGGCTGGGATCAACCGCCCGACATCCTGATCACGCAGGACCCCATGGGCCTGTCGCTGATGGCAGGTCTGGTGGTCAAGGAGGTGCCGTTTCTGCTGCTGATGACGCTGGCCGCCTTGGGTCAGCTTCCCGCAAGGCGATCGGTCCTGCTGGCGCAGACGATGGGCTACGGGCGCATGGCGGGCTGGGTTCTGACCGTGTTTCCCCGGCTTTATGCGCAGATCCGCCTGCCCGTCTACGCGGTGCTGGCCTATTCCTGTTCGGTGATCGACGTGGCGCTGATCCTGGGGCCGACACGGCCTTCGACGCTGGCGGTGCAGGTTCTGGAATGGCTGTCGGACCCTGATCTGAGCCTGCGGTTTCAGGCGGCGGCGGGGGCGGTGCTGCAACTGGGGCTGATCCTTGGGGTCTTGCTGCTGTGGCGGCTGGGCGAGATGACTGCGGCGCGGTTGGGATGTGCCTGCATCCGACGCGGGCACAGGCTGGCGCGGGATGGTGCGATACGCGCGGCGGCGATGGGGCTTGCGCTGATCATGGCGCTGGCCGTGGGTCTGGGCATCCTTGGGCTTGCGGTCTGGTCCGTCGCGGGGTTCTGGACCTTCCCGGACCTGCTGCCCGATCAGCTCACTTGGCGCAACTGGATGCGGCAATCGGACGGGTTGATACGGATCGCGCTGGAGACGGCGGTGATCGGAACGGTGGCCACGCTGATCAGCGTGACCCTGACCATCGCCTGTCTTGAAGCCGAGTATCGCCACGGGCTGCGGCAGAGCGCGCGCGCCCTGTGGCTGCTTTATCTGCCGCTGATCGTGCCGCAGGCGACCTTTCTGATCGGGTTGCAAACGCTGGCTATCGGCACCGGATGGACCGGCGCGCAAGCGGCGGTGATTGCCGCGCATGTCATATTTGTGCTGCCTTACGTGTTCCTGTCGCTGTCCGATCCCTGGCGGTCCTGGGATGCACGGCAGGGGCTGGTGGCGGCCAGCCTTGGTGCAGGGGCGGATCGCATCCTGTGGCGGGTGCGCCTGCCGATGATGCTGCGCCCTGTGCTGGTGGCGGCGGCTGTGGGATTTGCCGTGTCGGTGGGGCAATACCTGCCGACGCTGCTGATCGGGATGGGCCGTGTCACCACCCTGACGACCGAGGCGGTGGCCCTGTCATCGGGGGGTGACCGGCGACTGATCGGGGTCTATGCCCTGTCACAGACGATCATGCCGCTGGCGGGCTTTGCGCTGGCGCTGGCCTTGCCGGCGCTGCTGTTCCGCAACC
Source organism: Paracoccaceae bacterium (assembly GCA_030758115.1). Taxonomy (GTDB): domain Bacteria; phylum Pseudomonadota; class Alphaproteobacteria; order Rhodobacterales; family Rhodobacteraceae; genus Seohaeicola. The sequence goes on along the minus strand of JANREX010000050.1, from coordinate 90,811 downwards.
GGCGCGGCATGCTGGACAGGGGATAGGAATGACGGACGGCCTGCGACTGGAGCATCTGAAAATCACGCTGGGCGACCGGCGGCTGGTCGATCTGGACGAATGCATCGCACCGGGCGAGATCCTCAGCGTGATGGGGCCGTCAGGATCGGGCAAATCCACGCTGCTGTCGGTGCTGATCGGTCGGCCCGACCCCGGCTTTGCGGTGGCGGGTCGCGTACTTCTGGACGGGCGCGACCTGAGCGGGCTGGGGCCGCAGGCGCGCCGGATCGGGCTGCTGTTTCAGGATGATCTGCTGTTTCCGCATCTGTCGGTAGGCGAGAACCTGGCCTTTGCCCTGCCTGCCGCCATCAAGGGGTGCGCGGCGCGCGAGGCGCGGATCGCGGCGGCGCTGGAGGCGGCTGACTTGCGCGGTTTTGCCGGGCGCGACCCGGCGACATTGTCGGGCGGACAGCGCGCGCGGGTCGCCTTGATGCGGTGTTTGCTAAGCGCGCCGCGCGCGCTGTTGCTGGACGAGCCGTTTTCCCGGCTGGACGCGGACCTGCGCCGCCAGATGCGGGATTTCGTCTTTGGTCGGGTGCGCGCCGAAGGCATCCCCGCGATCCTCGTGACCCATGATCTGGAGGATGCGCTGGCGGCGGGAGGCAAGGTCATCTCGCCTCTGGGTGAGGTCAGGCAGACCGCGAAGCCTGCCTGACCTGTCGGGTCAATCGTTCCAGGCGCGGTCGCCCGCCGCATCCTTGACGCGGGTGGGCAGGCCGATCTGGTCAAGCAGCGTCAGGAACGGCTTGGGGTCCAGTTCTTCCACATTGACCATGGTGCCGGTGTCCCATGTGCCATTCGCGATCAGCATGGCGGCGGCGACAGGGGGCACGCCTGCGGTATAGGAAATGCCCTGGCTGCCCACCTCGTTATAGGCGTCCTTGTGATCGGCGACGTTGTAGATGAACACCTCCACATCCTTGCCGTCCTTCTTGCCCTTCACCAGATCGCCGATGCAGGTCTTGCCCACGTAATCGGGCGCAAGGCTGGAGGGATCCGGCAGCACGGCCTTGACGACCTTGAGCGGCACCACCTCAAGCCCTTCGGCGGTTTTCACGGGCTGTTCGGACAGCAACCCGAGGTTCTTCAGCACGGTGAACACGTTGATGTAGTGATCGCCAAAGCCCATCCAGAAGCGCACATCGGCATCCGGGTAATTGGCAGCCAGCGAATGCACCTCGTCATGGCCGGTCATGTAGGCCTTTTGCTTGCCCACAACGGGCAGATCCCATTCGCGGCCCACTTCGAACATGGTGTTGGTCTGCCATGCGCCATTCTGCCAGCTGTAGACGGTGCCGGTGAATTCGCGGAAGTTGATTTCCGGGTCGAAATTGGTCGAGAACCAGCGCCCGTGCGAGCCTGCGTTGATATCGACGATGTCGATCGAGGTGACGGTGTCCATATAGTCATCCGCCGCCAGCCGCGCATAGGCGTTAACCACGCCCGGATCGAAACCGATGCCGAGAATGGCGGTGACACCCGCCTTTTCGCAGGCCTCGCGCCGTTTCCATTCGTAATTGCCATACCAGGGCGGGGTTTCGCAGATCTTCGCGGGATCTTCGTGGATGGCGGTGTCCATATAGGCGGCACCCGTTTCGATGCAGGCCTGCAGCACCGACATGTTCACGAAGGGGGAGCCGACGTTGATCACGATCTGGCAGCCCGTATCGCGGATCAGCTGCGCCACGGCGGCAGTATCCAACGCGTCCAGCGCATGGGCCTTGAACACACCCGGCTGTTTCATCGCGCCTTTTTCCGCGACGCTGTCGAGGATCGCATCGCATTTCGCGACCGTCCGGCTGGCGATATGCAGGTCACCCAGCACATCATTGTTCTGCGCGCATTTATGCGCCACGACCTGAGCCACGCCACCGGCGCCGATGATAAGCACGTTGCGTTTCATGGTGTCACCAGACCTCCTTTAAGGTTCCAGTTGCAGGGAAAGCGCCACACCCCGGCGCTGCGATCACGAGAGGGCGGCCACGAAATCGTCGTAGCCGAAATCCCGCACCAGCCGCTCGGTGCCATCCAGTTCGCGGATGGCAATGGCGGGCATCTTGACGCCGTTGAACCAGTTCTTCTTGACCATCGTGTAACCGGCGGCGTCCTGGATACTGATCCTGTCGCCGGCCTTGAGGGCGGCGGGAAAGCGGAACTCGCCGAAGATGTCACCGGCCAGGCAGGACTTGCCGCAGATCATCCATTCCTCGGGGCCTGCGTTCGGGGCCACCTTGGCGCTTTCGCGGTAGATCAGCAGATCAAGCATATGCGCCTCGATCGAGCTGTCGACGATGGCAAGGTTCTTGCCGTTGAAGAGCGTGTCCAGAACCGTCAGTTCCAGCGTGGTCGATTTGGTGATCGCCGCCTCGCCAGGCTCAAGGTAAACCTGCACCTCGTTCTGGCCCGCGAAACGCTTGAGGCGTTCGGCCAGACGGTCGAGCGGGTAATCGTCGCCGGTGAAATGGATGCCGCCACCAAGGCTGATCCATTCCATCTTGCGGATCAGATGGCCGAAACGCTGCTCGATACTGCCCAGCATCGCGTCGAACCGGTCGAAATCCGCATTCTCGCAATTGTTGTGGAACATGAAGCCGCTGACCATGTCCAGTACGGGTTCGATCACGGCGGGGTCATGCTCGCCCAACCGGCTGAAAGGGCGCGCGGGATCGGCCAGATCGAAGCTGGAGGTCGACACACCGGGATTGACGCGCAAACCGCGCGTATGACCGCGGCTGACCTCTTCGAAGCGGGTCAACTGCCCGGCGGTGTTGAAGATCACCTTGTCGGAATTGGCCAGCACCTCGTCGATCTCGTGATCGGCCCAGGCCACGGAATAGGCATGGGTTTCACCGGGGAACTTGTCGCGCCCCAGCTTCAACTCGAACAGCGAACTTGAGGTGGTGCCGTCCATGTATTCGGACATCATGTCGAAGACCGACCAAGTGGCAAAGCACTTGAGCGCCAGCAGCGCCTTGGCGCCCGAGGCTTCGCGCAGATGCGCGATCTTTTCCATGTTGGGCAGCAGATGTGCCTTGTCGATCAGGTAGTAAGGCGTGTGCAGCATCGTGCCTTCCCCCAGAATAGCGGCCCAAGGATCAACGGGCGGGTATCGAAACAGGAAGCGGGTGGATAGGGGCAATCGCCCCGCATATCAAGTGAAATTCTGGTAACAGAAAACGCGATCGTGACCTTGGGGTCACTCTTCCCCGTCCACCCGGCCGCGCATCGCCTTGACCTCGCCGCGTACCTTCTTGGCCTTGATGCGCCGCTTGACCGATCCGAAGGTGGGCTTTGTCGCAACCCGCCGCTTGGGCGCAACAAGGGCGGCGCGGATCAGATCGGCCAGACGGTCGCGCGCGATCTCGCGGTTGCGGACCTGGCTGCGGGTTTCATCGACCTGCAACACGATCGCGCCATCCTTGGTCCAGCGCCGCCCGGCCAGCCGCCGCAGCCGTGTCTTGACCGGTGCGGGCAGATTGGGCGAGCGTTCCGCCTCGAAGCGCAACTCGACCGCCGAAGAGACCTTGTTGACGTTCTGCCCACCCGGCCCGCTGGCGCGGATGAACTGCTCGGTCAGCTCCCAATCCTCGATCGCGATATCGTCATTGATGCGCAGCATGCAGGCCCGTCCTGTCGAATGATCGCCCGACCATAGCCTGACCGGGCGGCAAACAGAAAGGGCCACCCTTGCGGATGGCCCTCTGAGATTTACGGAGGTGGGGCCGGTTAGGCTCTCACCAATTCGGATGTTGCATCCCCAAGGGCTGCCTCAGGACTGCGCCCCCCGAACTGTTCCGACACCTCTCTCCAATATCCCGTTAGACACTAGAGCACCTCCTTTCAATTGTTTCGCCTGAGGTCAGGTTGCCACAAAATCAGCAGATGTCAAAAACAAAATCATGTGGTGCGCGGGGTAAGCGCCCCCACGATGATGCGGAACGGCACAAGTGCCACCAAAGCGAGCAGAAGTTTGACACCCCAGTCTGCCACGGCCAGCGACACCCAGAGCGGGACCATGGGACCGACGCCCAGAAGCGGAAGAACCTCACCCGCCCAGGACACGTCATTCGCCGGTTCGATGAAGGACAGGCTTGCCGAGAAGGCGATGGTGAAGAACAGCGCGGTATCGACCGAAGACCCGATCAACGTCGAGGCCAGCGGCGCACGCCACCAGCGGCCCGTCCGCAGGCGGTCGAAGATCGCCACGTCCAGAAGCTGCGCGGTCAGGAAGGCCAGACCCGAGCCGATGGCGATGCGGACTGTGACCAGCGGGCCGAATTCGCCCATGATCTGCGTACCGATCAGCGAGCAGATGACGCCCACGATGAAACCGACAAAGACCACGCGGCGCGCGGCTGACACGCCATAGACGCGGTTCATCACATCGGTGACAAGAAAGGCAAGCGGATAGGTGAAAGCCCCCCAGGTCAGCCATTGACCGAAGAGGAATTGCACAAGGATATTCGAGGCCACGACGATGGCGGCCATGGCAAGAATGCCGGGAAGATGGGTGCGGTTCATATGTGTGCCCGTTTTGACAAGGTTGCGGCGACTTGGCCCCGTAAGGGGCGGATGAGATCGAAGGCCGTCGTTTACTGCCTGTCCGGCGCGCTGACAAGAGGGGGCGTGACAGCGTATTCGACCAGTTCGGTACGCTGGAAGAATTTGAAATTGTCATCCGCGATCATGGTCAGCCGAATGCGCCCCTGCCCGTCCTGCCAGACCGAGATGCCTTCGAGGTTGTCATGCTGCCGGGTGCGGGTCTGCAACAGGATCTCTTCGGCGTTCACCTTGTCCCCGGTCACATCGAAGCGGCGCACACGGCTGCGAAAGCCCGGCCCGGTCAGCGCGCGCTCCAGCAGGTAGAGCCAGCCATCGGGCCCGAAATCCGCACCCACGGGCAGAAACCCTGCACTGCGCGACAGACTGAAGGGAATGTCCCAGCCCTGCCCGTCGAAACGATAGACCGGAAAGGGCCGGTCCAGCGCACCCGAGCGTTCCGGAAGCGTGAAGAGATGCCCGCGCGCGTCGATGGCCAGCGCCTCGAGCGAGGAATTCATCTGCAAGCCGGCGAAATCGGGATGCCCGGCCACGCGCTGCGCCGGCTGATCCACCCCGGTGTAATGGCGGATCCTGTGCCGCCCTTCGAAGGAGACATGAAAGCCTCCCCGCGGCCCCAGCGCCAGACCTTCGGAATCAGACGCACGGTCCTTGAGCGGCACGCCTGCGATATCCTGCAACAACAGCGGGCGGCCTGCGCTGATGCCGGTGATGCGCCCCGCGTCGTCCCGCTCAAGGCGTCCTGCGACCGCATGTCCCTTGTCGGAAAGGGCCATGAAACCCTGACCGTCGGCCTCCAGTTCAATGGCCGAAAACCCGCCGAAGGCCGGATCATCCATCTGCCAGCGATAACTGCCCAGATAGGTCACGCCATCCAACTGGCGCGCGTCGCCGGCGAGGCCCAGCCCCAGGACCAGCCCCGCAACTGCCACCAGGGCCAAAAGGCCCTTGCGCAGGCCAGAGCCTGATTTCGGTTTTCGGGACAAGCGCAAATCCTGGGATACTTGTCTTAGCGCGCACGCAACACGGCGGCGCATTGATCGGGCAGATCGGCCAGGGTCAGGTCGCGGCGCGGCTTTGGCTTGGGCGCGTTGGGATCGCGTGGCTTGGGTGGGGGCGGGCTCAGGATGTTGTTGACCCATCCCTGCGCCTCGTCGCACCCGTCACCGGGCGGCGGCATGTCCTGATCCAGACAGCCCCGCGCACCACGCGGGCAGTTCAGGCGCACGTGGAAATGGTAGTGATGCCCGTACCAGGGACGGATCTTGCGCAGATAGGCACGGTCGCCGCGTTCATCCTTGCACATCTGCACCTTGGCACCCGGAAAGACGAAGATCCGCGCCACGCGCGGATCGGATGCGGCCGCCTTGATCACCTCGTGATGCTGGCGGGTCCAGCTGGAATTGACATAAGCGCCTTCCGCCCGGCGCAACGAGATCGACGAGATATTCTCGCGCTCGTTCCGGCTCAGGTTCAGGCGCTTGGGCGGCAGCATCCAGATATCGGCATCAAGCCCGATCTGGTGACTGGCGTGCCCGGTCAGCATCGGCCCGCCACGCGGCTGGCTGATGTCACCGATGTAAAGCCCTTGCCAGCCGGGCAGGCGCGCCGCGAAACCGGACAGGTCCTTGAGAAAATCAATCGTTTCGGGGTGACCCCAGTTGCGGTTGCGCGACAGGCGCATGGCCTGCCATGTCGGCCCGGTTTCCGGCAGTTCGACCGCCCCCGCGATGCAGCCCTTGGCATAGCCGCCAAATGGCGCGGGCTGGGCTGCTGCGGGCGTTCTTTGCGCCCCGAACAGTTGCTTGGCCGCCTGTGCGCTTGCGATATCGGCCAGCGCCATACTCAGAAACAGGGCAATCGTCAGTGTCAGGTAGCGCGCGCGGCCCATGCCTTTCCATCTCCATCCGGTTTGACCCAGCCTAGCAAGAACAGGCCCAGAAGGAAAAGCACGATCAGCGGCGTCACGCCCAGCTGCTGGCTTTGCGTGACCGCCGTCATGATGCCTATGGACAGCGGCGCAATAAAGGACGTGGCCTTGCCCGCCAGCGCATAAAGGCCGAAGGCTTCGGTCATGCGGTCGGGATTGGCCTGGCGGACCATCATCGTGCGGCTGGCCGCCTGGATCACGCCACCCGCCGCGCCGATCAGCGCACCCAGGATGTAGAAGGCGATGTCGGGCAGTTTCGAGGCCGCATCGACCGGCATGCCATAGACGCTGTCGCGCGAGACGAAGACGATGGAAATGGCCACGAAGGTCAGCACCAGGATACAGGTGCGGATCACCCGCATCGGGCCGAAACGGTCATCCGCCTTGCCCCCGATCCAGGCAAAGATGGTACCCGAGATGATCGCCACGATCCCGAACACGCCGGTATCCACCACCGACCATTCCAGAACGCCCGCCGCATAGATGCCGCCGAAGACATACATCCCGTTCAGCGCATCGCGGTAGAACATGGACGACGCCAGATAGGCAAACAGGGATGGCGTCTGCGGCAGGGCGCGCACCGTGCCGACCACCTCGCGCAGGGCGAGTTTGACGGCACCGGGGGCTGCGCGCACCGGCTTGGGATCGCGCACCCACAGGAAAAAGGGGATCATGAAGACGATATACCAGATCGCGGTCAGGGGGCCGACTGCACGGGTGCCTTCCCGCTCGCCGGGATCAAGACCCAGGATCGGATCGATCCCGATGAAGGTCTTGCCGGTCGTGGCGCTTTCGGCAAGAAGCGCCAGCATGATGATCAGCGTGACCATCCCGCCCAGGTAGCCAAAGGCCCAACCATTGCCGGAAATACGCCCGATCTGGTCGCGCGGCCCAAGATCGGGCAGCATCGAGTTGGTGAAGATCGTCGCGAACTCCATCCCGATCATGCCGATGGCGAAAAAGACCAGCGTCAGCACCAGGTTGAAATCATCGGGTGCCGCCCACCACAGCCCGAAGGCGCCCACGACATACATCACCGAGAAAAGCCAGATATAGCGCAAGCGGTTGCCCGATGTGTCGGCCAGGGCGCCCAGGAAGGGTGCCAGAACCGCGATCACGAAACCCGCGGCCCCGATTCCGAAACCCCAAGCCGATTGCGCGGCGGTGCCGTCGCCCATCAATTCCTTGACGTAGGGCGCAAAGATGAAGGTGATCAGAAGCGTGTTGTAGGGCTGGCTGGCCCAGTCGAAGAAAAACCAGCCCCAGATGCGTCGCCGCACGGAAATCGCCGTCATACTGTCCCCCCGGTCAGCCCCTTGCACGGGCCATCGAGCCGGATAAGACAAGCAAATCATGACAGTGGCAAGTCAATCCTCGGCCGTGGCGGTCATGCCTGGCCGGGAATATCCTGCATTGGTGGCCAGGGGCGCAAATCCTCGGCCGCCACCCAGGCGGTGATCCAGTCAGGCATCGGGGGCGATGCGTCCTGGCCGGTGATGACGCGGGCCACTTTTTCGGGTGGGACGATCCCGTTCCCGTCCGTCAGGGCCGCGCGATAGACGATGTGATTGGCGCATTCGCCATCGGCCTTCCACATCGACTGCTCAAGGTAGATGAAGCGCGCGTCCCAGCACAGGGCACGGGAGCGCATCTCGATCACCTCGAACATGCGGATCCGGCGCCGATAGCGCACGATGGCCCCCGCCATGGTCAGGCCCCAGCCGTTGCGCCTCATCACGCCGATCAGGCCCGCGCGCCTGGCCAGCGGCAGCCGCCCCAGGTCGTAGAGGGTCAGCGTACGCCCGTTGTTCAACTCCATCCACGGGTCGATGTCCCAGGGCAGGCACATGTGGCGCGAGACATGTGTGCCCGTCAGCGGCAGCGCGGGCGCGCGACGAAAGCGGATGAATTCGGTGACAAGGCGGATGACGGGATACATGGCGGCCTCTTGCTTGCGTCGCGTTACTCGGGTGGCTCGGGGTGCGGGTCAAGCCGAACGTGGGGGCAGGATGGCACCAGACCTTGCCACCACGGCGCGACGCGCTTACCTGTGGGTCAGGCTAACCCGAGGACCCGACCGAATGATTGCGCTTTACCAGACCCTTGCCCTCATCCTTGATGTGGTCTTCTTCATCATGCTGGCCCATATCATCATGAGCTGGCTGATCAACTTCCAGGTGCTGAACCTGAACCAGCAATTCGTCTATCAGCTCTGGACCGGGCTGAACCGCGTGCTGGAACCGCTCTACACCCCGATCCGCCGCGTGCTGCCCGACACAGGCCCGCTGGACCTTGCGCCGCTTGTCGCCTTCATCGCGGTCATTTCGCTGCGCGATTTCATTTTGCCCGCCATCCTGCTGGGCTGAGACGCTTTCCGCCCCTGGCGCGTCTATCCGCCTCTTGCCCAACAACCCATGGTGTGGGATTAGTCTGGAAAGAGCAGATATAGACAGACCGACAGGGGGTCCCATGCAAAGCGCCGTCCCGCTGCTGCGCGACATCTTCGGATTCGACGCCTTCCGCCCGGGACAGGCCGAGATCGTGGAGGCCGTGGCCCAAGGGCGCAACGTGCTGGCCATCATGCCCACCGGCGGCGGCAAATCCCTGTGCTTCCAGCTGCCCGCGCTGATGCGCGAGGGCGTCACCGTCGTGATCTCGCCCTTGATCGCGCTGATGCGCGATCAGGTGCGCGCCCTGCGCGAGGCGGGTGTCGAGGCGGGCGCGCTGACCTCGGGCAACACGCCCGAGGAAACCGACGCCGTCTGGCTGGCGCTGGAGGAAAAGCGCCTCAAGCTGCTCTATATCGCGCCCGAACGGCTGGCGGCGCATTCGTCCTTCGGGATGCTGCAGCGCGCGGGCGTCAGCCTGATCGCGGTGGACGAGGCGCATTGCGTCAGCCAATGGGGTCATGATTTCCGCCCCGATTACCTGCGGATCGGCGAATTGCGCCGCGCGCTGGACGTGCCGCTGGCAGCCTTCACCGCGACGGCGGATGCCGAAACCCAGGACGAGATCGTCACGCGGCTGTTCGACGGGCAGGCCCCGCAGAAATTCCTGCGCGGTTTCGACCGGCCCAATATCCACCTGGCCTTTGCCGCCAAGGACAATCCGCGCCGCCAGATCCTGTCCTTCGCCGCAGCGCGCAAGGGGCAATCGGGGATCGTCTATTGCGGCACCCGCGCCAAGACCGAAACGCTGGCCCAGGCCCTGCGCGAGGATGGGCATTCCGCCTGCCATTATCACGGCGGGATGGAGGCCGAGGATCGGCGCCAGACCGAGACCCGGTTTCAGCAGGAAGACGGGTTGATCGTCGTGGCGACCGTGGCCTTCGGCATGGGGATCGACAAGCCCGACATCCGCTGGGTCGCCCATGCCGACCTGCCCAAGTCGATCGAGGCCTATTACCAGGAGATCGGCCGCGCGGGCCGCGATGGCGCGCCTGCCGAGACACTGACGCTCTATGGCCCCGACGACATTCGTCTGCGCAGGTCGCAGATCGACGAGGGGCTGGCCCCGGCGGACCGGCGCATGGCCGATCACGCGCGGCTGAATGCCCTGCTGGGCCTGGCCGAGGCGCTGGCATGCCGCCGCCAGAGCTTGCTGCGCTATTTCGGCGAGACGCCCGAACCCTGCGGCAATTGCGATCTTTGCGACAACCCGGCGGATGTCTTCGACGGGACACTGGCGGTGCGCAAGGCCCTGTCGGCGATCCTGCGCACCGAAGAATGGTTCGGCGCGGGGCATCTGATCGATATCCTGACAGGCAACAAGACCGACAAGGTGCGCGAGCGTGGGCATGATGCGCTGCCCACCTTCGGGGTGGGCAAGGATTATTCGCGCCCGCAATGGCAAGCGATCTTCCGGCAGATGATGGGCCATGACCTGATCCGCCCCGACCCCGAACGCCATGGCGCGCTGCGCATGACCGATGCCGCCCGGCCGATCCTGCGGGACGAGGCCTCGATCACGTTGCGCAGCGATTCCGTGGCCAAGCCCGATCGCCGCCCGGCGGTGAAAACCCTTGTCTCGGACGAGGATGCGCCGCTGCTGTCCGCGCTCAAGGCCAAGCGCCGCGCGCTGGCCGAGACGGCGCGCGTCCCCGCCTATGTCATCTTTACCGACAAGACCCTGATCGAGATGGCCGAAACCCGGCCCGCCACCATGGATGCGATGGCGCGGATCGGCGGGGTGGGCGCGAAAAAGCTGGAAAGCTATGGCGCGACCTTCCTTGAGGTGATCACCGGATCGGTAGAGCAGATGCACCCGGCGCGCCGCAAGATCGCCGGCCGGACCGAGGCATCGCTTTATGATCGCCTGCTCGCCGCCCAGGCCGATCTGGCCCGCGGGGCCGATGGTGTCGACAAGCCGCTGAGTTGCTCTGCCGCCTTGCTGGCCAAGGTGGCGCAACTGCGCCCGCGCGACGCGCGCGAGATGGAAAGGTTGCTGGGTGACAAGCGTGCCGAACGTTTCGGCCCGGCCTTTCTGGACGTGCTGCGTGATGCGGGCTAGATCATCTGCAACGCTGATGAAAAGGGGAAATGCATGCTGATCACCGTCTCGCCCGCCAAGAAGCTGGACATGACCGAGGTTGCGGACCTGACCCCGACCCGTCCCGATTTCGCGAAGGACGCGGTCAGCCTGGCGAAGGTGGCGCGCGATCTGACGATCAAGGATCTGCAAAAGCTGATGGGCATCAGCGAAAGCCTGGCACGGCTGAACGCCGAACGCTTCCGCGATTTCGGCACCATGGAGGAAAAGCCCGCGGCCCTGGCCTTTGCGGGCGACACATATCAGGGGCTTGAGGCCGGATCGCTGGACGCCGATGAAATGGCCTTTGCGCAGGATCATTTGCGTATCCTGTCGGGTCTTTACGGCGTGCTGCGCCCGCTGGACGCGATCCAGCCCTACCGGCTGGAGATGGGCAGCCGCCTGAAAACGGCGCGGGGCGCATCGCTTTATGATTACTGGGGCGACCGGATCGCGCAGGCGCTGAATGCGCAGGCCGAGGCACTGGGCACCGACACGCTGGTGAATTGCGCAAGCCAGGAATATTTCGGCGCGGTGGACCTGTCGGCGCTGAAGCTGCGGGTCATCACGCCGGTTTTCCTTGAGGAAAAGAACGGCGAGGCCAAGATCGTCAGCTTCTACGCCAAGAAGGCGCGCGGCGCGATGGCGCGCTTCATCATTCAGCGCCGCCTGACCAACCCCGAGGGATTGCGCGATTTCGACACCGGCGGCTATGCCTTCCGCCCGGAGCTGAGCGAGGGTGACCGCTGGGTTTTCCTGCGTGACGCCGTGGCGGCGGAAAAGGCCGCCTGAGCAAAACGATCACGCCGAAAGCCCTTCGACCTGTTCGGCAATGGCTTGCGGCGGGATCGCCCCTTGCGGGCAATGCGCCAGGATCCGCGCCAACAGATCGGCCTTGCGCAGGGGTTTTGACAGGTAGTCGTCCAGACCTGCGGCAAGGATCGCCTCGCGGTCGCCTTCCATGGCATGGGCCGTCATCGCGATGATGGGAACGCGCGGCGCGTCCATGGCATCCTCGTCGGCGCGCAATCGCGATGTTGCTTCCTTTCCGTCCATTTCAGGCATGGAGATGTCCATGAAGACCAGGTCCGGCCTGAAGGCGGCAAAAACCTCGACCGCCTCCTTGCCATTGGCGGCAAAGCGCAGGTCGATCTGAAGATGTTGCAGCATGCGCGCCAGGACCAGCTGGTTCGTCCGATTGTCTTCCGCGGCAAGCACCCGCATCAGGCGCCCCGGGGGGTCATGATCCGGCCCGACATGATCAGCCGTCGCCACCGCGGAAGCCGGCCCGCCCCCGGACGCTGGCGCGGTATCGGCAGGCTGCAGGGGCAAGTTGCCCAGCGCTGCAAAAAGCTGTCTGCGTGGCACGGGTTTTTGCAGGATGGCATGCAGCAGAACATGCGCCGGATCCTGTTCGGCAAAACCCGCGTTGGAGGTGAACAGCAGAATCGGCGCCGCATGGCCCGCGGCGCGCATGGCATCGGCCAGTTCCAGCCCGTCCATGTCCGGCATGCTGTGCTCTGTCAGAACCAGATCGAAACCATCCGGCAGCAGGGCAAGCGCCTCGTCACCGCTGGAACAGGCGACAACGGCAATGCCGAGGGCCTGCATCTGGCGGGTCAGCACGCTGCGGTTCACCTCGAGCGGATCGACGACAAGCGCCCGTGTCACGCCCCGGCCTGGCGCCACCGGTTCCGTCGCCGGATCGCCTTGCAGGCTGTCGACCACCGGCAGATCAAGGCGGAAGCCGAAGACACTGCCGCGCCCCACCTGCGAATCCACCCATATCTTGCCGCCCATCAGCCCGATCAGGCTTTGCGAGATCGCAAGGCCCAGCCCGGTCCCCTCGAACCGGCGGTTCCGCTCATCCTCGACCTGGTTGAACTCGCCAAAGACATGCTCGATCTTGTCGGCGGAAATCCCGATACCGGTATCCTCGATCAGGACATGCACCTGTCCGGTGTCGCTGCCTTCGGCCTGCATCCCGACGACGCGGACCAGCACATGCCCTGACAGGGTGAATTTCACCGCATTGCCGATCAGGTTGGTCAGGACCTGACGGATGCGACCGGGATCGCCCGTGAACATGGTCGGCATGAACAGGTCATAATCGACCAGAAGCTCCAGCCCCTTCTGGCGGGCTGCCGGTTGCAGCAGCATGATGACCTCGTGAATGGCGCGTTCCAGATCGAAAGGTTCCGGATGCAAGGTCAGGCGTTCCGCTTCGATCTTGGAATAGTCGAGAACGTCATTGATGATGACAAGCAGCGCCTCGCCCGAGGTCTTGATGGTGTTGACGTAAAGCCGCTGCTCTTCGGTCAGCCGTGTCTCGCCCAGCAGGTCCGCCATGCCGACGACGCCATTCATCGGCGTGCGTATCTCGTGGCTCATGTTGGCCAGAAAGGCGGATTTTGCCCGGTTGGCGGCTTCCGCCTTTTCGCGGGCGCGGCGCAGTTCCTTCTGGTAGCGCACCGTTTCGGTGATGTTCAGCGCAAGGCTGACCACATCGCCCCCCTTGCCGCGCTGGTCGATCAGCTTGATGTATTGATTGTTCCACAGGCGGATCACCGTGGGTTCGGGCGCGGGCGAGTCCCATCGTGTCTGCATCATGGCCCGCCATTCGGCCGGGGCCTGCGTGCCGATATTGACGATCCCCTCTTCGGTCAGAAGTTGCAGGATACGCGGATAGGTGACGCCCGGACCCACCTCCTCCAGGTCTTCGAAGACCGACAGATAGGCCCGGTTGGCGGCGATCATGCGATTGTCGAGGTCGAAGAAGGCAAACCCGTCCTGGATCGTTTCGATCGAATGCCACAGGCGACGCTCCGCGATCTCGACCTTCTGATGTGCCACGGACAGATCGGACTTCACGCGCCGGTTTTCATCCTGAACGGTCTGCACCTGTGCACGGGTTTCGTGGATTTCTTCCGAAAGGGCCTGCGCATGGCGGCCCAGCTTGCGATTTGCGGCAAAGAGTTCGGCCTGCTTCAATTCCAGCATGCGTTCTGCGGCAAGCCGGGCACGCCGTTCTTCCGCCAGTTTGTTGGCAAGGCTCATTCCTGATCTTTCCGTGTGCAGAGGCAACTGCCTGGATCCTTCGGGCACCATCCCGCAACGGGGTGAATTCCCGGTAAACGCAAGCCATGCCGAGCGCAGGAATCCTTGCGCCAAGCCACCGCGCCATGCACCATGTCGAAAAAGAGGAGGATCGCCCATGCCATGCATGACAGCCCTGTCTCGCAGCACTGGTCCGGCCCGTTTCCTTGGGCTCTGCCTGGCCTTTGCCCTGTCCGTTCAGTGGGTAAACCCTGGTTCCCCGGTGCGGGCCGACGGGCTGCTGCCCGACGCGCGATTCGTCGTGACGCAGGACATGGATTTTCCCGGCGGCGACCTGCAACCACAGTTCGACACCACGCTGGACGCCTGCCGCGCGATTTGTCTGGCCGATCCGGCCTGCCAGGCCTTCACCTTCAACAACCGGTCGAACGCCTGCTTTCCGAAAACCGGGATCACGGCGCGCATCCCCTTTGCCGGGGCAACGTCGGCCGAACTGCGACGCACCGATCCCGCGCTGATGACGACCGCCACGGCGCGGGCGGCTGACCTGAGCTTTCTGGGTGCCACCACGCTGGAGCGCGCGCGCGCCTTCGCGCTTGAGATCGGCTTTCTGCATCCTGCCGGTGACCTCGATCTGGACCAGATCCTGCAAGCCGCGCTTGAGCGTGCCAATGCGGCCGACCCCGGCAATGCTGCGCATTGGATCGGCGCGGCCACCAGCCTGACCGATCGGTCCGATCTGTGGGTGGAATATGCCCGCCTTCTGTCCCGGCTTAGCCCGGCCGCCTATGACCAGCGGCAGCGCGTGAAAGAGCGCGCGATCAGCGCCGCGATCAATGGCTATCTGCGCACCGGGAACGCCGCCGCGCAGGCCAGCGCGCTGGAGGTGCTGGCCCAGCGTCTTGAGGATGCCGGGCGCGGGCGTGACATGATACCGGCGTTGCGTTTGGCGCAGGCCACCGCCCCCCGTGCCGACATCGCCATGGCGCTGGAGGATGCGGTGGGCAAATACGGATTCCGCGTCACCGGCAATAGCGTGCAAAGCGATACGGCGGCCCCGCGCATCTGCGTGCAATTCTCGGAACCGCTGATCAAGGCGGGGCAGGATTACACGCCGTTCCTGGGCCTTCCCGATGCCACCCTGTCCGTCGTGGCCAAGGAGGCGCAGCTTTGCGTCGATGGTGTGCAACATGGTGCGCGCTACCGGATCGTGTTGCGCGCGGGCCTGCCCGCCGCCAGCGGCGAGACCCTGCTGCGCGATGTGGAACAGACGCTTTACGTGCGCGACCGCAGCCCCGGCATCGTCTTTCCCGGACGCGCCTATGTGCTGCCCCGCAGCGCCGATGCGGCGCTGCCGGTGCAGACGGTCAACCTGGACCAGGTCGACCTGACCTTGCGGCGCATCAGTGACCGCAACCTGCTGCGCGCCATGCAGGACAACTTCTTCGGTGCGACCCTGCCCGAATGGCAGGCGCGGGACTTTGCCGCCAATATTGCCGAGGATGTCTGGACCGGCACCGGAACAACCGGAAACCAGTTGAACCAGGACATGACCACGCGGCTGCCGCTGGGCGATGTGCTGGCCGGGATGCCGGCGGGGATCTACGCGCTGACCGCGCGCATCCCCGGCGGCGATCCCTACGAGGATCCAGGCGCGACACAATGGTTCGTCCTGTCGGATCTGGGGGTGTCCACCATGCTGGGCACCGATGGTCTGCATGTCACCGTGCGCCGCCTGTCCGATGCCGGCGCGCTGGAAGGGGCCGAGGTCAGCCTGCTGAGCCGGGCCAATGCCGTGCTCGCGCAAGGGCAGACCGACGCGCAGGGCTATCTGCGTTTTGCCCCCGGCCTGACGCGGGGCACGGGATCGGCAGCACCTGCCCTTGTCGTGGTGCGCCACGGCACAAGCCCCGGCGCGCGCGGCGATCAGGCGGCAGAGGCGGATATCCCCGAGGATATGACCTTTCTGTCGCTGACCGATCCCGCCTTCGACCTGTCGGATCGCGGCGTGCAGGGCCGCCCGCCCAGCCCGCCGATCGATGTCTTCCTGGCCACCGACCGTGGCGCCTATCGCGTGGGCGAGGTGATCCATGCCACGGTTCTGGCCCGCGACGAGACCGCCGCGGCCATACCCGGCCTGCCGATCACCGCGATCCTGTCCCGCCCCGATGGCGTTGAATATGCAAGAACCCTGTCGACACGGGACGCGGCGGGCGGACATGTCTTTGCGCTGCCCCTTGGCGATGCCGTGCCGCGCGGCACTTGGCGTCTGGATATCAAGGCCGATACAGAGGCCGCACCGCTGGCCAGCCGCACCTTGCTGGTCGAGGATTTCCTGCCCGAACGGATCGATTTCGATCTTGCCCTGCCCGATGGTCCGATCCGCAGCGGCGACACCCCGCCCTTGACCGTGCAGGCGCGCTACCTTTTCGGCGCACCCGGTGCCGATCTGGCGGTGGAGGGGGAGGTTCTGCTGCGTGGCACGGACCGGATCGAGACCTTCCCCCTCTACCGTTTCGGGCGGCATGACGATCCCGTCAGCCCCCGCATCCGGTCGCTTGACCCCGCCCGCACCGATGCCGCGGGACAGGCAACCCTGTCCCTGACCCTGCCCGAGATCCAGGCCGCAGGCAGCCCGCTTGAGGCGCAGATCACCCTGCGGGTCAGCGAAGGCGGGAACCGCCCCGTAGAGCGCCAGTTGCGCCGCGCCCTGACACCCGATGGCCCGATGATCGGCATTCGTCCGATGTTCGACGGTACACTGCCCGAAAGGGCCGAAGCTGCGTTTCAGCTGATAGGTCTGGCCCCCGATCTGACACAGGCCCCCTTGCCCATCCGCTGGACGGTGAACCGGGTCGAAACCCGCTATCAGTGGTATCAGCAATTCGGTGACTGGCAGTGGGAGCCGATCACGACCCGCACCCGCATCGCCACTGGCGAGGCGGTCCTGGGAGATGAACCGCTTGGCCTTGCAACCCCGGTCGATTGGGGGCGCTATGAACTGGTGGTGGACACGCGGGACGGCGCCTATGCCGCCTCGTCCATCGGGTTCGATGCCGGGTGGTATGCGCCCGCCGATACCGCGACAACGCCCGATCTGCTGGAATTGTCCCTTGACCGGCCCGGCTATCGCAGCGGCGATACGGCCATGTTGCGCATCGTGCCGCGCCAGGCGGGCATCGCCAGCATCGCGGTCATGTCGAACCGCCTGATCCAGATGCAGACGGTCGCGGTGAACGCAGGCGAGAACCTGATCCCGCTTGACGTCACCGACGAGTGGGGCGCCGGTGCCTATGTCAGCGCCACGGTGATCCGGCCGATGGATGTGGCGGCAGGGCAGATGCCCGCCCGCGCCCTGGGGCTGGCCCATGCCGGGGTGGATCCCGGCGCGAAACGGCTGACGGTCGGCATCGATGCGCCCGCAACCGCCGATCCGCGCGGGCCGCTGGATGTGGCCGTCACGGTCCAGGGCGTCGCACCGGGCGAAACGGCGCATGTCACGCTGGCGGCGGTGGATCTGGGCATCCTGAACCTGACGGGCTTCCAAAGCCCTGATCCGTCGGCGCATTACTTCGGGCAACGCCGTCTGGGGATGGAGTTGCGCGACCTCTATGGCCGGCTGATCGACGGCATGAACGGCGCGATGGGACAGGTCCGTTCGGGCGGGGACGCAGGCGCGCAGATGCGTCTGCAATCGCCACCCCCGACCGAGGACCTTCTGGCCTTTTTCAGCGGTCCCGTGACCGTGGGCGCGGATGGGCGTGCCCTGATCGGTTTCGATCTGCCCGCCTTCAACGGCACCGTGCGGCTGATGGCGGTGGCCTGGTCCGCCAGCGCCGTGGGACAGGCAGAGGCCGATGTCCTGGTGCGCGATCCGGTGGTCGTGACAGCCAGCCTGCCCCGCTTTCTGGCACCCGGCGACGACAGCCGCCTGCTGCTGGAAATCACCCATGCCGACGGACCCGCGGGCCGCATGGGTCTGGACATCACCGCCGATGGTGTTCTGCTGGACAACACCAGCATTCCGTCAGGCGTGACGCTGGCGGCAGGCGAAAAGCAAAGCCTGTCCATCCCGATCGGCGCAGACATGCCGGGCGATCACAGCCTGCGGGTCGCCCTGACCACGCCGGACGGGCGGCAATTGCTGAAAACCCTGGTCCTGCCCGTGCGCGCCAATGATCCCGAGGTATCCGCAACCCTTCGCCTGACGCTTGGCCCGGGCGAGGCGCTTGATCTGGCCCCATCCAGCTTTGCGGGGCTCAGGGCCGGAACGGGTGCGCTGACCCTGACGGCAGGACCGCTGGCGCGCCTCAATGCGCCGGCGCTGCTGGCCATGCTGGACCGCTATCCCTATGGCTGCACCGAACAGATCGCCAGCCAGACCATGCCGCTTGTGGCCCTGGGCAGCATGGCGCAGGCACTTGGCCTGAACGATCAGGACGCCATTCGGACCCGTATTGACCAGGGCCTTGACCGCATCCTGACCCGCCAGTCGGCGAACGGCGCTTTCGGCCTGTGGCAAGCAGGGTCTGGGGATTTCTGGCTGGATGCCTATGTGACCGATCTTCTGTCGCGCGCCCGCGCGGCGGGCCACCCGCTGCCCGAGACGGCATTCCGCGCCGCTCTGGACAACCTGCGCAACCGCATCAACTTTGCCCCGGATTTCGACAGTGGCGGTGAGGATCTTGCCTATGCGCTGATGGTGCTGGCCCGCGAAGGTGCTGCCAACATGGGCGATCTGCGCTACTATGCCGACCAGAAGGCCGAGGCGCTGGCCACCCCGCTTGCCCTTGCGCAACTGGGGGCGGCGCTGGCGTTCTATGGTGACCAGACGCGCGCAGACCGGCTTTTTGCGCGGGCCGGGCGCATGATCGCCGCGACCAGCCCAGGCGAGAGCCCGATCTGGCGGGCCGACTACGGCAGCGACCTGCGCGACACCGCAGGGGTTCTGGCGCTGGCGGTCGAGGCTGGCAGCACGGCCGTCGATACCCCGGCGCTGAGCCAACGCATCGCGGCGACGAGCCGGGCCTTTTCGACGCAGGAAGCCACCTGGTCGCTGCTGGCGGCGCATGCCCTTGTGCGCGATCCCGGCGTGACCGGGCTTGAGGTGAACGGACTGCCTGTTTCGGGACCGGTGCTGCGGGCCTCGGCCGCCGATCTGGCGCTGGCCCCCATCAACCTGCGCAACGCCACCTCAGCGCCGACCGAGGTGACGCTGACCACCTATGGTGTCCCCGCAGGCGAGACCGCAGCCAGCGGCTATGGTTACCGGATCAGTCGCAATTATTACAGCATGGAGGGTGAGCCATTGTCGATTGCGGCGGTTCGGGCCGGAACGCGGATGGTTGCGGTTCTCACGGTGACACCCGCAGATGCCGGCGGCGCGCGTCTGATGATCAATGACGCCCTGCCCGCCGGGTTCGAGATCGACAACCCCAACCTGATGCGCGCAGGCGACATTGCCGCCCTCGACTGGCTGGATCCGGCCTATGCCGAACATGCCGAATTCCGCGCGGACCGTTTTCTTGCGGCGGTGGACTGGCAATCGGATCGGCCTTTCACCCTGGCCTATGTGGTGCGCGCCATATCGCCGGGGGCCTTCCATCATCCTGCCG
The DNA here is from genome assembly GCA_030758115.1 of Paracoccaceae bacterium. GTDB lineage: Bacteria > Pseudomonadota > Alphaproteobacteria > Rhodobacterales > Rhodobacteraceae > Seohaeicola. The sequence goes on along the minus strand of JANREX010000050.1, from coordinate 71,083 downwards.
CCCTGGTCGAGGACATGTATCGCCCCGAATACAGGGCCACGACGGCATCCGGTCGGGTCGTGGTGACGGATTGATGCGATGAAGCGCCTCTGGCCCTTTGCCCTTGTGGCGCTGCTGCTGATGGCGGCCGCGCTGCGCGACAGGGCCGATGCCTGGATCGATGCGACGGTCCTGCCCGCGACACTGCCCGAAACCTCGGTCGAGTTGCGCGACAGGAACGGCGCATTGCTGCGGGTCTATATGGTGGCCGACGGGCGCTGGCGTCTGGCCCTGCAACCGGCCGAAGTGGATCCCCGCTTTGTCGAAATGCTGCTGGCCTACGAGGACAAGCGGTTTCGCGATCACGCGGGCGTGGACACCTTGGCCCTGATGCGGGCCACGGGGCAGGCCATTCGGCATGGGCGGATTGTCTCGGGCGGGTCCACCCTGACCATGCAGGTCGCGCGGCTGCTGGAGGAGACGGGTACGGGCGCATGGCCGGGCAAACTGCGCCAGATGCGGGTGGCGCTTGCGCTGGAGCGGCGTCTGACCAAGGATCAGATCCTTGGGCTCTACCTGACGCTTGCACCCTATGGCGGCAATATCGAAGGGCTGCGCGCCGCCAGCCTGGCCTGGTTCGGCAAGGAACCCGCGCGCCTGACAGCCGCCCAGGCCGCCTTGCTGGTGGCCTTGCCGCAATCGCCTGCCGCGCGCCGCCCGGACCGCGCGCCCGAAGCCGCGCGCGCCGCCCGCGACCGGGTTCTGGCGCGACTGGCCCGGCAGGGGACGATCACCGCCGAGACTGCGCTGGCCGCAACAAGCGAGCCTGTGCCCACCACGCGCATCGCCTTCCCCGCCCTGGCCCCGCATCTGACGGACCGCGCAAAAGCGCAGGAGCCGACAGCCCTGCGCCACGACCTGACGCTGGATGCCACGCTGCAAGGCAAGCTCGAGGATCTGGCCGCCGATGCCCTGCGCGGATTGGGCGAGCGGTTGTCCATCGCGATTCTTGTGGCCGATCATGAAACCGGCGCGGTCCTTGCCTCGGTCGGATCGGCGGGGCTGGTGGAAGACGCGCGGCAAGGCTTTGTCGACATGACAACCGCGCTCAGGTCACCCGGTTCCACCCTGAAGCCATTGGTCTATGCGCTGGCCTTCGACCGGGGACTGGCCCATCCCGACACCCTGATCGACGACCGGCCCGTCGCCTTTGGCAGCTATGCCCCGCAGAATTTCGACGGGTTGTTCCGTGGCGAGGTGCGGGTGGCCGAGGCCCTGCGCCTGTCGCTGAATGTTCCCGTCGTGCACCTGACCGAAGCGTTGGGGCCTGCCAACCTCATGGCTGCGTTGCACCGCGCCGGGGTCAAGACCGCCTTGCCCGGCGGGCAGCCCGGTCTTGCCGTGGCCCTTGGCGGCGTCGGCGTCAGCCTGGAAGGGTTGGTGCAGCTTTACGCGGGGCTTGCCCATGGCGGGCAGGCCCGCCCCCTGCAGTGGCGGCAAGGCGATGCGCCACAGGACAGCCAACAGATCGTCAGCCGATCCGCCGCATGGCAGGTGGCACATGTCATGGCGGGGATGCCACCGCCCCCCGGTGCGGCGGGGATGCGACTGGCCTACAAGACCGGCACGTCCTATGGCCATCGCGATGCCTGGGCCGTGGGCTTTGACGGCACGCATGTGGTGGGGGTCTGGATCGGACGGCCCGATGGCACGCCGGTGCCCGGTGCCTTTGGCGGCGATCTGGCCGCCCCTGTCCTGTTCCAGGCGGTCCAGCGGGTCAAGCCGCAGGCAGACCCGTTGCCACCTCCGCCGCCCGAGACGCTGATCGCACCGAATGCCAGCCTGCCTTTGCCGTTGCAGCGCTTCGGGGCGCGCAACGCCGCCCCTGTGGATGCGCCACGCCTTGCCTTTCCGCCCGACGGTGCGCGGCTGCCGCTGGCGGGCCAGGCGCTGACCGTGAAACTGCGCGACGGGGTTCCGCCCTTCACATGGTTGGCGGATGGCGCGCCGATGATCGTGGGCACCTATCGGCGCGATGCGGCATTGGACGGTTTGGGCAAGGGCCATGTGACCCTGTCCGTGATCGACGCGGCGGGCCGCGCCGACCGGGTGCATGTGGTGCTGGAGTAACCCCCGAGGGTTACCCCCGATGCTTACATCCGCTCGATCGCCAGCGCGATGCCCTGACCGCCGCCGATGCACATGGTGATCAACGCGCGCTTGCCGCCGATGCGTTCCAGTTCCGCCAGCGCCTTGATGACAAGGATCGCGCCCGTGGCACCCACCGGATGGCCCAGCGCGATGGCGCCGCCATTGGGGTTCACGATTGCCGGGTCCAGCCCCAGGCCACGGTTCACTGCAACGGCCTGCGCGGCAAAGGCCTCGTTGCTTTCGACCACATCGAAATCGCCAGCCTTCAGCCCGGTGCGCGCCAACAGCGCCTCGACCGCAGGGACCGGGCCGATGCCCATGACTTCGGGGCGGACGCCCGCATGGGCATAGCCCAGCACGCGGGCGCGGGGCTTGAGGCCTGCCTTTTCCGCCGCATCCGCGCGCGCCAGCACCATCGCCGCCGCACCGTCATTGATGCCCGAGGCATTGCCCGCAGTGACCGAGCCGTCCTTCTTGAAGACGGGTTTCAACCCGGCCAGCGCCTCGAGGCTGGTGGCCTTGGGATGCTCATCCGTGTCGAAGGCCACGGCCTGACGCTTGATCATCACCTCGACCGGCACGATCTGATCCTTGAAGCGACCTTCCGCGATCGCGCGGGCCGCGCGGACCTGGCTGTCCATCGCAAAGGCGTCCTGATCTTCGCGGGTCACACCATGTTCGCCCGCCACGTTTTCCGCCGTGACACCCATGTGACCCGATCCGAAGGGGCAGTTCAGCGTGCCCAGCAGCATGTCCAGCGTCCGGATATCACCCATCTTGGCGCCCCAGCGCTGATCCGGCACGATATAGGGCGCGCGGCTCATGCTTTCGGCACCGCCAGCCAGACCGAATTGCGCATCCCCCAGCATCAGCGACTGGATCACCGAGACAACGGCCTGCGCGCCCGAACCACACAGACGGTTCACGTTCATCGCGGGCACGGTATCGGGGATGCCCGCTTTCATGGCCGCGACACGTGACAGGTACATGTCCTTGGGTTCGGTGTTGATCACATTGCCGAACACCACATGGCCGATCTGCGCGCCCTCGACACCCGAGCGGGCCAGCGCTTCACGTGCGACGATGGCCCCCAGTTCGGTGGGCGGCACGGCGGCAAGCGCCCCACCGAATGTGCCGATGGCGGTGCGTGCGCCGTCGAGAATGACGATATCGGTCATGGGAATCCCCTTCGCTTTCTGAATTTGGTCGCTCGTTTGGTGGTCCCCGGATGCCGCAAAGTCAAGCCATCCGGGTGCGGGAACGTTCCGTCACGGGACCAGCGGGTGGCGTCCATCGGGCGCAAGTGTCCAGACGCGGGAGCCTTCGAAGACAGCCACGGTGAGCGGGCGGCCGTAGCCCGCGCCACTGTCGAGATTGACGCGATTGCCGTAATGCTGGGGCGCGTCCAGCGCGGTATGGCCATGCACGACCAGCCAGGGATGCGGGTCGGTGTATTCCAGAAAGGGGCCGCGAATCCACAGAAGGTCATCCTCGGTCTGATCGGCCAGCGGCACGCCGGGGGCGATGCCCGCATGGACGAAAAGCTTGTCATCGCGCCTGTGATGAAGCGGCATGGATTGCAGAAACGCCAGATGCGCGGGGGGCACGGCGGCGCGGGCCTCCTGCCAGATTTCTGCCGGATCGCGGTCGGCACCGACCGTCACACCGTAAGACGCCAGCGTGATCTGCCCGCCCAGACGCGGATTGAGCCAGTCCACCCTGGATACCACGCGCGGATCGTCGATCCGCCCATCCTCGAGATACCGCTGGAACATCCGGTCGTGATTGCCCTTGAGGACGGTCCAGTCACGCCCTGCGGCTTGCCCCTGCATCAACGTCTCGATCACCGCGCGACTGTCCGGGCCACGGTCCACCAGATCACCCAGGCTGATCAGCGGCGCATCGTCCCCGCCATCGGCGGCGATCCAGGCAAGCGCGGTTTCGAGCATCGCCATCTCACCGTGGATATCGCCCAGAACATAAACTGCTTCCGTCATGATCGCGCCTTTTGCTTTCTTGCCCTCAGGCATACCGCGCCCGAGGCCCTCCCGAAAGGAGCAAACCGCGATACGCAAAACGCCGCCCCGGCAGGGGGCGGCGTTTCCTGTTCAAGCCGAAATCGCGGGGCTCAGTTCACATCGAATTCCAGCGGCTTGACCTGCTGGAACAGGCCGGTGTCCTGCAGGGTCTTGCAGACGGCTTCGTTCACGGCCTCGTCGACATAGAGGATTGCGATCGCCTCGCCGCCCGCAGCCGCACGGCCAAGGGTGAAGTTCGCGATGTTCACGCCTGCCTTGCCCATGGTCATGCCAAGGGTGCCGATGATGCCCGGAACATCCTCGTTCGTGGTGTAGAGCATATGCGCCCCCACTTCGGCGTCGATGTTGATGCCCTTGATCTGGATGAAACGCGGCTTGCCATCGCTGAACACCGTGCCCGCGATGGAACGTTCGCGCTTTTCGGTCACGACCGTGACCTTGACGTATCCGTCAAACGCGCCGGACTTGTCCTGGTTGGTGGTCGAGATCTTGATCCCGCGTTCCTTGGCGATCACCGGCGCGCTGACCATGTTCACATCCGGGTTCGCCCGCTTCATGATGCCCGCCACGACCGAGGAATTCAGCGCAGCCAGGTTCATCTCGGCCACGACACCATCATAGAGGATGTTGATCGCCTTGATCGGCTCGTCCGTCATCTGGCCGATGAAGCTGCCCAGGTGGCCCGCCAGCTTGACCCAGGGGCCCATGACCTTGGCCTCTTCGGCGGTGACGGAGGGCATGTTCAGCGCGTTGGTCACGGCCCCGGTCAGCAGGTAATCCGACATCTGTTCGGCCACTTGCAGCGCCACGTTTTCCTGCGCCTCGGTGGTGGATGCGCCAAGGTGCGGGGTGCAGACCACGTTCGGCAGGCCGAACAGGGGGTTTTCGGTCGCGGGTTCCTCGGCGAAGACATCAAACGCCGCACCTGCCACATGGCCGGATTTCAGCAGATCGGCCAGCGCCGCCTCGTCGACCAGACCGCCGCGCGCGCAGTTGATGATGCGCACGCCTTTCTTGGTCTTTTCCAGATTCTCGCGGCTCAGGATGTTGCGGGTCGCATCGGTCAGCGGCACATGCAGCGTGATGAAATCGGCGCGGCGCAGCAGCTCTTCCAGCTCGACCTTCTCGACATGCATCTTCGATGCCTTCTCGTCCGAGAGATAGGGATCATAGGCGATGACCTTCATGTGCAGGCCGCGCGCACGGTCGCAGACGATGCCGCCGATATTGCCCGCGCCGATCACGCCCAGGGTCTTGCCGGTCAGCTCGACCCCCATGAATTTCGACTTTTCCCATTTGCCCGCATGGGTCGAGGCCGATGCCTCGGGGATCTGGCGCGCCACGGCGAACATCATCGCGATGGCATGTTCGGCGGTGGTGATCATGTTGCCGAAGGGCGTGTTCATCACGATCACGCCCTTTTTGCTGGCCGCTTCCTTGTCGACGTTGTCGACACCGATCCCGGCGCGGCCCACCACCTTGAGGTTGGTCGCGGCCTCAAGCACCTTTTCGGTCACCTTGGTGGCCGAACGGATGGCCAGACCATCATAGTTGCCGATGATTTCCAGCAGCTTTTCCTTGTCCTTGCCCAGCTTGGGCTGGAAATCGACGTCGATCCCGCGGTCACGGAAGATCTGCACGGCGGCATCGGACAATTCGTCGGAGATGAGAACTTTGGGGGCCATGTCAGTGGTCCTTTGATATGAAATGAAGGGGGCGGGGCGCGCATCATACGCACCCCGGAAAGATCAGGAATCAGCGGATCAGGCGGCTTCGGCCTGTGCTGCGATCTCGGCCTCGAAGGCCCATTCCAGCCAGGGCAGGACGGCCTGCACATCGGCGGTTTCCACAGTGCCACCGCACCAGATGCGCAGACCTGCGGGCGCGTCGCGATAGGCACCGATATCAAGGGCGACACCTTCGGCTTCCAGCCGCTTGGCGACAGCCTTGGCAAAGGCGGCACCATCCTTGATGCGATCATCGGTGAACTTGAGGCACACGGATGTGTTCGACCGCGTCGCCGGATCAACCGCCAGGTTGGCGATCCAGGGGCGGGTTTCACAGAAATCCCAGATAGCAGCAGCATTCGCATCAGCGCGCGCCATCAGCCCCTTGAACCCGCCAACCGAACGCGCCCAGTCAAGTGCGACCAGGTAATCTTCGACGGCCAGCATCGAGGGGGTGTTGATGGTTTCGCCGACGAAAATCCCCTCGTTCAGCTTGCCCTTGGAGGTCAGGCGGAAGATCTTGGGCAGCGGCCATGCGGGCGTATAGCTTTCCAGCCGCGCGACGGCGCGGGGGCTGAGTATCAGCATCCCATGCGCCGCTTCGCCGCCCAGAACCTTCTGCCAGCTGAAGGTGGTCACATCCAGCTTGTCCCACGGCAGGTCCTGCGCGAAGGCGGCCGAGGTGGCATCGCACATCGTCAGGCCCTTGCGATCCGCCGGGATCGCATCGCCGTTGGGCATGCGCACGCCCGAAGTGGTGCCGTTCCAGGTAAAGCAGACGTCGCGATCGTAATCGAGCGCGGCCATGTCCACGATCTCGCCGTAAGGTGCCTCATGCACGGTGGCGTCGATCTTGAGCTGCTTGACGGCATCCGTCACCCAGCCTGCGCCGAAACTTTCCCAGGCGACCATTTCGGCGGGGCGTTCGCCCAGCATGGTCCACATCGCCATTTCAAAGGCGCCGGTATCCGAGGCGGGCACGATCCCGATGCGGTAATCGGCGGGAATGCCCAGAATTTCGCGCGTACCCTCGATGGCGGCCTTCAGCTTGGCCTTGCCGACACCTGCGCGGTGGCTGCGGCCCAAAGGCGCATCCGACAGCAGATCAAGCGAGAATGTGGGGATCTTGGCACAGGGGCCAGAGGAGAACCGCGGATTTGCCGGCCGCGATGCCGGTTTCGTCGTCGTCATTGATGCTATCCTTCCAGATAAGCGCCCCCCGTTGGGGAGGGGTGTCCCACCGCCGGAGATAGAAGGGTTCGGGCGCTTTCACAACGGGGAAAATGACGCTATAGCGCCGCATCACGCACAATTTGCGACATCACCATCCACGATCGGAAACACGCCCATGTTCATTGCCACGGTTCTCGCCAATCCCGCCACGCGCAACCTGGAAGGGTCCTTGCTGGACAGCCTGCGCAATGCCTGGGGTGGCGGCGACGTGACCTGGCTTGATCCCGATGCGGCGGCCGAGTTCGCCCTGCCTGCCATCCCCGGGAATCGCTGGCAGGTCTGGGAGGATCTGCAAGGGATGAACCTTGACCTTGTGGTGCAACCCGCTGCGGGACGGCGCAAGCGGATGCTTCTGGCCGATATGGACAGCACGATGATCCAGCAGGAATGCATCGACGAACTGGCCGACATGGCGGGTGTCGGCGCACATGTGGCCGACATCACCGCACGCGCCATGAATGGCGAGCTGGATTTCGAAGCGGCGCTGCTGGAACGGGTCGCCCTTCTGCGGGGCCTGGACGAAAGCGTGATCGCGCAGGTGCTGGCCGAGCGGATCACCTTCATGCCAGGCGGGGCCGCGTTGATCGCGACGATGAAGGCCAATGGCGGCCATGCGGCCCTGGTGTCGGGCGGGTTTACCGCCTTCACCACCCGTGTGGCCGAGGTTCTGGGCTTCGACGAGCATCGCGCCAATACACTGCTGGTCGAAGACGGCAGGCTGGTCGGTGATGTCGCCCGCCCGATCCTTGGACGGCAGGCCAAGATCGAGGCGCTGGAACAGATCAGCGCGCGGTTGGGGCTTGCGCAAGCCGATGTGATCGCCGTGGGCGACGGGGCCAATGACCTTGGCATGCTGGGGCGCGCAGGCACCGGTGTCGCCCTGCACGCCAAGCCCAGCGTCGCCGCCCAATGCGATGTGCGGATCAATCACGGCGACCTGACGGCGCTTCTGTTCATCCAGGGCTATGCCCGTTCGGATTTCGCCCGCGCCTGAGCGGCGCGCCAGCCGGTTCAGGCGAAGGCGGCACCGGGCCGGATCGTGCCGGTCTCGATCCCCCGCCGGTTCAGGATCGGCGCGTTCAGAAACTGACGTGTTGCGGGATGATCGGCATCCAGCACGCCAAGCCGCACGAGGATCGCGGCGATCGCGCATTCCGCCCCGCGCGTGGTGCCATCCGTGATCTTGAGCGCGACGCCCAGCTTGCGTTCAGGGATGATGGCGATGAAAAACGCCTCGGCCCCGGTCTTCAGCGCGACCCGCCCGTTCATCGCGCGCATCAGCAAGGTACAGGCGCGGCCTTCGCCGGCAACCAGCTCGGGAAAGGCCACCATGGCCTGCACCAGACGCGCGGCCGCCCCCTGCTGCGCAGAGGCGCCATCTTGCGCCGCCGCGAAGAAGGCCATCGCCCGCGCCATGCCATGCAGCGAGGTGGCGAAATTCGGGGCGGAACAGCCGTCGATCCCGTAGCCGGGACTTGTCTCTGCGGTGACCTCTTCGAAAGCGTCAAGGCAGGCGCGCTGCACCGGGTGATCGGGATCGACATAGTCCGGCCCACCACCCAGATGGCGGTTGAGCGTCAGGAAACCCGCATGTTTGCCCGAGCAATTGTTGTGGATCTGGCAGGGCGCCTGCCCCGCGCGGATCAGCGCGTTGCGCGCCGGCAGGTCGGCGGGCTCCTGCGGTCCGCAGCGGAAATCATCGACGGTGCAGCCGATATGATCCAGCCAGCCTTGCACCCGGTCCGTATGGATGGCCGCCCCCTGGTGGCTGGCGCAGGCAAGGGCCAGGTGTTCGGGCCACAACCGCGCGGCATCCGCCGCGCCGCTGGTGATCAGTGGCAGCGCCTGAAGCATCTTCGAGGACGAGCGCGGCATCACCACCGCTTGCGGATCACCCCAGGCCTCGACGATCCCGCCCGAGGCATCACAGATCACGGCATGCCCGTGGTGGATGCTTTCCAGGAAGGGGCCGCGCCAGATCTCGGCCATGGGAACGGGGGGGGTCATCGGTTGCTCCTTTGTAAACTCTACGCGATCCTTGGGGATGTCTGTGCGATTTTCCGCCAACAGCACTTTCGCATGTGGCAGCTTTCAGGCTATTGTTGCAAGGTCGAGAAGGACATGGGTCAAGCGCGAATGCCGAATACGGCGGGTCTGACCCATTGCGGAATTGAGGCACGTACGGCTTGGAGGCTGGACAGATGACATCAAGACTGGCGCGCGGTTGGATCTGCGCAAGTGTCGGGGCAATGATGGCCCTCGCAGCGACCGGAGCATGGGCGCAACAAACAAGCACCAACCAGGTTGCCGCCAAGACGGATTGGAGCGTTTTCGAAGATGCCGATCCCAAGGAATGCTGGGCGGTATCCTCGCCAAAGGAAACGGTGAACACACGCGACGGACGCGTCGTTGCCGTGCAGCGCGGTGAAATCCTGCTGATGACCTTCTACCGTCCTGCGGCCGGGGTCAGCGGTCAGGTGACCTTCACGGGTGGCTATCCTTTCGCCTCGGGCTCGACCGTGAACCTGAACATCAACGACACCCAGTTCGAACTTTTCACCGAAGGTGAATGGGCCTGGCCCGCCTCGGCCGAGGATGATGCCAGGATCATCGCCGCGATGAAGGGTGGCTCTTCCGCCATTCTGACGGCACGCTCTGCGCGCGGCACGGTGACCAAGGACACGTTTTCGCTGCTGGGCTACACAGCCGCCACCGAAGAGGCCGCGCGCCGCTGCCAGTGACGGGCGCGCCTGACCGGACCGGGGCAGCCCCATGCGGGCTGCCTTTTGACGTTTGAAACTTGGCTTTGGATTCGCCGCGCGAATCCTGTATGACCCCGCTCTGTTTCCAAGCCCGCTCTGTTTCCAGGAATGCAAAGCCGATGACCGCCACCGCACCGATCACACAGGATGTGATGACCATCCCGCGCAAGCTTCCCGATGGTCCCGTCAACCTTGTCGGGCTGACCCGCGACGCGATGCGCGCGGCGCTGATCGCCCATGGCACGCCGGAAAAGCAGGCCAAGATGCGTGTGGGCCAGATCTGGCAGTGGATCTACCAGAAGGGCGTGCGCGATTTCGACCAGATGACCAATCTGGCGAAACCTTACCGGCAGGAACTGGCGCAGCATTTCACGATTCAGGTGCCCGAGGTCGTGACCCGCCAGCTGTCCGAGGATGGAACCCGGAAGTACCTGGTGCGCATCGCTGGCGGGCATGAGGTCGAAGTGGTCTACATCCCCGAGGAAGGGCGCGGCACCTTGTGCATCTCGTCCCAGGTGGGCTGCACGCTGACCTGTTCCTTCTGCCACACCGGCACCCAGAAACTTGTGCGCAACCTGACCGCCGCCGAGATCATCGGCCAGGTCATGGTCGCGCGCGACGATCTGGGCGAATGGCCCGCACCGGGGCGCAATCCCAAGGACGAGACCCGGCTTCTGTCCAACATCGTGCTGATGGGCATGGGCGAGCCGCTGTACAATTTCGACAACGTGCGCGACGCGATGAAGATCGCGATGGACCCCGAGGGGATCAGCCTCAGCCGCCGCCGCATCACCCTGTCCACCTCGGGCGTGGTGCCGGAAATCGCGCGCACGGCGCAGGAAATCGGCTGTTTGCTGGCCGTCAGCTTTCACGCCACCACGGATGAGACGCGTGACAAGCTGGTGCCGATCAACAAGCGCTGGAACATCGCGGCGCTTCTGGACGCGCTGCGCGAATACCCCAAGGTGTCGAATTCCGAGCGGATCACCTTCGAATACGTGATGCTGGCCGGGGTGAATGACACGGATGAGGATGCCCGCCGTCTGGTCAAGCTGATCGAGGGGATTCCCGCCAAGATCAACCTGATCCCCTTCAACGAATGGCCCGGCGCGCCTTACAAGCGGTCATCGAACAACCGCATCCATGCCTTTGCCGACATCATCTACAAGGCCGGTTACGCAAGCCCGATCCGCACCCCGCGCGGCGAGGATATCATGGCCGCCTGTGGACAGTTGAAATCGGCCACGGAACGCGCGCGCAAGACCCGCGCCCAGATCGAAGCCGAAGCGGGGCTGAGCTGATCGGCAAACATTGCGGACGCGGTCGCACCAATCGACCGATGCTGCCTTAATTGTTTCGCCCCGCCACGCAATCGCCATGATCCGGTAGAATTCGCGCCAAAGTTTTTGAACAGACTGTTTCCTGCAGAGGGTTTTTTAACAGGAGTTCAAAACATGTCCGTCATCCAAGCCAGCGACGCCTTCATGGCCGCGCAAGTCCTTGATCTGGTGCTGAGCGAACGCCGCAAGGCTTTGTCGCCGCGCGAATGGAAACACCGTCTTGCCGGTTACGGCTACAACCTGATGCAATCGGACGAAGGCGTGGTTGTCACCAGCATTCGCACAGGCACCCAGGTCTGTGCAGTTCCCGGTGAAGTGACGGTCTGACAGCGACGCCAATCCGCCCACCGGAACGTGTCCTGCCATGATGTGACGTCACGCCTAGTCGCTGATCCGCGCCACCAGCAGCGGATCCTGCTGATCGTTCGAGAACAGCAAAAGCGCACCGGTCGGATCGATGTCGAACCGGCTGATCCTTTGCAGATCGGTCAGGAACCGTTGTTCCTGCTCCATCACGTCCGGGGCACAAGCCATCCGCGTGGCCGCAGCAGGCCCGATGCTCAGCCCTTCGCCGCTCAGCTCGAATGCGGCGTTGTAGCGATTGCAGCCGCTTCGCCCGGCCAGCCGCCGCGTGACCGCATCGAATTCCAGCGTCACCGCCGCGTTCTCCACAAGAGCGGCGTCGCCGATCTGTTCGACGATCCATTCCACACCGGCCAGCAAATCCATGGATTCGCCGCCGCAGCCGTCCAGAGTTCGGTCCTGCATGGTCACACTCACGGTTTGGGGGAAGGGTGTGCCTGACATCAGGTCATGGCAGATCGTTTCGGACAGGCGCACCACCATGCCCTGCGCCGCCATGTCAAAGACGAAATCCGCCCCGGCCAGCGCCGCCCGCGGCAGCCTGGCCCGCAAGGGTGTCTGCCCGATATTCGGTATCAACTCGACAACGCCCCCGACGATGGTCAGCGACCAGAACGGCTCGGTCCCGCGCGCGCGATAGGGTTGTTCGGGCTCTGGTGGAACGGCCACGCATTCCGGCAAGGCTTCCCCCTCAAGGGATACAAGCGCGGTATCACCTTTCGACCAGTAATAGGTGCCCGGATCAGCCGGGTCTTCGAATTTTGCCCCGGATGCTGCGGGAACCTGTGACAGAACCAGTCGGTTTGCATCGGTTTCCAGCACGGCGCGATCCTCGAAGAACCCCACCCGGAGCCGCGTGTCACCGCAGCGCAGCGTACTGGCGAAACCCATCGGCTGATACCGGTTCATCACCACATCGCCCAACGCGACAGGTGCCGACCCCGCCGCCACCACGATTGCATCACTGACCCAGAGGGGTTGGCCGTCAAGAACCACCGCCGCGCGAATCGTGGCACTGACCCCGTCGGGCAGGGTCATCGAGAACGGGATCGGCACCTGCTGCCCACCGGATTGAAACCGCGTCTCGGCAAGGGGTGTGTCATGCAGCCCCATGGCTTCGATCACGATCTCGACGCCCGCCGGCAACGCATCGCGCGTCACATAGGTCAGGGCACCGTCAAGGTTCCGGGCCTCGGCAAGGCCGGTCAGCAAGAATGTCGCCAGAACAGAGATACCTGGAACGCGCATTACCCCGGCTCCTTTCGAAGACCTCTCACGTTGCGAACAGTATAGTTGAGCGGATTGCGTGCTCAATCCCGTCACGGCGGGTCAGCGGTTTTTGGCGATCTGGCTGGCATCATGCGCGGGCAATCAGCGCCCCGGAATGGCCGCGCGCTTTTCGCCTGCGCCTTCCCAGTCCGCCATGGCGGCAACCGCCTCGTCGGCAGTCTCGACATAGCGAAAGAGGGACAGGTCCTCGGCCGAGATCGTACCAGCCTCGGCCAGCGCCTCCCAGTTGATGATCCTGGTCCAGAAGTCGCGGCCGAACAGCAGGAAGGGCACACGCTTCATGCGGCCGGTCTGGATCAGCGTGAGACTTTCGAACATCTCGTCCAGGGTGCCGAAGCCGCCCGGAAAGACGCAGACCGCATTGGCCCGCATCAGGAAATGCATCTTGCGGATCGCGAAATAGTGGAAGTTGAAGCAAAGGTCGGGCGTGACATATTCGTTGGGCGCCTGTTCATGCGGCAAGACAATGTTCAGGCCGATCGAAATGCCGCCCGCCTCGCGCGCGCCGCGATTGCCCGCCTCCATCACACCGGGCCCGCCCCCCGTGGTGATGATGTTGCGGTGCCCCCCGGACTCGAGCGATGCCTGCGTCACCAGATAGGAAAAGCGGCGCGCCTCCTCGTAGTAGCGGGACAGGTCCGCCAGGGTCTTGTTCGCCGCCGATGCAGCCTTGTCCGGGGCCGGAATGCGCGCGCCGCCGAACAGGACCACGGTGCTTTCGACCCCGTATTCATCCAGCAGCATCTGCGGTTTCAGCAGTTCCAATTGCAGGCGGACCGGGCGCAGTTCATCCCGGCACAGGAATTCATTATCGGCAAAAGCCAACCGATAGGCCGATGACCGCGTCTGTTCGGTCTCGGGCACGCCATGGGCTGTCTTGATATCCGTATGCGCGTCGCGAAACGGACTGCTGCGGTCTTCTTTCATCGGGGTCGCTTTCCTCAAGGGCCTGCAGCCGGGGTATCAAAGCCGAGGCCGCAAGGCCAGTGACGTTGGAGTGAGCCCGCCCCCGGCATGCGCCACGCCGTTGCGATTGCGCGCAAGGACGCTTGGCCTTATAGGCGTCCGAAACCCTTTTCACAGCCCGGAGACGCAGACATGTCCAACGCCGCCCTGGAAACCGCCATCGAAGCCGCCTGGGATGCCCGCGACGGCATCACCCCCGCCACCAAGGGCGAGGCGCGCGATGCGATCGAAGCCACGCTGGATGCGCTGGACAGCGGCAAGCTGCGCGTGGCCGAACGCCAGGCGGACGGCCAGTGGCATGTGAACCAGTGGGCCAAGAAGGCCGTGCTTCTGGGTTTCCGCATCAAGGATATGGAAGTGCATGATGGCGGCCCGCAGTCCGGCGGCTGGTGGGACAAGGTCGACAGCAAGTTCAAGGGCTGGCAGCCTGCCGACTGGAAATCCGCGGGCTTTCGCGCCGTTCCCAACTGCGTCGTGCGCCGCTCGGCCTATATCGCACCCGGCGTGGTGCTGATGCCGTCCTTCGTGAACCTGGGCGCCTATGTCGACAGCGGCACCATGGTCGACACATGGGCCACGGTGGGCAGCTGCGCACAGATCGGCAAGAACGTGCACCTGTCGGGTGGCGTGGGCATCGGCGGCGTGCTGGAACCGATGCAGGCCGGCCCCACGATCATCGAGGACAATTGCTTTATCGGGGCGCGGTCCGAAGTGGTCGAGGGCTGCATCGTGCGCGAAGGCGCGGTTCTGGGGATGGGTGTCTTCATCGGCAAATCCACCAAGATCGTGGACCGTGAGACCGGCGAAGTGATGTATGGCGAAGTGCCTGCCGGTTCCGTGGTGGTCGCAGGTTCGATGCCGTCGAAGAACGGGATCAACCTCTACTGTGCCGTGATCGTCAAGAAGGTGGACGCGCAGACCCGCTCGAAAACCTCGATCAACGAGCTGTTGCGTGACTGATCAGCCCGAAAAACCCAAGAAGAAACCATCGCGCCAGCAGGTCTATACCCTGCTGGTCGAGGTGGGCCGCAAGGATGGGGACGGGCTGCCGCCCAAATCCACCGGCGCGGCGCTGATGATCTATGCCTCGGGCGTGGATGAGGCCGAAGCCGTGCGCGAGACCGTGGCGATCCTGAAACAGGCCGACATGGCCCCGCTTGACGTGACCGGCTATGGCACGCTTGAGGAACGGCTTGCCGATGGCCAGGAGATCGAAGAGGACGAGCGCGCCCTGATGGCCCGCGCCCTCGAGGAAAACGCCGTCATCGTGGCGCAGATCACCCCGTTCGAGGACTGAAGACCCCAAGCGATGCCTAGGCTGCCCGTCGATCGGCCAGGGTGATCGCCTCGTAGGCGCGCAGCACCGGATAGGCCGAGGCGGCATGATCCGGAAGCCGCGACCGTTCGATCCCCGCCAGCAGGCTTGCCGCCAGACGCGCGGGATTGCGCCTGATCCGCCCGATGAAAAGGCTTTCGACCGGCGTGCCTGCGGCAAGGATCGCCTCGTGCCCCGGCAGCAGGACCTGCCCATAGGTCGCGGTGGGACCCGTCACGCAGAAATGCGCGGCCGTTCCGTTGACCAGATGCCGTGCGGGTACCAGCACGAATTCCTGATCGAACAGATACTCGACATCCGATCCACCGATCACCAGCCGCTGTTCCGGGGCGACGACGATATCCTGCTGCAGGCCGAAATAGGGCGCGCGCAACCGGACCGGCCGCAACAGTCCGCGCGCCGGAACGGTGCGGCGCAGCACATGCAGCACGGGTTGTGTACTGCCATCGGCCAGCCGCATGACATCGCCCCGCTTGATCTGGCCCAGCGGCCTGTAGCCATATGGCGTGCACAGGGGCACGCGCGCATCCAGCGTCGGCATGGGGCCGACGGGTTCGATCCGGGTCGAGACCGCGAAGAAAGTCACATCGGGATCCATGCACCGCATGGCGGGCGTCATCGTCGCGGCCTGCACATCGCTCAGCAACAAGGGGGGTGGATCGCGCAATTCGGTCATGAATTGGCCCGGTGCATTCGGCTTCTCCACGACCAGCCGCCCCCAGCGCGCGGGCGCATCCCAGGAATAGCTGATACGAAGCGTTTCATCACCGCCGATGGCATCATGGGTGATGACGCAGTGACAGGCATCGTTGCCCTGGAACACGACAAGGGCGATGCTTCCGCCGGGCAGGGCCCGCAGCGAAAGACCGCGTCGCCATGGGTGGGCATGATCCCATTCCAGCAGGGTCTGGGGTCGCCCGTCGGGCGCAAGACGCGCCTCCATCAGCAGCGTCCCCCGCGTCAGAAGCGCCATCGGATCGTCGCGTTGCAAGGCGGTATCGGACCGGCCCGCGTCACAACCAAGACCGGAACAGGAAAACCGGGGATCGGCATGATCCGCTATCGCAATCCACGCCATGTCAGGCCACCCGCCGTTCGGCCTGCAGCAAGCGCGCCTCGTAGCAGCGCAACATGCGGCGGGCCGCCGGGCTGTAGCCCTGCCCCGTCACCGGATCCAGCTCCGGGAAGAGCGCCGTGATCTCGTCGATGACCTCGGCCTCGAAAGACCGCGCAATCTGGGGGCCCGGCAGGAAGCTTTCGGTCTCAAGCCCTTCCGAGAACACCACCTGGTGCCGGTCGAACAGGATATGCACATAATCGACCATGCCGCCTTCGATCCGGCGCACGCTGCGGTCATTGACCAAGTCACGCGCCGCGACCAGAACCTCGCGCTCGCCAAACAGCACCTCGGCAAGGCTGTCGCGGATCAGGACGCGGTGCAGCGGTGAAACCATCAGGCTGCGATGCTCGCCAAAGGTATTGGCCGCGATGAAGATCGGGGCAAAAGCCGCGCGCGCCTCGACCCGGCGCTGGCCGATCCACCGCAGCGGTTGCGGGCCGTCATCCTTTGTCAGCACCAGATCGCCCGGCGTCAGGGTTTCGACCGGCACCTCGCCTTGCGGGGTCAGAACCATCGTGCCGGCCACGAAACAGGGAACGGAATCGACGATGACGAAGCCGGTATCGGTCTGCCCGGTGCTGCTGGCCACCGTATAGGTGAAGTTCGCCACCTCGACATTGCCGTCGCCCACGACGGTCAGGGTCCCGTCGGCATTCACCGTCACCTGCTGCCCCGTCCCGAGGGTCAGCACAGTGCCGGCCACGACGGGCTGACCGTTGATATGGGTGATGGTCAGCACCCCGCCCGTGGCGTTCACATCATTGCCGAGAACGTCGATCACGGCGGTGCCGTTGGGATAGATCTCGGCCATGTCGGTCTGGGCGACCAGAACCGTCTGAACCGAATTGCCCGCGATCAGCACGTTGGTGTCATATTGGGAATCAAGCACATCCGCGATGCCGATGCGGATCGAATTGACCTCACCGGGGGTGACCACCATCGTCAGGGTCATGGTGACGGTAAAGCCATCCATCTCGGTGTTGTAGGGGCTGCCCACGTTCGAGATGAACAGGTTCTGGTTGCTGCCCGCATTCAGGTTGTTGGGATCGACATCACCGTCCCCCACCGCCAGGTCGACCTGCTGACCGTTCACCCAGACGCCGAAGAAATCCTGATAGGCGCCGGTTGCGAATTCGGGATATTCCTCGGACGAAAAGACGAATTGCATCGTCATGAGGTTGCCGGTGGGGATGAAATCCACGTCCAGCCAGGCCGCGTCAAAGGTACTGGTGCCAGCGGCCGCGTTGAATTGCGCGTTGTTGTTGACGCCCAGGGTATCCGTTGTTCTGGACCCGCTCAGGTTGGCCTGGGTCGGGTTGGCAGCGCTGCCACCCGCATCGTTGGTGAAATTCACCGCCCGCCCTGTTGACAGGATCACGCCCGTATCGCCGGGGGTCACGAAAGGCGAGATCGTATCGCCGTCGCTGTAGATGCCGGACGACCGCGAGTCACCGGTGTAGCTTGCGCTGACCACGGTGACACCATCGCCGAATATCTCGTTCGCCATCTGCAGGGCAGACGCGTCTGTGTTTACCGGCAACCTGGATGCTGCAACCATTTAAATCCTGCCCCATTTGGCCTGAGACAGGACAGAACAAGATCAGTGACCCGCAACGCGCGCCATGTGCCGAAAAGAATCGGCACGTTCATTGATCTGGACCACGTTGGATCCTGCTGCTTTTGACCTGCCTCGGGTCTTTTTAATTAACGTGCAGTTAACACTTTCGTTTCGGCACTGTTAACACTCTTCCGTCCAGACATCCGCTATCGCCCTGAAATTGCGCCATTTCCGACACATTCGCACAATCCCTGATTGTTTGCCGTTACGGCAAAAGCAGTCTATCGATACAGCACCCCAAAAAAGGACCCCGCCCATGGCCCAGACACACAGCACTGCGCCCGCCCCGGTCGATCCCGCCGATCTGACCGTGCAACTGATCCGCTGCCCCTCGGTCACGCCTGAGGAGGGGGGCGCGCTTGTGCTGTTGCAGGACCTGCTGGAAAGCGCGGGCTTTGCCTGCACCCGCGTCGATCGGGGCGCGGTATCGAACCTGTTCGCCCGCTGGGGCGCCAAGGGGCATCCTCATACCTTCGGTTTCAACGGGCATACGGATGTGGTGCCAGTGGGCGACGAGGCCGCGTGGACCGTGCCGCCCTTCGGCGGGGTGATCAAGGACGGCCAGATCTGGGGACGCGGGGCGACCGACATGAAATCGGGCGTGGCCGCCTTTGCCGCCGCAGCCATTGATTTCGTGCGCCAGACCCCGCCCGACGGGGCCATGATCCTGACCATCACCGGCGACGAGGAGGGCGATGCCGTGGACGGCACCACCGCCCTTCTGGACTGGATGCGCGACAACGGCGAAGCGATGAGCGTCTGCCTCGTGGGCGAACCCACCTGCCCCGAACGCATGGGCGAGATGATCAAGATCGGGCGGCGCGGATCGCTGACCGCGTTCTTCACGGTGACGGGCGTGCAGGGCCATTCGGCCTATCCGCACCGCGCCAAGAACCCGCTGCCTGCGATGGCGCGGCTGATGGACCGGCTGTCCAGCCATGAACTGGACAAGGGCAACGATCATTTCGACCCGTCAACACTGGCCGTCGTGACCATCGACACGGGCAATCCCGCCACCAACGTGATTCCCGCCCAATGCCGCGCCAGCGTCAACATCCGCTTCAATGACATCCATTCGGGCGCCAGCCTGACCGATTGGCTGCGCGCCGAAGCCGACAGGGTAGCCACCGAATTCGATGTGCAGGTGGCGATGAGCATCAAGATCTCAGGCGAAAGCTTTCTGACCCCGCCCGGCGCGCTGTCGGACATGGTCGGCGCGGCGGTGCAGGCGGAGACCAATGTGGTGCCGGTCCTGTCCACCTCGGGGGGGACCTCGGACGCAAGATTCGTCAAGGATCACTGCCCGGTCGTGGAATTCGGCCTTGTCGGCCGCACCATGCACCAGGTCGATGAACGGGTCGAAATCGCCCATATCCATCAGCTCAAGGCGATCTACACCCGCATTCTGCGCAGCTATTTCGGCTGAGGCAAGCGTGTCTCCGACGGACTATTCGCAGGGCCGGACCATCGATTCCCCCATGACGGCACCCGGCACCTGTGCTACTTCGGCAGCATGAGCCAGCTTCCCACAAAGGCCGAGATCCTCAACTGGATCGCCGACCACCCGACCCTCACCGCGAAACGCGATATCGCCAAGGCCTTCGGTATCAAGGGGGCCGCGCGGATTGATCTGAAGCGCATCCTCAAGGAACTTGAGGATGAGGGGCATCTTGAGAAGCGCAAGAAAACCTATCGCGACCCCGATCGCCTGCCACCTGTCAGCATCGTGCAGGTCGGCCCGCCCAATGCGGAAGGCGACATGACCGCCCGCCCGCTGGAATGGACCGGCGAAGGCCCCGAGCCGCGCATCCTGATGATCGCGCGCGCCACGGACCCGGCCCTGGGCGAAGGCGACCGCATCCTGGCGCGCCTGACCGAGGTGCGCGGGCAGACGCATCATTACGAAGGCCGGCTGATCCGCCGTATCGGCACCAACCCGGCCCGCGTTCTGGGTGTCTTCCGCAAGACATCCGAAGGCGGGCGCATCCTGCCCATCGACAAGGGTGACGGCAAGGAATGGCAGGTGCCCGAGGGCGCCACCGGCGGCGCCAAGGATGGCGAGCTGGTCGAGGCGGAACAGGCCGGACCCAAGGCCCGGATGGGCCTGCCGCGCGCAAGGATCATCAACCGGCTGGGCGATCCATCCGCCCCCAAGGCGGTATCGCTGATCGCCATCCACCAGCACGGCATTCCCGACGATTTCCCGGACGAGGTGATCGCCGAGGCCGATGCGATGAAACCCGCAGGCCTGTCGGGGCGCGAGGACATGCGCGACATGCCCCTGATCACGATCGATCCCTGGGATGCGCGCGACCATGACGATGCCTGCTGGGCCCATGCCGACGATGATCCCGCCAATGCCGGCGGCCATGTGATCTGGGTCGCCATCGCCGATGTGGCGCATTACGTCCACACCGGTTCGGCCCTGGATATCGAGGCGCGCAAGCGCGGCAACTCCAGCTATTTCCCGGACCGCGTGGTGCCGATGCTGCCGGACCGTCTGTCGGGCGATCTGTGTTCCTTGCATGAAGGCGTGCCGCGCGCCTGCATCGCCCTGCGCATGCAGGTGGACGCCACCGGCCAGAAGATCGGTCACCGCTTCGTGCGCGGGCTGATGCGCTCTGTCGCCTCGCTGAATTACCGCGAGGTTCAAGAAGCGCGTGACGGTGCGCCGAACGAGAAATGCGCGCCCCTGATGGAGCTGGTCATCAACCCGCTTTACGCCGCCTATGACACGCTGGTAAAGGCGCGCGCGCGCCGCCAGCCGCTGGATCTGGACCTGCCTGAACGCAAGGTGATCCTGTCGGACGAGGGCAAGGTGACATCGGTCAACTTCGCCGAACGGCTGGACGCGCATCGTCTGATCGAGGAATTCATGGTGCTGGCCAATGTCGCCGCCGCCGAAACCCTGATCACCCGACGCTCGCCCCTGCTGTTCCGGGTCCACGAGGAACCCAGCCCCGAAAAGCTTGAGGCGTTGCGCGATACCGCAGAGGCGGCCGGCCTGGTGCTGGCCAAGGGACAAGTGTTGAAGACCGCGCATCTGAACGCGCTGCTGGCGCAGGCCGAAGGCACGGATCATGACGAGCTGATCAACATCTCGACCCTGCGCGCCATGACGCAAGCCTATTACAGCCCGTCGAACTTCGGCCATTTCGGGCTGGCCTTGCAGGCCTATGCACATTTCACTTCGCCCATTCGCCGCTATTCGGATCTGGTGGTGCACCGCGCGCTGATCTCGGCGCATCAATGGGGCGATGACGGGTTGAGCCATCAGGAAATCGACCGGCTGGAGGCGACCGCCCAGCATATCAGCGAGACCGAGCGGCGTTCGATGATGGCCGAGAGGGACACCAACGATCGCTACCTCGCGGCTTTCCTGTCGGACCGGCTGGGCGCGGAATTCACCGGACGGATCAGCGGCATCGCCAAGTTCGGCGCCTTCGTGAAACTGGATGAAACGGGCGCCGACGGGCTGATCCCGATCCGGTCGCTGGGCAATGAATATTTCCACTTCGACCGCGACAAGGGCACGCTGATGGGCTCGCAGACCGGTCTGACCATCGGGCTGGGGCAGCGCGTGCGGGTCAAGCTGACCGAAGCCGCCCCCGTCACGGGGGGCATCGCGCTGGAACTGATCAGCATCGAAGGCCGGGATATGCCAAAGGGTCCGCCAGCCGGGCGCGGCAAGCCGCCCAAGCGCGCCT
Organism: Paracoccaceae bacterium; assembly: GCA_030758115.1. Taxonomy (GTDB): domain Bacteria; phylum Pseudomonadota; class Alphaproteobacteria; order Rhodobacterales; family Rhodobacteraceae; genus Seohaeicola. The sequence goes on along the minus strand of JANREX010000050.1, from coordinate 49,452 downwards.
TGGGCAAGGCAAAACACAAGGCCGCCAAGCTGAAACGCAAGGCGGATCGCCGCCGCTAGGAGGGGGGCGCGCGGCCCCGTAGGCGGAACCCTGCGGCACCCGCGCGCGCCTTGACAGAACGCTTTTGCAACGACCGCGCTTGCGCTACCATTGCCGAAAATGACCAAGCACAAGCGAGGCCGGGCACATGAGCAAGACATTCCTGATTCCACTGTCAGCGGTGATCCTGATGACGAATTCCGCATGCGCGGGACCGGTCGAACGGTCCCTGCGCCCCGAGGCGCGGCCAGCGGCCCTGTCGACGGTGCAGAGAACCGCGGCCCCGGCCACACTGGCACCCGCCGTTTCAGCCGAAACGCGGGCCGCTTTCGAACGCTGGGCCGCGGGGTTCCGCGGCCGCGCACAGGCACAGGGCATCCGCCCGGATGTGCTGCAACGCGCCTTTTCCGGGATCGGATATGACCCGCTGGTGATCGAGCGGGACCGCAATCAGGCGGAATTCACCCGCCAGATCTGGGATTATCTGGACAGCGCCGCATCACCCGTGCGGATCGAGAATGGCCAGGCCGCGCTGCAAAAGCACCGCCGCGCCCTGCAGGCGATCGAGGATCGTTTCGGCGTCGAGAAAGAGGTCGTCACCGCCGTCTGGGGGCTGGAAAGCGCCTATGGCGAGCGGCGCGGCACGATGGACGTGATCCAGTCGCTGGCGACACTTGCCCATGACGGGCGGCGCGGCGCCTTCTTCGAGGCGCAGCTGATCGCGGCGCTTCAGATCATTCAGGCCGGCGATGTGGACCCGCGCAGCATGACCGGCAGCTGGGCGGGGGCCATGGGCCATACCCAGTTCATCCCGACGTCCTACCTGGCCTATGCGGTGGATTTCACCGGCGATGGCAAGCGCGACATCTGGTCGGACGATCCCACCGATGCGCTGGCCTCGACCGCCGCCTATCTCAAGCGGTTCGGCTGGACCAAGGGCCAGCCATGGGGCGTCGAAGTGCGCCTGCCCGCCGGGTTCAACGCGGGCCTTGCCAAGCGCGACATCAAGCGCGCCCCCTCGGATTGGGCGGCGATGGGCGTGACCGACATGAACGGGCGTGCGGTGCCCAACCATGGCGCGGCCTCGATCCTGCTGCCCGCGGGCACGGCTGGGGCGGCCTTCATGATTTTCGACAATTTCGCGGTGATCGAGCGCTACAACAGGGCAGATGCCTATGTGATCGGGGTGGGCCACCTGTCCGACCGGATCAAGGGCGGTCCCGAGATCCAGACACCCTGGCCGCGCGGCTATGCGCCGCTGTCCTTCGACGAGCGGATGGAGATGCAGCAGCGCCTGCAGGCGCGCGGTTTCGGGATCGAGAAGATCGACGGGATCATCGGCCCCAATACGACCGAGGCGATCCGCGCCTTCCAGCGGTCGATCGGTGTGCAGCCTGACGGCTTTCCCAGCCAGGACGTTCTGGCCCTGCTGAAGCGCTGATGCGCTGACGCGCGCGCGTCAAATCACTTGCATGGTGGGGGCCGGGCCGGTGTAGGCTGGCCCCATGCCACGCGAGAACCCCTATCGCCCCTTTGTCCCGGACCCCGCGCAGATGGCGCTGGCGCCGTCCGTGTCGGGCAATGCGATCAACGGCCTGGGCGAGAATGCGCCGCGCCCCGCGCGTGTGGTCTACTGGGCGCCCGATCCCGACGACATCCCCCATGGCGCGATGCAGCGCTGGTTCTATACCGTCGATCCCGATGCCGCCCCCATCGTGGCGGCGCGGGCGGAACGGCAGGCGATCCTGAACGCGCCGCTGGCAGACCTTGACGGCCCGCCGGTGACCCGCACGCCAGAGGAATGGACCGCATCGCTGTCGCGGTTCGTCACGGAAGGGATTTGCGAGAAGACCGGCGTGGCGGTGATGGACCCGGCCTGGATTTACGAGGGGCAGAGCATCGCGCAATCGCGGGTGATCGTTCTGGGCGTGCAGCATGATTTCGATGCGATCAGCGCGGCACCCGAGGCCGAGGCGGGCGGCGAGGTGATCCGCCAATACGGCCGCGCGGCAGGTGTCGCCAAGGCCGTGGCCGGCTGGCTGCGCCAGCAGGGATGGGAGGCGGAACCGGTGACAGGGCCGATGGCGGGCAAGCTCTTGCTGATCCCGCCCGCGCTGGCCTGCGGTTTCGGCGAACTGGGCAAGCATGGCTCGATCATCGACGCCGAGATGGGATCATCCTTCAGGCTGTCTGCGGTGCTGACGGATGCGCCCTTTGCGCCGACCCCGCCGCAAAACCATGGCATCGACGATTTCTGCGCCAGTTGCCGCATCTGCGAGGACGCCTGCCCGCCCATGGCCATCGCACCCGACAAGCAGACCGTGCGCGGGCTGGAGAAATGGTACGTGGATTTCGACCGCTGCCTGCCTTTCTTCAACCAGACCAACGGCTGCGCGATCTGCATTGCCGTCTGTCCCTGGTCGCGCCCCGGTGTCGGCCTCAACCTTGCGGCAAAGCTGGCGCGCCGCGCGGCGCGGGTGCAGGGGTCAGCAGCGGACGCAGCAACGCCAGGGGATGCGCCCTGAGCGACAGGCGCATGGCGACGTAATCCTCGACCACCTCCTCGCCCAGAGTCATCTGCGGCAGATGGGCGGCGGGCTCCACGATGCCTTCGCCGTCCATGTCCAACGCGAACAGCGGCAGGGGCGCATCGGCGGTCAGGGCCTTGGCCTCCCACAGCGCCTGGCGGCGGGTCAGCCCCAGCCCGGCAAAGGCATCGGCCTCGGCCAGACGGGCCACGACCACAGGGGCCAGCCCCGCCCGGCGCCAGACATCGGCGACCGACAGATAGCCATTGCCGCGCGCCGCCGACAGCCATGCGGCGTCATCCTCGCGCAGGCCCTTGATCTGGCGAAACCCAAGGCGCAGCGCCAGCCCGCCCAGCCCGTCGGGTTCCATCACATTATCCCAATAGCTGTTGTTCACGCAGACGGGCCGCACCTGCACGCCATGTTCGCGCGCATCGCGGATGATCTGCGCGGGCGCATAAAAGCCCATGGGCTGCGCATTCAGCAGCGCACAGGCGAAAATGCCGGGATGGTGGCATTTGAGCCAGGCCGAGGCATAGACCAGAAGCGCGAAACTGGCCGCATGGCTTTCGGGAAAGCCATAGCTGCCAAAGCCTTCGATCTGGCTGAAGCACCTTTCGGCGAAATCCATGTCATAGCCGTTGCGCGCCATGCCGCGCAGGAACCGCGTGCGGAATTCCGACACATTGCCGTGTTTCTTGAAGGTGGCAAGCGACCGGCGCAGACGATCCGCCTCGTCCGGGGTGAAGCCCGCGCCGATGATGGCGATCTGCATCGCCTGTTCCTGAAACAGCGGCACGCCCAGCGTCTTGGCCAGCACTTCGCCCAAGGCATCCGAGGGGAATTCCATCTTCTCCTCGCCATTGCGGCGGCGCAGGTAGGGGTGCACCATGTCGCCCTGAATGGGACCGGGGCGCACGATCGCCACCTCGATCACCAGATCGTAGAAGCAGCGTGGCTTCATCCGGGGCAGGAAATTCATCTGCGCGCGGCTTTCCACCTGGAACACACCTACGGAATCGGCCCGGCACAGCATGTCATAAACGCGCGGATCCTCGGGCGGCAGCGTGGCCAGCCGGTGCCTTGTGCCGTGATGCTGCGCGATCAGGTCGAAGGCCTTGCGGATGCAGGTCAGCATGCCGAGGCTGAGGACATCGACCTTGAGGATGCCCAGCGTATCGATGTCGTCCTTGTCCCAGCAGATCACCGTCCGCCCTTCCATCGCGGCATTCTCGATCGGCACCAATTCGTCCAGGCGGCCTTCGGTGATGATGAAACCGCCGACATGCTGGCTGAGGTGGCGGGGAAAGCCCACGATCTCGTGGATCAGGGCCATGGTGCGCGCCAGGCGCGGCTCGGTCGGGTCCAGCCCGATCTCGCGCAGGCGGGCCTCCTCGGTGCCGGACATGCCGTAGAACCCCCAAAGCTGCGAACTGAGGGCCGCGACCGTATCCTGCGACAGGCCCATCGCCGCCCCCACCTCGCGGATGGCGCGCTTGCCGCGATAATGGATCACGGTGGCGCAAAGCCCGGCACGGTGACGGCCGTAGCGGTCATAGATATGCTGGATCACCTCCTCGCGCCGTTCATGTTCGAAATCGACGTCGATATCGGGGGGCTCGTCGCGGGCCTCGGAGACGAAACGCTCGAACACCATCGTGCCGATCTCGGGGGATACCGAGGTGACGCCAAGGCAGTAGCAGACCACCGAATTGGCCGCCGATCCGCGCCCCTGGCACAGGATGCCGCGCCCGCGCGCGAAATCGACGATGTCATGCACGGTCAGGAAATAGGGTTCATACTTCAGCTTGCTGATCAGGGTCAGCTCATGCTCCAGCATCCCGCGCACACGATCCGGCGCGCCTTCGGGATAGCGCCAGTCCAGACCGGCCAGGGCCAGGCGGCGCAAGCGGGCGGCGGCGGTTTCATTGCCCGCGACCTCGGAAGGGTATTCATAGCGCAATTCGTCCAGCGAGAAGGTGAGACGTTCTGCAAGCTGACCGGCCCTGTCCACGGCGGCGGCATGGGGACCCAGCAGGCGGCGCAGTTCCGCCTCAGATCGCAGGCGCTGCTCGCCATTGGCCAGCGCCGCGCGGCCCAGCCGATCGACCGTGGTGCCGGTACGGATCGCGGTCAGCACATCCGCCATCTGGCGGCGGCGGCCTTCATGCATGAGCGGCGTGGCCGAGGCCAGCGTGGAAATGCCCAGGCTGGCCGCCAGCCGGGCAAGACGGTCGAAGCGGGCGCGGTCCTGCCCGTCATAGCGGGGAGCCATCACGAGATGCATCCGGGTGGCAAGGCGGCGCGTCAGGCCGCGCGCCTGTGGCAGCCAATCGCCCGCGCCGCTCTCGGACCTTGGCTCTTGCGGCGGGTGCAGCAACAGATGCAGCCCCTCGGTCTGCCCCTCCAGATCGGCCAGGCGCAGATCGCATCCGCCCTTGGGCGCGCGCCGACGGCCAAGGGTCAGCAGACGGCACAGATGCGCCCAGCCCGTCCGGTTTTCCGGCAAGGCGGTCAGCACAAGCCCTTCGGCCAGATGCAGCGTGGCGGCGGGGATCAGGCGCGGGCAGGTGAAGCGCGGACCCTGATCATCAGCACCGCATGTGGGGTCGGGTGGACCGATCAGACCATGCTGCGCCTGATGCGCCTGCCGTTCGGCCACCTGACGCGCAATCTCGCGCGCGCCGGCATGGGCGCGCACGATCCCCGCGACCGTGTTGTGATCGGCGATGGCGATGGCCGCGATGCCCAGGCTGGCGGCACGCTGCATGAATTCCTCGGGGTGCGAGGCCCCGGTGAGAAAGGTGAAATTCGAGGTGATGCACAGCTCTGCAAACATGATTCCACAGTATATTCACGTTTTGTTCTTTTTCGAGTCCTATCAAAGGGATCACCTGCGGCAGATGGCGCGCAGTTGAGTATTTGGGGAACGATGAAAGGGACTGCCGTGTCAGGCTCTGGGGCGCAGGCGCATCAGCAGGTAGATGTTGAACCGGGCGAAATTCTCGCGGTTGCGTGTCTGCTGGTTCAGGCGCTGGTCCAGCCGCGCGCGTTTGCGGGCGCTGATGAGGGCGCGGATCACCCGGTGCAGCACCCAGCGCAGGCGGGGCTTATGACGGGCAAGGTCCTGATCCACACGTGCCAGACCATAGCCGAAGACGTTGAAGAGGCCCTGTTCTATCTCGACCGAGGGGGCGGCCGACAGGGTCACGTCCTCCTCGCTGATCATCTCGAGCGGGAGGGCGGCCAGCGTGTCGCGGAAAGCGGCGATGCGATGCCCGCCACCCACGGGGGCCAGCATCCGGTCGCCGGTATATTCCGGGCTGCGGAAGCAATCGGCCACGATGATCTCGCCCCCGGGCGCCAGCAGGGTCAGGCATTTGGACAGGCCCTGATCCAGCGGGATATACTGAAAGCTTTCCGAGAACAGGCAGATGTCGAAGCTGGCCGGATCGGCCTGGAAATCCTCGAACATGCATTCATGCACACGGGCGGCCGGCGCATTGGCGCGGCAGCGCCCCGCAAGGAAGGGGCTGGGGACCACGATATCCACGCTATGGCCAAGCGCCAGAAGCTTTTTCGCGGTCTCGCCGGCACCACCACCGATATCGAGGATGCGGCAGGGACGATCGGGCAGCAGCGCGAAAAGCCGATCGGTATAGGCTTCCTGCGCGGCGCGCAGGTTGGCGGCGCTGACGTCCAGCCCGTCCCAGAGCCCGTAATGCAGATTCTCGGCCCCGGTCAGCCATTTGGTGAACGCCAGCCCGACATCGAGGCCGATGGCCTGCGTATTGATCTTGTCCTGTCCCATGGGTCGCAGTTAGCCCAAACCCGACCCTCTGGGAAGCATGTTTCGGCAGGACCCGGGCGATTTCAACCGGCCGGGGGCACGCTCAGATCAAGGGTTCGAATTCATCCAGGACGCGGGCGTAGACCTCGCGCTTGAAGGGGACGATGTGATCGACCAGATCCGCGGGGTCAAGCCAGCGCCATTGGGAAAACTCGGGGTGGCTGGTCAGGATATCAACCTGGTCATCGCTGCCGTGGAACCGCATCAGGAACCACTTCTGGCGCTGCCCCCGAAAGCGACCCTGCCAGATGCGCGGCACGATCTCATGCGGCAGGTCATAGGGGATCCAGTCCGCACTCTCGGCCAGAACCTCGACAAGGTCAGGCGTCACGCCGGTTTCTTCCCACAACTCGCGCAGCGCAGCCTCGCGCGGCTCTTCGCCCTGGTCGATCCCGCCCTGGGGCATCTGCCAGGCGGGCGTGTCATTGTCCAGCCGCTGGCCGACGAAGACCTGTCCACGGTCATTGGCCAGCATCACGCCCACGCAGGGGCGATAGGGCAAGCGTGCGATCTCTTCGGGGGTCGGTGCCATCGTGCTTGGTTCCAGTCGTTCTTGTTGCCCCGCAGCCCGAAAGATGCGGGGCAATCCGTGTGATCAGCGCGCGGGTCCAAGCGCCGAAAGGCCCTTGAGGATATCCAGAGCATAGGCCAGCTGGTAGTCGTCTTCGCGCAGCTTGGCCGACAGTTCGGCCTTGGCGCGATCTTCCTCGATCTGGCGGATCTGATCCTCGGTCAGGCTGTCGTTGTTCAGCGAGCCGCGCAGATCGGCCTCGGACCGGCTGGGGGCGGTGCTTTCCTCTTCCTCGGGCGAGGCGGGCTGACGGCGCGGCTGTTCCACCAGGATATCGGGGGACACACCCAGCGCCTGGATCGAACGGCCCGACGGCGTGTAATAGCGCGCCGTGGTCAGGCGCATCGCGCCTTCACCACGCAGCGGCATCACGGTCTGCACCGAACCCTTGCCGAAACTCTTGGTGCCGATCACCACGGCGCGGCGGTGATCCTGCAACGCGCCTGCCACGATCTCAGAGGCAGAGGCAGAGCCGCCGTTGATCAGAACGACAACCGGCTTGCCCTGGGCCAGATCACCCGGCGTGGCGTTGTAACGCTCTCCATCCTCGGGGTTGCGGCCGCGGGTCGAGACGATCTCGCCCTTTTCGAGGAAGGCGTCCGAGACGCGGATCGCCTGTGTCAGCAGGCCGCCGGGGTTGTTGCGCAGATCAAGGACGATCCCGCTGATCGCATCGATCCCGCCCGCCTCCTTGATGGCATCGGCCAGACCGGATTCAAGATTGCTGTAGGTCTGGTCATTGAAGGTGGTGACCCGCAGCACCACGGCCTGTCCTTCGGTACGGGTACGGACCGCCGTCAGCTTGATCGTGTCGCGGATGATCGACACGTCGAAGGGTTCGGCCGTGCCTTCACGCAGGACGGTGATCACGATCTCGCTGCCCACGGGGCCGCGCATCATGTCGACGGCCTGGTCCAGCGTCAGGCCCAGCAGGCTTTGACCATCGACATGGGTGATGAAATCGCCAGCCTCGATCCCGGCCGCATCGGCGGGCGTGCCATCGATCGGCGAGACGACCTTGACGAAGCCCTCTTCCTGCGTGACCTCGATCCCCAGGCCGCCGAATTCACCACGGGTTTGCACCCGCATGTCGGCGGCATCTTCGGGCGACATGTAGCTGGAATGCGGATCAAGCGAGGTCAGCATGCCGTTGATCGCCGCCTCGATCAGTTCGTTTGTATCCACCTCTTCCACGTATTGCGCGCGGATCCGTTCGAAAATATCGCCGAACAGGTCAAGCTGCTCGTAGACACTGGTGTTTTTCGATGACTCCTGCGCCAGAAGCGGTGCTGCCAGCTGCGTCGTGGCCAGGACCCCGATCATCGTCCCGCCGATCGCAGCCATCACGAACTTGTTCATGCCTAATCTTCCTCTCGCGTTGCGAACCATGCTTCCGGATCGACCGGCGCATCATCCTGCCTGACTTCGATATAGAGCGTTTCCGAGCGCCCCGTTCCAGCCCCATTGCCCGAATTGGCGAGAATATCGCCAATTTCTGCGTCCTGCCCGCCCATCAAGCCTACGGGACTGCCGGCAGGGATCACCTCTCCGATGCCACCATAAACCACATCCAATCCGGCAAGCACGAAAAGAGTGCCCGCTTGCGGTTCCAGAATCATCACGTTTCCGTAGTCCAGAAGCGGGCCGCGATAGCGGATCGTGGCCGCTGTCGGCGCCGAGACAAGGGCGCGTGGCCGTGTCGCCAGCAACAGGCCGGGCCGGGTGATGCCCGCGGCATCGGCCTCGCCCGCGCGGCGCAGGATCTGGCCCTGTACCGGCAAGGGAAGGTTGCCGCGCAGATCCGAGATGTCCGGCAGGTCGGTCCGATCCTCGTCCGTCGTGATTTCCGACAGACCGCTGGCAAAGCCTTCCAGCGTTTCGGTCGAGGCGATCAGAATGGCGGTGCGCACCGGATCGGCGGTGAAGCGGCGCGGCAGGTCCGTCCGATCCGCCACTGCCTGCGACAAGGCGGTGCGCGCCTCCTGCACACCGTTCAGACCGGTCTGGAGGGTTTCGACCGCGTTCTGCTGCAACAGCCGCAGGGTCGAGATTTCCTGCAGCTTGCGGCGCAGGTCATCCGCACGCAGGTTCAGTGCGGGCGTCACATCGGCCAGGATCATGCCTGCCCGCGCGGTGCCCATCGGCCCCTCGGGATGCAGCAGCATCACGGGCGAGGGCCGGCTGCCCATGCTTTGCAGCACACCCAGAAGCTGCGCGATCTCATCCTCGCGCGTCTGCAGCTCGCGGGTCAGGCGCGCCTCGCGCAGGCTGGCGCGGCGCAATCCGTCGCGCATCGCCTCCAGCCCGTCCTCGAAGGCGGCGACCGTTTCGGTCAGGGCGCGCACCCGGTCGCGCGCCGATTGCGCCGCATCCAGCTGCCGCGTGGCCTGATCAAGACGTTCCGCCGCAGCCCGTGCCGCCTGCGCGGCCTCGGCATCGGCGCCAGCTTGCGCCCGAAGGGGCGCACCGCCAAGGGACAGCGCAGAAATCAGCAAGGCAAGGGCAAGGCAGCGGATCATGCGATCAGGCTTTCCCCTGTCATCTCGGGCGGCTTGGGCAGATCCATCAACTGCAGCAGCGTGGGCGCCAGATCGGCCAGCCGACCATGCTTCAGCGTCGCGCCAGCAGGCCCCCCGATCAAGGCGACCGGAACGGGGTTGAGCGTATGCGCGGTATGCGGCCCGCCGGTTTCCGGATCGACCATCACCTCGCAATTGCCGTGATCGGCGGTCACGATCATCGCGCCCCCCACCTCCTGCAGGGCTGCGACAACGCGGGCAAGCCCTTGGTCCACGGCTTCGCAGGCGGCAATGGCGGCCTTCAGATCACCGGTATGTCCAACCATGTCGGGATTGGCGTAGTTGACCACGATCAGATCGTAATCGTCATGGATCGCCTGCACGAAATGATCCGTCACTTCCTCGCAGGACATCTCGGGTTGCAGATCGTAGGTCGCCACCTTGGGCGAGGGTGCCATGTAACGGTCTTCGCCTGTCTCGGGCTGTTCCTCGCCACCGTTCAGGAAAAAGGTGACATGGGGATATTTCTCGGTCTCGGCCAGACGGAATTGGCGCTTGCCATGCTTGGCCACCCATTCGCCCAGTGTATTCACGATCTCGCGCGCGGGGAAAACCGTGCTCATGTAGGCATTATGCGCCTCGGAATATTCCACCATTCCCAGGCAGGCCGCCCAGGCGGGGCGCACGCCAAGATCGAAGGCCGCAAAGCCCGGCTGGGCCATGGCCGCAAGGATCTCGCGGGCGCGGTCGGCGCGGAAGTTCAGGCAGAACAGACCATCGCCATCCCGCGCACCGGCATAGTCGCCGATTACCGTCGCGGTGATGAATTCATCGGTTTCGGAACGGTTGTAGCCCGCCGTGACGGCGGCATGGGCGCTGGCCGCATGCAGCCCCTTGCCGTGTACCATCGCCTCATAGGCCTCGGCGACACGCTCCCAGCGGTTGTCGCGGTCCATGGTAAAGTAGCGCCCCGTCAGCGTGCCGATCCGCGCGCCGACTGGCAAGGCGGCCTGCAATTCCTCAAGATAACCATATGCGGATTTCGGCGCCACATCGCGCCCATCGGTCACCGCATGCAGGACCACCGGCACACCGGACTCTGTGATCGCCCGTGTCGCGGCAAGAATATGGCTGATATGGCCATGCACCCCGCCATCCGACACCAGCCCCAGAAGATGCGCGACACCACCGGATGCCCTGAGAGTGGCGATGAAATCCTGCAAGGCCGCATTGGTGAAAAAGCTGCCATCCTCGATGGCGAGGTCGATCTGGCCGAGGTCCATCGCCACGACACGGCCCGCGCCGATATTGGTATGGCCCACTTCGGAATTGCCCATCTGCCCGGTCGGCAGCCCCACATCGGGACCATGGGTGATCAACAGGTTATGCGGACAGGTCGCCATGATCCGGTCGAATGTCGGTGTATTGGCCAGCGCCGGGGCGTTCGCCGTCCGCTCCTCCCGGTGGCCCCAGCCGTCAAGAATGCACAGCACAACGGGTTTCGGGGTCGTCATCGTCCAAGTCTCCTGCTTGATACGATGCCTCTTAACCCTTTGCGGGCCGAGGGTGAACCGCTTTCGCGCGACTGCGACCCCATGCAGCGACGGGATCGCGGAAGCGGAACAGGATGCAGCCTGGTCAGTTCGAGGACTCCGTCAGCCCTTCCGGCTGCCCGACGACAACAAAGCTCAGCCGCGCGGGATCCAGAAGGGTGCGCGCAACACGGTTCACATCCTCCAGCGTCACGGCATTGACCTGGTCGTTGCGGGTGGCGGCATAGTCGATGGGCAGGCCGCGCATCTGCATGCCGACGATGATATTGGCGATCGTCCCGTTCCCGTCGAACCGCAGCGGATAGGCGCCGGTCAGATAGGTCTTGGCGTTGTCCAGATCGTCCTGGCTGACGCCATCCTGCTGCATCCGTTGCCATTCCGCGCGGATCACCTCGACCGCCTCGGCAACCCTGTCATTGGCCGAGGCGACCGAACCACCCCAGACCTGCGCCAGTTCGCGATCGGCCAGGTAGGTATAGATGCCGTAGGTCAGGCCCCGCTTTTCGCGCACTTCTGTCATCAGGCGGCTTTCGAAACCGCCACCGCCCAGGATGTGATCCAGGATGAAGGCCGCGAAGAAATCAGGATCCTCCTGCCCGATGCCGGGCTGCCCGAACAGCACGACGGATTGCGGCGTGGCGAAATCCACCACTTCGACACCGCCGGGGAACACCGGATCGGCCAGGCCGGGCAAGGCGGCACCGGTGGCGGGCAGATCGCCCAGCAGGCTGTCCAGCAAGGCGCCCAACTGATCCGCCGTGATATCGCCGACGGCCGACACGTGAATGCGGTCACGCGCCAGCGCGCCAGCATGGGCCGCGACCAGATCGTCGCGGGTCAGGGCGCTGACCGTATCGATCGTGCCATCCAGCGAGGACCCATAGGGATGATCGCCATAGACAAGCGCGGCGAAGCGGCGCGAGGCGATGCTCTGCGGGTTCTTCTCATCCGAGCGCAGGCCGGACAGCACCTGCCCCCGCACCCGTTCGATGGCCTCCGCATCAAAGCGCGGCGCGATCAGCGACTGGCGCAGCAGGTCGATGGCAGCATCCCGGTTCTCGGTCAGGAACTGCGCCGAGACCGACAGCGCATCGTCCGACACGGAATAGCGGAACGAGGCCGCAAGCCCGTCGCGCGCGCGGGCAAAGGCGCGGGCATCCATCTCGCCGGCACCTTCTTCCAGTAGCGCAGTCATCAGGTTGGTGGCACCACGCTTTTGAGCCGCCTCGACCGAGGCGCCCCCACGGAACCGGATTTCCAGCGCGGTGAAGGGGATGGCATGATCCTCGACCAGCCAGGCGGTGATGCCGCCAGGGCTGACCACTTCCTTGATCTCGATCGCGGCGCGCGCGGGCAAGGCCGCCAGCGCCAGCATGACGGGCAGAATGAAACGCATCATCACTGGGTCACCTCCTCGGCCATCAGCCAGCCTGTCACGGCCTGCCTGCGGTCCAGCACCATCCTTGCCGCGGCCAGAACATCATCCGCCGTGACCGCCTGCAGCACATCAGGCCAGGCCTGCACATCCGCGACGGTCAGTCCCTGGGTCAGGGCGCGGCCATACTGGTTGGCAATCGATTCCACGTCATCGCGGGCATAGATCTGGGCCGCGCGCACCTGCATCTTGATCCGGTCCAATTGCTCTGCATCGACGCCGGTATTCAGGAAATCGGCCAGAACACGGTCCATCGCGGCCTCGGCCTCTTCAAGGCTCACCCCTTCGGACGGCACGACGACCACATCGAATGTGGTCCGGTCCAGCGAGGTGCCGCCATAGAACGCCCCGGTGAACGTGGCGACCTGGGTGTCGAACTGCAGCGCCTCTGCCATCACCGATGTCGTGCCCGAGCCCAGAACCTCGGCCAGGACAGTCAAGGCCGCGGCCGTTTCCTGCGCGCCGCTGTCGCGCTCGGGTGCAAGATAGGACCGGCTCACATAGGGCTGTGCCACGCGCGCATCACGATAGATCAGACGCCGCTCGGCGGTTTGCGGCGGCTCGGACGGGCGCAGGCGTTCCGGCAGGTCCGGATTGGCCGGAATCGGGCCGTAATGCTGCTCGGCCAAGGCGCGCACCTCGTCGGGGGTCACGTCACCGGCCACGATCAGGATCGCGTTGTTCGGCGCGTAATAGCGCTCGTAGAAGGCCAGCGCATCATCGCGGTCCAGCGCCACCATCTCGTGGCGCCAGCCGATGATCGGCACGCCATAGCGATGGTTGAGGTATTGCACCGCGTCCTTCTGTTCGCGGAACAGGGCGGCGGGGCTGTTCTCGACCCGCTGGTTGCGCTCTTCGATGATGACCTCGCGTTCGGTGGCGATCTCGGAATCGTCCAGACGCAGGTTGACCATGCGGTCCGCCTCCATCTGCATCATCAGGCCAAGCCGGTCGGCGGCGACGCGCTGGAAATAGGCGGTATAGTCATAACTGGTAAAGGCGTTGTCCCGCCCGCCGTTCCGCGCCACGGTGCGCGAAAACTCGCCCGTTTCCATCTTTTCGGTGCGCTTGAACATCAGGTGTTCCAGGAAATGCGCAATCCCCGAGGCGCCCGCAGGCTCATCGGCCGACCCCGCGCGATACCAGACCATATGCATGACGACGGGCGCGCGATGGTCTTCGACGACCACGACATCCATGCCGTTCGGCAAGGTGAAGGACGTGACCTGATCATCGGCAAGGGCAGGCCGGGCCATGGCATGCGACAGCACAAGAGCAAGGCTGAACACGACAGCAGACAAACGCAGCACGGGATTCCTCCTGGAGTTAGGTCTTACCTAGATTAGGAAGTGATGGCCCGGCTGCAACCCGGACTGACGCAGATGTGACGGATCAGCGCCGTTCCGGCGGCGGCGCCGAAGGCGTCGCGACACCCATGCGCCGGAATCGCTGCAACTCGGCATAGGGATCGGTCATCTCGTTGCTGTAGACTTCGTGGTAACGGTCGACATCGCGGAACAGGCGGATCTTGGTGAACCGTGACCTGTCGCGCTGGAACGCGTCATCCTCTGCGGCCAGCGTCATGCGAATGTCGCTTGCCACGCCATTGCGGGCCACATGCCGCACCAGTGCCGTATCCGACGCCGTGATGCCTTGCGGCGTCAGCGCCGCAGGCCGTCCACCCAGCGCCGCGACACCGTCTGCCAAGGGGTTCTGATCGGTCAGGTTCGTACCGCCCGGTGTCGGCGCCGGCAGGCTTGCCATATCCGTGGGCATCTCGAGCGGCTTTGCAGGCAGAACCGAGAATTCGTCCGGCCCCGCGCCGAAGTTGCGCAGATCGCGCAGCTGCAGATCCCCCTGCGGTCGCGAACAGGCCGAAAGGGCCAGAACGGCCACCAAGATCATCCCATGCGTCAGACGCATTGCCACCCTCCTGACGTTTCCGTCCCCAGCATTAGCCGATCACGCATCGATCGTCACGGGGCCTTTTTCTCGCCGGTGAAAAGAACCAGCCCCAGCGCGCCCACGAAGATCGAGATATCGGCGATATTGAACGCATAGGGATTGCGCACCCCACAGCATGACATGTTGAGGAAATCCGCAACGGCCCCGTAAAGGACCCTGTCCACCACGTTGCCCAGCGCGCCGCCCACAAGCAAGCCCGCGGCCACCAGCCCCAGACGCCCCGGCGGTTCCTTGCGCACCCACCACAGCACACCACCCGAAATCACCAGCGCCACCGCGATCAGAACCCATCGCGCACCATCCGAGGCCTGCGAGAAAAGCCCGAAGTTGATGCCGTAATTCCAGGCCATCCGCAGGTTCAGATAGGGCGGGAAGACATCGATCGCCCCCACCACGGCAAGGTTCATCACGTGAACCACAAGGTATTTCACGGCCTGATCGGCCACAAAGATCACAGCCGCGACCCAGAAAATCAGTCTCATGCGCTCTCCTTGTCGGCCTGCGTGCCATCCCCGCGATGCACGCCGCTTCTTCTTGCCTCAAATATCCCCGCCGGAGGCATCCACACCCCGACCGTTCGCCACATCTCCGGCTCAGTGCCGGAAATGCCGCATCCCGGTAAAGACCATCGCAAGGCCTGCCTCGTCCGCCGCCGCGATCACCTCGGCATCGCGCATCGAGCCGCCCGGCTGGATGACCGCCGTGGCACCCGCCTCGGCGGCGGTCAGCAGACCGTCGGCGAAGGGAAAGAACGCGTCCGAGGCCACGACCGACCCCTGCGTCAGCGGCGTGGCAAGCCCCAGCGCCTCGGCCATGTCCTGCGCCTTGCGCGCCGCGATCCGGCAGCTGTCCACGCGGCTCATCTGCCCTGCGCCCACACCGACGGTAGCCCCATCCTTCACATAGACGATGGCATTGGATTTGACATGCTTGGCCACCTTCCATGCAAACAGCAGATCCGCCAGTTCGGCATCGCTGGGCGCGCGTTTCGTCACAACCGTCAGATCATCCAGACCGATGTGGCCATTGTCCTTGTCCTGCACAAGATAACCGCCCGACACCTGACGCCAGGTCAGTGCCGCCTCGGCCGGATTGGCCAGGCCCGGGGTGATCAGCAGACGCAGGTTCTTCTTGGCCGCGAAGATATCGCGCGCGCCCTGATCGGCACCCGGCGCGATCACCACCTCGGTGAAGATCTGCGCGATCTCCTCGGCGGTGGCCGCATCCAGCGGGCTGTTCAGCGCGATGATCCCGCCAAAGGCGCTGGTGCGGTCGCAATCGAAGGCGCGCGCATAGGCATCCTTGAGGCTGGCGCCACGGGCCACACCGCAGGGGTTGGCATGCTTGATGATCGCACAGGCCGGGCCATCCGCCGGGGCGAATTCGCTGACCAGTTCAAAGGCCGCGTCGGTGTCATTGATGTTGTTGTAGGACAGCTCCTTGCCCTGCAACTGCTGTGCTGTCGCCACGCCGGGGCGCGCGCTGCCATCCAGGTAGAAGGACGCGGACTGATGCGGGTTCTCGCCATAGCGCAGGCTTTGCGCCAGCTTGCCCGCCACCACGCGGCGGCGCGGGCTCGCCTCGCCGATCGCCGATGCCATCCAGGTGGACACGGCCGCATCATAGGCCCCGGTGCGGGCATAGGCGATCTGCGCCAGCCGCTGCCGGAACGCCAGCGACGTGGCGCCGTCATGCGCGTCCAGCTCTGCCAGAAGCGGGGCGTAATCCTCGACATCGACGACGACATTGACGAAGCCGTGGTTCTTGGCCGCCGCACGGATCATCGCCGGCCCGCCGATGTCGATATTCTCGATGCAGGTCTCGTAATCGGCGCCTTTGGCGACGGTTTCCTCGAACGGATAGAGGTTGACGACCAGCAGGTCGATCGCCCCGATGCCATGCGCCTCCATCGCGGCCAGGTGATCGGCATTGTCGCGCAGCGCCAGCAGGCCACCATGAACCGCCGGGTGCAGCGTCTTGACGCGGCCATCCATCATCTCGGGAAAGCCCGTCACCTCGGCCACGTCCTTGACCTGCAGACCGGCCGCACGCAGTGCCGCAGCGGATCCGCCCGTGGACAGAAGCTCGATCCCGCGCGCCGCCAGCGCATGCCCCAGGTCCAGCAGCCCGGTCTTGTCGGATACGGAAATCAGCGCGCGGCGCACTGGGTGCAGGTCTGTCGTCATGGTTCTTGGCCCCCGAGGTCGTTCGGCCCCCGCAGACAGGGGCCTAAAGTGTCACATCCATCTCGTCCCGGTTCAGGTCGCGGATACTGATCGGCGTATCCTGCGCCTTGGTCAATGACCACCGGGTGCGCGTCGCATAGTCCATCGCGCGACCGGATAAAACGATTTGTTTGGTCGCACGTGGCGCAAGACGGCCTTTTTCCAGGTAAACACTGGGCTCCAGCGTCATCTCGGCCCGGCTGTCATGGCGGAACACCCACAGTTCCCCGCTTTTCAGCGCCAGCGATACAGCCGTACCACCCATGTCCAGCTCGGCCTCCACCTCGGGATGCAGATGAAAGCGGATCGCAAAGGGGATGCCCTGCAGGCGGACGGCATCCATTTGCCGGTCAAAGGTCTTCTGCGATGCACCGTTCAGCGCGATCAGCAGATCCTCGCCCGCCAGGCCGCTGCCGTCGAAGGTCAACTCGAGCGTCCGCGCATGGGTCAGGCCGTGGGTGCGCACATAGCCGTCATGCCCGCCCTGCAGGCGCAGGCCATCCGGCATCTGCGAGATTTCGACCGGCACATCCTTCGGTGCATCCATCAGCCATTCCGCCCGTCCCGACAACGCCCCCTTGGCCTTGCCAAGCCGGGCGCTGGAATAGCCCGCAAGCGTCACGGTGGAATGGCTGGGCGTGGCGCGCCCGGCGCGGCGCCATTCGACGCCGAAGGCCGCACCCGATCCGCAATTGACCACAACCGGACGCCGCCCCGATGTCAGCTCGAACGCCAGGGTCGAGGCATGGGCATTCACCGAAGCGGCCCCCGAAGGCGGGGGGGCGGCATCCACGATCACGCTGGTCCGCCCCGCACCCAGCCGGGCAAACCCCATCGACAGCCCTTCGGGCATCCGGTTCTTGACATCCGATGCGGCAAGCGCCGCATCCAGCCGCCCCTCAAGACCGCGCCCCCCGCCATGAAACCTTGCAAGGCCACCATCTGAATGGCGCAGCGTGCGCAGGCTGGGCGCGATCCGGTCGATCGCCGCCAGCAGATCGGACGGCACCGTCCGCCCCGCCTCGCCCAGCGCGGCCGCGGCCCATGTCAGCAGGGTAAAGACCTCCAGCAACTCTTCGGGATTGCGCGTGGGTATGCCGCCCTGCCCATCCACCTGCGCCCGGCAATCGCGCGCCAGCGCCCGCATCGCCGGTTCGACCAGTCGCTCCATCCCCTGCAGGGCAAGACCCGCATAGATCATGCCTGTCAGCGCCTCGATCCGCGGCAGTCCGGGCGAGGCCGCGCGCCAGCGCCGCCCCAGGAAGATCGCCTGCTGCGCGAGGGACCTGTAGAATGCCTCGGTCTGCGCCTTGTCACGCCCGCGCAACACGAACAGCGCGTGATGGATCCAGCGGATCACCCGGCGACCGGTCAGATCCGGCGTCCACCCGGGCCCCTTGCCGCGCCCGAACCGCTCGATCCACGCCCAGAGCCACTCCTGCGCCAGGGCGCGGGTCGCGGCATCGCCGACGGCAGCCAGGTCATCCAGCCATCCAAAGCCCTGCAACTCATCCTCGAACAGGTCGTCCGGTGCATCGACCTGCCAGGGTGTCCGGCCTTCGGCCACGATCAGGTGGCCCGCGAACAGGTAATTGCCCGCCAGCAACTGGCGACCCTTGGCGAAACTGCCGATGGTGCGTGGTTCGGGCTGGCTGACGAAACCGGTGGCCGGGCGCGACAAGGTGCTCAACCGCGCGTGAAAGCGGTGCATCCAGCGCTTGCGACGCGCCGAAAAGCTCTCGGGTCGGGACATTGCTCTGCCTCTCGCGCGGGTTGACGCGTCTTTGGTCAAGCATAGCCCGGCAATCTGCGCAAGTCACCGCCGAATTCCCCGCCCCGGCTTCTTCTTGCCGGAAATATCCTCGGGGGGAATGGCCCGCAGGGTCATCGGGGGGCAGACAGCCCCCCGGCCACCCCTGACCTCAGACGCGCAGACAGGCGATGTAGAAGCCGTCCATCCCGCCTTGTTCCGCCCAGAAATCAGGGCGCAGGCGCAGCCCGCCCTCGGATGTGATCCAGCCCTTGTCGATCCCCGGCAGGTCCAGCGCATCGCGATCCACCCGCAGGCCGGGGTGACGCTCCAACGCCTCGTCCACCTGCACCTCTCCTTCGTCGGGCAGCAGCGAACAGGTACAATAGACCAGCCGTCCGCCCGGCTTCAGCAGGCCCAGCGCATGATCCAGCATCCGCGCCTGCACCTCGATCAATGCGCCGAAATCGGATCCGTCCTTGGCATGGGGCAGATCGGGATGGCGCCGGATCGTGCCAGTGGCCGAACAGGGCGCATCCAGCAGGATCGCATCATACTGTCCTTCATGCTCCAGCGCGTCGCCCACCACCAGACGGGCCTGCAGGCCGGTCCGCTCCAGGTTGGCCGCGACCCGCGCCATCCGCGTCTCGGACAGATCGAGCGCGGTCACCTCGGCCCCCGCCGCTGCAAGCTGCATCGTCTTGCCGCCAGGTGCGGCGCACATGTCCAGCACCGCCTCGCCCGGCTGCGCCGCCAGCACCCGCGCGGGAATGGCGGCGGCGGCATCCTGCACCCACCAGGCGCCGCTGTCGTAACCGGGCAGAGAGGTGACCTGCCCCGCCGCACCCAGTCGCACCGATCCCGTCGGCAAGACCGTGCCGCCAATCTCTGCCTCCAGATCCGCGACTGTGCCGCGCGGCGTCAGATCCAGCGGCGGCGTGGCGAATTGCACGGTTTCGATATCCGCGACCACGGCGGCGCCATAGGCCTCGACCAAGGGCGCGCGCAACCATTTCGGCAGGCGTGGCACGCGCAGCTTTGCCCATGCGGCAGGCCCTTCCGCCGCGATCTTGCGCAGAACAGCATTGACCAGCCCCTTCAGGGCACCGGTCCGCTTGTCCTGCCCCACGATGGCCACCGCCTCGTTGACCACGCCATGCGCGTCGCCACCCATGCAGATCTCGACCGTGGCCAGCCGCAGCATGTTGCGCACGGTCAGGGGCGGGTTCTTGCGCAGGTGGCGTTCCAGCAGCCTGTCGGCCCGCTCCAGCCCGCGCAATGTGTCCAACGCAAGCCGCTGCGCGCGCGCACGGTCCGCCGGTTCCAGCCGGTCCAGCGCGCCCATCGCCAGCAGTTCGGGCATCAGCCGTCCCTCGCCGGTGATCCGGTCAAGCAGGTGATGCGCCACGCGGCGTGGGGAACTTTGGGGGGCGGCCATGGCGTTATCCTTGCTTGCAGGCGGTTGCGCCGTATATCAAGCGTCGATGCCAGAAGGAAGACAGCCGTGACCGACGACACTCAAAGCCCCGAACAGCGCGATCTTCCGCCCGCCGCCCTGCGCGCCCTCGCCGAGGCCGAGGAACGCCGCAACCGCGCCAAGGCGCTTGAGCTTCCGAAAGAGCTTGGCGGGCGCAATGGACCGGAACCCGTGCGCTATGGCGATTGGGAGAAGAAGGGCATCGCCATCGACTTCTGATGGCGCGCCCCTGATCCAGATATGGGGGCCGGGTTACTGCAGCGCGAAATCCGCGTGATCGCCCGCGCCCTGATCCGACACGAAGCGGATCGTCTGCCCCTGCACCAGCACGGCCTGGCAGTTCTGGCCAAGGTCGCTGCCACCCCAGTTCAGGTCGCGGCAGAAATACCCATCCTGCCAACGCCAGGCACCGGTGACATCCCACCCCAGACCCCTGCCCGTGATCTCGCCATCGGGCTGGACCGTCAGGCGCACGACAATCGGGCCATAGCCTTTCAACCGCAGGTCCTTGCCGGCCACAGTGGACAGAAAGGCGTTCTTGTCCGGGATCGGCGTGAATTGTTCGGCGCGGGCGGACCCCACTTCGGACAGGGTCACCCCAAGGCTCAGGACAAGGGCAGCGGTTCTCATGATCCACCTCTGAAGGTTGTCGACGAATACCCCCAGTATACGGCAGAATCAGCGTTACGGATCACTGACGCGCTCACATCCGCGCGAGGCTCGGCAGCTTCCTGCCGATCCATCAGGCCGTCCGCGACCCGCCGTCAATGCGTGGCAAGGCCCAGCACATCGACCATGTCATATTCGCCCGGATGCCGCCCCTGCCCCCAAAGCGCGGCCTTCAGCGCGCCACGGGCAAAGACCGCGCGATCCGTCGCAATGTGGCGCAGGATGATCCGCTCGCCGGGGGCCGCGAACATCACGTCATGCTCGCCCACGATGTCACCGCCGCGAATGGCGGAAAAGCCGATATGCCCGCGTTCGCGCGCGCCAGTGATCCCCTCGCGGGCCGCGTCGCGCACATCCTCCAGCCGGACACCGCGCCCGATGGCGGCGGCCTCGCCCAGCATCAGCGCCGTGCCGGATGGCGCATCGACCTTGCGGTTGTGATGCGCCTCGATCACCTCGATGTCGAAATCCGCGTCCAGGGCCGCGGCCACACGTTTCGTCAGCTGCACCAGCAGGTTGACCCCCAGCGACATGTTGCCCGCCCGGACAACGACGGCATGGCGCGCGGCGGCCTTGATGGCGGCCAGGTCATCCTCGGACAGGCCCGTGGTGCCAATGACATGCACAGCGCGCGCCTGCGCGGCCAGGGCGGCAAATTCCACCGTCGCCGCCGGGCTGGTGAAATCGATCACCGCCTGCGCCCGTGCGAATGCTTCAAGCGGATCATCGGTGACCGTCACGCCCAGCGCAGCCCCACCCATGGCCGTGCCCAGATCCTGCCCGACCCAGGCATGGCCCTCGCGTTCCACCGCGCCGACCAGTCGCGCCTGATCACTGTCCAGGATCGTGCGCACCAGCATCTGGCCCATCCGTCCCGATGCGCCCGTTACCACGATACCCGGCTTGTCCGTCATGTTGTCGATCCCGTCTGGCAGAAGTTGTCCCTTGCGCCCCCTCATATCCAAGCAACCGCCGCTTGGCAAAGCCTGCGGGAAGCCTTAGATGGGCGGCATGGTAAAAAGCACATCTTCCTCAGGTCCGGGCCAACGCCAGCTGCGTGTCGGCGAACTCATCCGCCGCACCCTCTCAGAGGTGCTGTTGCGCGGCGACATCCATGACCCCGATCTCAACCGCATGTCCATCACCGTGGGCGAGGTGCGCGTGACCACCGATCTGCGCGTGGCCACGATCTATGTCCTGCCCCTGGGCGGCGAAGGCAAGGATGAGGTCATCAAGCTTCTGGCCCGCAACAAGGGCGAGCTGCGCCGCATCATCGGCAAGAAGGTCGCGCTCAAGTTCGCACCCGAACTGCGCTTCCAGCTGGACGAGACCTTTGACCGCATGGACGAGACCCGCCGGCTGTTCGCGCAGGACGCCGTCCGGCGCGACCTCGACGACTGATGCGCGCGCTGTCGGCGCTGACGGCCGGCTTGCTGGCCCTTGTCGCATCCCCGGTCGTGGCGCTGGAGTGCCGCGAAACCACATATGACGATGTCGTCTACGCACTGTGCGAGGTCGATGCCGCGACCGAACGGCTTGAGCTGTTCCTGAACGACCCGACTGGCCGGCCCTATGGTCATTTCAGCGCGATCGACGATGCGCTGGCCGCTGCGGGACAGACCCTCGCCTTCGCCATGAACGCGGGCATGTATCATCAGAACCGTCAGCCCGTGGGCCTCTATATCGAGGATGGCGAAACCCTTGCGCCGCTGCAAACCCGCGAAAGCTTCGGCAATTTCGGCCTGCTGCCGAACGGGTTGCTCTGCCTGACCGAAACAGGGGCGCAAGTGATCGAGACCCTGCGCTATCGCGACACCGCGCCGGACTGCCGGGCTGCCACCCAATCGGGGCCGATGCTGGTGATCGACGGCGCGCTGCATCCGCGTTTTCTGCCCGACAGCACATCGCGATACATCCGCAACGGCGTGGGCACGTCGGATAGCGGAGATCGCGCGGTTTTCGTGATCTCCCGCAATCCGGTGACGTTCCACCAGTTCGCAAGCTTTTTCCGCGACGCGCTGGGCCTGCGCCAGGCGCTTTACTTCGACGGCAATATCTCGCGCCTGCACGCGCCACAGTTGGGGCGGTCGGATCCGGGCTTCCGCATGGGCCCGATCATCGGCCTGCCGGTGCCCAGTGGCGGCTGATACCGCTTCATCGTTCCGCAAATACTCAAGGACCGCAGCCCGCCACACGCGCAACGCCAGCGTTTGACAGACCGCCGCCCTTGGGCTAGGCCCCGCGATCTGACAGGAACGGGACGGAACCATGGGACGCAAGCGCAAGGGTCGTGACATTTCGGGCTGGCTGGTGGTGGACAAGCCCGCGGGCCTGACCTCGACCGCCGTGGTCAACAAGGTGCGCTGGGCGCTGGATGCCAACAAGGCGGGACACGCCGGCACGCTGGACCCCGAGGCGACAGGCGTGCTGGCCGTAGCCCTTGGCGAGGCCACCAAGACCGTGCCCTACATCACCGATGCGCTGAAGGCCTACCGCTTCACGATCCGGCTGGGACAGGCGACCAATACCGACGATGCCGAAGGCCAGGTGATCGCCACATCCGACATCCGCCCCGATGATGCCACCATCAAGGAGGCGCTGCACGCCTTCGTCGGTGACGTGATGCAGGTGCCGCCGCGCTTTTCCGCCGTCAAGATCGACGGGGAACGCGCCTACAAGCTGGCCCGCGATGACGAGGAATTCGAGATCGCCGCCCGCCCCCTCTGGGTCGAGGAACTGGTAATGACGGACCGGCCCGACGCCGATCACGTCGTGCTGGAAATGACCTGCGGCAAGGGCGGCTATGTCCGCTCCATCGCGCGCGATCTGGGCGAGGCGCTGGGCTGTCATGCCCATGTGGTGACCCTGCGCCGCGTCTGGTCGGGCCCGTTCGAGGCCACGGATGGCCTGACGCTGGACCAGATCGACGCGATGGCACGCACCCCCGATCTGGACGCACATGTGCTGCCGCTGGAAACCGGGCTGACCGACCTGCCCGAATTGCGCTGCACCCCGGAAGGCGCTGCTCGCCTGCGCAACGGGAACCCCGGCATGGTGCTGGCCTCGGACGTCGAGTATGGCGACGAGGCCTGGGCCAGCCTTGACGGGCGCGCCGTGGCGGTCGGCATCTACAAGGCCGGCGAACTGCACCCCAGCCGCGTCTTCAATCAGGACTGAAGCGCCGCCGCCTTGCAATGCACGGGCGGGCAAGGCACAACCGGGACATGATCACACGCGATTTCCTGAAAGGCGATGCGCAGTCGACGGCGGTCTATTCCGACTGCGAACGCTACCGTTATCTGCTGACGCGCACCTGGGACGCGGCGGGGCCGCGTGCCCTGTTCGTGATGCTCAACCCCTCGACCGCGACCGAGGCGCAGAACGACCCCACCGTGGAACGCTGTGAACGCCGTGCCCGTGCGCTGGGCTTCGGCAGCTTTCGGGTCACCAATATCTTTGCCTGGCGCGACACCGATCCGCGCGCCATGCGCGCCGCGTCCGATCCGGTGGGTCCGGCCAATGACGCCGCCATCACCGAAAGCTGCGATTGGGCAAAAGGGCCGGGCGGCAGGATCATCGCCGCATGGGGCACCCACGGTGCCCATCTGGACCGCGGCCCCTTGGTCGAGCGCCTGCTGCGCGCCCAGCCACAGCCCCTCCACCACCTTGGCCTGACCAAGGACGGACATCCCAAGCACCCGCTCTATATTTCCTACGACCAGAAACCGATCCCATGGCCCGCCCAACCCTGAAGCGCGGAAAGGAAAGCCGATGACAGACAGCGCCCGGCAACAACCCTCTGACGATCAGGCCGACGCCATGCGCACCCTTGCCAGGGAGGTCGAGCGCCTGAACGCGCACCGCTTCATCAAGGTGCACAACTCGATCTGGCGGCTGGTCGGGTTCCAGTTCCTGCGGGGCCTGGCCTTCGGCCTCGGGTCGGTTCTCGGGGCCTCGATCCTTGTCTCTGTGCTGGCCTGGTGGGTGTCGCAGTTCGAATTCCTGCCCATCATCGGCGAATGGGCCTCGGAACTCGCGAAGGAGATCGACCTCAGCCGGGGCCTTGACGGCAGCGGCCAGAATTAACCACGCCATCACAACGGATTTGACCCATGCCCGGCCTTTGTGGCTGGTAATACCGGGGTGTTCTTTTTCGTGTGGTGCGAGGGTTTTCATGCTGATCTTGACAGGCATCTTTGGTCTGATGCTCGCCGGTGCGGCATTTGTCGGGCTGTCAGGCGCGCCTGATAGCGCGGACAACGAGGACGCCGCGGAACCGCAGGGCGCCGGGCCCGATGCCTCTGCAGGCGATGCGGTGAGCGCCAATGCGGCCTCTGGTCTGGCCGACCTTCTGGATGCCGCGACAGGGTCCGACGCATCGGAACAGGGCCGTGGAACAGACCGGATTCTGGCGGGTCAAGCGGGCCCCGACCTGATCGAGGGCGGCACCGGCGACGACCAGATCGGCGGACGCGACGGCAATGATACGCTGCTTGGCGCGGCTGGCCGGGATGACCTTCATGGTGCCGAAGGCGATGATCTGGTGATGGGCGGTCAAGGCAACGATCAGCTTTACGGCGGCACCGGCGACGACAGCCTGTCCGGCGGTGACGGCGATGACCTGCTGTTCGGGCAGAACGGGGACGACACCCTGCAGGGTGGCCCCGGCATGGACAGTCTGCATGGCGGCGACGGCATGGATCAGCTGTTCGGTGCGGCGGGCAATGACGCGCTGCATGGCGGCCTGGGGGACGACGGCCTGACCGGCGGGCCGGGCAATGACACGCTGTTCGGGGGCGCGGGCAATGATCTGCTGCTGGGTCATCGACCCGAAGACCCGGAGGCGCCAGACGCGGACTACCTGAATGGCGGGGATGGCGAGGATACGATCCTTGCCGGCAGCGGCGACATCGTAACGGGCGGGCGCGGCGCGGACCTGTTCCAACTGGGGCAATGGATCACCGATCCGGCCGAGATCGTGGATTTCGATCTGGCCGAAGACAGCCTGCTTGTGGTCTTCGACGACACCGGCGGCACCGATCCCCTGATCGAGCTGCGCACCGATGAAGACGGGTCGGACCGGATCAACCTCTATCTGGAAGGGGCGCATGTCGCCTCTCTGTCGGGCGCAAGCGGGCTGATGCTGTCGGATATCGT
The DNA here is from genome assembly GCA_030758115.1 of Paracoccaceae bacterium. Lineage (GTDB taxonomy): Bacteria > Pseudomonadota > Alphaproteobacteria > Rhodobacterales > Rhodobacteraceae > Seohaeicola. The sequence goes on along the minus strand of JANREX010000050.1, from coordinate 23,714 downwards.
GATCATGGGACAGTCACGAATGTGATGGCGCCCAGGCGCGTGACCTGTCCGGAAAGGGGCCGCCAGCCCCCGGGCTGATTACTGTTTTCCCTTTCCAAATGGGGGGATTTCCCCTATACGCGCGCAATCCGTGCCGGATTCCCGGCCTGATACCTCCACGGACCCTGCTGGACGACATCCCGGCTTGTGCCCTTCACCTTTCATTCAAAGGAGACCCCGATGTCGATTACTGTCGAAGAAAAAGCACGTGTGATCAAGGAATTCGCAACCAAGGAAGGCGACACCGGTTCGCCCGAAGTCCAGGTTGCCATCCTCACCTCGCGCATCTCAACGCTGACCGAGCATTTCAAGACCCACAAGAAGGACAACCACGGTCGCCGTGGCCTTCTGATGATGGTGGCCCAGCGCCGCAAGCTGCTGGATTACCTGAAGGCAAAAGACGAGGGCCGTTACCAGGACCTCATCAAGCGCCTGGGCATCCGTCGCTGAGACAAGACAAAGGACCGCGCCCCAAAAGGGCGCGGTTTCAACATGATCCGATTGCCGTCCCGTCGGGCTTTGCGGCGATGGCAGGATGAACGAAGCAGAAGCCAGGGGGCAATACGGCCCCAGATGAAACGGCCAAAGGGGATGGGCCCCGGAGGCCAAGATAGGATACGAGATGTTTAACGTAACGACCAAAACGATGCAGTGGGGCGACGAGACGCTGACACTGGAAACGGGCAAGATCGCCCGCCAGGCAGACGGCACCGTCATTGCCACCCTGGGCGAAACCTCGGTGATGGCAAACGTCACCTTCGCCAAGGAACCCAAGCCGGGTCAGGATTTCTTTCCGCTGACCGTCCATTACCAGGAAAAATACTATGCCGCCGGCAAAGTGCCGGGTGGCTTTTTCAAGCGCGAAGCGCGTCCGACCGAAAAGGAAACGCTGACCGCGCGCCTGATCGACCGTCCGATCCGCCCGCTGTTCGTCGAAGGTTTCAAGAACGAAGTCCTGGTGATGTGCACCGTGCTGTCGCATGACCTTGTGAACGACCCCGATGTCGTGGCGATGATCGCCGCCTCGGCCGCGCTGACCCTGTCGGGTGCGCCCTTCATGGGCCCGATCGCAGGCTGCCGCGTGGGCTTTGTGAACGGTGACTATGTCCTCAACCCCTCGGTTGACGACATGCAGAACCTGCGCACCAACCCCGAGCAGCGTCTGGACCTGGTTGTCGCAGGCACCAAGGACGCCGTGATGATGGTGGAATCGGAAGCCTATGAGCTGACCGAGGCCGAGATGCTGGGCGCCGTCGTCTTCGCGCATCAGCAGATCCAGCCGGTGATCGACCTGATCATCGACCTGGCCGAAGCCGCCGCGAAAGAGCCCTTCGATTTCCAGCCTGCCGATTACAGCGAGATCTACGCCGCCGTGAAAGCAGCCGGCGAAGACAAGATCCGCGCAGCTTACGCGATCACCGACAAGCAGGCGCGCACCACCGCCGTTTCCGACGCCAAGGCCGCCATCAAGGCAGCCCTGACCGAGGAACAGCTGGCCGATGCAAACCTTGGCACCGCGCTGAAGAAACTGGAAGCCAGCGTTCTGCGTGGCGATGTCGTGAAAACCGGCAAGCGGATCGACGGACGTGACACGACCACCGTGCGTCCGATCGTCTGCGAAACCGGCCTGCTGCCGCGCACCCATGGTTCCGCCCTGTTCACCCGTGGCGAAACCCAGGGCCTGGTCGTGACCACGCTGGGCACCGGCGATGACGAGCAGTTCATCGATGCGCTGCATGGCAACTTCAAATCCAACTTCATGCTGCACTACAACTTCCCCCCCTATTCGGTGGGCGAGGTTGGCCGCGTGGGTTCCCCTGGCCGTCGTGAAATCGGTCACGGCAAGCTGGCATGGCGCGCCCTTCAGGCCGTGCTGCCCGCTTCGACCGACTTCCCCTACACGATCCGCATCGTGTCCGAGATCACGGAATCGAACGGTTCCTCCTCGATGGCATCGGTCTGCGGCGGTTCGCTGTCGATGATGGATGCCGGTGTGCCGCTGAAGGCGCCTGTCGCCGGTGTGGCCATGGGCCTGATCCTGGAAGATGACGGCTCCTATGCCGTGCTGACCGACATCCTGGGTGACGAAGACCACCTGGGCGACATGGACTTCAAGGTGGCTGGCACCGAAAACGGGATCACCAGCCTCCAGATGGACATCAAGGTTGCCGGCATCACGCCCGAAATCATGGAGAAAGCCCTGGCGCAAGCCAAGGACGGCCGTATCCATATCCTTGGCGAGATGAACAAGGCCCTGTCCGGCGCGGCTGACTTCTCGATCCACGCCCCGCGTATCGAGACGATGCAGATCCCGACCGACAAGATCCGTGAAGTGATCGGCTCGGGCGGCAAGGTCATCCGCGAGATCGTGGAAGTGTCCGGCGCCAAGGTCGACATCAATGACGACGGCATCATCAAGATCGCATCGCCCAACGGCGACTCGATCAAGAAGGCCTATGACATGATCTGGTCCATCGTGGCCGAGCCGGAAGAAGGCAAGGTCTACAAGGGCACCGTGGTCAAGCTGGTCGATTTCGGCGCTTTCGTGAACTTCTTCGGCAAGCGCGACGGCCTGGTGCACGTGTCCCAGATCGAAAACCGCCGCCTGAACCATCCGTCGGATGTGCTCAAGGAAGGTCAGGAAGTCTGGGTCAAGCTGCTGGGCTTCGACGATCGCGGCAAGGTTCGCCTGGCGATGAAATCGGTGAACCAGGAAACCGGCGAAGAGATCACCAAGGAAGAGGCGGAAGCGGGCGAATAAGCCCCCTTTCCCCTTGGAACGGACAAGGCCCCGATGGAAACATCGGGGCCTTTTTCATGCGGCGTATCATGACGAATTGACAGAACCTGCGCCCGTATCCATGCTCGCCACATTGCGTAGTGTTTTTTGGTTAACGAGTGAGCGCGCAGCATGACCACCGAGTCCTTTGACGTAATCCCCGCAGCAGAAATCTATGACGGCGTCCGTCTGAGTACAGACATGACGCCCGAAATGGGCGCGATGTCCGCACCCAAAGGTGTGGCGCTGGTGCTGCATGGGTTTGACCTGATGAAAAACCATCAACCGGGGCAGGCCTTGCTGGTCGCCGTCGACTGGCTGCGCTTCAAGCTTGAAAAGCAGGGCTATCAGGTCATTTTCGGGCGCTACAACACCCATCAATCCTTTGTCTTTGGTGCACAGGAAATCGCGGCATACCTCAAGAACAACAATGTTCCCACGAACAACCTGTCGATCTTTGCCTATTCCATGGGTGGATTGGTGGCCCGGCAAATGATTGCCAACGGGCTGACTCCACGGCGCCTGTTCACCTATTGCACACCACATCTGGGGACGATGCTCCATGTGCCGCCGATCAACTATGGCGCGATGTCGATGATGCCCGTCAGCCAGGATCTGGGCAAACTGAACAAGAACGCCACCGAAGCGGCCTTTCGCAAGAACGTGACCGCCATCGGGTTCAGCCATGCCAACCCGTCACCGCAGCTGCACGATGGTGTTGTGGACATCAACTCCGCCACCGGCGTCGGCCTTGGCTTTGGTCGGCCCGTGCACTGGCTGTCCATGCGCGTCGGGCCACAATTGCCCCTTGATCCCCATGGCGCGGTGCAGAACCTGCCGGACATCGAACCGGCCCTCTCCATGTTCGTCGGGGACGTTCTGAAAGGTTGATACGATGCTGGAACCAAGCCCCGAAGACCCAAGACGGTTTCAGCCCAAAGTTCGCTTCGACGGTATCGCCATAGAATTCGAGGCGATTTGCATGATCACATGGGACATCAATCTTCTGCTGATCGCGGTTCAACCCTTCGAAAAGCACCTGCCACGGGACGACATGGCGATGGCCCCCTACGTCCCGCCGTCGGACCTGAAAAGCTACAGATCACGCAACCCGAACTTTCAGTTCATCTGCGAGGTCGATCAGCGCAACGGATTTGACCGCGCGACAAAAGTGACCGCCACGGGCCGCCTGACAAACAGCAAGGACCACAAGGATTTCTTTGACGACGCGTGTTTCTTTCAGAAATTCCTGCCCGAAGATTTGGATGATACCACCCGCATGCCCTATGACGACTGACCTTTGCCGGCGGTTCACCGGGATCAGATGATCTCGTCCTCGTCGAACAGGGGGGCTGCGTCCATCTGGGCGGCAACACCTTCCATCGCCGCTTCCGCGTGCCAGACCTTGGGGGTTTCCGCCACATGGAACAGCGCGTCGCCTTCGTTCACCACGGGCATGTTGCTGCGCCCCACGATGATGCCGTTGGACTGCGCCGTGATCTCGACCTCGGCCACGCCGAACGGATCCGACACAGCCCCCAGCAGCATCCCCGGCTCGACCAGGTCACCTATGCCACGATAGGTCCGCAGCAAGCCACCCGCTGGCGCCCGGTACCAGCTTGACCGCGTGCAGGTGACGGGCCGCGCCCGCAGCCGTGGCACACCCTTGGGGCCGATCATGCCCAAGACCTGCATCACCCGCAGGATTCCCGACAGCCCGGAGCGCGCAGCCAGCTCGTCAAAGCGCAGCCCCTCGCCCGCCTCGTAGAGCAGGACATCCACACCTGCCTGCTCTGCTGCCATCCGCAGCGACCCGTCGCGCAGCTTGGAGTGCAACATGACCGGCGCGCCGAAGGCCTGCGCCAGATGCTCCAGCCGGGTATTGCCCGGCGTCAGGCGGATCTGCGGCAGGTTCGACCGCTGTACGGCGGCCGAATGCAGGTCGATCCCGAAATCAGACCGCGCCACGATCTGGCTGAGGAAGATATGCGCCAGCCGCGCCCCCAGCGACCCCTCCGCCGATCCCGGAAAACAGCGGTTCAGGTCGCGCCGGTCCGGCAGATACCGTGAATGGTTCAGGAACCCGAAGGTGTTCACGATCGGCACCGCAAGCAGCGTGCCCGCCATCCGCTCGAGGTTGGGCGCCCGCAGCAGGCGGCGCACGATCTCGACCCCGATCACCTCGTCGCCGTGGATCGCGGCGGACACGAACATCACCGGACCCGGCCTGCGTCCGTTGACCACATGCACCGCCATCGACACCGGTGTGTGATCCGACAACGAGGATACTGGCAGGTCGATGGTGCGCCGCGTGCCCGCAGGCACCCGCACCCCACCCAGTTCGAACGCGGTCGCGCCTGTCATCCCTTGCCCTTGGTCTTGGTCTGCCCGTCCTTGGCGTTCTTCTCGATGAATTCGATGATCATCCCCGCGATATCCTTGCCTGTGGCCTTCTCGACCCCTTCCAGACCGGGGCTGGAATTCACTTCCATCACCACGGGGCCATGATTCGACCGCAGCATATCCACGCCGCAGACATTCAGCCCCATGGATTTCGCAGCACGGATGGCGGTCGACCGCTCCTCTGGTGAAATCTTGATCGGTTTGGCCGATCCACCCCGGTGCAGGTTCGACCGGAACTCGCCCTCTGCCCCGGTGCGCTGCATGGCCGCGACCACCTTGCCGCCCACCACGATGGCGCGGATGTCGGTGCCGCCCGCTTCCTTGATGAACTCCTGCACCAGGATGTTCACGCCTGCGCCGCGAAACGCCTCGATCACCGATTTCGCGGAACGGTCGGTATCGGCCAGAACCACGCCGATGCCTTGCGTGCCTTCCAGGAGCTTGATCACCAGCGGCGCGCCACCGGCCAGTTTCACCACCTCTTCGGTCTGCTTGGGATCATGGGCGAAGGTCGTGACCGGCAGGCCGATCCCGTCGCGTGCCAAAAGCTGCATGGACCGCAACTTGTCCCGGCTGCGCCCGATGGCCACGCTTTCGTTCAGGGGATAGACGCCCTGCATCTCGAACTGCCTGAGCACGGCAAGCCCGTAGAACGTGACCGACGCCCCGATGCGCGGGATCACCGCGTCATAGCGCGGCAGTTTCTGGCCGTCGTAATAGATCTCGGGCCTGCGCGAGGCGATGTTCATGCTGCAGCGCAGGGTATTGACGAAATCCAGCTCATGCCCACGCGCCTCGGCCGCCTCTTTCAGGCGCTGATGCGAGTAGAGGGCCGGGTTGCGCGTCATCATGGCGATCTTCATGGAAAGGGTCCTTTACGGGAAACGAATGTAATATGGGCGGCGTCAAGCTGTCAGGGCTTGCCTTGGCCGCCGGTCGGACGGGGCATGCCCGCCAGGTAGGATTTGCCGGCATCCACAAGGATGCCGCGTTTGCGGATCGCGGTACGGCCCAGGATGATCGGCATCGCCATGGCGGAACGATCGGCCAGCGACACCTCGATCCGCCAGCGCCGTCCACCCAGCAGAAGCAGGGTTTCGATCACAAGCCGGTCCTCGCCAAGGCCCGAAGTGTTCTTGATCTCGCGCCGGTCGACCAGGGGCGCCTCGCAATCCCGCGCGGCCAGACCACTGGCATGCGGAATGTGAAACCGCACCCAATCCGCGCCGTCCCGCTGGAACCGAATGGCCCGGGTGGCATGCAGCGCCGAAGTGCGCGCGCCCGTATCGATCTTGGCCTGCATCAGGTCAATGCCCAGTTCCGGCAGGGCGATACGCTCGCGCCAACCGATCAGCATCGGCGGCTGCCTGACCTTGCCGGACGTGGTCTTCCCCATGGCGCCTGTTCTCTCCGGCATATGGTGATCCTGTCGAATGCTTGTGCCGAGTCTATCAGTCCGACACCGCCCGCGCATCCCCCGGCGCGCCGCGTAATCCCCTGCCATGTCTTTGTCCATGACCACGGTGACAAAGGAATGAAAAAACCCTGCGGAAGCTTTCCGCAGGGTTCTCTTGCATCCGTCTTGCGGGGGGTCGATCAGAGCTTGGTGGTCCGCAGATAGGGCAGTTTCACATCGATCTCGCCAAAGCGCGCCCGCGCCTGATCATCGGTCAGGCTGAGTGCCACGATCACGTCCTGCCCCGGCACCCAGTTGGCCGGCATCGCCACGGGCACGCCAAAGCTGGCCTGCAGCGCGTCCAGCGCGCGCAGCACTTCGGCAAAGTTCCGTCCCACGGACATCGGATAGGTCATGATCAGCTGCACCTTCTTGTCGGGGCTGATGATGAAGACCGACCGCACGCTGGCGGAATCCGCGGCGGTGCGTCCGTCGGGCAGATAGGCCTCGGCGGGCAGCATGTCGAAGGCCTTGGACACGGCCAGATCCTTGTCCGCGATGATCGGGAACCCGGCCTTCGCCCCCGAGAACCCTTCGATGTCCGCTTTCCATTTCACATGTTCGTCCACACCGTCCACCGACAGGCCGATCACCTTGGTGCCACGCTTGGCCCATTCATCGGCCAATTGCGCCACAGCGCCGAATTCGGTCGTGCAGACAGGGGTGAAATCCTTGGGGTGGCTGAACAGGATGGCCCAGCTGTCACCGATCCAGTCGTGAAAGGTGATCGTTCCCTGATCGGTGTCCGCCGTGAAATTCGGCACGATATCGTTGATACGCAGGCCCATAAGGGTTTCCTTTCCTGTCATGGTCTTAATTGTATTCCAAAATTCGTATATTTGCTGCCCAACGGATTTGCACCCCCTCCCTTGCAGGCAATCAGGCAGAGTGACAGAGTGTCGCGAATCCAGTGACCTGACCTTTGATCCTATGGATCAGGCCCCATATCGCGACGCAATCACGAAGGAGATCGACATGATCGAGAAACGTCAGTTCTACATCAACGGCGCATGGGTTGACCCGATCGAGGGGCGCGATCATCCCGTCATCGACCCATCGACCGAAGAACCCTGCGCGATCATCTCGCTGGGTGGCAAGGCCGACACGGATGCCGCCGTCGCCGCGGCCAAGGCTGCGTTTCCGGCATGGATGAACACCCCCGTGGAAGAGCGCATCGCCCTGGTCGAAAAGATGCTCGAGATCTACAAGTCCCGGACCGAGGATCTGGCACAGGCGATGACCATGGAAATGGGCGCGCCCATCGACATGTCGCGCGCCTCGCAGGTGGGTGCGGGCACATGGCACACCAGCAACTTCATCAGGGCGGCCAAGAATTTCAAATTCATCCGCCCGCTTGGCGATCACGCCCCGAATGACCGGATCGTCTACGAGCCGATCGGCGTCTGCGCAATGATCACGCCCTGGAACTGGCCGATGAACCAGGTCACGCTGAAGGTCGTGGCGGCCGCCATTGCGGGCTGCACCATGGTGCTGAAGCCGTCCGAAGAAAGCCCCCTGAATGCCATCGTCTTTGCCGAGATCATGCACGATGCCGGTTTCCCCGCAGGCGTGTTCAACCTTGTGAACGGTGACGGCGTGGGTGTCGGCTCGCAGCTGTCCAGCCACAAGGACGTCGACATGGTCAGCTTCACCGGCTCGACCCGCGCAGGCATCGCCATTTCCAAGGCGGCTGCGGACACGCTCAAGCGCGTGCATCTGGAACTGGGCGGCAAGGGTGCGAACATCATCTTCGCCGATGCCGATGACAAGGCCGTCAAGCGCGGCGTGCTGCACATGATGAACAACTCGGGCCAGTCCTGCAATGCACCCAGCCGGATGCTGGTGCAGAAGGGCGTCTATGAAAAGGCCGTGGAAACAGCAGCCGAAGTGGCAAATTCCGTCACCGTGGGCAATGCACACGAAGCCGGTCGCCACATCGGCCCGGTGGTGAACGAGGCGCAGTTCAACAAGATCCAGGGCCTGATCCAGAAGGGCATCGACGAGGGCGCGCGCCTTGTGGCTGGCGGTACAGGCCGCCCCGAAGGCTTCAACCGCGGGTTCTTCGTCAAACCGACGGTCTTTGCCGATGTCACGAACGAGATGACCATCGCGCGCGAGGAAATCTTCGGCCCGGTGCTGTCGATCATCCCCTTCGAAACCGAGGAAGAAGCGATCCGTATCGCCAATGACACGGTCTATGGCCTGACCAACTACATCCAGACCCAGGATGGCGACAAATCCAACCGGATCGCGCTGCAACTGCGGTCCGGCATGGTCGAGATCAACGGCCAATCGCGTGGCGCCGGTGCGCCTTTCGGCGGCATGAAGCAATCCGGCAATGGCCGCGAAGGCGGTGTATGGGGCATCGAGGATTTCCTCGAGGTCAAGTCGGTCGCGGGCTGGGCGGCTGAATAAGCCACTGGTCGCACGATAAAAGAAACCGCCGTCCGGGAAGCCGGGCGGCGGTTTTCTCATGTCAGGGACAGCGAAAGCTCAGTCCAGCTTGCGAGCTTCGTCGACAAGCATCACGGGAATGCCGTTGCGGATCGGATAGGCCAACCCGGCGGGTTTGCTGATCAGTTCCTGACGCTCGGCATCATAGTCAAGGCGCGCCCCGGTGCGCGGACAGACCAGCGCCTCCAGCATCCGGCGATCGAAAAGCGGCCCGTCGATCACTGCATGATCTCCTCGGTGTTGCCGCCGCGCAGGGAATACTCGATCAAGGTGACCAAGGTTTCGCGCCGCGTGGACAGGCACGGCGCCTCAAGCAGGGCCTGCTTGTCTTCGGGATCGAAGTCCAGCAGCATCGACAACGAGTTGATCAGCAACTCGTCATCCGCATCCTGCAGGCTTTCCCAATCGGTCTGCAATTCGCGCGCGGTGAAATAGCGCGACAACAGGTTCATGAAAGATTCGCGGTCGAAGCCTGTATCGGTCTCGTCGCGGCCCAGATCCCTTTCGAACCCGGTCCATGACACCTCGCACCGGCGATAGGGGGTGAAACCCGTCACTTCGCGCATCACGCGGAACCGGGACATGCCCGACAGCGTGATCAGATAGCGCCCATCCTCGGTTTCCGAGAATTGGGTGACGCGACCCGCGCAACCGATCTGGTGCAACCCGTTCCCGTCGCGTCCGGGGACGGCGTTCGGTTGCACCATGCCGATCAGGCGTTCCGGTGTTTTCAGCGCATCCTCAAGCATGGCGAGGTAGCGCGGCTCGAAGATGTGCAGTGGCAACCGCGACCGGGGCAGCAAAAGCGCCCCGGGCAGCGGAAACACCGCAATCACGTCCGGCATGTCAAATTTTTTGCCCATACCCTGCGACCTAGCTCATCAAGCCCATCAGGCAAATATCATTGACGACAGCTTGCGCCGACCGTTCAGAACGACGGGATCATTGGGTTTCAGAGCCTCGAAAATGGTGAAAAGCTGTTGCTTGGCGGTACCGTCATTCCATTCCCGATCCCGGCGGAAGATTTCCAGCAGCATGTCGACGGCCTCGGCCATCCGGTTGGATGCCTGCAGCGCAAGTGCCAGGTCGAAACGCGCCTGAAGATCGGCCGGATTCGCATCGACCGCCGCCTGCAATTCGGCGACCGGACCAGCCCCGGCCGCCTGCCGCGCCAGTTCAAGCTGGGCATGGGCCGCTTCCAGGGGCGCGGTCTTGGCGATCTCGGCGGGTGCGCCGTTCAGCACGGCCTCGGCCTCGTCCAGATCACCCTTGGCGATGTGGCACTGCACAAGCCCGGCATAGGCCGCGACATTGACGGGATCCTCCTCGAGGATGGCGGCAAAGGTCTGCGCCGCATCATCCACGGCACCCTCGGCCAGCATCGCCTCGGCGGCTTCGATCGCTTCGGCCAGGCCACCATCGCCGGCCAGTTCGGCCAGCCGCTTGACGAAGGCCTGCACCTCCGAGGCGGGCACCGCCCCCTGGAAGGCATCGACCGGCTGGCCCTGCCAGAAGGCATAGACGGTGGGGATCGACTGTACCCGCAACTGTGCCGCGATGCGCTGGTTCTGGTCCACGTTGACCTTGACCATCTTCACCGCACCCTTGGCCGCCTCGACGGCAGCCTCAAGCTGCGGACCAAGCGTCTTGCAGGGGCCACACCACGGCGCCCAGAAATCCACGAGCACGGGCACGGTCATCGAGGCATCGACAACCTCGGCCATGAAATCGGCCTCGGACACATCCATGATCACTGCCTTGTCGGCTGCGGGCTGCTTTTGTCCCAGTTCCAGCATCTTCCGTCATCCTTGTCTGCAAATCTGCGTGGCACCCGATCGGGGTGCGTTCATCATCCTATATGGGGTGACATATTCGTGAAATCAAAGGTCAAAGGTCGCAAAGACAGGCGCGTGATCGCTGGGCTGCTCCCATCCGCGCGCCACGCGCAACACGCGGCTGGAATGCCCCGCCTGCGCAATATCCTGCGTGGCCCAGACATGATCCAGCCGGCGCCCCTTGTCGGCGGCATCCCAATCGGCCGCGCGATAGGACCACCAGCTGTAAAGCTGCCCCTCGGGTATGTCGGCGCGGGTCACATCGACCCAGGCGCCGGACTCCTGCACCTGGCCCAGATGATCCACCTCGATCGGGGTGTGGCTGACGATCTTGAGAAGCTGCTTGTGATTCCAGACGTCATCCTCGCGCGGGGCGATGTTCAGATCGCCGACAAGGATCGACCGTTCGGGTCGGTCGCCATGGAACCAGTCGCGCATCTCGGTCAGGTAATCCAGCTTCTGGCCGAACTTGTCGTTCACCGTGCGATCCGGCACATCGCCGCCCGCGGGAACATAACAATTGTGGATCACCACGCCATTGGGCAGCCGCGCCGCCACATGGCGCGCATGGCCAAGGCTGGCGAAATCCATGTCGCCCATATCCTCGAGCGGCATCTTCGACAGGATCGCCACGCCGTTATAGCCCTTCTGCCCGCGCGCGACCATGTGGTGGTAGCCAAGGGCCTGGAACCCCTCCAGCGGGATCTTGTCCACCGGGCTTTTGCATTCCTGCAGGCACAGAACATCCGGCGCTTCCTCGGACAGAAGCTTGCACACCAGCCCCTCGCGCAACCGGACCGAGTTGATGTTCCATGTGGCAAGGGTAAAGGTCATGCGCAGCTCCGTTTTCCATCATTCGCAGGCAGGCCTAGCACATGGCCCGTCCGAGGGGGAGGGGGTGCTGTCACGCGCATGTGCTGAGGGTGTTTTCGGGGCGTTTCAGCGTATCTGCACGCTGACCGACTGGCTGATCATCTCTGCCATGGATTGCGTTTCCATGAAGGCGATGTCCGATGCATCGCGGCCAGCCGCGATCACGACCAGATCCGCGCCCGATGACATGCCCGTCGCGTCGACCATGTGCCAGCCACCCTCCAGCCAGACTTGCGCCACGGCATGAAAGTCGGGCGGGTTCACCCCCGCCCCGTAGACCGAGACACAGCGCGCCGGAATGTTCGACGCCCGCGCCAAGGCGCAGACCATATGGGCATAGTCGCGACATACACCTTCGCCACTCGCGAATGTATCCACGGCCGAGGTGTCCGCGTTCGAACTGCCCGGTGCATAGCGCAGCGCGCCACTGACCCAATCCCGGATCGCAAGGATCTTTTCCCCACCCGCCAGGTCACCGAAGTTCTGCGCGGCAAGGTCGCGGAACAGGTCGGACTGGCAATACCGCGAGGGCCTGAGGCTGGCCAGCACGTGACCCGGCAAACGCGGCAGCGGGTCGGCATCGAGGGTTTCGATCTGCCGATGCGGATGGGCCACCTCGACGCTGGCCCGGTATCGCAAGTTCAGGCAGGCCCCATCGACCCTTGCCCAGACGCGCTGCCCCACCCCGCCCTCGCCATCTATGCGGGTCAGGGTCGCGCCTTCGATGTCCAGCTGATCGTGCAGAATCGTCTGTCCGGCCATGCGGGCCGCCTCGATCGTCAGCAAGACCATCGGATCGTCGCCCAGCGCATAGTGCATGTTCACATCGATTTCGACTGCCATCGGCTTCCATTCTTCCGGACCAGTCAGACCGCAACGTGTCTCGCTGCGGTTTTGGCCCTGCCGAGGCATATACATGACAAAGCCGTCAGGCACAGGGGTGGCGACGGCTGCGATGACCCTGCGGCCCTACCCGCCTCAGATCGACACGCGAGACAGCAAGGTCGCGCGGTCGACGCGCGCCTTGGGATCACGCAGCACCACGGACCCGCGGTTCAGCGCCACGAATTCATCGGCAAGGGCATAGGCGAAATCGAAATACTGTTCGACCAGGACGATGGCGATCTCGCCCTCGTCGCGCAGGGCTTCGATCACCCGGCCGATCTGCTTGATGATGTTGGGCTGAATGCCTTCAGTCGGCTCGTCCAGCAGCAGCACGCGCGGCTTGGTGATCAGGGCGCGGGCGATGGCCAACTGCTGTTGCTGCCCGCCCGACAGGTCGCCGCCACGACGGTCCTTCATCTCGGCCAGCACGGGGAACAATTCATAGATACGGGGCGGAATGGCCTTGTCTGCCTTGGGCAGACAGGCAAAGCCCGTTGTCAGGTTCTCGGTCACGCTGAGAAGGGGAAAGACCTCTCGGCCCTGGGGCACATAGGCGATGCCCGCCCGCGCAGCCTGGAAAGCGGTCGGATGATCCAGCGGCTTGCCATCCAGCGTGATCGTGCCGCCCGCATAGGGATGCCGGCCCGCAACAGCCTTGAGCAGGCTTGTCTTGCCCACACCATTGGTGCCCATGACGGCCGTCACCTGCCCCGGCCTTGCAGTCATGGTGATCCCGTTCAGGATCTGGCTTTGCCCGTATTTCAGGGTCAGGTCGGCAATCTCCAGCATCTCAGCGCCCCAGGTAGACGTCGATGACGTCCTGATTTTTCGTCACATGGTCCAGGCTGCCCTCGGCCAGCACGGATCCCTCGTGCAGCACCGTCACCTTGCAGTTCAGCCGCCGCACGAATTCCATGTCATGCTCGACCACGACAACCGCACGGGTCTCTGCCGCGCGCACCAGCAGGGCGGTGGTATGTTCACGCTCTGCCGGGGTCATGCCCGCGGCGGGTTCATCCACCAGCAACAACTGCGGATCCTGGGCCAGCAGCATCCCGATCTCCAGCCATTGTTTCTGCCCATGGCTCAACTCTCCGGCGCGGCGCGGCAAGTCGTCGGTCAGGCCGATCTCTTCCGCGATCTCGTCGATCCGCGCCGCCGTCGCGCGGCTTTTGCGATAGAACAACACATCGAACGGCCCGCGCGGGTTCTTGAGCGCCATGGCAAGGTTCTCGCGCACTGTCTGCGCCTCGAACACGGTGGGTTTCTGGAACTTGCGCCCGATCCCCTGCCGCGCGATCTGGCTTTCGGACAGATCCAGCAAGGATATGCTGCGCGGCCCCCAGATCACCCGCCCCTCATCCGGTTTCGTCTTGCCGGTGATGATATCCATGAAGGTGGTCTTGCCCGCGCCATTCGGCCCGATCACCGCGCGCAATTCGGCCTGACCGATACTGATCGACAGGTTGTTGATGGCGCGGAACCCGTCGAAGGTGACGCTGACGCCGGACACTTCCAGAAGCGTGCTCATGGCTCCCCCTCCTCGCGGCGCCACGCGCCCTTGTCGGGGCCGTAGTCGCCCTGCCGGTCGGGCACGGGCCGCAAGACGATCAGGTCGAACAGCCCGCCGATCCCCTTGGGAAAGAACAGCGTGACCGCCACGAAGGACAGACCCAGCAGCACCAGCCACCAATCCGTCCAGTTGATCGTGTAGAAGCCGAGGTTCACCGCCGGGGCCGACCCGCCCGTGAACCAAGACGACAGCAGCGACACGAAAGCCGCGCCGATCACCGCGCCATAAAGCCGCCCGCGCCCGCCGATGGCGACCCAGACCGCCAGATAGATCGAGGCGATGGGCGCGATTTCCGCCGGGTTGATGATACCCGCCTGCGGATAGTAAAGCGCCCCCGCTATGGCCGCGACGATGGCGGTAACCGTGAAGACGAACAGCTTGTAGCTTTCCACATGATAGCCCAGGAACCGCACGCGGCTTTCGTTGTCGCGGATGGCGCGGATCACGCTGCCCATCTTGCCGGACACGATCCAGGCAAACAGGACATACCCCAGCCCCAGCGCCAGCGCCGAGGCCCAGAAGAACGCGATCGAGATCACCGATTGCGGCACCGCATCCAGACCCGGCAGGTTCTGCAACCCCGACAGCCCGTTGTTGCCGCGCAAGCCGCTGTCGTTCTGGAACAGGTACAGCGACAGCGCGAGTGTCATCGCCTGCGTCAGGATCGACAGATACACGCCTGTCACACGGCTGCGGAACGCCAACCAGCCGAACACCAGCGCCAAGAGACCGGGCACCAGCACCACCATCAACAACTGCAACGCCAATGAATGCGAAAATGCCCAGATCAAGGGAAACTCCGCCGATCCGACCACGCCGAATATCTGCGTGGCGATGGCATCGGTCACTTCTTTATCGGTGGGCGGCAATGGCGCGTTGGCCAGCGACTGCACGACGATGATCTCGGTGCGGGCATACATCAGCCACATGCCGATGGCATAGCCGCCCAGACCGAAAAACGCGAAATGCCCAAGGGACAGGATCCCGCAATAGCCCCAGACCACATCCATCGCGATGGCGATCAGGCACAGACACAGCGTCTTGCCCAGCGTCTTGACGAAAGAGGTCGAGATCAGCCCCACGCCTGTCACCTCGGACATCAGGGTGACCGCGACGGTGAAGACCGACAGCGCCAGCAGGAACCACAGGACCGACGGGTTGCGTGCAATGAAGGAACCGCTCATGCGTGGCCTCCGTCGCGGCGGGGGGTCAACCCCCCGCACCCCCCGGGATATTTGGGGCAAGAAGAAACAGAAGCGGTTTTTCCATGTGACATGGCGTCAATCCCCCGCCGCGCGACCCTTGAGGGCGATGATGCCCTTGGGCCGGAACTGGATGAACAGGATGATGAACAGGATCATGTAGGTCTGCGCCGCCAGCGTGTTGCTGGGGTTCAGGAACTCGATCCCCTTCTGCAGAAAGCCGATCAGCGTCGCGCCGGCCAGCGTGCCCCAGACATTGCCGACACCGCCCACGACCACGGTCATGAAGCTTTGCACGATGTAATCGGCGCCCATTTCCGATGTGACCTTGGCGTAAAGCCCGATGGCCACACCCGCGATCCCCGCGATGCCGGACCCAAGACCAAAGGTCAGCATGTTGATCCGGTCGGGGTTGATCCCCATCGACGCGGCCATGCCGGGGTTCTGGGTCACGGCGCGCACTTCCAGCCCCAGACGCGTACGCTTGAGGATGTAGATCAGCAAGCCGAGGAACATCAGCGCCAGCACGAAGATCGCAACGCGGATCATGCTGATCGAGACCACCTCGTTGAAGGTCAGCGTCCCGCTGAGCCAGTCAGGCGAGGTGAGCGGCCGCGCCTGCGTGCCGAAGATATTCTTGGCCAGCTGCTGAAGCGCGATGGAAATGCCGAAGGTCGCCAGCAGTGTCTCGAGCGGGCGATGATAGAGCCAGCGGATCACAAGCCGCTCCATCGCGACGCCCGCGGCAAAGGTCACGGCAAAGGCCAGCGGCAGCGCCAGCAGCAGAGACAGCGTGTAATCCGGGATGAACAGCTGCACCACATAGCCGGTATAGGCGCCCATCATGATGAATTCGCCATGCGCCATGTTGATCACCCCCATCACGCCGAAGGTGATGGCAAGGCCGATGGCGGCCAGGAAATAGATCGAGGCCAGCGACAAGCCGTCCAGCGCCAGATCGGCCGCCTGGTTCAATCCGACCTTGAACTGGATGGCCTCCAGCGTGTCCGCAGCCGCAGCGGTGATCGCGGGATCGGGTTCGGCATAGAGCAGGACAAACCGATGCGCCGCCAGGGCCGCCGCCTGATCATCCAGCGTCACCAGCGGCGGCACGGCCCCGGTTGCGGCAAGGGCTTCATATGCCGCCTCACGCGCGGCGTCCGTGGACAGGCCGGCCACCGGAATACCCGCGACGGCATCGCCATCCATGGCGGCGATCAGCGCATCCTTGATGGTGGCAACACCCGTCAGCGGCGGTGCGAAACCCGCCTCGACAAGACGGGCATAGGCCTCGTCCTCGGACAGCGCCTCGGTTCCGGGTTCAAGCACCGCGGCGATGTTGCGATCTGTCGGCAGTTCGGCAAAGACCGCGGGCGAGGTCGTCAGGATCAGGTTCAGCACGGCACGGGCGTCCACGCCCAGATCACCCTCAAGGCTTTCGATGGCGGCGATCCGTTGGGCGGGCGTTTCGGCAAACCGGGCGGAAAGCAGCCTTTCCAGCCGGATCTTGCGATCTTTCAGCGCAGGATCGGGTTCCTCGTCAATCGACAGGCGCAAGGGTTCCAACTGATCCTCGGACGGGCTGCGGTCGATGGCGTCCAGGGCTGCAAGACGCCGTGCGGGGTCATCATCCAGCAACTGGAAGGCCACAAGCGCCGATCCGATCACGCGCCGCACCCCGGCATTGGGACGCAGTTCGGTGATGTCGGCGCTATCCGCCTGCCCCGCATCCTGCCCCGTGTCCACATCGACAAGGGCATATCCCCCTTCGGCTTTGGTCGCATAGTAGAACAGCCCGTCGCTGGACCGCAGGTAAACGCCCCGGTCGCGCCAACGCTCCAGGAATACCGGCACCCCGGGCAGATCACTGGCCAGCAGGGCAGCCACCAGGCCATCGACCGTGCTGCGCGACGGGTTCGCCACGGCATCGGCATTGGCCTGAAGCAAGGATTGGAGGGGCGCGTCGCTGTCTTGCGCGCGGGCGGCACCCAGGCTCAGGGCAATCGCCAGGGCGCAGCAGAAAAGGCGGAACATCATGGCAAGTCCTTGACCGAAGGGCCGGCAACCGGGGGCGCGTATCGCAGCGCCCCCGGTAGTTGGGTCAGTAGTTCGAGGTCAGCTGGACACAGGTCTTGGTCACGGTGTTGTACATGCCGCAGCCCAGATCCTTCCAGTCGCTGGTCAGAACCGCCGAATCCGGCAGGTAATCCGTCCAGGCATCGCCATCGACTTCGGGGGTCTGGCTGATGATGTCGAACTGACCGTCAGCGCGGATCTCGCCGATCAGAACAGGCTTGGCCAGGTGATGGTTGGGCAGCATCACGGCGGTCCCGCCGGTCAGGTTCGGGAATTCCTGCCCATACATGGCGGTACGCACGGCATCGACATCCGTGGTGCCTGCCGCGGTTGCCGCATTCACCCACATGTTGAAGCCGATGTAATGCGCCTCCATCGGGTCGTTGGTCACGCGGTTCTCACCGGCAAAGGCTTTCCAAGCGGCAATGAATTCCGCATTTGCGGGCGTATCGGCGGATTGGAAATAGTTCCACGCCGCAAGGTGGCCGACCAGTTCGGATGTGTCGAGACCCGACAGTTCCTCTTCACCGACCGAGAAGGCGACGACGGGAATGTCTTCCGCCGATACACCGGCTGCGGCCAGTTCCTTGTAGAACCCGATATTCGCATCGCCATTGATGGTCGAGATCACGCCCACCTGCTTGCCATCAGCGCCCAGCGCCACGACATCGGCCACGATCGTCGCCCAGTCGGAATGACCGAAAGGCGTATAGTTGACGAAGATGTCCTCTTTCGGGATGCCCTTCGAAATCAGGTAGCTTTCCAGGATATTGTTCGTGGTGCGCGGATAGACATAGTCCGTGCCCAGCAGCGCGAATTTCTCGACGCCCAGTTCCTCCAGGAAGTAATCCGTCGCCGGGATCGCCTGCTGGTTCGGCGCGGCGCCGGTATAGAAGACGTTGCGCGATGACTCCTCGCCCTCGTACTGCACCGGATAGAACAGCAGGCCATTCAATTCCTCGATCACGGGCAGCACGGATTTGCGGCTGACGCTGGTCCAGTTGCCGAAGATCACGTCAACCTCGTTGACGGTCAGCAACTCGCGCGCCTTTTCGGCAAACAGCGGCCAGTCAGAGGCCGGATCGACCACGACAGCCTCAAGCTGGCAGCCCAGCAGCCCGCCCTTGGCGTTCTGCTGCTCGACCAGCATCAGCATGACATCCTTCAGCGTCGTTTCGGAAATGGCCATGCTGCCGGACAGCGAATGCAGCACGCCGACCTTGATCGGGCAATCCTGCGCCGAGGCCGCTCCGGCGCCTGCCAGCATCGCCGCCACGGCCAGCGCGGTAAATTTCGTTCCATGTGTCATTGAATAATATCCCCAGTCGCTTATCTGCGGGATGCGCCTCGTGCCCCGCATGAGCCAGAAGCTGGCACGGCGGGTCATCTGGCCATCCGCAACATGTGTGTTGCAGTCGCGCAGGGGGTGTATCTGCCAGGATCGGCCCTCTGCGCGGCCTCGGCACGTCGCCTTTGTGACGACGGCTGGCCCAATTCAGGACAGGCCGTGCTGCACTTGCAACCGGCCATTTCGCAGATGCAGCATTTTTGGGATGCCGCCGGAGCAACGTGCCCGATTAGAGGCATTTGCCTATTTTTTGGGAGAAATGCGACCAGGGGTTAAGCGCTTGGTAAATCCCATGCCGTGACGCAGGGGCACTACGGCAGGTACCTGCAGAATCAGCGAATGGTTATGTCGCAGGCGGGCGATAGGGGCGCTGCCGCGGGACAGGCGGGCAGTGCCGGATCAACCATGGCCCCACTCAACCCATGGCCATGATTGGCACGGGATGGACCTTCCCGGAAAATGTTCATGAAAACCAAACGGTTGTTTATCTGCGAGAAACAATTGACGGAATAGCGATCCCCCGGACAAAAAAAACCCCGGCACCAGGCCGGGGCAGTCCAACAGGGAGGTGCATATGATGACCCGCATATGCGACGGGGTCTCTTGAAATGCTGTAGAAAAACTAATTCTGATCCCAGAATACCACTTTGATCTGAATCAAGACAGTGGGCGACATGCAGACATGTCGAAAGTGCATCCCTTATGCAACAAGACGATACCCACCCGATTCCGTAACAAGCAGACGCGCGTTCGAAGGATCGGGTTCGATCTTTTGGCGCAGCCGGTAGATATGGGTCTCAAGCGTGTGGGTCGTAACCCCCGCGTTATAGCCCCAGACCTCGTGCAAAAGCACATCCCGCGGCACCACGCCCTCGGTCGCACGGTAGAGATATTTCAGGATGTTCGTCTCTTTCTCGGTCAGGCGGATCTTCTTGTCATCCTCGGTGACCAGCATCTTCATCGCGGGTTTGAACGTGTAGGGCCCAAGCGTAAAGACGGCATCCTCGCTCTGTTCATGCTGGCGCAGTTGCGCACGGATCCGGGCCAGCAGGACCGGAAACTTGAACGGCTTGGTGATATAGTCATTGGCCCCGGCATCCAGACCCAGGATCGTATCGGCGTCACTGTCGTGACCGGTCAGCATCAGAATGGGGCATTTGACCCCCTGCTTGCGCATCAGGCGGCACAGTTCGCGCCCGTCCGTATCGGGCAGCCCCACGTCGAGGATCACCAGATCATAAAGCGCTTCCTTGGCGCGCTTCATCGCCTCTGATCCGTTGCCGGCCTCAAAGACATCGAAATCCTCGGTCATGACAAGCTGCTCGCTCAACGCCTCGCGCAGATCCTCGTCATCGTCCACCAGCAGTATTTTCTTCAATTGTGCCATAGGTTTCCCTCCTGTGCTTGCAGACAAGATGCGCCTGCGGGACAATGTCGGCAAGACAGGGTGCCATTCTCTCACGCTGTCGTGTAAAGCAGTGTGCAAATGTTTCAGATAGAAGCGTAAAACCCAGATCGCAGCACGCATAGGCGCAACAAACGGCATGAGCTTCAGCCCTGATGTTACAGAAATACTGGCCCGCGCCCGCGCAGATCTGCGCATGGGCGTGCCTGTCGTGTTGTCAGACAACGGTACCGGCGTGCTTGTGCTGGCGGCCGAGACGCTGGATGCGCAACGACTGGCAGATCTGCATGCGCTGGGGGGAACACCTGTTCTTGCCCTGACCGCGCGGCGCGCCGAGACGCTGAAGGCGCGCGCCTATGATGGCGATCTCGCCCGCGTGCTGCTGCCGCCCGGATCGAGCCTGGCCTGGGTACTGGGTGTCGCCGATCCGGCGGATGATCTGAAAACCCCGATGAAGGGCCCGCTTGTCACACAACGCGACGGCGCGGCCGATCTGCATCGCCTGGCCGTGATCCTGACCAAGACCGCACGCCTCTTGCCCGCCGCCCTGGTTCTGCCCTTGGCCGATCCTGCCGGGTTTGCCACCAGCCACGGCCTGACCCGGATCGACGCACCCCGCGCCCGCCCGCTGCTGGCCGCAGCACCCGAACCACATCCCGTGGTCAGCGCGCGCCTGCCGGTATCCGCCGCAGAGGCGGGACGGCTGCATATCTTCCGCCCGGAAGACGGCGGCGAGGAACATTACGCGTTCGAGATCGGGCAACCCGCCCGCGACAAGCCCGTTCTGGCGCGGCTGCATTCGGCCTGCTTCACCGGCGATGTCCTGGGCAGTCTGAAATGCGACTGCGGACCGCAGTTGCATGGCGCACTGGCACAAATGGGCGAGGAAGGTGCAGGCGTGCTGCTCTATCTCAACCAGGAAGGGCGCGGGATCGGCCTGGCCAACAAGATGCGCGCCTATTCCCTGCAGGATCAGGGTTTTGACACGGTCGAGGCGAACCATCGCCTGGGATTCGAGGATGACGAGCGTGATTTCCGCCTTGGCGCCGAGATCCTCAAATCGATGGGCTTTGCCGCGGTGCGCCTGCTGACCAACAACCCGCGCAAGATCGCGATGATGGAAAAGCAAGGCATCACCGTCACCGAACGCGTGCCGTTGAAGGTGGGCGAGAACGCGCATAACCGCGCCTATCTCGCCACCAAATCCGCGAAATCGGGGCATCTGCTGTGACCACCGCACGTGCGGCGGACATGGTGCTGACGCCGATGGGCCTGCGCTTTGCGGGGCGCATCTTCCCCTGCTCCATCGGGCGTGGCGGCATCAGCGACACCAAACGCGAAGGCGATGGCGCCACCCCGCGCGGCATCCATGGCATCGTCGGCATGCTCTACCGTCCCGACCGCATGGCGCGCCCGGCCGATTGGGCCCTGCCGATCCGCCCCGGCGATCTGTGGTCGGACGATCCCCGGCACGAGGATTACAACCTCATGGTCCGCGTGCCCTATCCGCACAGCCACGAGAGGCTGCGCCGCGCCGACCCGCTTTATGACCTGATCCTGATCACCGACTGGAACTGGCCCCGTGCGATCCGCGGTCACGGCTCGGCCATTTTCATCCACCAGCGCCGCCGCGCGGGCTACCCGACCGAAGGCTGCATCGCCCTGCGCCGGGATCACCTGCAATGGATCGCCCGCCGCCTGCGGCATGGCTGTCGGCTGATCGTCGCCTGACCACCAGTTCTTCTTGCTTCAAATATCCACAGCGCGACGGCTCAGCCGTAAGCCCGGTCTCCGAAGATCGCCGATCCCACGCGGATATGCGTGGCACCCAGCGCGATGGCGGTCTCGAAATCGCCGCTCATCCCCATCGACAGGCCCGTCAACCCGTTGCGTTCCGCGATCTTGGCCAGCAGCGCGAAATGCAGGCTCGGCTCCTCATCGACGGGGGGAATGCACATCAGCCCCTGCAACGGCAGATCCAGCGCCCGCGCCTCGGCCACGAAGGCATCGGCCTCGGACGGCATAACGCCCGCCTTCTGCGGCTCTTCTCCGGTGTTGATCTGCAGGAAAATATCGGGGCAATGTCCCATCTCCTGCGCCAGCCTTGCGATGGCCTGGGCCACCTTGGGACGGTCGACAGAGTGGATCACCTGGAACAGTTCCATGGCCTGCCGGGCCTTGTTGGTCTGAAGGGGTCCGATCAGATGCAGCTCGATCCCGTCATAGGTCTTGCGGAAATCGGGCCACTTGCCGGCCGCTTCCTGAACCCGGTTTTCACCAAAGACGCGGTGGCCCTGGTCCAGCACGGCGGCAACCCGTTCGTTCGGTTGCACCTTCGACACCGCGATCAGGGTCACGCTGTCCTCGGCCCGTCCGGCAGCGGCGCAGGCTTTGGCGATTCGGGACGTGATCTCGGACAGTGACATGGCAAGCACCCTGGTTATTCGGCCTGGGCGCATGAAAACACCATGTACGGACAAAAGAAAAGGGCAGGTCCGAAGACCTGCCCTTCCGTGTTCGTCTCTGCGTTCTGGATCAGAACGAGAAGAACAGGCCAGCAGACACGCGGTTGTCGCTGTTGGCGCTTTCCCAGCCAGCTTCGACCGATGCACCGCCGCCCAGAGCGTAGGAGACGCCCAGACCGTACGATTCGTCGACCGACACACCAGCAACGTTGTTGTCTTCGGTTGCAACGTAACCATAGACATACATCGCATCGCTTGCAGCATAACCAGCGCGCAGGCTGAACTTGTCAGCTTCCCATGCGGTGCCACCGGTGCTGGTCAGCTCGCCGCGGCCATAGGACAGGGCTGCGTCGAATGCGCCGAACTTGCCGCCAACCGAAGCGAACAGGATGTTGTCGCCGCCGTCGAACTCTTCGTAAGCGACTGCAACGGTGTAGTCAGCGAACTTGTAGTTTGCGCCCAGACCGTAGGAGGTGTCGGTGCTGTGTGCATGCAGGCCCAGGCCGTTCATGCTGTAGATCACTTCGACAGCGTCGTTGCGGCCCAGTGCGCCACCGCTGTTATATGCGGTCCAGGAAGGTGCGCCGGTCAGGCCAGCAGCAGCTTGGGTGCCGAACGAAGGAGCCAGGTGAGCGAAGTAGTTGCCTTCCAGACCAACGCCAGCCGATTTGGTCGGCAGGTACAGGTTCGGAGCAGCTTCGATCACACCCAGGATGTTGCCCATCGCGATGGTCAGGCCGCCGGTGGTTGCATAGAAACGCGCCTGGTTGAAGCCACCGTTGGCTGCGTTCTCTTCAGTCTGAGCGCGCGAACGAACACCCAGGGTCAGGCCGCCATCGGTTTCAGTGGTCATGTCCAGCTGCAGACGCAGACGGCTGCGGGTGTTGATTTCGTCAGCACCGGCTGCAACGCCGTCGTCGT
>JANREX010000049.1 GCA_030758115.1 Paracoccaceae bacterium | reverse complement strand
CTTGCATGGCATGCAAGAGGTCAGGGGTTCGATCCCCCTAGGCTCCACCAAATCCTTCACATAAGTAGCTTTTTTTAATGGTTATTTGGCAGTCGCGACGGGCGTCCCAACATTTTTCCCATCATTCAGTGCTTGTTTGACCAATCGCTTGCTACGGGTTTTGCGGGGCAAAACTGGCCTGAACTCGCGTCGTCGTGCACCTGGGGCACCACGAGAACGAAGTTCTCCCTCACCCCAGCGTGTAGTCCAAGCCTTCAAGTGACGAGTTCTCAGGCGGCTCCTCTATGCTCTTGAGTGGCTGGCATCGGCCCGCTTGCGCTGGTGACGCTAGGATCGACGAGCCCGGCCCATAGCTGCCTTTGGCCCGACTCGGCGAAGCGCTACTGATCCATCAGGCGCGCCCGGCTTTCCGCCACCGGCCAGATCCCGGACGCCGACCACTTCCCTGTCATGAGCTTCTTTCTCCCATCCGCAGGTTGCTCATAAAACATTGATCCATGGGTCACTTGGCAGTTCGCATTGACGTGTAGAGATCTGAAAATTCTTGCAAGGCTAGCAAAGACTCGTGTGCGGTAGTGGGCGCAAGTGTATGATCGGGGTGCTGGTGGCTGCAGGCTTGTGTGTTGCCTGGGCTGTGCTTGGAGTGTTCGCGCTCCTCCCGACGATCGCCGCGCAGGCGCGTGCATCCGATGCAAATGTCCTGGCGCGGCAACACAGCTCAATCGCAGGGGTAAGCCTCGAGAATTCGCGAAATATGCTGCCGGAGCGGAACCCGCGCGCCATCCCCGCCCTGCGCCCTGTCCGAGTTCCCTGGAACAAGGGCCGCATCATCGGCCAGAAGCGCCCGCTCATGCCGAGGCATGTCTGGTCCATCCGCGTCCGCCTCGAGATGGCAGGCAACGCGCGCGACCTCGCGTTGTTCAACATGGCGGTCGACAGCAAGCTTCGCGGCAAGAAAGCGAGGACGACAATACCCGACAAGGCCCTGCCATGCCCGCTGGACAAGGTGAACCGCCAGTTCAAGGCACCGGCACCTGACATCCTCTGGGTCAGCGACTTCACCTATGTGGCGACCGCTGCCCGGCAACACATGCAAAGCATGTGTGAGAGGGGGGCAGGGCTTCGTCTACGTGGCATTTGTCATCGATGCCTTTGCCCGCCGCATCGTCGGTTGGCGGGTAAGCCGGACAGCGCATGCCGGGTTCGTGCTCCCCTCCCGGCAGATTTGTTTCACAAATCGCCTGCCGGGCAATGGATGCTCTCGAACAGGCTGTTCATCAGCGACAGCCAGGCTCGGGGCTGGTGCATCACTCGGATCGCGGATCGCAATATCTGTCGATCAAATACACCGAACGCCTTGCCGAGGCGGGCATTGAGCCCTCGGTTGGCGGCGTCGGCGACAGCTACGACAATGCTTTGGCCGAGACGATCAACGGTCTCTTCAAGGCTGAGGTCATTCACCGCCGTGGGCCATGGCGCAGCTTCGACGCCGTGGAATACGCCACACTCGAATGGGTCGACTGGTTCAACAACCGCCGCCTGCTGGAACCCATCGGGAATATCCCGCCAGCAGAGGCTGAGGCAAACTTCTACGCCGCTCTGGAAAGATCAGACATGGCCGCGTGCCTAAGACAAATCAGCCTCCGGCAAACCCGGCGCGGTTCAGATATGCCTCAGGTTAAAAGTCGGAAGCTTTAGCTCAACATGTCCTTGAGCGTCTTGTTGGACGAGTCCCCATTGTCAAAACGCAGGGCCGAATGCAGCTCGACCAGGTGACTGCGCATCAATTCCTCGGCTTCGACGGCATCATTCCGCTCAATCGCGTCAATGAGGGCATTGTGGCAGCCTTCGTCGCAGCGTGTGCTCGACCGGGTCCAATACAAGGCGATGATCAGTGACGACCGCGATACCAGGTTCTCGATGATCTCGGCGATGGTGCGCTGGTTTGCGATCTGCGCGATCATGACGTGGAACCGTCCAGACAGCCGAAGCGCGCGTCCTGATTCGTTGGCACTCATGGCTTCGTGTTCTTCCTGAGCATGAAGCCGCAATGCCCGCACATCGGCGCGGCCGGCGCGCCGGGCCGCTTCGCGGGCAGAGCGAGGTTCAAGAAGCTCACGTGCTTCGAACACCTCGCGCGCCTCGCGTGGTGACGGGTTGGCAACACTGGCACCGCGATTCGGGCGCAAGGTCACTAGGTGGGAATGGGCAAGCGCCTGAAGTCCGGTCCGGACAACCGTGCGCGACACGCCGTAAAACTCGGCCAGATCGGTTTCTGCAAGACGGGTTCCGGGCGGCAGGCGTTGCTCGAGAATAGCACGCTCAACGCCTGTAAACACAGGGTTTTGCACGAGATCCGCGTCCAGCCGCCTGCTGAAATTTGCCTCTTGTTGCGAAATGCTCATCTTTTACCGTTCACGGCTGTGTACAGTTTTCACCTGCTCTTGTCGGACTTTTGGCTCTGAATGTCATCCCCAGTTTGGATGCTTTCTTGGCCACATCATTTTTCGCCTAAATTGCAGGCGTTCAGGTTGCGGGTGAGCGAATTTGAGGCTGTTGTGAACTTTTTTCATCAAGAACGTATACAATCCAGAAGTAATTTGTCGACGTAAGTTGGTGGCTTCTCAATCTCTCGAGCAGGGACAAGGCCGGAGTGAAAGGCTTGGTCCGGACGTTCAACAGGAGTTACGAAATGAGGAATACTGTGTACCGATCCTCTGCGATCGCATTGGCCGCCGCGATGCTGGCTGCAGGTCCGGCCTTGGCCGAAAAAACGCTCACCATCGGCATGACGGCTGCGGATATCCCACGCACGTCCGGTCAACCGGATCAGGGCTTTGAAGGCAACCGTTTCACCGGCATACCGATGTATGATGCTCTGACCCATTGGGACCTGTCGTCGGAAACCAAGCCGAGCGGCATCGTTCCCGGGTTGGCTACATCCTGGGCTGTGAACCCGGATGACACGACAAAGTGGACCTTCACCCTGCGTGAAGGGGTGACCTTCCACGACGGCGCGCCGTTCACCGCCGAAGCGGTGGTCTGGAACGTGCAGAAGGTGCTTGACGAAAACGCACCGCACTTCGCGCCTGATCAGGTAGGGGCCACCAAGTCGCGTATGCCGACACTTGCCTCGGCCCGTGCCATCGACGATCTGACCGTCGAGTTGACCACCACGCAGCCGGACAGCTTCCTGCCGCTCAACATGACGATGCTGTTCATGGCGTCGCCGACGCACTGGCAGTCGCTCTATGACGCCGTCGATGCGTCGATCACCGACCCCAAGGAACGTGCTGCCGCCGCCTGGACTGCCTTTGCCTTTGATCCGTCGGGCACGGGCCCGTTCGAAGGCGATCTGTTCGTGCCGCGTGAGCGGTTCGAAATGGTCAAGAATGAAAACTACTGGGATCCGGCCCGTACACCCACCATCGACCGCGTGGTGCTGGTGCCGCTGCCCGACGCCAACGCCCGCACCGCTGCGCTGCTGTCCGGTCAGGTCGACTGGATCGAAGCCCCGGCACCGGACGCGATCCCGCGCATTCAGGCCGAAGGCAACGTCATCTATTCCAACCCGCAGCCGCATGTCTGGCCGTGGCAGCTGTCCTTCCATGAAGGCTCGCCCTGGCTCGACAAGCGGGTGCGCCACGCGGCCAATCTCTGTGTGAACCGCGAAGAGCTGCAGGTTCTGCTCGGCGGCTACATGGGCATCCCGAAAGGCTCGGTCGAGCCGGGCCATCCGTGGTGGGGCAACCCGTCATTCGACATTCGCTACGATCCCGACACGGCACGTGCGCTGATGGCCGAGGCGGGCTTCTCGGCAGAGAACCCGATCAAGGTGAAGGTGCAGACCTCGGCCTCCGGGTCCGGCCAGATGCAGCCGGTCACGATGAACGAATACGTGCAGCAATCGCTGGCCGATTGCTTCTTCGATGTCGAACTGGACGTTCTGGAATGGAACACCGTGTTCACCAACTGGCGCAAAGGTGCGGCGGATGAAAGCGCGCGTGGTGCCAATGCGATCAACGTGTCCTTCGCCACGATGGACCCGTTCTTTGCCATGGTGCGCTTTGTGTCGACCCAAACGTTCCCGCCCGTGTCCAACAACTGGGGCCTGTTCGGGAACGCGGAATTCGATGCCTTGATAGCGGATGCCCGGACGTCGTTCGCGGATGCCGATCGTGATGCGGCTCTGGCCCGCCTGCACACCCGGATCGTCGAGGAAGCGCCGTTCGTCTGGATCGCTCATGACGTGGGCCCGCGCGCTATGTCGGCAAAGGTCGGCAATGTCACACAGCCGAAGAACTGGTTCATCGACATCGCTCCGATGACCGTCGAAGAGTGATTCCCACCATCCATTGGGGTCGCCCCGGGTTCGGGGCGACCCTTCTTTGACAGGCCAACCCGCACATGCTTTCCTTCATCCTGCGCCGCGTTTTCTACACCGTGCCGATCATGCTTGGCGTGTCGTTGGTGTGTTTCGCACTTGTCCACATCTCTCCCGGTGATCCTCTCGTCTCGATCCTGCCGCCAGATGCCTCGGTCGAGTTGCAAGAGCAGATGATGGCGATCTACGGATTTGACCGTTCCTATCCCGAGCAATTCCTGCGCTGGCTGGGCCTGGCACTTCAGGGGGATCTGGGAAATTCGATTGCCACCGGTCGTCCCGTGGCGTCCGAAGTCTTCAACGCCGTCGGCAACACTCTGATCCTGGCAGTGACGGCGACCATCATTGGCTTTACCCTCGGCGGGTTGTTCGGCTTTGTCGCGGGGTATTTCCGGGACAGCTGGATCGACAAGCTTGCAACGGCAATTTCCGTGATCGGCGTATCGGTGCCGCACTACTGGCTTGGCATGGTCATGGTCATCATCTTTTCGGTCGAACTGCGCTGGTTGCCCGCAACAGGTGCCGGCCCTGGTGGATCAAGCCAATGGGTCTGGGATTGGGAACACATGCAGTATCTGATCCTGCCTGCCGTCACGATGTCGGTGATCCCGATGGGTATCGTCGCCCGCACCGTGCGTGCGCTGGTGGCGGATATTCTGCAACAGGAATTCGTGTCGGGCCTGCGCGCCAAGGGCCTGTTGGATCGCGGTGTGCTGGCGCATGTGATCAAGAATGCGGCGCCCACCGCTTTGGCCGTGATGGGCCTGCAGCTGGGCTACCTGCTGGGCGGCTCGATCCTGATCGAAACCGTGTTCTCGTGGCCCGGCACGGGGTTTCTTCTTGGCCAGGCGATCTTTCAGCGCGACCTGCCGCTTTTGCAGGGCACCATTCTCGTGCTCGCGATGTTCTTCGTGGTCCTCAACCTGCTGGTCGATGTGGCGCAAACCTCGCTCGACCCACGTTTGCAAAGGGGCTGAAACATGGCTGTGACGGCAGATGCCGTGGCGCGCCTCGCCGCCATCGAAAAATCCCAAGGCTACTGGCGGTCCGTCTGGACGCGGTTCCTGCGAGACAAGGTTGCCGTCTGCGCCGGATGCGTTGCCGCGGGGCTGGTGCTGATGGCGATCTTCGCGCCATGGATCGCACCTGCCGACCCACTGGACGGCAGCATGATCAAGCGCCTGTCACCAATCGGCACCGAAGGCTATCCGCTTGGTGCCGACGAATTGGGCCGCGACATGCTCAGTCGTCTGATCTACGGAGCGCGCCTGTCGCTGTTCATGGGGGTCGTGCCTGTTCTGATCGCCTTTGCCATCGGCGCGGCCATCGGGATCGCCGCTGGTTACCTTGGCGGCTGGGTCAACACGATCACCATGCGGGTGCTCGATGTTCTCTACGCTTTCCCGTCGGTTCTATTGGCCATTGCCATTTCCGGTGCCTTGGGCGCAGGAATCCTGAACGGGCTTTTGTCGCTGACTGTCGTCTTTATCCCGCCGATTGCCCGCGTCGCTGAAAGTGTCACCACCTCGGTGCGCAAGCTGGAATATATCGAAGCCGCTCAAGCCAGCGGTGCCTCAAGCCTGCGGATCGTGCGCGATCACGTTCTGGGCAACGTGCTTGGCCCGATCTTTGTCTACGCGACCAGCCTGATCTCTGTATCGATGATCCTTGCTGCTGGTTTGTCCTTTCTCGGCCTCGGGGTCAGTCCGCCCAATGCGGAGTGGGGCCTGATGCTCAACACATTGCGCAACGCGATCTACGTCCAGCCCTGGCTGGCCGCCCTGCCTGGCGTGATGATCTTCCTGACCTCGATCTCGTTCAACATGCTCAGCGATGGGTTGAGATCCGCCATGGATGTAAAGCAATGAGCACGCCTATCCTGTCCGCCCATAACCTTGTCAAACACTTCAAAGCAGGCGGCTTCGGCGCGGCGCGCAAGTTTGTGCGCGCCGTGAATGACGTCAGTTTTGAACTCGCCTCAGGTGAAACGTTGGGCGTGGTCGGTGAAAGCGGCTGTGGCAAATCCACGATGGCGCGCCTGCTGGTGCAACTGCTGACGCCCGACAGCGGCGAAGTGCACTATCAGGGCAAGGTCGTCGGGCGCGAACTGCCGCTCAAGGCGTTTCGCAGCAAGGTGCAGATGGTGTTTCAGGACAGTTTCGCCTCGCTCAATCCGCGCATGACGATGATCGACGCGGTGGCCTTCGGTCCCACGGTGCACGGCATGTCCAGATCCGACGCAACGCGCAAGGCGCAAGACCTGCTCGATCGCGTCGGTCTGGACCCGTCCCGCTTTGGCGGACGTTACGCGCATGAACTCTCAGGCGGGCAGCGGCAGCGGGTCAACATCGCACGCGCGCTGGCCTTCGATCCGCAGGTGATCGTACTGGATGAGGCGGTTTCGGCGCTGGACAAATCCGTCGAGGCGCAGGTGCTGAACCTGCTCATGGACCTGCGACGCGAACGGGGTCTGACCTATGTGTTCATCAGCCACGACCTGAACGTGGTGCGCCACATCTCTGACCGGGTGATGGTGATGTATCTGGGCGAAGTCGCCGAGATCGGACCGGTGGAAAGCCTCTACAGCGCGCCCTGTCACCCCTATACCCAAGCGCTGTTGGCGGCGATGCCATCGCTGGATCCGGATCGGAGGACGATGGAGGCCCCGCTTGCCGGTGACCCGCCAAACCCGATCGATCCGCCGCAGGGCTGCCGGTTCCACACGCGATGCTCGCGGGTTTTTGCCCCCTGTTCAGCGCAGGCGCCTGCCCAGCACAAAGTCGGCAAGACCCATTTCGCGGCCTGCCATCTCAACAGCGCCAAGGAGCATGTCGCATGACACCGTTTCGGTCACCGAACGACACACCGCTTGTCCGCGTCCGCGACCTGTCTGTCCGCTTTGCCGGCACGCCGCCGGTCCATGCCGTGAATTCCGTCAGCTTTGATCTGGCTCCCGGCGAAGTGCTTGGCATCCTCGGTGAAAGCGGCTCGGGCAAGAGTGTCACGCTCAAGACCCTGCTGCGCCTCCTGCCAGAGAGGAAAACGAGGATCACAGGCCAGGTCGAGGTGGACGGGCAAGACGTTCTTGCCTTGCAGGGGCGCGCCCTGGCGGACCATCGCGGCGGTGTGGCGTCGATGATTTTTCAGGATCCCTCGCTCGCGCTCGATCCCGTCTACACCATAGGACAGCAGATCGCAGAAACGGTTATCCGCCACGACGGACTTTCGAAAAGCGACGCGATGGCACGGGCGCTGGAGATGCTTGAGATCGTGCGGATTCCATCTGCCAAGCGGCGACTGGCCAATTACCCGCATGAAATGTCGGGTGGGATGCGCCAGCGCGCAATGATCGCGCTGGCCCTCGCCTGCCGCCCCAAGCTTCTGCTGGCGGACGAGCCGACGACGGCGCTCGATGCAACGGTTCAGATCCAGATCCTGTTACTGCTGCGCGACCTGCAGAAGGAACTGGGCATGGGCGTGATCTTCGTCACCCATGACATTGGCGTTGCGGTCGAAGTGTCCGACCGTCTGGCCGTGATGTATGCAGGTAGCTTTGTGGAAACGGGGTCGGTCAAGGACGTGATCCGGGATGCGCGCCATCCTTATTCCAAGGGACTTTTGGCTGCCAACCTTGTCGGGGCGGCACCCGGTACACGCCTTGATGCGGTGCCTGGTGCCCCGCCTCCGCTGAACGCCCTGCCCGAGGGCTGTTCCTTTGCACCGCGCTGCGCTCATGCCGAAACCGCCTGCAGCATGAGTCCTCTGCCGATCTGGAACGGCGGGAATGGACGCTGGGCCCGCTGTGTCCAGGCAAGCTGCCTTGGTGCGCTGGCAGATGCGGAGAGCACATCGTGACGATACGGTTCAAACCAAGGATCGCGATCCTCAACCCCAATTCGACCGAGCGCATGACCAGCGAAATGGTGGAAACGGCCCACGCTGCGGTTGGTGCCATGGCCGATGTGGTGGGTATGACCAACGACAGGGGGCCAGCCTCGATCCAGGGGCCTGCGGATGTCGAAAACTGCCTCGACGGGCTCTTTGCGTTGTTTGAAGAGGCCTGCAGGCGGGGCGTGAAGGCCATCGTGATCGGCTGCTTCGACGATACCGGCCTTGGCACTCTGCGTGCCAGTGGCAAGCTTCCCGTGATCGGGCTTGGCGAGGCGGGATGCATCGCCGGAAGCCTCGCCGCCCGCCGTTTTTCTGTCGTCACAAGCCTGGACGTGTCCATTCCGGTGATCGAGGATAACATTCGGGCAATGCAGCTGGCGGACCGTTGCGCCGGGGTTCATGCCTCTGGCGTTCCGGTGCTGGAGATCAACTCTGGACAGGAAAGCCTGTGCAGGGTGCAGGCATCGGTGAATGAAACCGCGGCCAGCTATCCCGGCAGCAGCATTGTGCTGGGCTGTGGAGGCATGACCAGCATTGCTCGCCGGATCAAGGCACCCCAAGGGTCGATCATCGTCGATCCTGTTGTCGCCTCGGCGCATTTGTGCCTTGCCGCCTTGTCCTGAACAGGGTCACCGCATGCCGGATCAGTGGGGTGTGCTGCCTTATCTGGCCTGTCAGCGGGACTATCATGAATTTTGTGCCCTGGCGCTTTGACTACGCCATTGGGAAGCGGTCCTCGAACATGATGGCGAACTGGCTTTTGACCGCGTGCCATTCGCGCACAGAGCGCTTCCATTCCTGAGAGGTAGCTTTGAGCGCGAGATAGATCAACTTCGCTGCTGCCTCGTCACTTGGGAATTGGCCCCGCGTTCGGACGGCGCGGCGGATCTTCGAGTTGAGCGCTTCTATGGCATTCGTGGTGTAGATCAATCTGAGCACCTCGGGTGGATAATCCAGAAACGGGACCACCTCGTTCGGTGATCCCCCCATTTTTGCGGGGGCTTGGTCGTAGAATTACGCGACCATCTTCAGTTTCTGAGCGTTCGACATAGGCGTTCTGTTGTGGCTTTCCGGGCTGGATGCAGGTCAGGGCGATGCCCCTGTTCTCGGCCCATTCCATGAGCGTACCACTGACGCATTCGGGGCCGTTGTCGACCCTGATCGCCTTCGGCGCACTACTCACTTCGTCGCCCGCCGCTGCGGACTGGCAGTATACGCGTTGGGGCGACACCCCCGAAGCTGTCGCGAACGCAGCAAGCGGAGCTGCCAGCGCTAACGATGACCGAGGGAAAGACCCGTTGCCCAACCGAGCGCTTTTGACTGCCCCTTATGAAGGTCTCGATTTCGCTTTCCCCCTAGGCTCCACCATCACTCCCGAATTCTTGAACGATCCGAAGGCGCCTCAATCCTGCCCATGTCGCAGTTTTGCACGGTTTCGGGGCGGAATGTGTCATCCTTCATATCTTCATGTCCCAACGCCGTGGCGCGTGGTATCTTTTGATCGCACATCCAGACAAACGCCCGTCGCGGCGCACACCCTGGCGCGGACAAACCTGACAGGTCGTCAGCGCGGTGCAACACGGACCGGTCGCATGGCCGGTATGGTAGCCAATAAAGAGGGACATAATGATTAAAGAATTCAGAGACTTCATCGCGCGTGGCAATGTCATGGACATGGCTGTGGGTATCATCATCGGCGCGGCCTTCACCGCGATCGTCAGTTCGATGGTGGCCGACCTCATCAACCCGATCATCAGCCTTGTGATCGGTGGTATCGACTTCTCGGGCATGTATGTGCTGCTGGGCAGCGGGGAATACAGCTCGATCACCGCCGCCGAAGAGGCGGGCGCGGCTGTCTTCGCCTATGGGCGCTTCATCATGGCCGTGGTCAATTTCCTGATCATCGCCTTCGTGGTGTTCATGCTTGTCAAGGCGGTCAACCGCGCGCGCGACGCGGCGATCAAGAAACCCGAACCGGAACCCGCGGCCCCCGCCGGACCCAGCGAACTGGATATCCTGATCGAAATCCGGGATGCGCTGAAGAAGTGACCCGCTGGCTTCACGGCCAGTCAAGAGCACGTGAGACAGAGGACCCGCACGCGATGTGCGGGTCTTTTCGCTTGTTGCGGTCAGGCGCATCATGTTGCCTATTGCGGACAAAAGTTTACTTGTTATCCGTAATTTGTAGGAAATCATGTCTTGATCGGGGCCATGGCCGGCAAACGGTCTTTCGCGTTACGCGCTTCCGATCATCCGAGGAAACCCGATGTCCTTGATCAAACAAACCTTTCTGTCGCTTGTCGCGGTCGCAGCCGTGCTGGCCTTGTGGATTGCATTCGTGCCCTCGGCCCAGCCGATGCTGGACAGGATGGGTGTTCTGGGGCTGTTGGGAATCGAGCCTGCTGCCAACGGCCAGCAGGCCGCGGGCGGCGGTGGCTTCGGGCCGCGCGGGCCGGCCAAGGTTGTTCTGGATGGCGTCACCCGTGAGGTGCTGAGCCAGAGGGTCAGCGCCATCGGCGACGGGCGCGCGCTGCGTTCGGTCGATGTGCGCGCCGAACGGACCGGCAGCGTCCGCGCGGTCGAGGTGGAATCCGGCCAATATGTCGAAGAGGGCGCGGTCATGGTCCGGCTTGAGGACCGCGCCGAGGTCATCGCGCTGGAGCGTGCACGCCTGATGCAGGCCGATGCCGAGGATGAATTGCGCCGCCTCACGACCCTGGGCGATTCCGGTGCCGTCACGACCGTGCGCATTCGCGAGGCCGAGCTTGCCTTGCAGAATGCGCTGCTGGCCATCCGTCAGGCCGAGGTCGATCTGGATCAGACCGTGGTGACCGCACCGATCTCGGGCTGGCTTGGTCTGGTCGATGTCGAACATGGCGACCGGCTGACCGCGCAGGATGTCATCGGGGTGCTGACGGACCGTTCGCAGATCACCATCGACTTCCGTGTGCCGGAACGCGCGATCGGCGCGCTGGAAGTCGGGATGGAGGTGCAGGTCCGCTCCATGTCCGGGGTTCCGATCCCCGTGTCGGGCCGGTTGACCGCGATCGACAATGTCGTTGATCGTGCCAGCCGCACCCTGCGGGTGCAGGCCTCGCTGGACAACGAGTCGGATCGCCTGCGCGAGGGCATGGCCTTCGAGGTCACCCTTGACATGGCCGGTCAGGCCTACCCTTCGGTTGATGCGCTGGCCGTGCAATGGTCCAGCCAGGGGTCTTTCGTCTGGCGGGTGCAGGATGGCAAGGCGCAGCGCGTGCCGGTGGTGATCCGCCAGCGCAACCCCGACCGGGTTCTGGTCGAGGGTGATCTGTCCGAAGGTGACATGGTGGTGATCGAAGGCGTGCAGACCCTGCGCCCCGGTGCCGATGTGGCCCCCGCGAACGAAGCCGCAGCCGCGCGCGAAGGCAAAGCCACGGCTGCAACATTGTGAGGTGCGCCGGATGAAGAACCCCACCAATCCCGCGCCGACCACAGCCGGAACCGCGCTTTTCGTCCGTCGCCCGATCCTTGCCTTCGTGGTGAACGCCCTGATCATCATCGCGGGCCTTGCCGCCCTCTTCGGTGTCGAGGTGCGCGAGTTGCCCGATGTGGATCGCCCCGTGGTCACGATCACCACGCGCTTCTCGGGCGCATCGCCCGAAACGGTGGATCAGGAACTGACGGGCCGCATCGAAGGGGCCGTGGGCCGGGTGTCCGGCGTGCGCACCATCTCATCGGAATCGCGCTATGGCCGCAGCCGCGTGACGCTGGAATTCAACGATGGCGTCGATCTGGACGTCGCGGCGACCGACACGCGCGATGCCGTTGCGCGCATCGCCAATGACCTGCCCGACGATGCCGACCAGCCCGAGATCATCAAGGCCGACGCCAATGCCGACCCGGTCATGCGGATCGCGGTCACCTCCGACACGCGCTCGCCCCAGGATCTGACGCAACTGGTCCGCGACCGGGTCGAGGATCGCCTGATCTCGATCCCCGGCGTGGCCGACCTGCAGATCTATGGCGACCGCGAGGCGATTTTCCGCGTCGATATCGACCAGCTTGAACTGGCCAGCCGTGGCCTGACACTGGCCGACATGGCGCGCGCCCTCAACGATGTGGCCTTCGACGTGCCCGCCGGCGATCTGGAGGGCAGCCGCCAGTCGATCAACGTGCGCACGACCGCGACCGTGATCACGCCCGAAGCTTTCGAGGCCCTTGAACTGGGCCCGAACGTCACCATCGGCGATGTGGCCCGCGTCACCCTTGGCCCGGCGCCCAATGAAACGGTCCTGCGCGCCAATGGCGAAACCGGCATGGGCATGGGCATCATCCGCGCCGCCACCAGCAACACGCTGGATATCTCCAACGGTGTTCATCAGGCCATCGACGAATTGCAGCAGATCCTGCCCGATGACGTGAAGATCTTCGTCACCTCCGACGATGCGGTCTTCATCAACGGCTCCATCCGCGAGGTCGTCATCACCCTTGGCCTCGCGATCCTGATCGTGGTCGGGGTCATCTTCATCTTCCTGCGCGACTGGCGCGCCACCCTGATCCCCACCCTGACCCTGCCGGTCGCGCTGATCGGCACGCTGGCCGCGATCTACATGGTCGGCTTCTCGGTCAATATCCTGACGCTGCTGGCGCTGGTGCTGGCCACCGGCATGGTGGTGGACGATGCGATCGTCGTGCTGGAAAACATCGTGCGTCGCCGCTCGGAAGGCATGGGCCCCCGCGCCGCTGCCGTGCTGGGCACACAGCAGGTGTTCTTTGCGGTCGTCACCACCACCGCCACGCTGGCCGCCGTGTTCATCCCGCTCTCCTTCCTGCCCGGACAGGCGGGGGGGCTGTTCCGCGAATTCGGCTTTACGCTGGCCATGGCGGTCATGCTGTCCTCGGTCGTGGCGCTGACGCTGGCGCCGGTTCTGGCCAGCCGGCTTCTTGCCCGCGCCGAAAGCGGCCAACCCGCCAAGGGGCCGATGGTCTGGCTGGGCGACAGGCTGGCCGCCCTCTATGCCGTCACGCTGCGCGCCGCACTGGCCGCACCCATGGTCGTGGTCATCGTCGCGGGCCTGTTCGCGCTGACCGCCGTTCTGGTCTCGGGCGGCATCAGGCAGGAACTGACCCCGCGCGAGGATCGCGCCATCATCCTGATGTCGGTCACCGCCCCAACGGGCGTGTCCCTGAACTACACCAGTTCAAAACTGCAAGAGATCGAGGCCGCGATGGCCCCCCTGCGCGACACCGGCGAGATGACGAATGTCTTCTCGATCACCGGCTTTGGCGCGTCAAACCGTGGTTTCGTGGTCATGACCCTTGCCAAATGGGATGAGCGCGCCCGCAGCCAGCAAGAGATCGTGGGCGACGTGAACCGCTATCTTGGCAGTGTCGTGGGCGTGCGCGCCTTCGTGATCCAGCCCAACTCCCTGCGGATACGCGGCGCGGGCCGGGGGCTCAGCTTCGCGATCACCGGCAGCAATTACGAACAACTCTCCGATGTCGCCGATCAACTGGTGCAGGCCATGCAGCAGAACCGGGCGATGGGTCAGGTCCGGCTGGAATATGAAACCACCCTGCCGCAGCTGTTCGTCGAGATCGACCGCGCCCGCGCCTCGGACCTTGGCATCGACATCAACGGTCTTGGCAATGCGCTGCGGGCGGTTCTGGACGGGCGCAGCGTGGGTTCGGTCTTTATCGACGACACGTCCTATGATGTGCAGATGCTCTCCAGCAGCGATCCTGTGAACGATCCGACCGATCTGGAGAATATCTTCGTGCAGGCGTCCGATGGGCAGATGATCCCCATGTCCAGTTTCGTGCGTCTGGAAGAACGCGCCATCGCCCCCGAACTCAAACGCGAGGGCAAGGCCCGCTCGGTCGAAATCACGGCCGGCCTGACCCCCGCGATGTCGCTTGGCGACGCCATGCAAGAGGTGCGTACCCTGGCCGAAGGGATCATCGCGCCCGAGAACACGATTGTCCCCCTGGCCGAAGCGGCCGCGCTGGATCAGACCTCGTCAGGGCTGATCGTGACCTTCGCCTTTGCCATTCTCGTGGTGCTTCTGGTGCTGGCGGCGCAATTCGAAAGCTTCATCTCGGCCATCGTCGTCATGGCGACGGTCCCGCTGGGTCTGGCCTGCGCGATCTTCGCGCTTCTCTTCAGCGGCCTCAGCCTGAATGTCTACAGCCAGATCGGATTGGTGATGCTGATCGGGATCATGGCCAAGAACGGGATCCTGATCGTCGAATTCGCAAACCAGCTGCGTGATCGCGGTGCGGATGTGAAAACCGCGATCTTCGATGCCTCGACCATCCGTCTGCGTCCGGTGATGATGACCATGACCTCGACCGTGCTGGGTGGTGTGCCGCTGATCCTGTCCTCCGGCGCCGGGGCCGAAGCGCGCGAGGCGCTGGGCTGGGTGATCGTCGGGGGGCTGGGTCTTGCCACGCTCTCGACGCTCTACCTGACCCCCGTTGCCTATCTGCTGCTGGCGCGCTTCACGGCCCCCAAGGTCGAGGAAGAACGCCGCCTTGTCAGAGAGCTGGAAGAGGCGCAGCGGGTCTGATCCCGCCGCGCCGCCCACCGCGCTTGACAAAACATTGACATAACCAGTTTTTTGGTTTTATGTGGCGCCATGACAACCGCAACGCCCATATCCCGCGCTCTTGCCGCCCTCGGACATGATGTCCGCCTCTCGATCTATCGTCTGCTGGTCAAAGCGGGCGAGGGGGGCTTGAGCATCGGGGACGTGATCGAGCATCTGGACATCGCGCCCTCGACGCTGGCGCATCATCTGTCCACGTTGGTCGATGCCGGTCTGGTCACGCAGGAAAAGCAGGGCCGTACGGTGATCAACCGGGTCGATTACGACGTGATGCACCGCACGGTCGATTTCCTGACCGCT
Source organism: Paracoccaceae bacterium (assembly GCA_030758115.1). Classification (GTDB taxonomy): domain Bacteria; phylum Pseudomonadota; class Alphaproteobacteria; order Rhodobacterales; family Rhodobacteraceae; genus Seohaeicola. Next base: position 80,703 of record JANREX010000049.1, on the reverse strand, counting down.
GAATGCTGCAGCGGCGTGACCCTGTCAAAGACGTGCAAGGTGGCCTGAATTATTTGCAAAAAGAAACCAATAAATTAGGGAAATAGAGATGACTGATGCCGCTGTAGACCCGCGCCACCCCGCCGTTCTGGCGCGACTGATCTGGGCCAAACACCGGGTCTGGCTGGCCTCGGCGCTGATCCTTGCCGTGTTGGCCGTGACGGATGCGGCGCAGGCGCAGGCCTCGGCTCAATTCGCGGTGGCGGCGCTGCTCAAGACCGCGCCGTTCCTTCTGCTCTCCATCGGGATTGCCGCATGGGCCGGGGCGACGGGGGCGGACAATCTGATCGCCCGCGCCTTCACCGGGGCGCCTGCCCTGATGATCGTGATGGCGGCGCTGGCGGGCGCGCTGTCGCCCTTCTGTTCCTGCGGGGTGATCCCGCTGATCGCGGCGCTTCTGGCGATGGGGGTTCCCCTGTCGGCGGTCATGGCCTTCTGGTTGGCCTCGCCCGTCATGGATCCGTCGATGTTCGCCCTGACCACCGGCGTTCTGGGGCTGGAATTCGCCATCGCCAAGACGCTGGCCGCCATCGGGCTTGGCCTGATGGGTGGCAGCGTGGTGCATTGGGTGACGAAAGCGGGCGGTCTGGCCATGCCCCTGCGGGACGGGATCGGCAATGGCGGCTGTGGCGGCGCCAAGGTGCGCGCGCCCAAGCCTGTGGTCTGGCGGTTCTGGGAAGATGCCGCACGGCGGGTGAAATTCGGGCGCGAGGCCCTGAACACCACGCTGTTCCTGACCAAATGGCTGTTTCTGGCCTTCCTGCTGGAAAGCCTGATGCTGGCCTTCGTGCCGGCGCAAACCGTGACATCGGTTCTGGGTGGCAGCGGAATTGCCCCGATCGCGATTGGAACGCTTGTCGGCGTGCCGGCCTATCTGAACGGCTACGCGGCCCTGCCATTGGTTGGCGGGCTTGTGGCACAGGGCATGGCACCGGGGGCGGGGCTGGCCTTTCTGGTGGCAGGCGGGGTGACCTCGTTGCCTGCGGCCATCGCCGTCTGGGCACTGGTGCGGCCGGGTGTCTTCACGCTCTATATCGCGCTATCGCTCTCCGGCGCTTTCCTGTCCGGTCTGTTGTTCCACTTCTGGACCCTGACCTGAGGCGACGGGGCGCGGCAGGATCACCCGCCGCGCCCCCGCATGTCACGCCACCAGCGTTTTCGGATCGACCGTCGCGATCCCCAGCGCCTCGCCCACGGCGGCATAGGTCAGCTGCCCCGCATGCACGTTCAGCCCGGCCAGCAGATGCGGATCCTCCGCGCAGGCGCGCTTCCATCCCTTGTCGGCCAGTGCCAGCATGAAGGGCATCGTCGCGTTCCCCAGTGCCAGGGTCGAGGTGCGCGCCACCGCACCCGGCATGTTGGCCACGCAGTAATGCATGATCCCGTCCACCTCGTAGATCGGGTCCTGGTGGGTCGTGGCGCGCGAGGTCTCGAAACACCCGCCCTGGTCGATCGCCACATCCACCAGCACCGCACCGGGCTTCATCATGCCCAGTTGCGCGCGGCTGATCAGCTTGGGTGCCGCCGCACCGGGGATCAGCACCGCGCCCACCACCATATCGGCCTGCGGCAACAGTTCCGCCAGCAACCCGGCCGAGGAATAGCCCGTCTTGAACTGCCCCCCGAACACATCGTCCAGATAACGCAGCCGCGGCAATGACCGGTCCAGCACGGTCACATCCGCCCCCATGCCTGCCGCGATCTTGGCCGCATGCGTGCCCACGACACCGCCGCCGATCACCAGCACCCGCGCCGGCCCCACGCCCGGCACACCGCCCATCAGAACGCCGCGCCCGCCATTGGCCTTCTGCAGCGTCCAGGCACCGACCTGCGGGGCCAGCCGCCCCGCCACTTCGGACATGGGCGCCAGCAGCGGCAGGCCGCCGGAACGATCGGTCACGGTTTCATAGGCAATCGCGGTGCAGCCCGAGGCGAGAAGGTCACGGGTCTGATCCGGGTCCGGCGCAAGGTGCAGATAGGTGAACAGCAACTGCCCTTCGCGCAGCATCTTGCGCTCGCCCGCCTGCGGTTCCTTGACCTTCACGATCATGTCGGACTGGGCGAACACATCTGCGGCGGTCGCAACGATCGTCGCGCCGGCCGCGACATAGTCGGCATCGGCAAAGCCTGCACCCACCCCGGCGCCGGTCTCGATCAGCACCGTATGGCCGTGCGCCACAGCCTCCATCGCGGCATTGGGCGTCATGCCGACGCGGAATTCCTGCGGCTTGATCTCTTTCGGGCATCCGATTTTCATTGGTCTCTCTCCCTTGGTGTTTATTTGGCACCATCATGACGCAGAGCCTGCGCAAATCGTTTGAATTCGGGGTCGCATTTTCAGGGGCTTTGCGGATATCCTTCGATTCAAATGGCACTTCATCGAAGGAATCTTCGTTTCATGGCGCTTGACCCGACAGATCGCCGCATTCTTTCCGTTCTTCAGCGCAAGGGCCGCATTTCCAATGCCGACCTGTCGGAAGAGGTGAACCTCTCGGCCTCGGCCTGTCACCGCCGGGTCCAGAGGCTGGAGGAAGAAGGATACATCAGCAGTTACGTGGCCCTTCTGGACAGGCGCAAGATGGGCCTGCCCACGCTGGTCTTTGTCGAGATCACGCTGTCCGGTCAGGCGGATGATCTGCTGGATGCCTTCGAAAAGGCGGTGTCGCGCATTCCTGACGTGCTGGAATGTCACCTGATGGCCGGCACGGCGGATTACATCCTCAAGATCGTGGCCGAGGATACCGAGGATTTCGCCCGTATCCATCGCCAGCATCTCTCGCGCTTGCCGGGGGTCGCCCAGATGCAGAGCAGCTTTGCCTTGCGGACGGTGTTCAAGACCACCGCGATCCCGGTCTGACACGGCATGGACCCGCGCCAGCCGTTGCCTTTGCCCCGCCCTTCGCCCAGATTGCCCCGCAACGGAGGAATGGCATGACCTGGGATTACATCATCGTCGGCGCGGGCAGCGCGGGCTGCGTTCTGGCCAAGCGGCTGACGGATGCGGGCCACCGGGTGCTTCTGCTGGAAGCGGGCGGAACCGATGCCTATCACTGGATTCATATCCCGATGGGATACCTCTATTGCATCGGCAATCCGCGCACCGACTGGATGTATCGCACAGCCGAAGAACCGGGTCTGAACGGGCGATCCCTGATCTATCCGCGCGGCAAGGTGCTGGGGGGCTGTTCGTCGATCAACGGGATGCTCTATCTGCGCGGTCAGGCGGCGGATTATGATGGCTGGCGGCAGATGGGGCTGACCGGCTGGGGCTGGGATGATGTGCTGCCCTATTTCAGGAAATCCGAGGATTTCGTCGAAGGCGCAAGCGACATGCACGGTGCGGGCGGTGAATGGCGGGTCGAAAACCAGCGCCTGCACTGGGATGTGCTGGACGACTGGAAGGCCGCAGCCGTCGCGGCGGGCCTGCCCGAGACCACCGATTTCAACACCGGAAACAACGAAGGCGTGGGATATTTCCGGGTCAACCAGCGCAGCGGTTGGCGGATGAACACCGCGCGGGCCTTTCTGCGTACGCGCACGGGGCAGGGGTTGCAGGTGGAAACCCATGCGCAGACGCGCCGCGTGCTGATCGAACAAGGCCGCGCCGTCGGTGTCGAATACCTGCAGGGCGGGCAGGTCAGGACAGCAAGGGCACGGGCCGAGGTGATCCTGTCCGCAGGTGCCATCGGATCGGTGCAGATCCTCCAACTCTCGGGGCTGGGGCCCGCCTCGGTGCTGGCCCGCCACGGGATCGACGTGATCCGCGACATTCCCGGCATTGGCGCGAACCTTCAGGACCATCTGCAACTGCGCTGCGCGTGGAAACTGAAAGGTGCCACGACGCTGAACACGATGGCCAATTCGGTTCTGGGCAAGGCCCGGATCGGGTTGGAATATGTGCTGCGCCGCACCGGCCCGATGTCCATGTCGCCAAGCCAGCTGGGCGCTTTCTCCCGCTCGCGCGAGGATCTGGAAACACCGGACCTGGAATATCACGTCCAGCCCCTGACGCTGGAGGCCTTCGGCCAGCCCTTGCATGATTTCCCGGCCATGACCGCAAGCGTCTGCAACCTGCGCCCCGAAAGCCGTGGCACGGTCGAGATTACCAGCAACGATCCCCGCGATGCCCCGCGCATCGCGCCCAATTACCTCAGCACCGAGGGCGACCGCCGCGTTGCCGTCGATGCGATCCGTCAGGCGCGGCATATCATGGCGCAGGCGCCGATGGCGAAATATGCGCCCGACGAAATGAAGCCGGGTCTGACCGCGCAGACCGAAGAGGACTTGATGAAAGCCGCAGGCGATATCGGCACGACGATCTTTCACCCCGTCGGCACGGTCCGCATGGGCACGGATGACGACGCCCCGCTCGATGGCGCTTTACGCCTGCGCGGGATCGGCGGCCTGCGTGTGGTCGATGCCAGCGTGATGCCGCGCATCACCTCCGGCAATACCAATTCACCCACGATCATGATCGCGGAAAAGGCCGCCGACATGATCCTGTCCGAGGGACGATAATCATGGCGAATGTAGCGATCCCCTATGCCTCGGGCCGAGGCCATACAAGGCGTCTGGCCGAAGTGATTGCCGCCGCGCTGGGCGAGGGGGGATGCGACGCCCGCCTGATCGATGTCGAGGCGATGGGCAAGGTCGACTGGCAGGCCCTGGACGAGGCCGACGGCATCGTGATGGGCGCGCCCACCTACATGGGCAGCGCCGCCGCCGGGTTCAAAGCCTTCATGGATGAGACGGGTGAGATCTGGGCCAAGCAGGGCTGGGCCGACAAGATCGCGGCAGGCTTCACCGTGGCGACCTTTCCCGGTGGCGACAAGCTGAACACCCTGATCCAGTTGAGCATCTTCGCCGCACAGCATGGCATGGTCTGGGTCGGTCAGGATCAGATCGGCGCGCCTGCCAACAAGGCCAATCCCGGCATCAACGAAAGCGGCGTCTGGCTTGGGCTTGGGGCCACCTCGTCACGCGACAAGACGCTGATGGTGGAACCCGGCGATCTGGAAACCGCGCGCCGTTTCGGCCTGCGGATTGCGCGCGTGCTGCGCCGCTGGCGGGTCTGACCCATCACGTCCTCGGGCGGTGGCCGACAGGCCGGTTTTGGGGTCAAAGGTTGAAATGCGGTAAACGCGGAATTCTAACCACTTGATATTCAAGGGCTGGATCAATGTCCCATCATGGGACATTGCGGCCGCGCCAAAAAACAAACCCCCGGGCGCAGGGCACGGGGGTCGTTTTCAATAGCGTTCAAGCTGTTGAAGAAGGATGCCTTAAAGGCCGCCTTCACGCTGGGCTTTCTTGCGCGCCAGTTTACGGGCACGACGAACGGCTTCAGCTTTCTCGCGCGCTTTCTTGACGGACGGCTTCTCGAAATGTTGCTTGAGCTTCATTTCGCGGAATACGCCTTCACGCTGCAGCTTTTTCTTCAGAGCCCGAAGGGCCTGATCGACATTGTTGTCACGAACACTAACCTGCATGTGGTTTTCACCACCTTTCTAAGTTTGAGTTGCAAGAATTTGCAGGAGGTGGCCGTATAGCAAAGCGCGCCCTACTTGTCTAGGGTAAGCCCGATGCACCCTATCGGGCCTTGTGCACAGGAAGGAACCCCTGATGACAGAGACAGATGTGAAAGACCGCCTGCTGGATGCGGCCCTGATGCATGTGCCCTTCGATGGCTGGTCCGAGGCCAGTTTCGCCGCTGCCATAGCCGATACCGGGATCGACCGTGCCGCCGCGCGCGCCGCTTGCCCCCGTGGCGCCGTGGATCTGGCATTGGCCTATCATGCCCGCGGCGACGCCCTGATGCTTGAACGTCTGCAGCAGGCTGATCTGTCGACGATGCGGTTTCGCGACCGTGTGGCGCTTGCCGTGCGGTACCGGCTGGAAGCGGCCGATGACAAGGAAGCCGTGCGGCGCGGCACCACGCTGTTTTCGCTGCCCGTCTATGCGGCCGATGGGGCGCGCGCGATCTGGAACACCTGCGATCTGATCTGGACCACGCTGGGTGACACCTCGGACGATATCAACTGGTACACAAAGCGCGCCACGCTTTCGGGCGTCTATGGCGCAACGGTCCTCTTCTGGCTGGGCGATGATTCGCTTGGACACCAAGCGACCTGGGATTTCCTGGACCGTCGGATCGACGATGTGATGCGCTTTGAAAAGTTCAAGGCAACCGTGCGCGACAACAAGGCCTTGAGCTCTCTTCTGGCCGCACCTATCGCGGTTCTTGGGAAAATACGCGCGCCCGGAAAAGGGGCGCCCGAAGGTGGTTGGCCTGGCCGCTGGAATGGCGGTGCCAAATAATGAAGGAAACAACATGACCCAGACAATGCGTGCCGTCGAGATCTCTGAACCAGGCGGGCCGGAAGTCCTCAAGCCTTGCACAAGACCCATCCCCGAGGCCGCAGCCGGTCAGGTCGTTCTCAAGCTGGCCTATGCCGGCGTGAACCGCCCCGACGCCTTGCAGCGCGCGGGTCTTTATGCGCCACCCCCGACCGCCAGCGATCTGCCCGGTCTTGAAGGCGCGGGCGAAGTCGTGGCCCTGGGCGAAGGCGTCAGCGGCATCGCGCTGGGCGACCAAGTCTGCGCGCTGCTGCCCGGCGGCGGTTATGCCGAATACGTGGCCACACCCGCAGCCCATTGCCTGCCCGTGCCCAAGGGCATGGACCTGAAGCAGGCGGCCTGCCTGCCCGAGACCTTCTTTACGGTCTGGTCCAATGTCTTTCAGCGGGGCGGCCTGCGCGCGGGAGAGCGGTTCCTGATCCATGGCGGCTCCAGCGGGATCGGGACAACAGCGATCCAGCTGGCCTGTGCCTTTGGCGCGCGGGTCTTCGTGACGGTTGGTTCGGAAGAAAAGGCAAAGGCCTGTCTGGATCTTGGCGCAGAGCGCGCCATCGTCTACCGCGACGAGGATTTCGTCGAGGTGATGCGCGCTGAGGGTGGCGCCGATCTGATCCTTGATATGGTGGGCGGCCTCTATATTCCCCGCAACTTCCGTGCCCTGGCCGATGACGGGCGTCTGGTGCAGATCGCATTCCTGCAAGGCGCGAAGGTCGAGGTGAATTTCAGCGATCTGATGCGCCGCCGCCTGACGATGACGGGCAGCACGCTGCGTCCGCAAAGCGATCTGGCCAAGGCGCGCATCGCGGATGCGCTGCGGGCGGATGTCTGGCCGCTGCTGGATGCCGGGCGCGTGGCCCCGGTGATGGATAGCGAATTCCCGCTGGACCAGGCCGCGGCGGCCCATGCCCGGATGGAGGCAAGCGGGCATATCGGAAAGATCGTTCTGAAAGTGGCGTGATTACCAAGTAAAAGAACACATTGCCGCAAATCAAGCGTGCAAGGACGAGGGAAGAGGAAACCCAATGACGACCGTTGCAAGAACCGTTGTAATCGAAGAATTCGGCGGACCCGAAAACATGAAACTGGTGGATCGCGCGCTTGGCGAACCGGGACCCGGACAGGTGCGCATTCGGCACCATGCCTGCGGGCTGAACTTCATCGATGTGTATCAGCGCACCGGTCTCTATCCCTTGCCGCTGCCTCATGCCCTTGGCATGGAAGGCGCCGGCGTGATCGAGGCCGTGGGCGAAGGGGTGACCCATCTCAAGGTGGGCGATCGCGCGGCCTATACCTCGCAACCGCCCGGCGCCTATTGCGAGGCGCGCGTGATGCCGGCCGCGCAGGTCTGCCCCCTGCCTGAAGGCATTTCCTTCGAACAGGGTGCGGCCATGATGCTGAAAGGTCTGACGGTCGAGTATCTTTTTCATCGTACCGTGCCCCTCAAGCGCGGGGATACCGTGCTGTTTCATGCAGCCGCAGGCGGGGTTGGCCTGATCGCCTGCCAATGGGCCCGGTCCGAGGGGATCACCCTGATCGGCACCGCTGGCACGGATGATAAATGCCGATTGGCGCTGGATCATGGCGCAACGCATTGCCTGAATTACCGCGAGGGCGATTTCGCCGCGAAGGTGCGCGAATTGACGGACGGTAAAGGCGTTGATGTTGTCATGGACGCTGTCGGAAAGGATACATTCGAGGGTTCTCTCAACAGTTTGCGCCCGCTTGGCATGATGATTTCCTTTGGAAATGCCTCCGGCAAGGTGCCGCCTTTCGATCTGGGCATTCTGGGCGCCAAGGGATCGCTGCAACTGACGCGACCCACTGTATACACCCATATCGGTGATCATGCGGCTTGCCAGAAAATGGCAGGGCACCTTTTTGATAAAGTGCTTTCCGGCGATGTGTCGATTCGGATCGATCAGCGCTTCCCGCTTGATCAGGTCGCAGAAGCGCATCGCGCACTTGAAGGTCGGCAAACGACGGGCAGCACGATCCTGACGCTGTAAGTCAAACCGGTCCAGTCATGATGAAAGGGGGGCAACGCCCCCCTTTTTTTGTCACGAAACAACCGTTTGTCATGATTTGGGCGCCACTGTTTTGACCGTGGTTTTTAGCGTTTAAATTGTCAAATTAATGTATGTGCACGTTTTGCGATTACCCCTTCAGCCATTTGAACTTGAAAGAGACCGACAAAAACATGGTGAAGATCTATTTCCGCAGCTCTGCCAAATTCATTTGGCCTTTCAAAAATCTCGCTGTATGTAAAAAGGTCTGAACGATTAATTTTTCTATGGTGCCGGGCGGTCATTTTTGTAAAAGTCAGTGCTGCCTCGACCGACAACAATGGATGTGACCGTAATGGAACAGATCGACCTTGAAGAAATGTCGCTGACAGAACTGAAAGTCCTTCAGAAGAAAGTAACGAAGGCTATCGAAGGATTTGAAGAGCGCCAGAAAACTCAGGCGCTTGCAGCGCTCGAGGCAAAAGCCCGCGAAATGGGTTTTTCGCTGTCTGAATTGACCGGTGCCACGCAGGGCAAGGCCCGTCGCAAGCCGGCAGCGCCCAAGTATCGCCATCCCGATGACGCCAGCATCACCTGGACCGGCAAGGGCCGCCAGCCTGCCTGGTTCAAGACCGCCGTGACATCCGGCGTGTCGCCGGACGATCTGCTGGTCTGATCCGTCTCAGCGCAGCGGATCGAACAAGGCATCCTTGAGCGTGCAGTCGCGCACCACGTCGCGACCGCATGGCACGGGGGTCAGGTCTTTCGAAAGGCAGATCCTGGCCTCCTGTATCCGGCCATCGCGACAGGTGACCGTAAACATGTCCGGCTCTAGCTGGTCATTTTCCTTGAGGAATGCCTCTTCGATCAGCCGGGCGGGCAAGCGCACGGGCTTGTCCAGATTGCGGAACACGGCCGGGCGGGTGATGCTGGCATAGGCGCGGCGCGACAGGTCGAAATAGGCCGTGGCAGACAGTCCGCTGCAAACCCCATGCTTGCGCCATTGATGCCATGCCAATCCCGATGTGCCCATGATGTCGGCCATCGCCGCGGTCATGGCGGGGCTTGGCTGCGGTTCGGTCGTGCGGCAATAGCTTGGCCATCCCCGATGATACTGCGGCCACAACCCATGCAGCACCCAACCATGGCCGCTGTCCTCACGGCATTGCGGGGATCTGCGCGCGTCGCCTTCCAGCGCGCACCAGTTCGGTGACCAACTGAGCGACATCACGTAATAGTCGAAATTGCCCGGCCTCTCGCCATCGGCAAGACCGGGCGAGGGGGGGCTCATGCACAACGCCAGGGCAAGCGTCAGGATCAATCGGTAAAGGGCGGGCATCGCGGGCTCCGTTCACTGGCAAGGACGGTCAGGTGCATTCGGGCTTTTCTTGGCAAGCCTTCTCCACTATATACCCGGCAAGTTCCCCGACAACGGTAACCCGCCCCGCAAAGGGCAGCCTTTTCAGGCGGCGGGAAAGATTTGCCGAGAAGGGGCGCATTCGGGTCAAGGAGATGATGACATGACCAAACCGATCATGGCCAGGGCCACCGCCGTCTGGCTGGTGGACAACACCACGCTGAGCTTCAAGCAGATCGCCGATTTCACCGGGATGCACGAGCTGGAAGTGCAGGGCATTGCCGATGGTGACGTTGCAGCAGGCGTGAAAGGGTTCGACCCCATCGCGAACAACCAACTGACGCAGGAAGAGATCGACAAGGGTCAGGCCAATCCGCTCCACAAGCTGAAGCTCAAGTTCAACCCCGCCGCCGTGGGCGAGGAAACGCGCCGCGGTCCGCGCTACACTCCGCTGAGCAAGCGTCAGGATCGTCCGGCCGCGATCTACTGGCTGGTCAAGTTCCACCCTGAGCTGAGCGACGGCCAGATCGGCAAGCTGGTGGGCACCACCAAGCCGACGATCCAGGCGATTCGCGAGCGTACCCATTGGAACATCGCCAATATCTCGCCGATCGACCCGGTCGCCCTTGGCCTGTGCAAACAGTCCGAACTGGATGCAGCCGTGCAGAAGGCCGCCGCCAAGCGCGCCGCCGACGGTGTGGTGATGTCGGATGACGAACGCCGCAAGCTGGTCAGCACCGAACAGTCGCTGAGCATGGATGACGGCCCGCGTATGCCGACGGCCATCGAAGGGCTTGAGACATTCACCCTGCGTCAGGATGACGAGGACGACAAGCCGGAAACCAAGTACGACGCCGACAGCTTCTTCAACCTGCCGGACAATGACGACGAGGATGACGAAGACGAGGACGGCCGCCGCTGAGCCGCCGTTTTCGGCAAAGAAAGAAAGCCCGGACCATGCGTCCGGGCTTTTTCATTTAGGCGCCCGGATCGGGCTTGGCAGAGGGCAATGGCTTCGGGCAATCTTCCGGGCGACAGCAGATCGGAGAACGTGATGGTCATAGCCGTGATTGGTGCCGGAATGATCGGTGCGGCCGCCGCCCGCCACCTGGCACAGGCCGGGCATGCCGTGGTGCTGATCGGTCCGCCCGAACCGCAGGACAAGGCCACACATCCCGGCGTTTTCGCCAGCCATTATGACGAGGGTCGGATCACGCGCGCCCTGGATCCCTGGCCATTCTGGAGCCGCGCCAGCCAGGCCAGCATCGCCCGCTATCACCAGATTGAAGCCGATAGCGGATTGCGGTTCTTTCACCAGACGGGAACGGTCATGGCCGGGGACGAAGGCAGCCCCTATATCGCGCGCCTCCGCGCGGTGCAGCAGCAGGGAAACCTGCCATGCGAGGTGCTGCAGGGGCAGGACCTGGCCGGGCGTTTCCCCTTCTTCCGTTTCGACCCCGGCACCTTGGCGCTGCACGAAACGCAAGGCGCGGGCCATATCAATCCCCGGGTCCTCGTGCGGGCACAGATACGGATTGCCGAACAGGCTGGCGCAAGGATCCTGCCAGATACGGTTCTGGGCCTTGACGAAACACCGGCGGGCCTGCGGATCAGGACCGATCAGGGCGATGTTCTGGCCAACCAGGCGCTTGTGGCGGCTGGTGGTTTCGCCAACATGATCCTGTCGGAACCACTGCCGCTGACCGTCTATGCGCGTACGGTCGTTCTGCTCGAACTTGATGCGGAAGAGGCCGCGCGCCTTGCTGCCATGCCCTCGCTCATCTGGCTGGAACCGGATGGCAACGATCCCTATCTGCTGCCGCCGATCCGCTATCCTGACGGGCGCGTCTATCTCAAGATGGGGGGTGACACGGTGGATGTGATCCTGCGCGACACCCAGGACATCAAGGACTGGTTCCGTTCAGGGGGCAATCCTGCCGTAGGGCGGATGCTTGCGGACCAGGTGCGCGCCCGCATGCCCGGCTTGCGCGTGACCTCAAGCCATGTCCAGCCTTGCATCACGACCTTTACGCCCCGGAATATCCCCGCGCTGGAACGGGTGGGGCCGCGCCTCTCGGTGGCGGTGGGCGGGTGTGGGCGTGGCGCGAAATGCAGCGATGAACTGGGCCGTCTGGGCGCGGAACTGGCCCTTGGACGCAGCTTGCCCGAATGGGCGCAACAGGCCGCCTTGCCGGCGTGACCCTGCTGGCGGAAAGCGCTGAGATTATTTTTTCAGGCGCTTCGGAAAATATCTTGCGCGAATTTTGCGCTGGCCCTAAATGCGCAAATATAGACGCCAACGCACGCGCCTCTGGCCGAGGGATCAACCCTCAGTGTTTACGTAGCGACGGTAACGTCTCCTGTTGAACTGGTCGGGTCTTTGATCCGGGTCTATTGGAGATGACCATGAACGCCTACGTGAACCCCCAGCTGGGCGGCGACGCCGTCCGCGCATCCCATCGTATCGAAAATTTCATCCGGCAGTCGCGTTTTGACCGCCCCACCCTTGTGCTGGACACGCAGATCGTCGCCGATCAATATCGCGCGCTCAAGGCAGGGCTGGGCCGCGCCGACATCCACTATGCCGTCAAGGCCAACCCCGCACGCGGCATCCTGTCGACCCTGATCGCCGAAGGCAGCCATTTCGATGCCGCCTCGCGCGGCGAGATCGAGCTTTGCCTGAGCCTGGGCGCGCGGCCCGAAACCATTTCCTATGGCAACACGGTCAAGCGCGCCTCCGACATCGCCTTTGCCCATGCGGCCGGTATCCGCATCTTCGCCGCCGATGCCGAAGAAGAGCTTGAGAAGCTTGCCATTCATGCGCCCGGCGCGCAGGTCTACATCCGTCTTCTCGTCGGCTCGACCGAGGCTGACTGGCCGCTCAGCCGCAAATTCGGCTGTGCGCCCGAAATGGTCGTGCCGCTGATGACACGCGCCACCGATCTGGGGCTGAAACCCGTCGGCATGTCCTTCCATGTCGGCAGCCAGACCCGCCGCGCCGAGATGTGGACCAGCACCCTGGATCACGTTGCCGCCGCCTGGGCCACCGCCCGCGCCGCCGGTTTCGATCTGGACCTGCTGAACATCGGCGGCGGTTTCCCCGCCTTCTACGGCGAGGAAATCGAGGCGCCGACCGCTTACGCCGCCCACGTGATGGAGATGGTCGAGGCGCGGTTCCAGGGGGCCGACCGCATCATGGCCGAACCCGGTCGCGGCATGGTGGCCGAGGCCGGCATGATCGCCGCCGAGGTGATGCTGGTGTCGCGCAAGTCCGAGGATGACATCTGCCGCTGGGTCTACCTGGACATCGGCAAGTTCTCGGGTCTGGCCGAAACCATGGACGAGGCGATCCGCTACCAGTTCATCACCGACCGCGATCACGAGGAAACCGGCCCCTGCATCCTGGCCGGCCCCTCCTGCGACAGCGCCGACGTGCTTTATGAAAAGCGTCCCGTGCAACTGCCTCTGGGCCTGCGCGCGGGCGATCGTTTCATCATCCGCAACTGCGGGGCCTATACCTCGACCTATTCCTCGGTCTGTTTCAACGGCTTCCCGCCGCTGGATGTTGTCGTGATCTGACAAAGCGGCGCGCGCGGGATCATCTTGCGCGCGCCTGTTTCTTCTTGCTTCAAATATCCATTGCAGCCCTCGCCGCGGGAAGCCTGCGCCGAACGCGGGCCTCAGACCTTGCGTCTTGCGTTCAGCGCGGCCGTGATCGTGCCGTCGTCCAGGTAATCCAGCTCGCCCCCGATCGGCACGCCCTGCGCAAGCGAGGTCAGCGTCACCCGCCCTTCAAGCTGATCGGCGATGTAATGGGCCGTGGTCTGCCCATCGACCGTGGCATTCAGCGCCAGGATCACCTCGCTCACGCCTTCACTGTCGACCCTGTCCACCAGCCGCGGGATGCGCAGCTGTTCGGGACCGACCTGGTCCAGTGCGGACAAGGTCCCCCCCAGCACGTGATAGCGCCCCTTGAAGACGCCGGAGCGTTCCAGCGCCCAAAGATCCGCCACATCCTCGACCACGCAGATCATGCCATTGGCCCGTTTGTCCGAGGCGCAGATATCGCAGATGTCGCCGGTGCCGATATTGCCGCAGTTCAGGCATTCGCGCGCCGAGGCCGCGACCTCCCGCATCAGGTCGGCAAGCGGGGTCATCAGCAAGGCGCGCTTGCGGATCAGGTGCAGCACGGCCCGGCGGGCCGATCGCGGACCAAGACCCGGAAGCCGGGCCATCATGTCGATCAGGGCCTCGATCTCGCGATTTGCGCTCATTTATGGTGATCCTGCCTGATCAGAACGGCAGGTTCATGTCCTTGGGCAGGCCCATGCCTTCGGTCAGCTTGCCCATCTCTTCCTTCGCCTTTTCCGAGGCGCGGCCCTGCGCATCCTTGATCGCCGCAAGGATCAGGTCCTCGACCACTTCCTTGTCATCGGCAGAAAAGATCGAGGGGTCGATATCAAGGCTTTTCAACTCGCCCTTCACGGTGCAGGTGGCCTTGACCAGGCCTGCGCCGGACTCGCCCGTCACCGTCATCTGGTGCATCTCTTCCTGAAGCTGCGCCATCTTCTGCTGCATTTCCTGCGCGGCCTTCATCATCTTGGCCATGTCGCCAAGACCACCTAGTCCCTTCAGCATCGTCTTTCTCTCCTGTTTGCATCTGCGGCCCGTCCGGCAACGCCGGCGCCGTGTTTCAATCGTCCTCGAACGGGTCCCATTCATCCTCGACCTCGGGCAGGGCCTGGGCCTCTGCCTCGGCGGCCAGCTTGTCGGGGCTGCGAATCTCGGTGATCCGCGCCTTCGGGAAGGCGCTCAGCACGGCTTTGACCATCGGATGCGCTTCCGCTTTCGCCTTCAGTTCGGCCTCGGCCGTGTCGCGGGCCTCGGCGATGGTGGCGGCACCGCCGTCATTGACCACGCTGACCGCCCAGCGGTTCCCGGTCCACAGTTGCAGCCGCTGTCCCAGCCGCTGGGCCAGGTCATGCGCGGCACTTTCGGCCGGGACGAATTCGATCCGGCCGGGGCGATAGGCCGCCAGGCGCATGCCGGTTTCCACCTCGACCAGCAGTTTCACATCGCGATTGGCACGGATCAGGTCGATCACGTGATCGAATGTCGGAAAACGGGCCAGCGCCTGCTCGGCATCCAGTGCCACGGCTTGCACGGTATTGCCGGAACCGCCGCCGCCGGACGGCACGCTGCCGCCGCGTGTCATGGCCTGTGCGGCCCCCTCGGCATGGCCTGCCGACATGCCACCGCCCGAAGGGCCGCCGCCGGGCGAGGGGGGCGGCAGATCCGGCAGCTTGCGTACCAGTTCCTCCGGCGTTGGCAGGTCGGCCACATGGGTCAGCCGGATCACGGCCATCTCGGCCGCCATCATCGCATTGGGGGCTTGTGCCACCTCGTCCAGCGCCTTGAGCAACATCTGCCACATCCGCGCCAATGCCCGCAGGGGCAGACGATCGGCCATGTCCTGCCCGCGCGCGCGTTCATCCGGGCCGACGGTGGGATCTTCGGCCGCATCCGGCGTGATCTTGACCACCGAAATCCAATGCGTCACCTCGGCCAGGTCCCGCAGCACCGCCATCGGATCGGCGCCATCGGCATATTGCGCGCCCAGTTCGGACAGCGCGCCACCGGCATCGCCGCGCATGATCATGTCGAACAGGTCCAGCACACGCCCACGATCGGCCAGCCCCAGCATGGCGCGCACCTGATCGGCGGTGGTTTCGCCCGCGCCGTGGGAAATCGCCTGGTCCAGCAGCGATGTGGCATCCCGCGCCGATCCCTCGGCCGCACGGGTGATCAGCGCCAGCGCGTCATCGGTGATCTGCGCACCCTCTGCTGCCGCGATCTTGCGCAGCAGGGCGATCATCACCTCGGGTTCGATCCGGCGCAGGTCGAAGCGTTGGCACCGCGACAGCACGGTGACGGGCACCTTGCGGATCTCGGTCGTGGCGAAGATGAACTTCACATGGGCGGGCGGTTCTTCCAGCGTCTTGAGCAGCGCGTTGAACGCGCTGGTCGAGAGCATGTGCACCTCGTCGATGATGTAGATCTTGTAGCGCGCCGAAGCCGCCCGGTAATGCACGCTTTCGATGATCTCGCGGATGTCGCCCACGCCGGTGCGCGATGCGGCGTCCATCTCCATCACGTCGACATGGCGGCCTTCCATGATCGCCACGCAATGTTCACATGTCCCGCAGGGGTCGGTCGTCGGCCCGCCGGTGCCATCGACACCGATGCAGTTCATGCCCTTGGCGATGATCCGGGCGGTCGTCGTTTTGCCCGTCCCCCGGATCCCCGTCATGATGAAGGCCTGGGCGATACGGTCAGCGGCAAAGGCGTTGCGCAGCGTGCGCACCATCGCATCCTGCCCCACCAGATCGGCAAAGGTTTCGGGCCGGTACTTGCGGGCCAGAACGCGGTAGCCGGTTTCTGGGGTCTGGGTCATGGGGCCTCGGGCTCAGGGAACAGATGTCAACCTAGGCAATCGGCCCGCCCGCGTCCAGACATCGCCGCGGTGAATCCGGGCTTTTCGCATCTCGCCTTTGGTGTAGTCTGGCAGCACCAGACTGGGTTCCGGGGGGGATCGACCATGCGGTTGAAGGACGTGCGGCGCAGCCGCAATATCGAAGACCGGCGCGGACAACGCCGCATGGGCGGTGGCGGTGCCAGGATCGGCGGTGTCGGTCTGCTGCTGGTGCTGGCCATCGGCTATTTCGCCGGGATCGACGTAACGCCGCTTCTGCAGGATCAGGACACGCGCAGCCAGATAACGCAAACCGCCCCCACCCCCGAGGAACAGCAGGCGGCAGAGTTCGCAGGCCGGGTTCTGGCCACGACCGAACAGGTCTGGTCGCAGATCATGCAGGATCAGGCAGGTCGCAGCTATCAGCCGCCGGTTCTGGTGCTCTATTCCGGCGTGACGCAAAGCCCCTGCGGCGGCGCATCCGGGGCGACGGGGCCGTTCTACTGCCCCGCCGATCGCAAGGCCTATCTGGATACCGATTTCTTCGCGACGCTGTCACGGCAACTGGGGGCCAAGGGCGATTTCGCCGCCGCCTACGTGATCGCCCATGAGGTGGCCCATCACATCCAGAACGAGATGGGCATTCTGGGCCAGGTCCACCGTGCCCGGCAGGCCGCCAGCACCGCCGAGGGCAACGCCCTGACCGTGCGGCTGGAATTGCAGGCCGATTGCCTGTCAGGCGTCTGGGCAAGGGCCGTGGACGGCTTGCTGGAGCCCGGCGATCTGGAAGAGGCGCTGAACGCCGCGCGGATGATCGGCGATGACCGCCTTCAGGCCCGCGCCGGGCGGGTGCCGCAGCCGCATACCTTCACCCATGGCACCAGTGCCCAGCGGGCGCGCTGGTTCGCCATCGGCTATGACAGCGGGCAGATGGCACGCTGCGACACATTCGCGGCGCGCGTGCTCTGACATGTCCGGTCTTGTGATCCATGCCTTGCCGGTGTCCGGCGGTATCCTGGCCATTGCCCCCTTGCCGGGGCGGCTGGGTGATCCCGTCGGCGATCTGGATCATCTGCGCGCCTGGCGGCCCGCCATTGTTCTCAGCCTGACCACACGGATCGAGATGATCGAGAACGGATCCGAGCATCTGGGACAGATCATGCAGGAAAGCGGCGCCCGCTGGGTGCATCTGCCGATTGCGGATTACGGTGTGCCCGATGGTGCAACGGCGTCGCGCTGGCCTGCCGTGAGCGAACAGATCCTGTCCGCCCTGTCGGGTGGGGGGCGTGTGTTGGTGCATTGCAAGGGCGGCTGCGGCCGGTCCGGCATGATCGCGCTGCGGCTGATGATCGAGGCAGGCGAGGTGCCCGGTCACGCGCTGGACAGGCTGCGCGGTATCAGGCCATGCGCCATCGAGACCGAAGATCAGATGCGTTGGGCCATGGCCGCGCGGCGCAAGTCGCGGCGCTGATCAGCCCTTGCGCGGCTTTTGAGGCGGCGGGTTGTTTCCCTTGGCCTTGCGTTGTGCGTCCGATTCGGCCTTGTGCGCCCGTGTCAGGGCACGCGCGCGGCGGCGGCTGACGGTCATCGAGGTCGTGTTCAGGGCGTCCTCGGATTTCAGTTTGCGCCAGCGGTCCAGCCGCGCGGGGTCAAGCTGACCCCTTGCGACGGCCGCCTGCACCGCGCATCCGGGTTCCGAGACATGCTTGCAGTCGCGGAACTTGCATTGCCCGGTCAGGGCGGTGATATCCTCGAACAGCTCGTCGATCCCGCCCGAGACATCATGCAGGCCCAGTTCGCGCATGCCGGGCATGTCGATGACCAAACCGCCGCCTTCGATCAGGTGCAAGGACCGTGCGGTTGTCGTATGCCGGCCCTTGGCATCATCCTGCCGCATGTCTGCCGTGGCCTGCACGCTGCCGGTCAAGGCATTGATCAAGGTCGATTTCCCCACCCCGGACGATCCGACAAAAGCCACCGTGCGCCCCGGTCCGCACCATTGCGAGAAAGCAGCGATCTGAGCGCGGTCCTTGGCGTTCAGCGCGATCACGCCAGCCAGCTTGTCCGACAAGGCGCGGGCCTCGGCGACATAGCGTTGGGGATCGTCTGTCTGGTCGGTCTTGGTCAGCACGATCACGGGGGCGACCCCGGCATCCAGCGCAAGGACGAGGTAACGTTCCAGCCGGGCGGGATTGAAGTCGGCATTGCAGGAGGTGGTGATGAACAGCGTGTCCACATTGGCAGCCAAGAGTTGCGGCTTGGCCTCGACCCCGGCGGCGCGGCGGCTGAGCAGCGATTGCCGTTCGAGCACCGTCTCGATGCGCCCGGTTTCGGGGTCGACCAGCACCCAGTCTCCGACGGCCAGACCGCCCGCCCGCAATTCCGGCGGAAACCCGAGCGGTCGTTCGCCCTGCGCGTCCAGACCGGTCGCCATCGCGCGCTGCACGGAAATGATGCGCATGGGGTGCAGCGCCTCGCTGCCCTCGTTTCCGCATTGATCCGCGAAATGGGCGGACCATCCCAAGGCCGCCAGCCCGTCAAGCGTGCCATTGTCGTCGTGCATGGGGCTGTCAGCGGGCATCATGGCCTTTCGTCAGGGATCGCGATCAGTCACGATCCTTGGCGGGTTTCAGTGGCCGACGCAAGGCCCGCGTCTGAACGGCGATCATCGGGGGATGAAGGTGAGAGGCTGGACAACGACCCAAGCGGGGCTCGTTACGGCTGCTTCCTTCCGGATCTGACCGGGTTGGCGAGGTGCCTGCCCGCGCCAACCTCTCACCGCCCATATAGGCGGCGCTGCGTTGCATTGCAAGCAGGTGTATCCCACCTGCCGCCGATTGGCCGCGGGTCAGAAATGCAGCCGGAACCGCGCAAACCCATGTGGCGCCCAGCCTGCGCTTTCTATTCTGACACCGCTCAGATCATGAAGCGCCTCGGCTGCGGCGGGCGCGCTGTCGAACAGGGCCGAGGTCCTGGGTGCGGGCGCAAACCGCCAGACCGGACGCGTGACCTGCGTGATCAGCCCGCGCCCTGCGACATAGGCCTCAAGCACGTCGCGGATGGTTTCGGCACCGCCGCGGGTCGGTCTGTTCAGGGCCACATCGCGCATCTCGACAGACTGGGCAAAGCCGCCACCGCCGCCGGCGCGATAGCTGTTGGTCGCCACGATGAACCTGTCGTCCGGGGCAATGGCGCGCCCGTTCCACGTGATCTCGCGCACGCGCTGCGCCATGGTGTCCAGCAGCCTGCCGTCCGGGGCGAAACGCGCAGGCTGCGACGGATCTATCACGTATCGCAGGCCGCAGATCACATCGAAATTGTAGCTGGGAAAGTCGGGGTTGCAGAGCATCTGGTCGCGCAGGCCGGGTTGGATCCTGTTGAACTGCCCGGCGGCATGTTCCAGCCAGTTGCACAGGGCCTCACCCGTCACCTGCACCGCCGTCAGCAGGTTTGGAAACGCATAGAGATCGGCCAGATTGCGGATTCTCAACGGCCCGGCCGGAACATCGGTGAAATGCTCGGGCCCCGCTGCGCCACCTGCCTTGAAGGGCGCGACGGCGGACAGAAGAGGCAGGTCCCCTTCACGCGTTCCGGCCAGCAATGCGGCGACGCGCGCGCGCTGCGCCTCGGCCACCAGCTGGATCGAGGGATCATCGGCCACCAGCGCAAAAAAGGAATGCAGCGGCTTGCTGCAGTGGCCGATCGGGCGGCGCATATGGGCAAGGGTTCTGGCATGCGCATCGCGGGCCAGGGCCACCACGGCGCCGTCATCGCCCACCAGCGCGCGTCCCGTGCGGTCCTCGGTGCGCTTGTAGATCGGACGCAACGCGCTGCGATGGTCGCTGACATGCCAGCCATCGGTGGTGCGCCGCAGGGTCAGGTCGATCACCCCGAGATGCGAACCCCAGAACCCCGCCATGACGGCAGGTTTCCCGTGGATCGTTCCGGCCTTTTCATCAACGCCCTCGATCCCGGAAAAGGCGGGGCCGGGAAAGGTCAGGTGCTGGTGCCCGCAAAGCAACGCATCCACCCCGGAAAGCGCAGCCAGCGGCAAGGCTGCGTTCTCCATCCGGGTTCTGCCGTCTTCGGGCGCGATGCCGGAATGGCTGAGGACCACCACGATGTCGGCGCCCGCCGCGCGCATGTCGGGCAGATGCGCGCGTGCCGCCTGTATCATGTCTCGTGTCTTGAGCCGCCCCTCCAGGTGCTGGCGGTCCCAGATGTCGATCTGCGGCGGCAGAAGGCCGATCATGCCGATCCGCAGGTCATGCCATCCCCCGGTCCTGTCGCGGACCCTGCGTGTCAGGATCGTCCAGGGGGGCAGCCATGTGTCATCGTCGCAGGGATCGCGCCCAAGCCTGTGCGCGACATTGGCGCAGACCAGCGGAAAGGCCGCGCCCACGAGGGTGCGGCCAAGGAAGTCGAGGCCGTAGTTGAAATCGTGATTGCCCAGGGTTGCCGCGTCATAGCCAAGGCTGTTCATCGTCGCGATCACCGGATGGGGCCGCTCGGTATCCGTCAGTTGCGGATCGGCGTAAAGATCGCCCAAGGCGTTGCCCTGCAGGAAATCGCCGGTATCCAGCAAAAGGCAATTCGCGACCTCTGCCCGTGCCGCGTGGATCAGGCTGGCAAGCCGTGCCAGCCCCATCCTGTCCGCAGGCTGATCCGAGGAATAGTCATAGGCCAGAAGGTGGGCGTGCAGATCGGTTGTCTGCATGAGCCGCAGGTCGATTTCTGCCAACCGTGAAGAGGAATGGGGCGGGTCATGTTCAAGCGAAGAGAAAGTCACGATCAATCAAACCAAATCGACCCCGGTCGAGGCCAGACCACATGCAAAGGGCGCGGAACGGTTGTGGAGGGGCACGGTCGTATCCAGCAAGGGTAGCATAGCGCAAATAAAAACTACCTGAAAGCGAAAGCGTGGAATTTTCACCGCGATGCTTTGCATTCCGTAGGTGCCGGTGCCAATCTCCCGTCGGAAACATACCGGGCCGACGCGAGCGACCGGAGAAAAAAAGGCGAAGAGCAGTATGAAAATCGCGGAAACAGTGACATTCGGCGGATCGGGTCTGGATCGGGCAGCCGAACTGCGGGGCGACGCGCCGGCGCTTGACCGGGCGATGGCGGATCCTGCCAGCCGGACCATCCTTTTCTGGCGCGGCAAGCCTTTGCTTGCGGATGGCGCCGAAGGGCGCGGGCTGGCACGCCTGCCTCTTGATCATCCGGTGCTGGCGGCTGCGGCATCCGATCCCTTCTTTCTGGGGCGCGAGGACGGGGCCGCGGTTTTTGCGCATGACCTGGCGGGCTGGACGCCTGACGACCAGGACCTGTCATCGGTGAACAGCTTTGTCGATCGCAGCGAACAGGTGCATCCCGATTTGCCGCAAACGCACCGTTTTGCGGAATTGCGCGCCGTGATGACGCGGATCAGCCCGCGTGACGCGGAACTGGCCGCAAGTGGCCGCGCGCTACTGAACTGGCATGCCACGCATGGGTTCTGCGCCGTATGTGGCGCGCCCAGCCAAGTGGCCAAGGCAGGGTGGCAGCGCGATTGCGCAGCCTGCGGCGCACATCATTTTCCGCGTACCGATCCTGTGGTCATCATGCTGATCACGCACGGGAATTCTGTCCTGATGGGGCGCTCGCACGGCTGGCCCGAGGGGATGTATTCGCTGCTTGCCGGTTTCATCGAACCCGGTGAGACGATCGAGGCGGCAGTGCGCCGGGAAGTCTGGGAAGAGGCGGGCGTGCGCGTCGGGCAGGTGGACTATCTGGCCAGCCAGCCATGGCCGTTTCCGTCGTCGCTGATGCTGGGCTGCCGCGGAGAGGCCACCAGCCGCGACATCACGATCGACCCGGTCGAGATAGAGGATGCAATGTGGGTAAGTCGCGACGAGATGCTCGAAGCCTTCGCGGGACGGCATCCAAAGCTGCTGCCGGCGCGCAAGGGTGCGATTGCCCACTTCATCCTCAGCAATTGGCTTGCGGACCGGCTTGATTGACATGAAACTGCGCCTCTATATGACGCATCTGGTCCGAAATGCGCTGTGTCCCTGGTCGGCTGACAAGGCAGACCATGCGCGGAACGGTCGTTGGATGTGCCTGTATCGGCGCGCCAAATGTACGAGTGAACGGTTATGAAATTCTCTTCCAAGGAAGACATCGAAGCGCCGATCGAGCAGGTCTTTGCGCTGGTCAGCGATTTCGAGACGATCGAGAGGGCCGCTCTGCGGCGCGGGGCCGAGGTGCAGCGCACCGACAACATGCGCAAACCCGGTATCGGCATGAGCTGGTCCGCCAGTTTCATGGCCCGTGGCCGCCAGCGTCATCTCGAGATACGGATGACCGAGTATGATCCCCCGAACAACATGCGGTTTCATTCGGTGGCACAGGGTCTGGAAACCGACATGAAGGTGGAAATGCTGGCCCTGTCACGGGGTCGCACACGGCTGAGCGTTGATCTGGAAATCAAGCCACGGTCCATTTCCGCCCGGTTGCTGGTGCAGTCGCTGAAATTGGCGCGGACCAACCTGAACAAGAAGTTCCACGTCAGGATGGCCGATTATGCCCGCGATCTGGAAGACCGCGCAAAGCGCATGGGCTGAACCCTTGCGGGTCAGCCCTTCGGGCCAATCTCGGGGTTCGCCAGATGGATCGGCGCGCCCTGCGCATAGGCGGTGATCTGGTCGTAGATATCGCCGAACTGCATATCCAGCTCATCCTGGGTCACGTAGCCGATATGTGGCGTGCATATCACGTTGGGATGCGACATCAGCGGGTCGGCGACATTTGTCAGCGGCTCGGTGTCGAAAACATCCAGCGCCGCCATGCCGGGGCGGCCCGCGTTCAGCCCGTCCAGAAGCGCACCCGCCGCGATCAGGCCCGAGCGCGAGGTGTTCACAAGCACAGATCCGGGGCGCATCGCGCCCAGATCCGCCGATGTGACGATGCCGCGCGTCTCGGGCGTCAGCTTCACATGCAGGCTGATGACGTCGCAGCCTGCAAAAAACGCCTCGCGGCTTTCGGGAACGAACAGCCCGTCAGCCCGCGCCCTGTCGCGCGCGCCCTCTGATCCCCAGACATGCACCGGCATGCCGAAGGCGCGGGCATATCCCGCCACGACACCCGAGATGCGGCCATATCCGAACAGGCCAAGTGGTCGTCCGCGCAATGTGCGCCCCACGCCCATCTGCCAGTGCCCCGCGCGCAGGCTGGCCATCTGCTGGGGGATCTGGCGCATCGCGGCCAGGATCAACCCCCAGGTCAGTTCCGCTGCGGCATAGGATGGCAGCCCCGCGCTCATGTTCGAGGACACAAGCACCCCGCGCGCCGTGCAGGCGGGCAGGTCCACATGGGGGAAAGGCCCGCGCTGCGAGATGAGGCGCAGATTCGGCAGCCGGTCCAGAAGCGCCGCCGTCACGGGCGTACGCTCGCGGAACAGCACCAGCACCTCGGCCTCGGCCAGCCTGTCGGCAAGGATGTCCAGGTCTTCCACATGATCGGTCCACACGGTGACCTCATGCCCTTCGAGCCGGGCGAAAGAGGGCAGGGCGCGCAGCGTGTCGAACCAATCGTCGAGAATATGGACTTTCATGCGGTTTCCTTTTGTCCTGACGCGGAGCGCAGGCTGGCTCAGTAACGCTTGGGGTCGGCCGGATAGACACCCAGGATCGTCAACTCGTTGGTGAAATAGCGCAATTCCTCGAGAGCGCGCTGCACATTCTCATCATCCGGGTGCCCCTCGATATCGGCATAGAACTGCGTCGCCGTGAAGGAACCACCGACCATGTAGCTTTCCAGCTTGGTCATGTTCACGCCATTCGTCGCAAAACCGCCCATTGCCTTGTAAAGCGCGGCGGGGATGTTGCGGACCTGGAAGATGAATGTCGTCATCATGTGATCGGACCGGCGTGTCAGGTCAGCCTTGGGGGCCATCAGCAGGAAACGCGTGGTGTTGTGGCCGTGATCTTCGATGTCCGGGGCCAGAACCTCGAGCCCGTGGATCTGCGCGGCCAGTTCGCTGGCCAGAACGCCCTGGTCCGCGGCGCCCCCGCGCGCCAGTTCTGCCGCGGCACCCGCACTGTCTGCGGCGGCTTCGGCGGCAATGCCATGCGTTTCCAGGAAGGCACGCGCCTGCGGGATCAGCACCAGATGGGCACGCACCTTGCGGATATCCTCAAGCCGGGTGCCCGGTTGCGCCATCAGGCAGATTCGCACCCGCACGAAAACCTCGCCCACGATGTGCAGGCCGGATTCGGGCAACAGCCTGTGAATGTCGGCCACCCTTCCGTAGGTCGAGTTTTCCACCGGCAACATCGCCATGGCGGCACGACCCGAATTCACCGCCTCGATGACGTCTTCGAAGGTGCGGCAGGGCAGCGCCTCAAGGTCCGGTCGTGCGGCCACGCAGGCCTCGTGCGAATAGGCGCCAAGGTCCCCCTGGAAGGCAATGCGATTGGTCATACGGTCAATTCCTGTCGAATTCGGATCACTTTTCGCCCCGGTGGGCGTTTGGTCGCGGTAACTATACCTTGCCACGCAGAAGGGGAAGCAATAGATACCCGGCGGATAGCGACCAAATTGCAAACCGATTCAACGGACGGGCGAGACATGCTTGATACGATGACCTTCACCAAGACCCTGGGTGCCTTCTGCGGCGCTCTTCTGATTTTCCTTCTCGCCAAGTGGGGCGCAGAGGAACTTTATCATACGGGCGGTGGTCACGGCGAAACCCAGCAGGCCTATGTGATCGACACTGGCGCCGAAGAAGTCGTCGAAGTGGCCGAAGAGGTCAATTTCGAGGAACTGCTGGCTGCGGCGGACATCGGCCGTGGTGCGCGCCAGTTCAACAAATGCGCTGCCTGCCACAAGCTGGAAGCCGGCGCGAACGGAACCGGCCCCTACCTCTACGGTATTGTCGGCCGTCAGAAGGGCGCGGCCGAAGGCTTTGGCTATTCCGGTGCCATTGCCACTGACGACGTCTGGTCCCCCGAAAACCTGTCGGCGTTCCTGGAAAATCCGCGCGGCTACGCGCCCGGCACCTCGATGGCCTTCGCAGGCCTGAAATCCCCCGAGGATCGCGCCGACCTGATCGCCTACCTGGACACCATCGGCGACTGATCCAGTCGTCATGCCACGACCCGAAAAGACCGCCGTGCCTTGCATCGGCGGTCTTTTTCTTTCCGCGCCGGTCACTTTGCCGTCGATCACGGAAAGATCACCCAATCTCAACTTGAATATGGCCCTTGCCGCCCTTTAGCTTAGTTTGATCAATGAGGACCGGATCGTACCGGTCTTGCCAGCAGGAGGATGAGCACTTGAACCGGCCCCGCAGCAGCGCCGCCGCGCGCACCGCCCAATCCACGCCGCCCCGCCATGTCGCCATGTTGTTGGCGCTGGGGATGGCCTGCCTGCTTCTTTTGGCGTCATTTGCGCCCGTCAGAGCCGAGGAGCGCATCATCCGCGCCCATGGCATCTCGACCTTCGGGGATCTGAAATATCCCGAAGGCTTTGCCCATTTCGACTATGTGAACCCGGAGGCGCCGAAAGGCGGGACCTTCTCGACCTGGGGGTTCGGCACTTTCGACAGCCTCACGCCCTATATCCTGAAGGGCAACGCCGCTGCCCTGTCGACCGTGTTTTTCGACACGCTGATGACCGGATCGCTGGACGAGCCTGACGCGATGTATGGTCTGGTCGCCCATACGATCGAATATCCCGAAAGCCGTGAATGGGCGATCTTTCACATGCGGCCCGAGGCGCGGTTTTCCGACGGAACACCTGTCACCGCCCATGATGTGGTCTTCAGCTACGAGGTGCTGCGCGACAAGGGCCAGCCATCCTATCGGGTGCTGTTCAAGGATTTCAAATCGGTCGAGGCGATCGACGATCTGACGGTCAAGTTCACCTTCAACCCTGATGGTGCCCTGCGCGAACTGGCCATGAGCGCGGCCGGACTGCCGATCTTTTCGCGCGCCTATTACGAGACCCGCGATTTCGCGGAATCCACGCTGGAGCCGCCGCTTGGCTCGGGTCCCTATATGCTGGACCGGGTCGATCCGGGCCGGTCAGTCAGCTACAAGCGGCGCGATGACTACTGGGCGCGCGATCTGAACGTGAACCTGGGTCAGAGCAATTTCGATATCCTGCAGATCGAATATTTCGCCGATTACACCACCGCCTTCGAAGCCTTCAAGGCGGGCGCCTACATGTATCGCGAGGAATTCATGTCGCTGCTCTGGGCCACGGGATATGAATTCCCGGCCGTGCAAAGCGGCGCGGTCAAGGTGGAAACCCTGCCAGATGGCCGCCCCGCCGGCACGCAGGGCTTCTGGTTCAACCTGCGCCGTCCCGTGTTCGAGGATCCGCGCGTGCGTCAGGCCATCGGCATGGCCTTCAACTTCGAATGGGCCAATGAAAGCCTGTTCTACGGAATCTATGCGCGGACCGACAGTTTCTGGGAGAACTCCACCATGCAGGCCGAGGGGCTGCCCTCGGATGCGGAACTGGCCCTGCTGGAACCCCTGCGCGAACATATCCCGGACACGGTGTTCAGCGAACCCGCCTTCACACCGGCTGTATCCAGCCCCGACAACGTGGCCGACCGCCGGGTGCTGCGCGCCGCCGGGCGTTTGCTGGATGATGCGGGCTGGACCGTGGGCGCCGACGGCATCCGGGTGAACGCGGCGGGTCAGCCGCTGCGGATCGAGGTGTTGAACGACAGCGCCAGTTTCGAGCGGATCATCAACCCCTATGTCGAGAACCTGCGCCGTCTTGGCGTGGACGCGGTCTATACCCGTGTCGACAGCGCCCAGTCCCAGGAGCGGGAGAAGAAGTTCGATTTCGACATCGTGACGCGCCGTTATTCCATGTCGCAGACACCGGGCATCGAATTGCGCGGCATCTTCGGTGGCGAGGCGGCCGATGTGGAAGGGTCGAACAACATCGCCGGCGTGAACAATGTCGCGGTGGACGCGCTGATCAAGACGATCGAGAACGCGACCACCCGTGAAGACCTGGAAACCGCCGTGTCGGCGCTGGATCGCGTCTTGCGCGCCATGCACATCTGGGTGCCCCAGTGGTACAAGGGCGAGCATAACATCGCCTATTTCGACATGTACGAGCGTCCCTATACCGACAACCCGCCGCCCAACGGCATGGGCGAGCTGTCGATCTGGTGGTTCAACGCGGACAAGGCGCAGGCGCTGCGCGCCTCTGGCGCGATCCGTTAAGGGGCGCGGGGCATGGGCGCCTATATCCTTCGCCGTCTGGCGCTGGTGATCCCGACGCTGCTGGGGATCATGGTGATCAACTTTGCCCTGGTGCAATTCGTGCCGGGCGGACCGATCGAGCAGATCATCGCCCAGGTGCAAGGGCAGGGCGACGTGTTCGAAGGGTTCGCCGGTGGCGGCGATGCCGGGGCCAGCGCGGGCGCGGGATCGGGGGCTGACAGCGAATATGCCGGTGCGCGGGGCCTGCCGCCCGAGTTCATCGCCCAGCTGGAGAAGGAATTCGGGTTCGACAAACCGCCGCTGGAGCGGTTCCTGAACATGCTGTGGAACTACATGCGGCTGGATTTCGGCGAAAGCTACTTCCGTTCGATCAGCGTGATCGACCTTGTGCTGGAAAAGATGCCCGTGTCGATCACCCTTGGCCTGTGGTCCACCCTGATTGCCTATGCGGTGTCGATCCCGCTGGGGATCCGCAAGGCGGTCAAGGATGGCTCGCCTTTTGATACCTGGACGTCGGGCATGATCATCGTGGCCTATGCGATCCCCGGTTTCCTGTTCGCGATCCTGCTGCTGGTGCTTTTCGCGGGCGGGTCCTACTGGCAGATATTCCCGCTGCGGGGGCTGACCTCGGACAATTTCGATGAGCTGTCCCTGCTGGGCAAGGTTGCCGACTATTTCTGGCATATCGCGCTGCCGGTGACGGCCTCGACCATCTCGGCCTTTGCCACACTTACGCTGCTGACCAAGAACAGCTTTCTGGACGAGATCAAGAAGCACTATGTCATGACCGCCCGCGCCAAGGGCCTGTCAGAGAAGAAGGTGCTTTACGGCCATGTCTTCCGCAACGCGATGCTGATCGTGATCGCGGGTTTCCCGGCGGTGTTCATCGGCGTGTTCTTCGGCGGTTCCTTGATCATCGAGACGATCTTTTCGCTGGACGGCCTTGGCCGCCTTGGGTTCGAGGCGGCGGTGGCGCGTGACTATCCGGTGATCTTCGGCACGCTGTTCATCTTTGGCCTGATCGGGCTGGTGGTGGGCATCCTGTCGGACCTGATGTATGTGCTGGTCGATCCACGCATCGATTTCGAAAAGAGGGAGGGATAAGCGATGGCGACCCTGCCCGATCCCACCGTGACACCCGCACCCATGCCCGCCGAGATCGCCGCGCCGAAAAAGGCGTTCCTGTCGCCGCTGAACCAGCGCCGCTGGAACAATTTCAAGCGTAACCGGCGCGCCTTCTGGTCGCTGATCATCTTCTCGGTGCTGTTCGGCCTGTCGCTCTGCGCCGAGTTCATCGCCAATGACAAGCCGATCCTGGTGAAATACCAGGGCGAATTCTATGCGCCGATCTTCCGCTTCTACCCCGAGACCACCTTTGGCGGCGATTTCCAGACCGAAGCGCCTTATCGCGATATCGAGGTGCAATGCCTGATCGCATCCGGCGGGCTTGAGGATTGTTTCGACGATCCCGAAGGGATCATGGAGCAGGCCGAAACCGGCATGGTGAACGGGCAGGCGATCGAGCAGGGCTGGGCGCTCTGGCCGCTGATCCCCTATAGCTACCGCACGACGGTGGATCGCCCCGGTGCCGCACCCCTGCCACCCAACAGCCAGAACTGGCTGGGCACCGATGACACCAAGCGCGATGTGATGGCGCGGGTGATCTATGGCTTCCGCCTGTCGATCCTGTTCACATTGATCGTGACGACGCTGGCCTCCCTGGTGGGGATCATGGCCGGCGCGATCCAGGGCTATTTCGGCGGCTGGGTCGACCTGATCTTTCAGCGCATCATCGAGATCTGGGGGGC
Organism: Paracoccaceae bacterium; assembly: GCA_030758115.1. Lineage (GTDB taxonomy): Bacteria > Pseudomonadota > Alphaproteobacteria > Rhodobacterales > Rhodobacteraceae > Seohaeicola. The sequence goes on along the minus strand of JANREX010000049.1, from coordinate 51,436 downwards.
GACGCCCGCGCTTTACGTGATCATCATCCTGTTCGCGATATTGGGGCGAAGTTTCTGGTTGCTGGTCTTCATCACGGTCCTGTTCGGCTGGACCGCGCTGGTGGGTGTGGTGCGCGCGGAATTCCTGCGCGCGCGGAACCTGGAATACGTGCGCGCGGCCAAGGCGCTGGGCGTCAGCAATACCACGATCATGTTCCGCCACATGTTGCCCAACGCGATGGTGGCGACCGTGACGATGCTGCCCTTCATCGTGACGGGCACGATCGCCACGCTGGCGGGTCTGGATTTCCTGGGCTTCGGTCTGCCGTCCTCGGCCCCGTCGCTGGGCGAACTGACGCTTCAGGCCAAGCAGAACCTTCAGGCGCCCTGGCTGGGCTTCACCGCGTTTTTCGTCTTTGCCATCATGTTGTCGCTGCTGGTCTTCATCTTTGAAGGCGTGCGTGACGCGTTCGACCCCAGAAAGACCTTTCAATGAGCCTGCTTGAGGTCCGTGACCTGAACGTGTCCTTCCGGCAGGACGGCAAGCTGACGCAGGCCGTGCGCGGTGTGTCATTCACGCTGGAGCGGGGCGAGACCGTGGCGCTGGTCGGCGAAAGCGGGTCGGGCAAATCGGTAACCGCCCTCAGCACGGTGTCGCTGCTGGGCGATAGTGCGCAGGTGTCCGGGTCTGTGACCTATGACGGCCAGCAGATGATCGGCGCGGATGAGGCGATGCTGCGCAAGGTACGCGGCAATGACATCAGCTTCATCTTTCAGGAGCCGATGACCAGTCTGAACCCCCTGCACACGTTGGAGCGGCAGCTGTCTGAATCGCTGGCCCTGCATCAGGGTATCGTGGGTGACGCCGCGCGGGCGCGTATCATCGAGCTTCTGGAAAAGGTCGGTATCCGTGATCCCGAAAGCCGCCTTGGCGCCTATCCGCACCAGTTGTCGGGCGGGCAGCGGCAGCGGGTGATGATCGCCATGGCGCTGGCCAACAAGCCTGATGTGCTGATCGCTGATGAGCCGACAACCGCGCTGGACGTGACCATTCAGGCGCAGATCCTTGACCTGCTGGCCGAGTTGAAGCGGACCGAGAACATGGGGTTGCTGTTCATCACCCATGACCTGGGCATCGTGCGCCGCATCGCCGACAAGGTCTGCGTGATGAAAGGCGGCGAGATCGTCGAACAGGGGCCGACGGCCGAGATTTTCGCCAATCCGCAGCATGACTATACCCGCAAGCTGCTGGGCGCGCGCGCGGTGGGCAAGCCTTCCCCGGTGCCGGAAGACGCCCCCGAACTGATCCGCACCGATCATCTGAAGGTCTGGTTCCCGATCCAGCGCGGCTTTCTCAAGCGCACGGTGGGCCATGTGAAGGCGGTGAACGACGCCACGATCAGTGTCCGCGCGGGCGAGACGTTGGGGATCGTCGGCGAAAGCGGATCGGGCAAGACCACGCTGGCGCTGGCCATCATGCGCCTGATCGGATCGGAGGGCGCGATCACCTTCGACGGTCAGGATGTGCGGGCCTGGTCAACGTCAAAGCTGCGCGCCTTGCGCAAGGACATGCAGATCGTGTTCCAGGATCCGTTCGGCAGCCTGTCGCCGCGCATGACCTGCGAGCAGATCATCGCGGAAGGCCTGGGTGTGCATGGTGTCGCGCCCGGTCAGGACAAGCGCCAGATGGTGGCCGAGATCATGACCGAGGTCGGGCTGGACCCGGCCACGATGCATCGCTACCCGCACGAATTTTCAGGTGGTCAGCGCCAGCGCATCGCCATCGCCCGCGCCATGATCCTGCGGCCCAAGCTGCTGGTGCTGGACGAGCCGACTTCGGCGCTGGACATGACGGTGCAGGTGCAGATCGTCGACCTGCTGCGCGCGCTGCAGCTGAAATACGGGCTGGCCTATCTGTTCATCAGCCACGACCTGAACGTCGTGCGCGCCATGAGCCACAAGATGATCGTGATGAAACAGGGCGATGTGGTCGAGGCAGGCGAGGCGCAGGAATTGTTCGCCAACCCGCGCACGGAGTACGCCCGCACCCTGCTGGCGGCGGCATTGGACCTGACCGCCTGAGCATACGCCGGGTCAAGGCGAAACCCGTCCGATCGCCTTCTCGCCTGACAAAAGCTGCCCCATGAAGTCGCAGCCATTGCCCTTTGCGCTGAAATGCAGCCAGACCTCTGCGGCAAAGGCGTCCGGGGCCATCAACATGATCAGGATATTGATCCCGGCCAATGATCCGGGCCTGTCGGTCGTGAAACCCTGCATGAAAAGGGCCCTGTCCTCGGAAGACAGAAAGGCCATCTGCATCGCATAGGCCATGTATTCGTTCTGGGCCCAGCTGCCGCTATCTTCGCCGAGGTTCTGGTACACAAGCGCATGGGTCAATTCATGCGCCACCACGCTGTCGAAGAGCGACATCAAGGGCAGGCGCGAAAAGCGGCGATTGTCCTCAAGGCTCTTGCCCATCACCTCGGGCTGCAGGATCTCGATCCGGTCGTTGGCGCAATCGAAAATTCCAACGCATCCGGGCCTGTCATCGCTGAACCCATCCACGATGTTGATGGTCAAAGGGTCTTTCTGGGCAAGATGGCATTGGGCCAATTGTTCCAGCGCGCGGTCCACCACCTTGCAGACATGCCCGGCAAGATCGGGGTCGGCCCCGGTGACCTGCGTTTGCGCGTTTTCGCAAGCGTGACCCTGCGCCCGAAGCGGCGATATGCCGGCGAATGTCAGGATCGCGGCTGAATAGAGCAGATTGCGTATCATCCTTCGGCCCCCGGAAGTTCTATCATCAGTGCGGCATGATCGCTGGCATGCGGGCGATGCCTGCCCACACCTGCCAGACGTGGCCCGTCATATGCGGCGGCCTCAAGCGCAAGACCGTGCCGGATGATCTGCGGGCAGGCATCCGGCCAGCGCCGGGCCAGTGCCGGGCTGGCCAGCATCACATCCGGACTGCCAAGATCAGGGCCGAAAGGTTCGTGCCATGACCATCGTTCGGCGACCGGCAGGCGTTCCAGCAGGTCTATGCTGAAAGGGGCGGTCACCGGGGCGATGGCGGGCGCGGGCCTTGCGGGCGCGGTCTGGCGTGGTTCGTTCAGATCGCCAAGGATCAGCCAAAGCCCCGACGCAGGATCGGGGAATTGCCGCGCGATCAGGCGATGCAGCGCCAGTGCTTCGGCGCGGCGCACGGGCCATGTGGCGCTGGCATCGGGGTAGGGGGCTTTGAAATGGCAGATGAAAAGGGTGATCAGACCGACCTCGACCCGCAGGCAATCGCGCCGGAATACCGGCATGTCCGGGTCGACCTCGGGCTCCACCTCAAGTCCGAGGCTGGTCGGTGTCTCCTGCGCATGGCTGACCACGGAACGCAGGGGCAGGCGGCTGATGACCGCCACATCAAGACCCCGTCCGTCATTTCCGGGGATGCAATGGCGGTAAGGGTAGGGGGCAGCACCCGTGGCCAAAAGGCAATGATCGTGAAAATGATCCAGCGTGGCTTGATCGAACACCTCTTGCAGGGCGATCACATCGGCACGGGCATGGGCCAGAACCGCAGCGGTCAGGCGACGGTCCTGGGCATCAAGCGCTTCTGCTGCGGGGCCGCGATCAGCCGGGACATCGGCATCGCGCGCCCCGTCCAGCCTGGGGCGGCCGCCCGGCCAGCGCAGCCGCAGGCTTTGGACATTGAAACTCGCCAGCCGCACGGGGTTGCCCCCTTTCTGGTCCTGTCAGATGGCCGAACTATGCCCGGCCTTGCTCATGTCATAGGCGTCGAAACTCCGTGCGATCATCCGGGTCAGGGGGCGCGCCGCGACCGGGACGCCAAGCACCCCGGAATCGAGGGTCAGCATGCCGGGGAAATCCGTCATCACCTTGCCGAACAGAGAGGTGACATGGGCCTCGGACACATTGAACCTGTCCTGCAATTCATGGCTGTCGACCTTGAAATCGCACATCAGCGCCTCGATCATCCGCCCGCGCAGCTTGTCATCCGGGGTGAACACATGACCCTTTGACACAGAGAACCGCCCGTCGCGAATGGCCGCCGTATGCGCCCCCGTGGCCGGTGCGTTCTGCGCATATCCCTGTGGGAACCGCGAAATCGATGAGGCCCCGACCCCGATCAGCACATCCGCCGGATCATCCGTATAACCCTGGAAGTTGCGCCGCAGTTTCCCCGCCTTCTGCGCCACGGTCAGCCCATCGGTCTGGGTGGCGAAATGGTCGATCCCGATCTCGGCATAGCCATCCCAGAGAAACAGTTTCCGCGCGGTCTCGAACAGTTCCAGCCGTTCTTCTGGCGTGGGCAGGGCATCAGATGGGATCATCTGCTGGCGCTTGGCCATCCACGGCACATGCGCATAACCATAAAGCGCCACCCGGTCGGGGTTGAGCGACAGAAGCTTTTGCACGCTTTCGGTGATTCGTGCGCGCGACTGGTCCGGCAGGCCGAACAGGATATCCGCATTGAGGCTGGTGACGCCGCGCGCGCGGATCGCCAGCACCGCATCACGGGTGATGTCATAGCCCTGAATGCGCCCGATGGTCTGCTGGATCGCCTCGTCGAAATCCTGCACCCCGATCGAGGCGCGGTTCATCCCGGCCGCAGCAAGGGCATCCAGCCTGGCATCGTCGATTTCATTCGGGTCGATCTCGACGGAAAACTCGCCCTGCGGCGCCATGGGCGCCACATCGAAAACGGCACCGGCCAGATCGCTCATCATGGCTGCCGACATCAGCGTGGGTGTGCCGCCGCCCCAATGCAGTCGCGACAGGCGCACGCCTTCAGGCAGGATGCGCTTGAGGAGTGTCAATTCCGCTTTCAGCGTCTCCAGATAGGCCGCGACGGGGGCGTCGCTCTGGGTGCCTTGCGTCCGGCAGGCGCAAAACCAGCACAGCCTGCGACAAAAGGGGACATGCAGATAAAGAGATATGTCCGAGCCAGGGGCTATCTCTTTGATCCAGCTTGTGTAATTGTCTTCGCTAACCGCATTGGAGAAATGCGGAGCGGTTGGGTAACTGGTATATCTCGGCACTTTCGCGTCGAAGAGACCAAGTTTTGCGAGTTGCTTTTTCACCATCATGTGTCTACCCTTCTAGACAATTGGGAAAAATTCTTTGACCCAGATCAAGTGCGCGAAGTGTCAACATGCTGAATGAGAAAACCGTGTCTCACTCGGTCGAGTGTGGCGATTGTCCAATCAGACACAGGGCAGTTTGCGCCCGTTGCGAAAGCGACGAGCTTGAGCGTCTTGAAGAGATCAAATATTACCGCTCGTTCGAAGCTGGCCAGACCGTCATATGGTCGGGCGATCGCATGGATTTCGTGGGATCTGTCGTGTCCGGCATCGCCACGCTGACGCAGACCATGGAGGATGGCCGCACCCAGATGGTGGGCCTGCTGCTGCCTTCTGATTTCGTGGGCCGCCCGGGCCGCGACGGATCCGCCTATGATGTCGTGGCAACAACCGACCTTGTCATGTGCTGTTTCCGCAAGAAGCCTTTCGAGGCGATGATGGAGCGGACTCCCCATATCGCACATCGCCTTCTGGAAATGACCCTGGACGAGCTGGATGCAGCGCGTGAATGGATGCTGGTGCTGGGCCGCAAGACCGCGCGCGAAAAGATCGCATCGCTTCTGACGATCATCGCGCGGCGTGATGCCTCGCTGAACCTGCGGACACCAAAGGGCGCCATGGTCTTTGACCTGCCCCTGACGCGCGAGGCGATGGCGGATTATCTTGGCCTGACGCTGGAAACGGTCAGCCGCCAGATATCAGCCCTCAAGCGTGACGGGGTGATTTCGCTTCAGGGCAAGCGGCATGTGACCGTGCCCGATTTCTCCCGCCTTCTGGAAGAAGCGGGTGACGACAGCGACGGTGGCCTGCTGGCCTGATGTCGCCACTGGCGCGCCGACACGACACGCCCATGCATTCCTGACAGGAAAAGGCGCGACCGCCACGGGACGGCCGCGCCTATATTCGATGCTTCAATGTGCCAGGAACACCGGGATCTTGGCGTTTTCCAGCATGTTGCGTGTCGCGCCGCCCAGGATCGCCTCGCGGAACCGCGAGTGACCATAGGCACCCATCACGATCATGTCCGAGTCCGTGTCCGCTGCATGGCGCATCAACACATCCGACACACGGGGCAGGGTTTTGGACAGCACGTCGATCTCGCAAGTGACGCCATGCCGTGACAGGTATTGCGACAACAGACCGCCCGGATCTGACCGCGTGGGGCTGTGCACCGGCGGATCAATGACGACGATCCGCACCAGATCGGCCTGCTTCAGAAAGGGCAGGGCGGTACGCGACGCCGCCAAGGCCTCGTCGCTCTCGTTCCAGGCCAGCATGATCCGTTTGGGATTGGTCACGACCGGCCCGGATTCGGGCACCATCAGCACGGGCGTCGCGCCGTCGAACATCGCGGATTCGAGGATCGGCTCCTGTTCGACCCCGCGTTTTTCGCCGTAAGGTTTCGGCAGGATCGCCAGATCCGAGAAGCGCGCGCGCTGTGCCACGTGCCGCCCCATGTCGGCCAGCTGTGCCACACCGCTGTCCAGGCTCCAGCGTAGATCGCTTCTGGACAGGATTTCCTTCACATGTGCCTCGACCTCCTGCGCTTCTTCCTGCGCGCGGGTGATCGTTTCCTGAAGGATCATCGCATTCGCGCCGGCATAGTAAAAACCGGTCTGCGTGCGATCCAGCCCCATGCACAGGACATCCAGATGCGCGTCCCATGCCTTTGCCATGGCGGTTGCCTGATCCAGCACGGGACCCGCCAAGGCGGTGTCGGTGATTACCGAAAACAGTGTCTTGTACGCCATGTCACTCTCCTTTGAAATCTTGCATTCCAAGAAGGCTAACACGCGCGCCGGTTGACCACTTTGACACGCGTCAAGGACCTAGCCCCCCAGCCTTGACACAGATCAAGGCAGCCCGGCCCGGCAGATTGCATCACTGGCCCAGTCTTAAGAAACCCCGAGATCGTGACGAATCACCGGGACAGGACAAAAGGGACGCAAAATGTTGAATTATATCAAGCTGATCGTGCTTGGCCTCATCACGCTGTTCGCGTTGATTGCGGCCAATTATGCACGTGACCTTGCCTATCTGGTGAACGCCCTTCTCGTGGCGGCAGCAGCGGGTGGGGTCTTTCTCTGGACGCTGCGCCAGACCGGGGAACCGGTCGTAAAACGCGATCTTTCCGGGGAATACATGGACGGCGTCGTGCGCGCCGGCGTGATCGCCACCGCTGGTTGGGGGGTTGTCGGGTTTCTGGTTGGCGTGATCATCGCCTTTCAGCTTGCCTTTCCGGTGCTCAATTTCGAATGGGCGCAGGGTTTCCTGAATTTCGGGCGTTTGCGCCCGTTGCATACGTCAGCGGTGATTTTCGCCTTTGGGGGCAACGCGCTGATCGCGACCTCCTTCTACGTGGTGCAGCGCACAAGCGCCGCGCGCCTGTGGGGTGGAAACCTGGCGTGGTTCGTCTTCTGGGGTTACCAGCTGGTGATCGTGCTGGCGGCAACCGGCTATCTGCTGGGGGCGACCCAGTCCAAGGAATACGCCGAGCCTGAATGGTATGTCGACTGGTGGCTGACCATCGTCTGGCTGGCCTACCTGGCCGTGTTCCTGGGCACATTGGTCAAGCGCAAGGAGCCGCATATCTACGTGGCGAACTGGTTCTACCTGTCCTTCATCATCACCGTGGCGATGCTGCATGTGGTCAACAACCTCAGCATTCCGGTATCGGTCTTCGGATCCAAGTCCGTGCAGGTCTTCTCGGGTGTGCAGGATGCGATGGTGCAGTGGTGGTACGGCCATAACGCCGTGGGCTTCTTCCTGACCGCCGGCTTCCTGGGCATGATGTATTACTTCGTGCCGAAACAGGCCGAACGGCCGGTCTTCAGCTACAAGCTGTCGATCATCCACTTCTGGGCGCTGATCTTCATCTACATCTGGGCTGGTCCGCACCACCTGCACTATACCGCGCTGCCTGACTGGGCCTCGACGCTTGGCATGGTGTTCTCGATCGTTCTGTGGATGCCCTCCTGGGGTGGCATGATCAACGGCCTGATGACGCTGTCGGGGGCTTGGGACAAGCTGCGCACCGATCCGATCATCCGCATGATGGTGATTTCCGTGGGCTTCTACGGCATGTCCACATTCGAGGGTCCGATGATGTCGATCCGCGCGGTCAACTCGCTGTCGCATTACACCGACTGGACGATCGGGCACGTGCATTCCGGCGCGCTTGGCTGGAACGGGATGATCACCTTCGGCGCGCTCTACTTCCTGGTGCCGAAACTGTGGAACCGTGAGCGGCTCTATTCTCTCTCGCTCGTGAGCTGGCACTTCTGGCTCGCCACCATCGGCATCATTCTCTACGCCGCCGCCATGTGGGTGACCGGCATCATGGAAGGCCTGATGTGGCGCGAAGTGGATGCCAACGGTTTCCTGGTGAACAGCTTTGCCGACACCGTGGCCGCCAAGTTCCCGATGTATGTGGTGCGCGGTCTGGGTGGGGTCATGTTCCTCATGGGGGCCATCATCATGTGCTACAACCTCTGGATGACTGTGAAGCGCGCACCGGCCGTTGAGGCCACGCATTCCGCAGTCCCGGCTGAATAAGGAGGGCCGGATCAATGGCAATTCTCGACAAACACGCCGTTCTCGAAAAGAACGTGACGCTGCTGGCCATCTTCGCCTTCCTTGTGGTGACCGTGGGCGGGATCGTGCAGATCGCACCGCTGTTCTGGCTGGAAAACACCATCGAGGATGTAGAGGGCGTGCGCCCCTACTCCCCGCTGGAACTGGCCGGACGCGATATCTACATCCGCGAAGGCTGCTATGTGTGCCATAGCCAGATGATCCGCCCGATGCGGGACGAGGTCGAACGCTATGGCCACTATTCGCTGGCCGCCGAAAGCAAGTATGACCACCCGTTCCAGTGGGGGTCCAAACGCACCGGGCCGGACCTGGCCCGTGTCGGCGGACGCTACTCGGACGACTGGCACCTGGTTCACTTGCGTGATCCGCAATCGGTGGTGCCGGAATCCGTGATGCCGAAATATGGCTTCCTGGAGAACCGGCTGATCGATGGCGAGTATATCGGCGAGCTGATGGCCACCCATCGCATGGTTGGCGTGCCCTATACCGACGAGATGATCGAGAACGCGCGGGTCGATTTCGCGGTGCAGGTCGATCCCGACGGTGACTGGGACGGGCTGGTGGAACGCTATCCCGGTGCGCAGGTGCGCAACTTCGACGGGCAGCCCGGCATTTCGGAAACCGATGCGCTGATTGCCTACCTGCAGATGTTGGGCACTCTGGTCGATTTCTCGACCTTCACGCCCGACGCCAGCCGCTAAGGGGGGATATGGATCATGGAAACCTATTCCTTTCTGCGCGAATTCGCCGACAGCTGGATGCTGCTTGCGCTGTTCTTGTTCTTCATCGGGATGGTCATCTTCGTGATGCGTCCCGGCAGCTCCAAGACCTATCGCGACGTGGCAAACATCCCGTTCCGGCACGACGACAAACCAGCCGCCGCAGGTGACAAACCTGCCCGCGCCCGTGACGCCAAGGAGGCGTGAGGACATGGCAAAGCAACCGCAGAACCACTCCAAGAAGCCCGAGGTGGATACGACCGGCCACAGCTGGGACGGGATCGAGGAGTACAACAACCCGCTGCCGCGCTGGTGGCTGTGGACCTTCTATGCCTGTATCGTCTGGGCGGTTCTCTACACGATCGCCTATCCGGCCTGGCCGGGGATCAAGGCGGCCACGCCCGGCCTTCTGGGCTGGTCCACCCGGGCCAACGTGCAGGCCGAAATCGACGCGGCCGAAGCGGCCAACGCCACGATCAACGCAAAGCTGGCCTCGGCCGAGCTGACGGCGATCGCCGATGATGCGGAGCTGCGCACCTATGCCACCTCGGCCGGGGCCGCCGTGTTCCGTACCTGGTGCGCCCAGTGCCACGGATCTGGTGCGGCCGGTGTCGCGGCATCCGGCTATCCGAACCTGCTGGACGATGACTGGCTTTGGGGCGGCGATATCGAGGCGATCCATGCCACGATCAACCACGGGATCCGCAACGAAGAGGACCCTGATGCGCGTTGGTCGCAGATGCCCGCCTTTGGCGACATCCTGGCCAAGGAAGAGATCGACCAGGTCGTGAACTACGTGATGTCCTTGTCGGGCACACCACAGGATGCGTCCATGGTCGAGGCCGGATCGGTCGTCTACCAGGACAACTGCGCGGCCTGCCACATGGAAAACGGCACAGGCGATCGCGCCCAGGGCGCACCGAACCTGACCGACGCGATCTGGCTCTATGGCGGCAGCCACGACACGCTGACCCAGTCCGTGACATATTCGCGCTTCGGCGTGATGCCGTCCTGGTCGAACCGTCTGTCCGAGGCCGAGATCCGCGCCGTCGCGACCTATGTCCACCAGTTGGGCGGCGGCGAGTAATCGCCGCGAGAGATACCCTTGGGCGTCACATGCGCCCAAGGGTGGGTGCCGGACCTTCCGTCCTGTTCGCGCGTTTCCAGGAAGGCCGGCACCAATTCATCGGACGGGATAGCCAAGGCAATCCTGTCCTTGCCGGCCCTCCCTGACCGGCAAGCAGATCCGCCGCCTCATCGGTTCCTCCGGTCGGGCGGCGGGTCCATTTCCGGCCTGTACCAACCGCCATCCCGGGCCGCCTTGCCACTGTGGCTGGCAACCCGCAGATCCGGTTGACCTGACGGAATAGGTATCTCGCAGAGTCAGAATTTGATGCAGGTCAAGGCTAGGTCGCCGCAAGACTGTGAAAAGGGGCCATCCGACATGCATGTGATGGAGCGATTCCCCCGTGTCCCAGACTGAACCAGATGTCCCGCCAAGCCTTTACGTCGCGCGAGAGCCGATCTTTCCGCGCCGCGTTTCGGGTAATTTCCGTAGCCTGAAATGGGTGATCATGGCGGTCACACTGGGTATCTACTACATTACCCCCTGGCTGCGGTGGGACCGTGGACCGAACCTGCCGGATCAGGCCGTGCTGGTCGATCTTGCCAACCGCCGCTTCTTCTTTTTCTGGATCGAGATCTGGCCGCATGAATTCTATTTCATCGCGGGTCTTCTGGTCATGGCCGGGCTGGGCCTGTTCCTGTTCACCTCGGCGCTGGGCCGGGTCTGGTGCGGCTATGCCTGCCCGCAGACGGTCTGGACCGATCTTTTCATCCTCGTCGAACGCTGGATCGAGGGTGACCGGAACGCACGCCTGCGCCTGCACCGGCAGGAAAAATGGGACCTGCGCAAGCTGCGCTTGCGGCTGACGAAATGGACATCCTGGTTTCTGATCGGGCTGGCCACCGGCGGTGCCTGGGTTTTCTACTTCACCGATGCGCCCACGCTGGCGCGCGATCTGGTCACGCTGAACGCCCATCCCGTCGCCTATACGACGATGCTGATCCTGACCTTGACGACCTTTTTCTTCGGCGGTTTCGCGCGCGAACAGATCTGCATCTATGCCTGCCCCTGGCCGCGCATCCAGGCGGCGATGATGGACGAGGACACGCTGACCGTCGCCTATCGCGACTGGCGCGGCGAGCCGCGTGGCAAGCATCGCAAGGGCGAGGGCGCAGAACAGCTGGGCGACTGCATCGACTGCATGGCCTGCGTCAACGTTTGCCCCATGGGGATCGACATTCGCGACGGGCAGCAACTGGAATGCATCACCTGCGCCTTGTGCATCGACGCCTGTGACGACGTGATGGACAAGATCGGCAAGCCGCGCGGGCTGATCGACTACATGGCCCTGACCGACGAGACGGCAGAGCGTGCGGGCCACGCGCCCAAGCCGATCTGGAAACATGTGCTGCGCCCGCGCACCATGCTCTATACCGGCCTGTGGTCCCTCGTGGGCGTCGGCCTGATGGTCGCGCTGCTGGTGCGATCGGATATCGAGATGACGGTCGCGCCGATCCGCAACCCCACTTTCGTGGTCCTGTCTGACGGGTCTATCCGCAACACCTATGACGTGCGCCTGCTGAACAAGCAGGGCGAGGATCATCCCTTCCGCGTCACGGTCGAGGGCGACCAGCCCTTCACGGTTGTGCTGGAATCGGTGGAAGGCGACACTGTCATGGTGCCCGCCGACACGACATTCCTGCAGCGGGTCTATGTGGTGGCGGGGCCTGACACCCCGGCCGCGACGCAGGGCCGTGTGGATATCCGCCTCTGGGTGCAGGACATGACCAATGACCTGCGCGTCTACAAGGACACGATCTTCAACGGGAGAGTACAATGAAGGCCGAGAAACAACTGACCGGACGCCATGTCCTCATGATCTTCGTGGGTGCATTCGGCGTCATCATCGGTGTCAACCTCATGCTGGCCTGGTCCGCGGTCGCCACCTTCCCAGGGCTCGAGGTCAAGAACTCCTACGTGGCAAGCCAGGAGTTCAACGCGCGCAAGGCCGCCCAGGAGGCGCTGGGTTGGACCGTCAGGGCCGATGCGGCCGACGGCGAGGTGATCCTGAGCATCACCGACGCGCAGGGCACGCCGGTGCGTGTGGGCGGTCTTGACGCGGTGATCGGCCGCGCCACCCATGTCGCGGACGATATCCGCCCCGAGTTCATCTTTGACGGGGCGGCCTATGTTGCGCCCGTGTCGCTGGCGGATGGCAACTGGAACATCCGCATGTCCGCCCTTGCCGAGGATGGCACGCCGTTCACCCAGCGCGTCATCCTGCATGTGACCCGCTAAGCCGAAAGACAGGATCATGACAGCAGCCCTGCGCCCTTCGATTTCGGCCTGCCCTGCCTGTGTCGCCGCTCCGGGCGCGCAGGCCCTGGCCGAACAGGCCCTGCACAAGGACGCCCAGATCGCGTTGTCACTGCCGACGATCCACTGTTCTGCCTGTATATCGACGGTCGAGAAGGCGCTTGCCGCGGTGCCGGGTGTCCGTTCGGCCCGCGTCAACCTGACCCTGCGCCGCGCCACCGTCGAGGCCGACCCCGCGATCATGCCGGATCAGCTGGTCAAGGTCCTCGAAGGGGCGGGCTATGAGGCGCATGAGCTGGATGCCGGCACCCTGTCCGTGACGCAGAACGACCGCGCGGGTCGCGACCTCTTGATGCGGATGGCGGTGGCGGGTTTTGCCATGATGAACGTCATGCTGCTGTCCGTGGCGGTCTGGTCGGGTGCCACGGATGCCACGCGCGATCTGTTTCACTGGATATCGGCCGCGATTGCCCTGCCGACGCTCGCCTTCTCGGGCGTGCCCTTTTACAAAAGCGCCTGGGCGGCCCTGCGCGCGCGCCGCCTGAACATGGATGTGCCCATCGTGCTGGCGCTGGTTCTGGCGCTTGCCACATCGCTGTGGGAAACGGCGCTGTCCGGGCATCATGCCTATTTCGACGCGACCGTGGCATTGGTCTTCTTCCTTCTGACGGGGCGCTACCTGGATCACCGGACCCGCGCCATCGCGCGGTCCGCCGCACAGGAGTTGTCAGCCCTTGAAGTGCCACGCGCCATCGCCCTGCGCGACGGGGCCGAGGTGCAGCTGCCGGTGGCCGAACTGCGCATTGGCGATCTGATACTGGTCCGCCCCGGTGGGCGGATGCCCGTCGACGGCGTGATCGCCGATGGCCGGTCCGAGATCGACCGCTCGCTGCTGACCGGCGAAACCCTGCCCGTGTTTGCCGAACCCGGTCGCGCCGTCTCGGCTGGCGAGGTCAACCTGACCGGACCGCTGACCATTCGCGCGACAGCCGTGGGGCGCGATACCTCGCTGCACCGCATGGCCGATCTTGTGGCCATCGCCGAAAGCGGTCGGTCGCGCTACACCTCGCTGGCCGACAGCGCCGCGAAGCTTTACGCGCCGGGGGTGCATATCCTGTCGGCGCTCAGTTTCCTGGGCTGGTATCTCTATTCCTGGGATGTGCGCACCGCCCTGAACATCGCGGCCGCCGTTCTGATCATCACCTGCCCCTGCGCCCTGGGTCTTGCGGTGCCGGCGGTGACCACAGCGGCCTCGGGCCGGTTGTTCCGCAAGGGGATGCTGATCAAGGATGCAACGGCGCTGGAACGGCTGGCGCAGGTCGACACGGTCGTCTTCGACAAGACCGGCACCCTGACCGCAGGCACGCCGGAACTGACCAACCTGTCCGCGCATGACGGAAATGATGCCGCGATTGCCATGGCTCTGGCCCAGATGTCGTCGCATCCGCTGGCAGTCTCGCTGGCCAATGCGGCGCGCGCAGCCGGGATCACGCCCGCCAAGGTCGATGACCTGGCCGAGGTGCCGGGTTACGGCACGCAAGGCATCTGGCAAGGACAGCGCGTGCGTTTGGGCCGTGCCGCCTGGACAGGTGCCACCCCGGGGGCCGAGACAACCGCCTGGCTGGCCATCGGCGATGCCGCCCCGCGCGCCTTTACCTTCACCGACCGCCTGCGGCCCGGTGCGGCCAATGCCGTGCAGCACCTCATGCGGCAGGGCAAGCGCGTGATCCTGATGTCGGGCGATACCGAACCGGTCGTCGCGGCGCTGGCCGCGCGTCTGGGCATTGCCGAATGGAAGGCCGATGCACTGCCCGCCGACAAGGCCGCGCGTATCGCGGAATTGCAGGCCGAGGGGCAGCATGTGCTGATGGTGGGCGACGGGTTGAACGATACCGCCGCGCTGACCGCGGCCGATGTGTCGATCTCGCCGGCCTCTGCGCTGGATGCGGCGCGGGTCGCCTCGGACATCGTCCTTTTGGGCAGCGATCTGGAACCCATTGGTGACGCGTTGACAACCGCGCAATCTGCCATCCGCCGCATCAAGGAAAACTTCCGCATCGCCACGTGGTACAATGTCATTGCGGTGCCCGTGGCGGTGATCGGCCTTGCCACGCCGCTGGTGGCGGCGCTGGCGATGTCGCTATCCTCGATCACCGTTTCTCTCAACGCGCTGAGGCTCAAGTAATCCGATGGAAGTTCTGTCCTACCTGATCCCGATATCCCTGCTGCTGGGGGGCGTCGGCCTCGTGGCTTTCCTCTACACGGTGCGCAGCAACCAGTATGACGACCCCGAAGGCGACGCGCGCCGCATCCTGAACAAGGATTGGGACGACCACCCCAAGCCCTGAACGGCACCTGCTTCTTCTTGCCGCAAATATCCTCGGGGGGGGCGTCGAACGGAGTGAGGCGTTGGGGGGGGCAGAAAGCCCCCCCTTTGATCCTGTCAAAGCGTGATCAGCTTGGCCCGATCATGAAGCACTGGATCTGCCGGGCCTGCAATCTGCGGCAGGCAAGATCGGCCGTTTCGCGGGTCATTCCCATGAAATTGGCATCGAACCCGCCACCGCCCGGCACGACCTTGCGCAGGGTCCCATCCAGCGTGTTGATCTCGGTCAGGGCGGTTTGCAGCAGGATCTTTTCGGCGGCGTGCCGGTTGCCGTAGCGGCCGACGTTGATGCCCCAGTGGCGCCCGCCGGAGGTGCTCAGCCGTGTCACGACTTCGGGTTCCTGGCTTGCCGGGCTGGCCTGCGCGGTTTCGGTGATCTGCGTTTCGGCGGCCACGGCGCTGTCCCTGGGCAGGCTTGCCAGCACGACCAACCCCTCGGGGCGCGCGCGCGGCTTGATCGCGGCCAGGGCTGCGTTCACCACAGGCGCGGCAGGTGCCGCTGCGGCCACCTCGACCGTTTCGGCAGCTGTTGCCTCTGCGGTCTCGGGCGCATCCGGGGCAGGGGGCGCGGCTGTCGCGGTCACCACGGCTTGCGTCAATGCAGCAAGCGCTTCATCCGTGCCCTCGGTCTCGACTTCGGCCAGAACCTCGGGTGCCGGGTCGTCCGCAGCTGTGGACGCGGGACGGTCCGGAATGGTGGCAGGCGGCGTCAGCGATACGGCAACCGCCACATCCGAGGGTGTCGAGGCCGTCTGTGCAGCGGCGGCTTCGCGTGCCGCGGTCTGGGCGGCGACTTCGCTCAAGGCCTGCGAGATATCGTCTTTCAGAGCGACCAGAACCGGGGCTGGCATCTCTTGTCCGGGACGGGCCACGGGGCGCAAGCTGGATGAGACCGCCGTGACCAGGCGGATCGTCTTGCCCGCGGCGGGCCGTCCTGTGTCAGTGCTGCCAGCGGATGCGACCTGCGTTTCCACATCGCCCTGACCGGGGCCGCGACCGGGGATCGCATCTGGTTTGACCGGCTTGCGCAGCGCCACGCGCGACGGTGCCTTCTTGAAGCCAAGGTCCAGCAGTTCGGCGACACGCTGGTTGCGTGACACGGTCGAGCGTCCGCCAAAGACCGTGGCGATGATCCGCGTGTCGCCCCGCTCTGCTGACGCCACAAGGTTGAACCCGGCGGCCCGCGTGTAACCGGTCTTGATCCCGTCCGCACCGCGATAGGCATCCAGCAGGCGGCGATTGGTGTTGTTCACCTGCGCGATCCCCGCATCCGTCGAGCGTCGCGAGAAAAGGTTGTAATATTCAGGGAAGTCATAGAGCAGATGACGGCCCAGGAGGGTCATGTCGCGGGCCGTCGACATGTGCCCCTCTTCCGTCAGGCCATGCATGTTCTTGAAGTTCGTGCGGGTCATGCCCATGGCGGCGGCCGTGCGGTTCATGCGGCGGGCAAAGGCGGCCTCGGATCCTTCGACGGCGGTGCCGATGGCATGTGCCGCATCATTCGCGGATTTGATGGCAGCTGCGCGGATCAGGTAGCGCAATTTGATCTTCTGCCCTGCGCGCAAGCCAAGTTTGCTGGGCGGCTCTGCCGCGGCGGCGGCGGGGATCGTCACGACGGTATCAAGACTGATCTCGCCCCGTTCGATCGCCTGAAAGGCGACATAGAGCGTCATCATCTTTGTCAGCGAGGCGGGGTGCAGCCGCGTATCGGCATTTTCGGCATGCAGGACTTCGCCGTTGCGCGCATCCATCACCAGCGCGGCATAGGGCGCGGCCCTCACGCTGAACGGAAGCACAACGATCAACCAAAGTGCCGTGAATATAAATAGCCCGTATCGGGCCGGCTGCCTGCGCCGAACCTTCATTGTCACTGCCTTCTGCCTCACGCCGCCGATATTTCGGTCGGTCAATTTTTATATCTTAAGGTTACCACATGGGTTGCGCTGAATAAAGTGTTCATTTCCAAAGGCTTTCTTGGTTTGCCTGTGTGGTTTTCAGGTTTGTGACGCAACATGTTGTGGCATCGTCGGGTCGTATAACAACCGGTATGGTTGTGTTGACGCCTTGCACCGCTTTGCGCGCCCTGTGGTGCTCAAGCCGAAATCGGGAAAAGACATTTTTCGGCTGCCGTCTGCCGCTTTTCAGCCGATGCCACGCACCAGATCGGGCAGGTCCGCAAGGTTGCCCAGTTCATGATAGCGGGGCGCCTGTGCCGGAGGATCGGCTTTTTCGATTTCCCAGGCCGGGCCATGCGGGACATAGACACCCCAACCGCCCGCCTCGATCACCGGCACCACATCCGAGCGCATGGAATCACCCACCATCATCGCGCGCGCCGCCCCGTCGCCGTGGCGGGCAAAGATCGCCTCGTAGACCGGTTGCGTCTTGGCCGAGACGATTTCCACGCCGTCGAACAGATCGCCCAGTCCCGATTGCGCCAGCTTCCGTTCCTGGTCCAGAAGATCCCCCTTGGTGATCAAAAGCACGCGATGGGTGCCTGACAGGGCCTCGATCGCGTCCCTTGCATGGGGCAGCAGTTCGATCGGGTGACGCAGCATGTCCTGCCCGGCGGCGATCAATTCGCCGATCACGCTGGCCGGAACCCGCTCCTCGGTCACTTCTATCGCTGTTTCGATCATCGACAGGACGAACCCCTTGATGCCGAAACCGTAGTGGCCAAGATTGCGCCGTTCCGCGGCAAGCAGGCGTTCCATCAGGTGCTCGGGCTCTGCATGGTCGCGCAAGAGGTCGGCGAAATGTGCCTGCGTCAGCCGGAAGAACCGCTCGTTCTGCCAGAGCGTGTCATCCGCATCAAAGCCGATTGTGGTCAGATTCTGCATCTCTTGCCCATCGATCCCGGAGCAGCCTCTTTTCTATCGGGCCATTGAGGTTATATAAACCATCAAAGCCAAAACTCAGCACGAATGCGAAAGCGAAGCAGCGCCAAATGATCCAGCGGCCTATCATGATGTCTGAAAAGAAAGACGGCGACGGCGATGCCTCGGTTGTGCTTCAGACGCGGCCGAAGACCAAGCGTCCGCCGCTTTACAAGGTACTTTTGCTGAACGATGACTACACGCCGATGGAATTCGTCGTGCATGTGCTGGAACGGTTTTTCGGCATGTCCCATGCCCAGGCCTTCGAGATCATGCTGACGGTGCACAAGAAAGGCCTGGCCGTGGTGGGTGTCTTCAGCCACGAGATCGCGGAAACCAAGGTGACCCAGGTCATGGATTTCGCCCGGCGGCATCAGCACCCGCTGCAATGCACCATGGAAAAAGAATAACCACATGTTGTCCGAGCGCCTGTCGCTTGCCCTTGCGGGCGGCGACCTGACCCTGCCCGAAGGCGGCATGATTGCCGTATTCGGCCCCAGGGCAGGAACCGATCTGTCCAGTCTGCCGCATGACAGGGTCATGGTGATCACCGGATTCAAACCGGATCATGACGCCTTTGCCGCGGCGGGCTATCCCTGTGCGCGTGACGCGACGGGGCCCTGCGCGGCGGCGCTGGTCTGCCTGCCGCGCGCCAAGGCGCAGGGCCGCGCGCTTCTGGCGCGGGCGGCGGATCTTGTCGGGACAGACGGTCTGCTGATCGTGGACGGGCAAAAGACCGACGGAATAGAATCGATGCTGCGCGACCTGCGCGCGCATGGCCTGTCGCCGATGGTGCTGTCCAAGGCGCATGGCAAGATGCTGTGGTTCGCCGCGCGGCCGATGCCCGCAGACTGGCATGCGCGGGGGCCGCAGCCTGTCGAAGGCGGTTTCGTGACGGCCGAGGGTGTATTTTCGGCCGACGGGATCGACCCGGCCTCGCGCCTGCTGGCGGACAGCCTGCCCGACAAGCTGGGCGCACATCTGGTCGATCTGGGTGCGGGCTGGGGCTATCTGGCGTCCCGGATCCTCGCGCGCGACACGGTGCGCAGTCTTGATCTGGTCGAGGCGGACCATACCGCGCTGGACTGTGCCCGTGCCAATCTGGCAGACCCGCGCGCGCGGTTTCACTGGGCCGATGCAATGAACTGGCGCCCCGACAGCCTTGTGGACGGGGTGGTGATGAACCCGCCCTTTCACACGGGCCGCGCCGCCGATCCCGACCTTGGCCGCGCCTTCATCGCCGCGGCCGCCGCCATGCTGACAGCGCAGGGCCGGCTTTGGCTTGTCGCCAACCGGCACTTGCCCTACGAGACCGCATTGGCGCAGCATTTCGCGGAAGTCAGCGAACTTGTCGGCGACAACCGGTTCAAGATTCTCGCGGCCGCGCGGCCCACCGCGCCACGGTCTCGCCAGAGACGCTGAGATCGGCTAGCTTTCCCCGGAACAACGGAGACCCGACATGTCCTTTTCCATCAGCGGCAAGACCGCCATCGTCACCGGAGGCGCCTACGGAATCGGTCATGCCATCGGCAGGCATTTCCTGGACAAGGGCGCCAATGTCGTCTTTGCGGACCTTGATGAGGACCGCCTGCGCAAGGAACTGGGCCCGAACGAGGACGGCAACAGCCACCGCTATTTCGCCGGTGACCTGCGCGAGCGCCTGACCATCGCCAACCTTCTGTCGGCGACGATCGATGCCTTCGACCGTGTGGACATCCTGGTCAACGGCGCGCGCCAGATCGTGACGACAGATGCGCTGGATCCCGAGGATACCTCGGTCGATACGCTGCTGGAGCAGAATTTGCTGACCTCGCTGCGCCTGTCGCAGATGGTGGCGCGGCGGATGATAAAGCAGGCCGAAGACCTGGAAGAGGTCGAGACGGCGGGCACCATCGTCAACATTTCCTGCCTTGCCGCGCAGCGGACCCATCCCGACTTGATGGGCTATTCCATCTCGACCGCGGCGCTCGACCAGATGACCCGGTCGCTGGCGCTGACCTTGGCGCCGCACCGCATCCGGGTCAATGCGGTGGCCTTCGGATCGGTCATGTCGGCAAGCCTGAAAGCGGCGATCAAGGACAACCCCGATTATCGCGACCAGATCATAGCGCGCACCCCATTGGGCCGTATCGCGCCGCCCTCCGAACTGGCGGAAGCGGTCCAGTATCTGGCGTCCGACTGTTCCAGCTTCATGACCGGGCAGATCATGACGGTGGATGGCGGACGCGGCCTTCTGGACCCGGTGATTGCACCGGCGCATTGATCCGAAGGTTGCAAGGGGGGCGCTGCCCCCGTCCTGCGGACTCCCCCGGGATATTTGCGGCAAGAAGAAGCGGGCAGGGGCGCAACGGGCGTCTGGCGCTGGCCTTTATCGGCTGTTAGGTTTTCGTGCAGTGTAGACCGAAACCAGACAGGACGCCTTGATGACCCAGACCTCGACCATCGCCACGGCCATGCAGACCGAGAAAGACACCGCAGCCGGCTGGTTCCGCCAGTTGCGCAACGATATCGTGGCCGCTTTCGAGGCGCTGGAAGACAGCCAGACCGCAGGCCCCACGGCCAGCCTGCCTGCAGGTCGGTTCGAGGTGACACAGACCCGGCGATCTTCGGACGACGGATCGGATGCCGGTGGCGGCCTGATGAGCGTGATGCGCGGCGGTCGGGTGTTCGAGAAGGTCGGCGTCAATATCTCGACCGTCTATGGCACGCTGGGCGCGCGCGCCCAAAAGGCGATGGCCGCGCGCGGTGTGCCGGGGATGGAGGATGATCCGCGTTTCTGGGCATCCGGCATCAGCCTTGTCGCGCATATGCAGAACCCGCATTGCCCGGCGGTGCACATGAACACCCGCATGTTCTGGACCCCCGGTGCATGGTGGTTCGGTGGCGGGTCCGATTTGAACCCCTGCATCGAATATGCCGAGGATACGGCCCATTTCCACGCCGTGCAGAAAGCGCATCTGGACCCGCATGGCGAAGATCACTACCCGCGCCTCAAGGCCTGGGCTGACGAGTATTTCTTCGTGCCGCATCGCGGACGCGCGCGCGGCGTGGGTGGTATTTTCCTTGATGATCACAACACCGGTGACTGGGCGCAGGATTTCACCCTGATCCAGGATATCGGACGCGCCTTCCTGCCCGCCTATCTGCCGCTGGTCGAAAAGCGCCGCACCCAAGGCTGGAGCGAGGCGGACAAGGACGTGCAGCTGGTGCATCGTGGGCTCTATGCCGAATACAACCTTGTCTATGACCGTGGCACCAAGTTCGGCCTCGAGACAGGACATGACGCCAATGCCGTGCTCATGAGCTTGCCGCCGCTTGCCAAGTGGATCTGACGCGCGACGCCTGACACGCATAAAGGCGGCAGGGGCCGGCTGGCTCTTGCCGCTGTCGCAAGGATCGCGATCAATAAGTGATGTTTTCGAAATATCTTTAGTTAATTCATAAGCTTACTTGACTCATGTCAAGGCTGCCAACCTCGGATCATGTAAGCCCGTATCTCGGATACGTGCGAGTTTGAATCTGGGTTATGGAGGCCCAAGCTATGAAAAAATCATCCCTGAGTGTTGCTGGCGCAATCGCTCTTTTGGCCTTGCCGCAACTGGCCGCAGCATCGGATCTGCGCGAGGCAGCGCTCGAGATATTCAAGCCGCTCCCCTCGACGGTGCCTGCGCTGAACAACAACACGGTCACCCCTGAGAAAGTCGCGCTGGGCAAGGCGTTGTTCTTTGATCCGCGGATGTCGGCCTCAGGCGTGTTTTCCTGCAACTCCTGCCACAATCTTGCGACGGGCGGCGATGACAACATGGAAACCTCGATCGGGCATGCATGGCAGAAGGGGCCGCGCAACTCGCCCACGGTGCTGAACTCGGTCTTCAACGAGGCGCAGTTCTGGGACGGGCGCGCCGCCGATCTGGCCGAGCAGGCCAAGGGGCCGGTGCAGGCCGGGGTCGAAATGGCAAATACGCCCGATAACGTGGTGATGACCCTGAATTCGATGCCGCAATACGTGGAATGGTTCAAGGCCGCCTTCCCCGACGAGGCCGATCCCGTGACCTTCGACAATTTCGCCAAGGCGATCGAAGCCTATGAGGCGACGCTGATCACGCCCTCGCCCTTCGACGCCTTCCTGAACGGCGATGACAATGCGTTGAGCGATATGCAAAAAGTCGGTCTTGAACTGTTCATGGACAAGGGCTGTTCGGCTTGCCACAACGGGGTCAATATCGGCGGCAACGGCTATTTTCCCTTTGGCCTTATCGAAAAGCCCGGGGCCGATGTGTTGCCCCCCGATGACAAGGGCCGTTTTGCCGTGACCGAGACGGCTGATGACTCCTATGTCTTCCGCGCGTCACCCCTGCGCAACATCGACCAGACGGCCCCCTATTTCCATTCCGGCAAGGTCTGGGATCTGCGCGTGGCCGTGGCGATCATGGGCACCTCGCAACTGGGTGAAGCGCTGAACGATGCCGAGGTCGATCAGATCGTTGCCTTCCTCGGGTCGCTGACAGGCGCCATGCCCGAGGTGGTCTATCCGCTGCTGCCGGCCGAAACCCTGTCGACGCCGCGCCCGACGGGTGAGGTGAAGTAAGCCGCGACCGGTCGAATGGCCGAAGGCGAAACGCGCAAGGCAAGCCTTGCGCGTTTTTTCCTGCTGTCCGCGTGATCAGGCGTCGCGCGTCGTGCTGCGCACCGTGTCGATCATCAGTTGCACATTGGCCGGATCGGCATCGGGCGTGATGCCGTGGCCAAGGTTGAAGATATGCGGGCCATTCTGCAGGGCGCGCACGATGCGCCGCGTCTCGTCCACCAGCGCCTGGCCGCCCGTCACCATATGCGATGACTTGAGGTTGCCCTGCACGCAGCTGTCGGGCTGCACATGCTGCGCGACCCATTCCGCGGTGACCGAATCATCCACGGCCACGCAATCTGCGCCGGTTGCTTTTGCGAAGCCGATGTATTTCTCGCCCGCCTCGCGCGGGAAGGCGATGATCGGGATGCCGGGATGGCGGGCTTTCAGGGCCGCGATGATCTCTTTCGCCGGTTCCAGCGCATAGGCGTCGAAATCGGCCCCCTTGAGCGATCCCGCCCAGCTGTCAAAGAGCTTCACCACCTCGGCCCCGGCGTCGATCTGCGCGGACAGATATTCGATCGTGGCCGCCGTGATCCGCGCCAGAAGCGCCTCGAACACCGGACGATTCTCGGCCTTCAGGGCATGGGCAGGGCCCTGATCCCTGGTGCCTTGCCCCGCGATCATATAGGTCGCCACCGTCCATGGCGCGCCGGCAAAACCGATCAGCGTCGTCTCGCGCGGCAGTTCGCGGCTCAGGATGCGGACGGTCTCGTAGACCGGGTTCAGCGTCTCGTGGATGGCCTCGACGGGTTTGAGCGCATCAACCCCCGCCTGCGAGGTGATCGTGGACAGGCGCGGGCCTTCGCCGGTGACGAACCACAGATCGGCCCCCAGCGCCTGCGGCACCAGCAGGATATCCGCAAACAGGATCGCCGCATCGAAACCGTAGCGCCGGATCGGTTGCAGGGTCACTTCCGCGGCCAGTTCGCTGTTGTAGCAAAGCGACAGGAAATCGCCGGCCTTTTCCCGCGTGGCGCGATACTCGGGCAGGTAGCGGCCCGCCTGTCGCATCATCCAGATCGGCGGAGTGGGCAGCGTTTCCCCGGCAAGTGCCCGCAAAATCGTTTTATCAGTCATATCTGTTCCCTTCGGTTGACAGTTTCGTCCCCTTTGGGCGCAAAGATGTCAAGCATCTGGTGCTTGTCAGGTCAGCTTTACATGACTAACAACTGTCTCATGACTCTGACATGCCCCACACCCGCCTCACCGCTGAAGATCGGCACCCGTGGCTCTCCGCTGGCTCTGGCCCAGGCGCATGAGACGCGCGCGCGCCTCATGGCGGCGTTCGATCTGCCCGAAGAAGCTTTCGCCATCGTGGTCATCAAGGTGACCGGCGACGCGATCCAGGATCGCCCTCTCAAGGACATCGGCGGCAAGGGCCTGTTCACCCGCGAGATCGAGGAGGCGCTGCTGGACGGCGCCATCGACATCGCGGTGCATTCGATGAAGGACATGCCGGTTCTGCAGCCTGCGGGCCTGTTGCTGGACACATATCTGCCGCGCGAGGATGTGCGCGATGCTTTCGTCGCACAGGAGGCGGGATCGTTGAAAGACCTGCCCGCAGGGGCGCGGGTGGGTTCGTCCTCGCTGCGCCGCCGGGCACAACTTTTGAATGCCTTCCCGCATCTGGAAGTCGTTGAATTCCGCGGCAATGTGCAGACGCGCCTCAAGAAACTGGCGGATGGCGTGGCCGCGGCCACTTTCCTTGCGCAGGCCGGGTTGAACCGCCTCGGCATGGCCCATGTGGCGCGTGGTGCCATTTCGCCCGATGACATGCTGCCCGCCGTGGCGCAGGGCGCCATCGGGATCGAGCGGCGCGCCGATGATACCAACACGGCCGCCATGCTCGAGGCGATTCATCACGTCGAAACAGGCCAGCGCCTGGCCGCCGAGCGCGCCTTTCTGGCCACGCTGGACGGGTCCTGCGAGACGCCGATCGCGGGGCTTGCGGAACTGGATGGCACCACCCTGCGCCTGCGCGGCGAGGTGCTGCGCCCCGACGGGTCCGAAAAGATCGCCGATGACCGCAGCAGCACCATTGCCGACGCGCCCGACATGGCGCGGGAGATGGCGCAATCCCTGCTCAAGCAGGCGGGGCCGGGATTCTTCGACTGGCGCTGATCCGCGCCAGCCTTTTCATCTTGCCGGAAATATCCCCGCCGGAGGCGCAGGTTTCAACCTGGCAAGACCTTGCCGGGGTTGAGGATACCGTTCGGATCAAACGCTCCCTTGATCGCGCGCATCGCGGCCAGCGCCACCTTGTTCTTGCGCCGCGCCATCGAGGGCAGTTTCGATGTGCCGATCCCGTGTTCGGCCGAAAAGCTGCCGCCAAGGTCCAATACGACATCTTCCACCGTTTCCATGATCGCGTCATGCACGGCCGGGTCCTGCGAGACGGGCCAGACGGTGTAATGCACGTTGCCATCACCCAGATGCGACACGATCAGCTCTTTTGCGCCCGCGTCAAGAACGGCCAGGCGGTCGTGGATGCGCGACAGGAACACCGCGACCTTGTCCAGCGGCAAGGCCACGTCATTGTTCACGATGGGCCGCCGGGTCAGGGCAATCTCGGCCGCGGCTTCGCGGCGTTGCCACATCTCGGCGCGCTGGGCCTGTGACTGTGCCACGACGGCATCAAGGATCATGCCCTCCTCGAACATGCCCTCCAGCACTTCTTCCAGGTGCACGGACACCGGCACGCGCCCGTCCGGACCGGGGGTGCAGTCGCGCGGCGCTGTCGCACCGACCTCGACCAGGATATTGACGTCATGCATCTGCTCGAACGGGGGCTTGGCACCGGGGAACTTCTCCAGATGCCCTTCGATATAGGCGCGCGGCATGTATTCGAAGGCCTCGACCCCGCCGCCCGTCGCTTCCTGCAGACGGTTCAGCAGAACCAGCGCCTGATCCAGTGACGGGGCCGCGACCATCGCCGTGGCATAGGCGCGTGGTTTCGGGGCCAGCTTCAGCACGGCGGCCGTGATGATACCAAGCGTGCCTTCCGCCCCGATCATCAGGTGCTTGAGGTTGTAGCCCGAGTTGTCCTTGTGCAGCTCGCTCATCAGGTCCATCACCTCGCCGCTGGGCAGAACGACCTCCAGCCCCAGGCACAGATCGCGGGTATTGCCATAGCGCAGCACGTTGGACCCGCCCGCATTGGTCGACAGGAACCCGCCGACCATGGCCGATCCGCGCGCGCCGAAGGTCAGCGGAAAGATCAGGTCATGGGCGTCGGCTGCCTCGTGAAGGCTGGACAGGATCACACCGGCCTCGACGATGGCGATCCGTGCCTCGGGACGCACCTCGCGAATGCGGTTCATCCGGTCCAGCGACAGCATGATCGCGCCCTCGGCCTTGGTGCCGCCAGCCAGCCCCGTGTTGCCCGAAACCGGCACGACCGCCGTGCCGGTATCATTGGCCATGCGCAGCACGGCGGCAACCTCGGCGGTGGAGCCTGGCCGCACCACGGCCAGCGGGCTCCATGTGTAGAGGCCTGTCCAGTCGCGCGACCATTTGGCCAGATCAGTCCCCTTCACCACATTGGCGGGGCCCACGATCTTTTCGAGCGTCTCCAGCATTCGGTATCTCTCCCTCTTTCATCCGGTCCTGCTGCGCCATCTGGGGCCGAAGTGCCGCCAATGGCAAGCCATGGCGCAGATTTCGGCGATCTGCGACAAACTGCCGATCGGTCGCCGGGTCACTGGACAGCAGGCCATTATCGCCTATCTGACATCGCAAGCTGAAGACGAGCCCGGCTGCGGCCATTGATCCCCGACGCGAAAGTGCGACCCGATGACCCTTCTGCAAAAAAGTTACCCTGTCATCCTTCTCACCATGCTCCTGGCCGTGGCATCGGTGATAGTGACCTACCCCGCCAATGCGCGTGGAACGTTCCTGTTCGACTCCATCGATGGGGGCACATTGTCGCTGGAAGATTGGCGCGGGCAGCCCGTTCTGGTGGTGAACACGGCCTCGCGCTGCGGCTATACCAGACAGTATGACGAGCTTCAGGCGCTCTATGACCGCTACAGGGACCGTGGCCTTGTCGTGCTTGCCGTGCCGTCGAACGATTTCCGCCAGGAATTGGCCACCGATGCCGAAGTCGCCGCGTTCTGCGAGGTCAATTTCGACCTCGACTTCCCGATGGCGACGATCACCTCGGTCAAGGGAGAATCGGCGCATCCCTTCTATCAGTGGCTCTCGCGGACGGAAGGATTCGTGCCGGGCTGGAATTTCAACAAGGTCCTGATTGCACCGGATGGCAGTGTCGCGGGCACGTTCAGCGCACCGGTCAAGCCGCTGTCGGGGCGTATCACCAGCAAGATCGAGGCGATGCTGGCCAAGGGCTGAGCCTACGGACTGCCTCATGCGGAAATGACACCCCCCCTGTTCATAGGCTCGGAGATTTACCGAAACTCCAGCTACGGGGACTGGCACCCGCTGCGTGTGCCGCGCGTATCCACGGTGATGGACCTGTCCCGTGCGCTGGGATGGCTGGACGCATCCGCCTATGTCACCAGCCCGCGGGCCAAGCCCGCCGCCTTGGCGCTCTGGCATGATCCGGCCTATATTGCGGCCTTGCAACAGGCGGAAGTCGACGGACAGGTCTCGTCCGAGGTGCGCGCCCGCCACAATATCGGCACCCATGCCAACCCGGTCTTCGCAGAGGTGTTTCGCCGCCCCGCCACATCGGCGGGCGGTGCGCTTCTTGCGGGTGAGATCCTGGCGCGGCCCGGCGTTGTCTACGCCCCGGCAGGCGGCACGCATCACGGCATGCCCGATCATGCCAACGGGTTTTGCTATTTCAACGATCCGGTGCTGGCGATCCTGTCGCTGCGACGCCAGGGGCTGCGGCGCATCGCCTATGTCGATATCGACGCGCATCATTGCGACGGCGTGGATCATGCCTTTCGCGACGATCCCGATGTCCTGCTGGTGTCGACCCATGAGGTGAACCGCTGGCCACGCACCGGTGCCCTGACGGATGAGGGCGCGGGCAATGTGTTCAACCTGCCGCTGCCAAAAGGGCTGAACGACACCGAGATGGCGCTGATCCTTGACCGGCTGATCCTTCCGGCGGTCGCCGGTTTCAAACCGCAGGCGATCGTGCTGCAATGCGGGGCTGATGCGCTGGCCGAAGACCCGCAGTCACGCTTGATGCTGTCCAACGGCGCGCTCTGGTCCGTTGTGGCGGCGCTGCGCACCCTCAGCGACCGCTACCTGGTCCTGGGTGGAGGTGGATACAATCCCTGGTCCGTCGGTCGTGCCTGGACGGGTGTATGGGCCACTCTGACAGGTCAGGAGATACCCGAAAGGCTGCCCCCCGCCGCCGAGGATGTGCTGCGCGGGCTTGTCTGGCGCGGCAACCGGCGCGGGCGTACCCCGCCCGACCATTGGTTCACCAGCCTGCGCGATGCGCCCCGCCATGGTTCCATTCGCCCCGAAATCCGGAAGGATCTGGATGTGCTGACCGCAAGGTTCGCCGCGACGGTCTGAACTCAGTCGCCCTTGCCTTCATAGGCCGTGCGGAACACGCCCATGATCTGGCGCGCGACGGTGCGTGCATCATGGCCCTTGGCCGTATCGAACCAGATCGGCGCCCAGTTCAGCGCGCCGAAAAGATGCAGTCGCAAAAGCGTGCGGTCCACGTCCTGCGGCATGCTCAAGGCACTGAAAAGATCACGGAAGATCTGCTCGTAGCGTCGCCGCTCAAGACGGATCTGGGCACTGATCCCCTCGCGTTCGCCCAGGAATTCAGGCGACACGATCGCCACCAGGTTCCCGGTTTCGATCAGCCCTTCCAGATGTGCCGTGGCGGCCGCCTCCAGCCGGTCCCAGGGGCCGAAACCGCTGTCATCCGCAGCCGCAAGGGCGGCGCTGACCCGCGCCTCCATCACCGCGACAACGCGCTGGTGCAGGGCAAGGAACAAGGCTTCCTTGGACTCGAAATGGTAGTAGAGCGAACCGGGCAACATGCCGACAGCGCTGGCAATATCGCGCATCGACGTGCCATCATAGCCTTTCGCGGCCATCAACTCCCCGGCGCGGTCCAGCAATTCCTCGCGTCTGTTGCCTGGCGTCGTTGTCTCTGTCTCTGGGTCTGTCATTGTCGAGCCTGTCTTGATCTTCTGTGGAACAGGGGTTGTTGCGCGGATAGGGTCATGTCGATATATCTGACGAACGAACGATTGTTAACTATCTTCCGCAAGCAGGTTCGACATGACCGAGAACACTATCCGCGCCGTTGAAGCAACAGGAAATGGCCTGACAGAGCTTGCTGTTGCGACAAAATCGGCACCCGCCGCGCCCGGACCTGGCGAAGTGACGGTGGACATGATGATCGTGACGATCAATCCGGCCGATCTGCTGATGCTGGAAGGGCGCTATGGTGTGCGTCCGCCCGCACCTTTCGTGCCCGGAAGCGAGGGGGTGGGCCGCGTCAGCGCCGTAGGGCCCGATGTCACGCTCAAGCCCGGCGATATCGTGATGCCGATGCCGGGCAATACCTGGACCGAACAGATCACGCTGCCTGCGCGCCATGTCGTGCCGCTGCCCGCCGATGTCGATCTGGATCAGGCGGCCATGCTCAAGGCGAACCCGGCCACCGCACTTGTGATGCTCGAGGATATCGTGCCGCTGCAGGCGGGTGACTGGGTGATCCTGAATGCGGCCAATTCGGCGGTCGGGCAGAATGTCGTCAAGGTCGGCGCCGCGCTGGGCCTGCGTATCGCCTGCGTGGTGCGGCGCGAGGGGGCGGCGCCTGCGTTGCGCGCGCTTGGCGCCGAGGTCGTGATCGTCGATGACGGCACCGGGCCCGCGCCCAGCCTGCCCGAGGGCGCAAAGGCGCGTCTGGCGCTGGATGCCATCGGTGGCGACGCGACCGAGCGTCTGGCCGCCGCTGTGGCGGATCGGGGCATGGTCGTCAATTACGGCCTCTTGTCCGGTGAAAGCCCGCGCCTGAGCGCGCATGACCTGGTATTTCGCGGCCTGACCCTGCGAGGCTTCTGGCTGGCATCATGGTTCGCCACGGCCGGGCCCGCGCGGATCAAGCAGGTCTATGGCCAGCTTGTGACATGGCTGGGCGAGGGACGGATCGGCGCCAAGGTCGATGCGCATTACCCCATCGAACGCGCCGCCGATGCCGTGGCCCATGCCGCCCGCGAAGGGCGTGATGGCAAGGTGCTGATCACCACGCGGTTCTACGCGGGCCGCGCCTGATCAGGGATTGCGGATGTCGCCGCCGTTGCGGTTCATCCGCGCCATGATCTCGATCGCCTCGTCCTGCACCATGAGGTCGCAAAACAGCGTGCGCTCCACCGCCATCTGTTCGGGATCGGGTGTGGCGCCCCGGATCAACCGCTTGATATGCGCCACCGCCAAGGGCGGGTTGGCGATCATCCGGCGCGCCATCGCTGCGGCGTGACCCAGAACCGGGGCGGCGACGCAGGCGTTGACAAGACCGGCCTCGGCGGCCTCCTGCGGCAGAAACGTCCGGCCCGTCAGGCAATATTCCAGCGCGCGTGCCTGTCCCACCAAGAGCGGCAGGCGTTGCGTGCCGCCCGCCCCCGGCAGGATGCCAAGGTTCACCTCTGGCAGGCCGATGGGATAATCCCCTGCCTGCGCAAGGCGGATATCGCAGGCCAGGGCCAGTTCGAACCCGCCGCCCATCGCCGCCCCGTTGATCGCCGCGATATAGGGTTTTGCGCTGCTTTCGATCCGCCGCATCGCGCGATGCAGCGCCGGTTCCGGCACCGGCCTGTCGGGGGAGAAGACCATACCCCGCGCCGCCATCTTGCGCGCACGCGCCTCGAGGATGCGGACATCGTAGTGGCGGATGAAGACGCCTGCTTGACCGCCTGTCAGGATCACCGCGCGGATCGCGTCATCCGCTTCGATCTGGTCCAATGCGGCGGTCAGTCCTGCCTCGGTCCCTTCGTCCATGAACCCTTCGGGCGGATTGGAAAAGCGGATCACCGCGATCGCGCCATCACGGGTCACATCGACCTTGCCGGTATCTGGTCCGCTCATGCGCCTGCCTTTCGAATATTGGTCTTTGCCTCGCGCAGATCCATCGCGGCCGGATCGGCGCAGGGATCGACCCCGTCAGGGTAAAGGCGGTGTTTCTGCACCTTCTGCGTGCCGGTGACGGGCAGGCTGTCGCGGAACACGATCCAGCCCGGCAACTTGTAATAGGCCAGACGGTCGCGGGCGAAGTCCAGCACGGCATTGGCCGTACCCTGCCCCGGCGCATGTCCGGGGGCGGGAACGATGGCGGCAAAGACCTCCTCGTCCCGCATGGCGTCCGGTACGGCGATCACCGCGACGGCCCCCACGGCGGGGCAGTCGATCAGCGCATTCTCGACCTCGGCGGCCGAGATGTTCTCGCCAGACCGGCGGATGATGTTCTTGGCGCGCTCGACGAACATCAGCATCCCGTCTGCGGCCTGCATCACCACGTCGCCGGTGTGGAACCAGCCGTCGCGCCATGCGTCTTGGGTCGCCTGATCGTTCTTGAGATAGCCCTTGAAGAACCCCTGCCGCGGATCCGGGCCGGGCGCGCGCACCACCAACTCACCTGCCGTGCCGGGCGGCACCTCCTGCCCGGTATCGTCCACCACTCTGGCCAGCAGATGATCGGGCAGGGGGCGGCCAAAGGCGCGGGTGTCGATCTGGCGCGGCTCATGGCAATCGGCCAGAAAGCGCCCGGTCTCGGTCATGCCCCAGACCTCGACCATGGGCAGGGCGAAACGTTCCTCGAAGGCGCGGTGGATCGCAGGGTCCAGACCCGCGCCAAGGCCATAGCGCAACCCGTGGCTTCGGTCGCGCGGGCCGGGTGGCGCCTTCATCAGCACCGGTGGAATGATTCCCAGATAATGGATCGCCGTGGCGCGGCTTGCCGCCAGATCGTCCCACCATGTTTCGGCGTGAAACCGGTCCGGCACGATCAGGCAGACGCCTTTCAGCAGCGCCATCGCTATGGTGTTGATCCCGGCGTTGACGTGAAAATAGGGCAGGGGAATGAAGATCCGTTCGACCCCGTCGCGCACTGTCAGCGCGCCGCCATGTTCCGCATAGACACGCCCGACCGCAAAGGCATAGTCATTGTCGATGATCGCCCCCTTGGGGCGCGAGGTCGTGCCCGAGGTATAGATCAGCGCGATTTCGGTGTTCAGGCCGGGCTGTTCATCCTGCGCGGGCCGTGGCGCGGGTGGCGGTATGAAATCCGCCGGTATGCTGTCATCGCTCCAGTCCACCACGGGAATATCCGACACATCCGTGATCTTGGCCTTGTTCCATGGCAGGCTGACAGCCGCGTCAACCTCGGAATGGTCCAGCAGATACGCCATCTCGTGGCGCAGGTAATAGGGATTGACCGGAACCTGGGACACGCCAAGCCGGTTCAATGCCAGGAAATGCATCACATGTGCGGGATGATTGTCCAGTGCAAGCGCCACGCGATGCCCCGGCCCCCAACCAGCCCTTGCCCAGGCCTCGGCCAGCGTGTCCACGGCACCCAGCATGCCTGCAAAGCTGATCTCGGCCCCTTGCGGCAGATAGGGACGGCCCGCGCGCGGGGGCACGCAAAGGAATGGCCGCTCTCCGCAAGCTGCGACGATGCGCGCCAAAGCCTCGTAGAGCGTCTGCATCACATCCTCTCGATCAGCATGGCCATGCCTTGTCCCGCGCCCAGGCACATCGACAGGATCGCGCGGCGACCGCCCGTGTCCTCAAGATGCTGCATGGCTGTCAGGCACATCCGCACACCGGTGACGCCGGGTGGATGGCCCAGGCTGATGCCGCCGCCATAAAGGTTGTGGATGTCGCGGGGGATGCCCAGTTGCGCCTCGGCGTGGATGTTCACGGCGGCGAAGGCCTCGTTGATCTCGACATAGTCGATATCGGCCATCCGCAGCCCCTGCTTGTCCAGCAGCGCGCGGATCGCAGGCACCGGGCCATGGCCCATGATGCGGGGCGGCACTCCCACGACGGTCCAGTCCACGATGCGCGCGCGCGCAGTGACGCCCTTGGCCTCAAGTGCAGCACGGTCGCCCACCAGAACGAATGCCGCGGCATCATTCACGGTCGAGGCATTGCCCGCCGTGACCTTGCCCCCCTCGCGGAAGGCCGGGCGCAGGCGGGCCAGTTTCTCGGGCGTGGCATCGGCGCGCACGCATTCATCGGTATCGAAGATGCGCGTGGCACCCTTGCCTGCCGCGGGATCGGGAACCGTGACGCCCATGATCTGCCGCGCCAGGAACCCCGAGGCCTGTGCCGCCAAGGCGCGGCTCTGGCTCATCGCGCCCCAATCGTCCATCGCGGCGCGGGTCAGGCCGAAATCCTCGGCCAGGTTTTCGGCCGTCTCGCCCATGTATTCCTGGCTGAAAGGGCAGCGATAGGCCCAGTCGAGCATGTCTTCCAGCATGGTCGGGCCGCGCTTGACCCCGCCGCGCAGGGTGCTGACGGCGTGCGGTACACGGGAATAGCTTTCGGCCCCGCCCGCGATCGCCAGTCGCGAATGGCCGCTATCCACCTGTTGCGCGGCTGACAGGATTGCCTGCAGACCAGATGCGCAGGCCCGAACAACCGCCAACGCCCCCGAGGATTCCGGCAGCCCCGCCTTGATCCCGACGACGCGGGCGCCGAACAGGCTGTCTCGCCCGGATGGCACGGTCGAGGCCAGAACGATGTGATCAAGATCGGCGGCGGTGATGCCCGCGCG
This sequence comes from Paracoccaceae bacterium, assembly GCA_030758115.1. Classification (GTDB taxonomy): domain Bacteria; phylum Pseudomonadota; class Alphaproteobacteria; order Rhodobacterales; family Rhodobacteraceae; genus Seohaeicola. The sequence goes on along the minus strand of JANREX010000049.1, from coordinate 18,057 downwards.
GGCAATGCAACCGGCGGCCACGGTTGCGGCCAGGTCGGTCATTTCGATCCCGCTCAGGGATCCGTCGAAGCCCCCCAGTGCGCTGCGGATACCGCCGGCGATGACTGTCTCTGCCATGTTCTTCCTGTCCTCTGCTGATGCGGAACGCTGCCCGCAAGGATGTTCCGCGTCAGTGCAACTCTACCGGCATGACGCGCGGACCGCGCATGATGATTGTTGCATGCCATTCGATCGGCTCCTTGGCCAGCTTCAAGGTCGGAAGCCGCTGGACCAGTCGGGGAAACGTCACCTCGGCCTCCAGACGTGCCAGGGCCGCACCCATGCAGAAATGCGCTCCATAACCGAATGTCAGGTGCCGGTTCGGCTTGCGCGTGATGTCGAATTCATCGGGACGGTCGAAAACATCAGGGTCCTGATTGGCGGTATTGATCATTGCAAAGACCCGTTCGCCCGGGCGCAGTGTCTTGTCATGCAACTGGTGTTCAGTCGCCACCAGGCGCGCCATCGACCCCGAGGGACCATCCAGCCGCAGGCATTCCTCGACCGCGGATTTCGCAAGCTCGGGATTGTCGGCCAGCAACCGCGCCGCCTCGGGATAGGCGATGAACTTGGCCATGCCGCCGGCCAGAAGGTTCGCTGTGGTTTCATGTCCGCCGAACATGACCAGCATGCAGGCGGCGACAAGCTCATCCTCGGACATGGCGTCATCGGCTTCGCGCGCGGCGATAAAGGCCGAGATCAGGTCGTCGCGGGGTTCTGCACGGCGTTCGGCGATCAGCCCGCGGAACAGGGTTGCCATATCATGCGCGCCTTCTGCGGCGCGCTCGTACTTGTCGGGCGCGTTGCGGGCGGATCCGATGAACAGCTGCATCCGGTCGGAACAGGACTTCAGGTGGAACATGTGCTCGCGCGGCACGCCAAGCAGGTCCATGATGACCATGGCAGGCAGTTGCATGGCGAAATCGTTGACGAAATCGAAGGCCGTGCCGCGCGGCAACCGGTCCGTCAGCATGTCGCAGATATCTTCCACGCCGGGGCGCAGCACCTCGACCGCGCGCATGGTGAAGGCGCGGCTCATCAACTGGCGTAGCCGGGTGTGTTCCGGCGGATCACGAAACACCAGCCAAAGGGTCAGGTAGCGCATCAATTCGGACAGCACGCTTTTTTCCGCCGCTGGCAGGTTTTCATAGAACGGCTTGATCCGGTCGACCGACATGTCCGTCGAGGTGAGGGCCGCCTTGACATCGTCATAGCGTGTCAGGACCCAGGCCTTCAGCCTGGGACTCCAATGTGCCGGGTCGTGACGTTGCAACGCCAGAAGCGAGGGGTAGGGGTTCCTGACCACTTGTGGAAGCGTCGGGTCGTAATGCGCCGCCGCCGATTTCAACGGGTTGTTCAAGGGCTCCTCCCGGTCATGCCTGGCGCGATTCGCTGCTGGGTTGCATCCATAGCGTTTCGCGCCGCCTTACTAGCAATAGTCAAGTTACCAAGCAATCGTTTGCTTGACTATTGCATCGGCTTTTCGCATTGTCCAGTCATGGCGCGTCGGGGAGGACGGGTCGCATGCCGAAAAAGGGTTTTACCGGTTTTCGGCGGGAAGGGCGCAAGACGCCCGGAACATGTCATGTGGGGAGGATAAACATGGCACTGAACCGCAGAAATTTTGTAATGGCTGCTGCCGCCGGACCGGCCGCGGTGCTGGCCGCGCCGGCGATCGCACAAGGCAACCGCAAGCTGCAGATGGTGATGAGCTGGCCGCATAATTTTCCGGGTCTGGCGTCGATCGCCTACAACTTCGCCAAATTCCTGGACGAGCTGACCGACGGTCAACTGACGGTCGACGTGGCCGCCGCCGGAGAGCTTGTCGCGGCATTCGAGGTTTTCGATGCCGTAGGCTCGGGGGCGGCCGATTGCTACCACTCGACACCGGTCTATCTGGCGGGCCAGTGGCAACCTTCCGTGTTTTTCGCGCAGGTGCCTTTCGGCTTCACCGCGACGGAACATCTGGGCTGGATGTATCACGGTGGCGGGCAGGAATTGCAGCAAAAGCACTTCCGCGAACTGTTCAACGTGATGCCCTTCACCTGCGGCCAGACAGGGCTGCAGATGGCAGGCTGGTTCAACAAGGAGGTCAACAACCTTGACGATTTCCGCGGCCTGACCATCCGTCTGCCCGGACTTGGCGGCGAGGTGATGCGCCGCGTGGGCGCCAATGCCGTGCTGATCCCCGCGCAAGAGATCTTTCCCGCGCTGCAAGCCGGCACCATCGACGCCACCGAACTGCAGGGGCCCTGGCTGGATACATCCTCGGGCTTCCATCAGGTGACCAAGTTCTACTATGCCCCTGGCTGGCAGGAAGTGAACTCGGCCGGCGAGATCGGCCTGAACGCCGAAGTCTGGGACAGCCTGTCGCCACAGCACAAGGCTGCCGTGCAACGGGCGGCAGAGGCGGCGAATTCCATCAATGTCGGCGAATGGGCCTATAACAACGCGATGTTCTTTCAGACCCTGCTGAACGAGCACAAGGTCGATGTCCGCGTGTTCCCCGAGGATGTCATCGACGCACTGGCCAAGACCTCGGCCGAGGTGGTGGCCGAACTGGCGAATGTGGACGAACGCGGCAAGGAAGTGCACGACAGCTACATGGACTATTTCAAGAAGGCGCTGGCCTATTCCGTCAAGACCGAGGCGCCCTTCTTCGCCTCGCGTGCGCGGCAGTTCGCGGCCCTCTGATGTCCTTGTGAAAAGCGCAGGCGGCGGCACCCGGGGCTGTCGCCTGTTTCGTCCCGAAAGGCTGTCATGGACACCCTCATCCGCTTTCTGGACCGCATCACGATCGGCTTTGCCAAGCTGGTGGCGCTGCTTGTCATTCCAATGGTTCTGTTGGTTTTTGCCAATGCGCTGCTGCGCTATGTCTTTGGCTATGGCTCGGTCTGGCTGTATGAATCCGTGATCTATTGTTTCGTGCTGGTGATGGCGGGGCTGGCCGGCTGGACCTTGACCACGAATGAACATGTGCGCGTCGATATCCTTTATGCCGCGCTGCCTGCCCGGTTTCAGGGTCTGATCGACCTTGTCGGCGCGGTTGCGCTGATGGGGCCGTTCCTCTGGCTGATGTGGGACCGTTCGCTGCCGTATGTCGTCCGATCCTGGGGCATGCGCGAAGGTTCGATGGAAATATCGGGCATCCCCTATGTCTGGCTGCTCAAGACGGCACTTTTGATCTTTGTTCTGGTGTTGGCCATAGCGGGCCTGGCGTTTGTCCTGCGTGCCCTGCAGAAACTGGTCAGGGGGCGCTGATGATCGCATTCCTGGCGACGCATCTGGATGTTGTCCTTTTCGGTGCGGCCATCGTCCTGATGATGTTCGGCTTTCCGGTTGCCTTCACGCTGGCGGGCGTGGCGCTGGGCTTTGCATGGATCGGGGCGGAACTTGGCGTCTTTCGCTGGGCGACGCTGAACTTCCTGCCACAGCGGGTCTGGGCCATCCTGAACAACTCGGTCCTGGTCGCGGCCCCGCTCTTCATCTTCATGGGGCTGGTTCTGGAACGCTGCCGGCTGGCCGAGGATATGCTGACCGCCATGGCGCGGCTGTTCGGCACGCGGCCCGGCGGGTTGCTGATCGCGACCACGGTTGTCGGCGCGCTCATGGCGGCATCGACCGGAATCGTCGGTGCGACCGTGGTGACGATGGGCCTTCTGGCGCTGCCCGTGATGCTCAAGAACGGCTATGATCCGGTCGCGGCCTGCGGGGCGATCTGCGCCTCGGGCACGCTGGGCCAGATCATCCCGCCCTCGATCGTGCTTGTCTTTCTGGGTGATTTCCTGACGCTGGCCAATCAGCAGGCCAACCTGGTCAGCGGCAATCCGACGGGCCGCTCTGTCGGTGTCGCGGACCTGTTTGCGGGCGCCTTGCTGCCGGGACTGGCGCTGGTGGGCTGCTACATCATCTACCAGCTTGTCCTGACATGGCGGCGACCGCAGGTTGCGCCGCCCTTGCCGCCCCGCGCGCTTGCGGAGGTGGGCGGTGGCACGGCCGAGTCCGACATCGCACTTTTCCTGCGGGCGCTGGTGGCGCCGCTTCTGCTGATCGTCGCGGTGCTGGGGTCGATCCTGGGCGGCGTCGCCACCCCGACCGAGGCCGCGGGTGTCGGGGCGGTCGGGGCGGTGCTGCTTGCGGCCTGGCGGTCTGCGCCGCATCTGCGTCTGGTTCTGGGCATGGGCCTTCTGGCCGCCATCGCGATCCTGGCGCTGCTGTCCATCTTCGATCTGCGCGTGGGGCGGATGGATACATCCCCGGCCGAGCTATGGGCGATCCGGGTGGCAGGGCTGATGATGCTGATGATCTGCATCTCGGTCGCCCTGGCGCTTTGGGTGACCTTCAGGGATGGCGCGCTGATGGACGTGACCTTCAGAACGGCGCGCATCACGGCGATGATCTTTACCGTGCTGATCGGGGCCACGCTCTTTACCCTGGTGTTCCGCGGCCTGGGCGGAGAGGAAACCATCAAGCATCTGCTGGAAGGTCTGCCGGGCGGGCTGACCGGGGCGATGATCTTCACCATGGCCCTGATGTTCCTGCTGGGCTTCTTTCTGGATTTCCTCGAGATCATCTTCATCCTTGTGCCGATCCTCTGCCCGGTGCTGATCATGATGGGCGCCGATCCGGTCTGGCTGGGCGTCATGATCGCGATGAACCTGCAGACATCCTTCCTGACGCCGCCCTTCGGGTTCGCGCTGTTCTATCTGCGCGCCGCCGCCCCGGCGACGGTCAGGACCACACAGATCTGGCGGGGCGCAATCCCCTATATCGGCCTGCAACTTGTGGGCTTGCTTCTGGTGGCAAGCTTTCCGATGCTGGCCACATGGCTTCCGGCGATGATGCTGGGCAATTGACGGAGATACGCATGATCCTGTTCACCAACCTGACCTCGCCCTTTGCCCGCCTGTCGCGCATCGCGGTGATCGAAAAGGGTCTGGCCGACAGGGTCGAGGTGCGTGTGATCGACCCCTGGGGCGGCGATCCCGCATTCGTGGGCGGCAATGTGCACGAGCGTGTGCCCGCGCTGATCACCGACGATGGCACCGGCATTTCCGAAAGCGCGATGGTGCTGCACTGGCTGGATCAACTGGTGCCCGAGCCGCCGCTTTTCCCGCAGGACGGTCTGGCCGGCATGCTGCGCCAGGCGGGGGCGGCGCTGGGGGCGATCGACGTGATGGCCGCCATCATCATCACCCGCAAGTCGGCGCCGGATTTCGACAGCATGGTGATCGGGCAAAAACGGTTCCGTACCGTCAACGCGGCCTTCGACCTGCTTGAGGCCGCGCCACCCCGCGACATGGCCGAGGGGCCGGACATGGCCGCCATCGCCACGGCGACGGCGCTTGACTATGCGGCGTTCCGCTTCCCGGATCGGGACTGGCTGGGCAGCAGGCCGAACCTGGCTGCATGGCGCGCACGACAAGCGGGGCGCGCATCCCTGGACAGCACCATGCCACGCGAGGCGTGACGCCTCAGGTCAGCCGCACTGCGCCGTCCAGACGGAAGGTCGTGCCGTTCACCATCTGGTTGCCGACGATGAAGGCGACCATGTCGGCGAATTCGGCCGGGGTTCCTTCGCGTTTGGGAAAGGGGACGCCATCGGTGATGGATTTGCGCCATTCCGGTGCGACAGTGTAGAACATCGGTGTGCCGAAGACGCCCGGCGCGATACAGGCGACACGTATGCCGAAGCGCGCCAGTTCGCGCGACGCAGGCAGGGTCAGGCCCATGACCCCGGCCTTGGATGCGGCATAGGCGGCCTGGCCTATCTGCCCCTCATGACCCGCAACAGAGGCCGTGGTGACGACCACCCCGCGTTCGCCACCCTCCAGCGGGTCGGCTTGCGCCATCTCGGCCGCGGCAAGGCGCAGCGTGTTGAAGGTGCCGGACAGGTTCACGGCGAGGACGCTGTCGAAGGCCTCAAGCGGCATGGGATCGCCCTCGCGGGACAGGATCTTGCGGGACGGGCCGATGCCCGCGCAGGCCACGCAGATCCGCGCCGGGCCATGTGCGGCGCGGGCGCGGGCAAAGCCCGCCGCCATCCCGGCCGCATCGGTCACGTCGCAGGCGATCGCCAGCCCGCCGATATCCGCGGCCACCCGTTCCGCCGCCGCTGCGTCCCGGTCCATGACCGCCACGCGCGCACCATCCGCAGCCAGACGGCGCGCCACCGCTTCGCCCAGACCCGAGCCCGCGCCGGTCACGATGGCGGCCTGTCCTGAGGTGATCATATCTTGGCCTCCGACCAGTAGGGATCGCGCAGCAGGCGTTTGAGAACCTTGCCCAAGGCGTTGCGCGGAAACTCGTCGCGCAGTTCCACGGCATGCAGGCGCTGGTATTTCGCAAGCCGCGCGTTCGCCCATTCCCTGATGTCAGCGGGGTCCGCATCCCCGCGCGGGATCACCAGGGCAAGGCATGTCTCGCCCCATTTGTCATGCGGCACACCGATCACGCAGACATCGGCCACGGCGGGGTGCTGGCCCACGACCGCCTCGACATCGGTGGGAAAGACGTTGAACCCGCCCGAGATGATCATGTCCTTCTTGCGGTCGATGATGGTCAGGTATCCGTCTTCATCCAAAACACCCACATCACCCGACCGGATGAAGGTCCGCCCATGGGCGTCGTGCCAGATCAGCGCCTCGGTCAGTGCGGGCTGGCCATTGTATTCGCGCAGCATCCCCGCCCCATAGCCCACGATCTCGCCGGGTTGGCCGGGCGGGCACTCGCGCCCCTCCGCATCGATCACCCGCATGTCGAAACCCATCACGGGCGTGCCGACGGTGGCGAATTTGTCATCCGGCTCGCCGGGCTTGAGGATCGCGGCGAAGCCTTCGGAAAAGCCGTAAAGCTCGCACAGGCCCGGTGTCAGACGTTCCAGTACCTTCTTCTTCACGTCGCGCCGCAGCGGCGAGCCGGCGCAAAGCACCCGCTGCAAGGATGACGTATCCGCCCCCGCCATCGCCGGATGATCCAGGATCATGATGAACTGCGCAGGCACCATGAAACTGTGGGTGATCTGCTGCGCCTTGACCGTCTCCAGGAAACCGGCCGGATCGAAGGCGGGCATCACATGCAGCGTGCCGCCCGCGAAAAGCGTGGGCAGCATCACGATCCATGTGCCGTTGGAATAGAGCGATGTCGTGGTCAAGGTCCGCGCATCCGAGGTGATGCCCAGCTCGATCGCATTGGAAAAGGCGAAATGCAGCCGCGCGGCATGGGTCTGCACGATCCCCTTGGGCAGGCCCGTGGTACCCGATGAATAGATGATGTTGAAATCATCGCCCGGACGGTGGCCTATGCCGGGCACCTTGGCGGGTTGGCCGGCGGTGAAACCCTCAAGCGGCGTCCAGCCTGCGCCGGCAAAGCCGAAGCCGACCCAAAGCGTGACCTGCCCCAGTTCGCCGCGCACGCTGTCCAGACGTTCCCGGAAACCTGCGCTGGCAAAAGCGCGGGTTGCCCGGCTGTCCGCGATGAGCCCCGCCATCTGCGCGCCGGTCAGCAGCCCCGACAGCGGCACGGCGCAGCCGCCCGCACGGATCACGCCGAACACCACCTCGAGCATCTCGGCCGCGTTGTCCATCAGCACCGCGACCCGGTCGCCGCGCTGCAATCCATCCGCGATCAGCGCATGGGCGACGCGGCTGATGCCCGCATCGAAATCGCCCCATGTCCGGCTCTGGTCGCCACAGACAACGGCCACGCGCTTTGCCTTGAAGCGCCCGTGTTGGGCCAGCATGTCGCTGATGTTCACGAAGGGCTGATCCAGCAATTCGGTCATGTCGTCATCCTTCCTACATTGTCGTCGGCAGCCAGGTGACCAGCGCCGGAAAGGCGATCAGCAGGCCCAGCACCACGAATTCGATCGCGATGAAGGGCGTGATCCCGCGAAACAGCTCGCCCGGTTTCAAGGCGCCATTGGCGGCTGCCAGAACCGCATAGAGGTTCAGGCCCACGGGCGGGGTGATGGCGGCAATCTCGATCAACTTGATGATGATCACGGCGAACCAGATCGGGTCGATCTGCAGCGCCTGGGCGATCGGATAAAGGAACGGCACCGCGATCACCAGAAGCGAGACCGAGTCGATGAACATCCCCAGCACCAGGAAGATCGCGATGGTGATGAGCAGGAAACCCGTCACGCCCAGATCGCTTGCGATGACGAAGCCGCGCACCTCGCCGATGAAGCCGCTGATCAGCAGGAAGCGGCTGAAGATCAGCCCCGCGATCACGATGGCAAAGATCATGGCCGATATGCGCGCCGCCTCGAGCAGCGCATCCCAGATGTCGCGCCCGCCGATCCGGCGCATCGACAGCGCGATCACCAGCGCGCCCGCGGCCCCCACGGCCCCTGCGGCGGAAGGTGGGTAATAGCCTGCATAGATGCCGCCCATGACCAGCGTCATCAGCAGAAGAACGCTCCAGACCTTCGCCATGGCGCGGCCACGCATCCCCCATGTGATGGTCATCTTCGAGGGCGGCGCCCATTCGGGGCGGAAGATCAGCAAGATCCGCACCCCGATCATGTAGGCCCCCGCAGTCAGCACGCCGGGAATGACACCCGCGATCAGCAGCTCGCCCACAGGCTGCGTGGTCAGCATCGCGTAAAGCACCATCGCGATCGAAGGCGGGATCAACCCCGCCAGCGTGCCTGCCGCCGCGATGCAGCCCCCCGCGATGCCGCCATTGTAGCCAAAGCGCAGCATTTCCGGCAGGGCCATGCGCGTGAAGACGCTGGAGGCGACGACGGTCGAGCCCGATGCCGCGGCAAAACCCGCCTGGGCGATGATCGTCGCCATCAGCAGGCTGCCCTTGATCCGGTCCAGCATGTAATGCGCGGCGGTATAGAGATCGCTGATGATGCCCGCGCGCCCCGCGATCCCGCCCATCAGCACGAACATCGGCACGACCACGAATGTATAGTCGCTGGTCAGCGTATAGGGCGTGGTCTGAAACGTCGTGAACAGGAAGGTGGATCCGACCGTCAGATACATCCCCGCAGCCGCGACAACGCCCAAGGCAAAGGCAACGGGGACACCCATGGCCAGCAATCCCAGAAGCGCCGCGAAGGCGATCAGACCTGTCTCGAGCCCGCCCATCAGATATGCCTGTTCCGGCCGCGCCACATCTCGTGGATCAGCCGCCCGATCTGCAGGGTGATCACCAGCAGCACCAGGCTTGCACCGATGGCGCAGGCCAGTTTTGCGGGCCAAATCGGATAGCCCAGGGTGGCGGCCGATTTCTCGCGGATCGCAAGACTGTCGAGGGCGACCTTCCAGGTGCCGCGCGCGATCAGCGCGAAGAAGATGAAACCTGCAAGTTTTGCAATGATCTCGCGCGGGATGATGCTCCAGCGCGGAAATATTCCGGAAAACAGGTCGACGTTTATGTGTTCATTGCGTGATTGAACAAGCGGCCATGCCAGAAAGATGGCCGCCGCCGTCAGTGTGCCCGACATGTCGACCTTGAAGGCCAGGAAGACGCCAAGGATTTCGCCCGCGACGATATCGGTGACCCCGACAAGCATGACCAAGGCCAGGGCTATTGCGGCCACGGCACTGGCCAGTCTTTCAATCAGCATCGTCCCTCCTGTCAGACGGCGTGGCACGGGCGGCCATTTGGACATGACCGCCCGATCACATGTCAACGCATCAGTTCTGGAAGGATTTTTGCGCCTCGCGCATCGGTCCGACAAGGGGGGCAATCTTTTCCGCCATCCCGGCCTCGGTCATGCGCTGTTCCCAGATGCTGATCATGTCGGGTGATTTCGCCACCAGCGCGTCCATGTCCGACAGGTTCACGATCTGACCGCCTGCAGCCTTGTACGCCTCGACAGCCTTGGCCGCCGCGCCTTCAAGCGCCGCCTGGTCCTTGGCCATCGCCTCTTCGGCGACCTCGGTCATCAGGTCACGCACCTCTTGCGGGAAAGCGTCCCAGGCGGATTTCGACACATAAAGCTGGAAGGTGGTGAAACTGCCGGTGTTGATGTCGGACCAGTAGGGGGCTGCCGTTTCGAAACCCGAGAAGGTCGCCCATTCGATCGGGCCGAAGTTGCAGTCCAGTGTGCCGCGCGTCAGCCCTTCGCGGATCTCGGTTGCCTGCACACGGGTCGGCACCATGCCCAGTGACTCCATCCAGATCGGAACATAGGCCCCGCCCACCGCGCGCACCCGCAGCCCGGCCAGGTCGGCGGTGCTGTTGATCGGACGGTTGCACTGCAAGGTATAGGTCGAGGGAACGGTCCATTTCAGGACATGCAGGTTCTGACCACCCAGTTCATCGCGGATGGGATCGGTGGCGTATAGCGCACCTGCCAGGGTGTCGGCCACCGCAGGGCTTGCCGACACACGGTTGAGCAACCCGGCCGACACCGAGGTCAGCGGCAGTTCCTCGGCATGGACAGCCTGTGCGAAGACACCCAGGTCGACCGCGCCGTTCGAGACCAGCGACTTGATCTCGGTCAGGCTGCCGATCTGGCCAGCCCAGAAGACCTCGATCTGGATCTTGCCGCCGGACCGACGGGCGACTTCTTCGGCCCACCAGCCGTCCCATTCCGCAGCTGGCCATGTTTGCGGCAGCGGATGCGCCAGGCGCAATGACAGCGACGGATAGTCCTGCGCCGTGACCTGGCCTGCCGTTCCCGCCAGCAGGCCCGCCATGGCGCCTGTGATGGCGATGGCCTTGAAAATCGGTTTCATTACAACGTCCTCCCTGATCGTTGGTTGATCTTTGTCTTGCCGTCCTGCATCCCTTTTCCCTGATGCAGATGGCCATTCAACATGACGCGCAAGTAACAAACAACTGTTTGCTCAAATCCTGCCATGTTCCGAATCGCATGATCGATACCTTGAAGCGATGATCGTTCCATGACATAAATCAAATGATTGTTTGGCGACTGTCAAACACAAAGATCGACGAACAGAGCCAATTCACTGGGATCGGAAGGAAACCCCGCATGCGTGACGTCTATATCCTCGGCACTTCCTGTACCGTCTTTGGCAAGCGGCCCGATGCGGGTTTCAAGGACCTGACCCGCGAGGCCTATCTGGATGTGCTGGCCGATGCCGGGCTTGAAACCGGCGCCGATATCGAGATGGGATGGTTCGGCAATTGCGGCATGGGCACCTTCGGGCAGCGCAACATTCGCGGACAGGTCTGTTTCACACCGCTGGTGCGCGAGGGGCTGTTCCCCGAACGCGTCGGCATGATCAATGTGGAAGGCGGCTGCGCCACGGCCTCCATGGCGTTTCACGGCGCATGGAAGGATATCCTGTCGGGTCAGGCCGAGGTGTCGCTCGCGATCGGTGTCGAAAAGACCTTCTTTCCCGGTGACGCGGCCCGCACGCAGGAAATCTTTGACGGCGGCATCGATCAGCTCGATCCCGAGGAATGGCATGCCTATTACGCCGCGCGCGGCGATGAGGCCGGCAAGCCCTTCGATGCCAAGGCGGGCGGCGGCACCGTTTTCATGGATACCTATGCGATGCAGGCTGCCTGGCACATGAAGCGCTACGGCACGACCCAGCGCCAGATCGCCATCGCCGCATCCAAGAACCATCACCACGGATCGCTGAACCCCAAGGCGCAGTACCGGTTCGAGGTGCCCGTGGACGATGTGCTGGCGGATCGGCCGATATCCTATCCGCTCACACGTTCCATGTGCGCGCCCATCGGCGACGGGGCTGCGGCGGCGCTCCTGTGCTCGGAAGACTTCCTGCGGGCCCAACCTGCCGATGTGCAGGCGCGCGCCGTCAAGGTGCGGGCCTCTGTCCTGACGGGGGGCAAGTATCGCGCCCCTGACGAGCCGGGGCTGTCCCGTGTTGCCGCGCAAAAAGCCTATGCCGCCTCAGGCCTGACCCCTGCGGATGTCGACTTGGCCGAGGTGCATGACGCCACCTCCTTCTGCGAGATTTTCCAGGCCGAGATGCTGGGCTTCTGTGACGATGGCAAGGGGGGCGCGCTGATGGAATCGGGCGCTACCTCCCTTGGTGGACGCCTGCCCATCAACCTCTCGGGCGGGCTCGTGTCCAAGGGGCACCCGGTGGGCGCCACGGGCCTCTCGATGATCCACGAACTGACGTTGCAACTGCGCCACGAGGCAGGTGACCGTCAGGCGGAAAAGGCGCGCATCGCGCTGGCCGAAAACGGCGGCGGCGTCATCGGCTTTGACGAGGCCGCGTGCTCCGTCATCCTGCTGGAGGGGCCGGCAGGCGCGTGACCGCCTGCTTCTTCTTGCCCCAAATATCCCCGCCGGAGGCTCCGCCCGCGCGGCAGGTGCAAGGCTGCAGGATCACAGTCCGCCGATCGTCTTGATCAGGCCGACCACATCATCCAGCCCTTCACTCTTGCGCAGGGCGGCAAAGACAAAGGGGCGCCCCGCCCGCATCCGGGTCGCGTCACGCTCCATCACCTCGAGCGAGGCGCCAACATGCGGGGCAAGATCGGTCTTGTTGATCACAAGGATATCCGACCGCGTGATCGCAGGCCCGCCCTTGCGCGGGATTTCCTCGCCTGCCGCCACGTCGATCACATAGATCGTCAGGTCCGCCAGTTCCGGGCTGAAGGTGGCCGACAGGTTGTCGCCGCCGCTCTCGATCAGCACCACCTCGACCTCGGGGTGGCGTGCGCGCATTTCGGCGACAGCCGCCAGGTTGATCGAGGCATCCTCGCGGATGGCAGTGTGCGGACAGCCCCCGGTTTCCACCCCGATGATCCGGTCCATGGGCAGGACCTGCATGCGCATCAGCGCTTCGGCGTCTTCCTGAGTGTAGATGTCATTGGTGATCGCCCCCACGGAATAATCGTCGCGCAAGGCGCGGCACAGGGCGGCGGTCAGCGTGGTCTTGCCCGCGCCCACAGGGCCGCCGATACCGATCCGCAAGGGTCCATGGGGTGAGGTCATGATCTGAAAAGCCTTGTGTATTGGGTTTCATGTTTCATCGCCGCGATATCCGCCAACAGGGTGCAGCCGCCCAGATCGTCCAGGCCATCGCCGGCCAGCGCCTCTTGCGCCAGCAGATCGCACAGCGGGGTCATCGCGGCCAGCACGCGCTGGCCCTCGGTCTGGCCCAGCGGGACCAGCCGCATCGCCGCACCGGTCAGATTGGAGGCAAAGCCGTGCAGGTAAAGCGGCAGCACCTGTTCAAGCCCCACACCAATCAGGGCTGCGGCCCGGCCGACGGCGACCGGATAGCACAGTGTCGGCAGCTCGATCGCCCAGATGTCGGCGGTGGTGCGCACGAAGGCAGCCCCCTGCGCCGTGGTCTCCAGCAGCCGTTCGGCCGAGGGCGCAAGCGCGCGGGCGACGGCATCCACATGACCCAATGCTGCCGCGTCCGTGGCGCGATAGGCAGCCGCCAGCAGGATCGCATCATTGCGACCGGTGCCATATTCAAGGATGTCGGCCAGCCATTCCCGGAACCCGGCGGCATCGGTGACGTCCCCGGCTTCGACCGCCCATTCCAGGCCGTGCGAATAGCTGAACCCCCCGACCGGATAGGCGGGCGAGAGCCATTGCATCAGCGTCACAAGATGGGGTGTCGGTATCAACTCAATGCTCATGCGCGTGATGATGGTGATGACCATGCTCATGCTCATGCCCATGGCTGTGATCGTGATCATGGTCGTGCCCATGCCCATGCGCGTGCGTATGTTCATCCGCAACCGGATTGCCATGCGCATCGCCATGGCTGTGCCCATGGGTGCGACCATGGCCATAGGCGCCGCCCTCAGGCGTGAAGGGTTCCGTCACCTCGGCCACGTCAGCCCCCAGCAGGGCCAGCATGTCGCGCATCACCCTGTCCCGCTGGATCAGCAGGCGGTCCGCCTCGATCTGGCAGGGGGTGTGGCGGTTGCCGATATGCCAGGCCAGCCGCACCAGATCGGTGCCGCGCACCTCCAGCAGCGCCTCGGCGGCGGCCTGCACCGCGATCACGCGCCCGTCCGACAGGATGAATCCGTCGCCCTGATCCACCGATACGGTCTGCGCCAGATCGATCAGGAAAGGCGCACCTGCCACCGTCTCCAGCCGCTTGCGGCGCAGAAAACGCGCGTCATAGGTCAGCAGGCAGTGATCCGTCGCGGGCGGCAGATCGGCGGCGCGGGTCAGATGATGGCTATGGGGCAGGGTCATCGGATCAGGCCTTTCGGATCAATACAGGAAATAGCGCTGTGCCATCGGCAGCACGGTCGCAGGTTCGCAGGTCAGCAATTCGCCATCCGCACGCACCTCGTAGGTTTCGGGGTTCACGTCGATATGGGGTGTGGCCGTGTTCAGCTTCAGATCGGCCTTGCCGATCTGGCGCGTGTTGGTCACGGCCAGCGTCTGTTTCGCCAGACCCAGCTTGCCCCTGATCCCGTCGGCCTGCGCCGCCTCGGACACGAAGGTCACGGCGCTATGTTCCAGCGACCGCCCGTAAGCCCCGAACATGGGGCGCGAATAGACCGGCTGCGGCGTCGGGATCGAAGCATTCGGATCACCCATCTGCGCCAGCACGATCGTGCCCGCCATCAGCACCATCTCGGGCTTCACGCCAAAGAAGGCCGGGTTCCACAGCACCAGATCGGCGCGTTTGCCGACCTCGATACTGCCAATATGGGCCGAGATGCCATGCGCGATGGCCGGGTTGATCGTGTATTTCGCGATATAGCGGCGCACCCGGAAATTGTCATTCTCGCCGGTTTCTTCGGGCAGGCGCCCGCGCTGCTTGCGCATCTTGTCGGCGGTCTGCCATGTGCGGATCAGCACCTCGCCCACCCGGCCCATGGCCTGACTGTCCGAGGCGATGATGGAAAACGCGCCCATGTCATGCAGGATGTCTTCCGCTGCAATCGTCTCGCGCCGGATCCGGCTTTCGGCAAAGGCCACATCCTCGGGGATGGACTTGTCCAGATGATGGCAGACCATCAGCATGTCGAGGTGTTCATCCACCGTATTGACCGTGAAAGGCCGCGTCGGGTTCGTCGACGACGGCAGGACATTCGGCAGCCCGCAGATCTTGATGATGTCGGGTGCATGCCCGCCGCCCGCGCCTTCGGTGTGGAAGGCATGGATCGTGCGCCCCTTGAGCGCCGCCACGGTATGTTCCACAAAACCGCTTTCGTTCAGCGTATCGGTATGGATCATCACCTGCACGTCCATGGCATCGGCCACCGACAGGCAGCAATCGATCGCGGCAGGGGTGGTGCCCCAATCCTCATGCAGTTTCAGTGCGCAGGCCCCGGCAAGGATCTGCTCTTCCAGTGCGGCGGGGCGCGAGGCATTGCCCTTGCCTGCAAAGGCAAGGTTCATCGGAAAGGCATCCGCCGCCTGCAACATCCGCGCCATGTGCCACGGCCCCGGCGTCACCGTGGTGGCCAGCGTCCCATGCGCCGGGCCAGTTCCACCGCCCAGCATCGTGGTCACGCCGGAATGGAGCGCATCCTCCATCTGCTGCGGGCAGATGTAATGGATATGGCTGTCGAACCCGCCCGCTGTCAGGATGCGCCCTTCGCCTGCGATCACCTCGGTCCCCGGTCCGACGATGATGCTGACACCGGGTTGCGTATCGGGATTGCCCGCCTTGCCGATGGCATGGATGCGCCCGTCGCGCAGACCGACATCGGCCTTGTATATGCCCGTCCAGTCCACGATCAGCGCATTGGTGATGACCGTATCCACCGCCCCGCCTGCGCGGGTCACCTGAGACTGGCCCATCCCGTCGCGGATCACCTTGCCGCCGCCGAACTTGACCTCCTCGCCATAGATGGCGGCGTTCGGCCCGCTGCCCCCGCTCATGGCGCTGCCCACGGCAAGGGCGGTCAGGTCGCGCTCGACCTCGATGATCAGGTCGGTATCGGCCAGCCGCAGCCTGTCACCCGTGGTGGGGCCATACATGGCGGCATAGTCGGGGCGGGAGATATTGACGGGCATCGGAATGATCCTTTGACGAATGTTGCGCGCGGCGGGACCTAGAGTGGCCCCATCACCGCCTGATTGAACCCCTGCACGATGCGGTCCCCACCATAGGGGATCAGCTGCACCTCGCGCCGCTGCCCCGGCTCGAAGCGCACGGCGGTCCCGGCGGCGATATCCAGCCGCATCCCGCGCGCGGCGGCACGGTCAAACTCCAGCGCCGGGTTCGTCTCGGCGAAATGATAGTGACTGCCCACCTGCACCGGGCGGTCGCCGGTATTCGCCACCATCAGCGTGATCGCGTCGCGCCCTGCGTTCAGGGTCAGCACGCCCGCCGCGGGGAAAAGCTCGCCGGGGATCATCTGCGGCGCCAGGCCAGATAGGCCGCAACCCCGACCACGGCCGAGGCCAGCATGACCAGCGACCAGGCCGGATGATCGGCATGCGGATGCAAATGCATCCCGTCATGGGCCAGAAGCGGGGTGGCCCAGAGGGCGGCGAGGGGGATTGTGATACGGATCATTCCATGAGCTCCTGCAACTATCAACGGATCGGATTATGAACGGTCACCAGCTTGGTGCCATCGGGAAAGGTCGCCTCGACCTGAACCTCGTGGATCATCTCGGGCACGCCCTCCATGCAATCGGCGCGAGTGATCACCTGCGCGCCCGCCTGCATCATGTCGGCGACGGACCGGCCATCGCGCGCGCCTTCCACCACCGTGTCGGTGATCAGGGCGATTGCCTCGGGATGGTTCAGCTTGACCCCCCGCGCCAGGCGCTTGCGCGCAACCTCGGCGGCCATGGCGACCAGCAGCTTGTCTTTTTCTCTCGGGGTCAGGTTCATCTCAGATCATCCATGTTCGGGGCAAGGGCCCATCGTTCAGCATTGCCAGCACCGGGATCAGGCTCCGGCGCAATTCGAAACTGTCGCTGGCCGTCAGACGCAGGAACAGCAGGCCCGGCCGGATCAGCGAGGCACCGGCCTGCGCGGGCAACTGCGGGCGCAACTGTTCGAGAAACGCGGGGGCCGCACCGCTGTCCGCCTGGGTGGCCAGAAGGACCGATGCCATCGCAACCGCACCCTGGCCCAGGGCGCGGCGGCGCAACATCACCGAGGCGTCGCCACAAAGGCGCATCCGGTCCACGAACAGGGGCTGTCCGTCGCGCCAGACGGAAATACGATCCGAAAGGTCCAGTTTCGCGACATGTTCGCCCATGGCCGTCCGGCCAAAGACCAGCGTCTCGACCAGAAGGCATTGCGCATCATGGGCAAGATCAACCCTGAGCCTGCGGTCAAGGCGCGCGTCATCGAAAAGGATCGTCTCCTGCGGCAACCAGTCCAGCCGGCCGCCGGCTTCGACCGTGACGCGGGTGCTGACGCGACCGGGCGCGGTGCCACTGGCGCGATAGATGCGCTCGGCGGCCTGCGTGGTCAGGCTCAGCCGGCTGCGCGTGCCGATCCGCGCCTCGATCCGCAGGTCGTCGCCACCGGTGATCCCGCCGGATGTGTTGACCATGACCGCGTTCAGACGATCTGCCGGTCCACGTGGAAAAAGCGCCTTGAGGCAGCCAGAATGCCGCAGGTCGCCCAATGCCGATGTTGCATTGTCCGCGCGATGCTTCGATTGCAGCAGCAGAGTGCCCACCGCGCGCGGAGGACTGGTGCAACTGGCAGGCGGTAGGATCTGCGCCGCGTCCAGAATGGCCGCCTCCCTTGGTTCGCTTGGATGCGTGTCCTGCGGCACATGTGCCGACAGCCACGGTTTCATGACGCTCGGATCATGGCGGTCTGTTTTTGCGAGAGACATAGATCGCAACGGTTTCAGGCCGGCAATTCGGAGGGTTCGCCTAATTTTTTGCCGGTATGATTAATTTTTGTGCTTTTTGGAGAGGGTGGTTCAATCATGGGCCGCGGCTTGCAGGCCGAGCATGGTCTGATGCCGGGCCTGCCACCTGTCGCTTTTTCGGCAAACAGGGCGCGTCTTGCTGTTTGGCCCTTGACGCGCCACCCGCGCTTTCGTAAAGCGCAACTCGCTTCGGCGGAGTAGCTCAGTTGGTTAGAGCAGCGGAATCATAATCCGCGTGTCGGGGGTTCGAGTCCCTCCTCCGCTACCAAGCATT
>JANREX010000048.1:20774-96181 GCA_030758115.1 Paracoccaceae bacterium | reverse complement strand
GGCCTAGGGGGGGCAAATCGCGGCTTTGCCGCGATGCCTCCGGCGGGGATATTTGGTGCAAGAAGAAACGGCGCCGCAGCCTGTTGCGGCGCCGTTTGCATGCGGGATCACTCGGCCGCGCGCAGCGGCGGCTCGGGCGAGGTCAGCGGATCGGCGGCGGGGCGCGGCGCGAGAATGGCCGCATCGGCCTGCTCGTCTTCCCAGATGATCTCGGGCGCCTTGAGCTTGCGTGCTGCCCGGTTCAGGGCCCAGTCGCGCGCGGCGCGGCTGCTGCGGCCCATGGACAGGATCGCCAGCATGCGTGACAGCGCCATCGCATAGGTGCCTGTCCAGACCCTGAGCGCCAGAAGCGAGGGGGTGAAGACCAGTGTCAGCATGGTCGCAAGACCCAGGCCAAAGACCACGGCGGTCGCAAGCTGCTTCCACCACAGGGCGGTGGGGCTGTCGATCGTGTAGCCGCCATTGATGAAATCAAGGCTGAGGCCGAACATCATGGGCGCAAGCCCGGCCATGGTGGTGATCGTGGTCAGAAGCACCGGGCGGATCCGGTCCTCGGCCGTGCGGATGATCGCCTCGATCCGGGGCATGTAGCGGGAATAATCCTGATAGGTGTCGATCAGGATGATGTTGTTGTTCACCACGATCCCGGCCAAGGCCACGATCCCCGTGCCCGTCATGATGATCGAGAAGGTCTGATCCATCACCAGCATCCCGATCAGCACGCCTGTCGTCGACAGCACCACGGCCAGCAGCACGAGCACCGCGTTATAGACCGAGTTGAACTGCGCCAGCAGGATGATGAACATCAGCCCCAGTGCCCCGGCGAAGGCATTGGCCAGGAAGGCGCCGGATTCGGCCTGATCCTCCTGGTCGCCCGTCCATTCCCATTCCACGCCCGCGGGCAGCGGATCGGACTCGAGCCATGCCGTCAGGGTCGCGATCCGTTCGGTGGCCGTGATCGGCACCTCGGTCACGGACCCGTCCGATCCGGTCGTGGACAGGGTCAGCCCGTCGGCCACACCGGCCTTGATGTCGAAATAGCGCTTGCCGTCCACGCGCTTGATCTGCGCGAGTTTCGGCACCGGCTGGCGGCTGATGAAATTGGCCAGCGGCACAAGGCCGTCGCTGGTCCGGACCTTCAGCGTGTCCAGCGTCGAGAGGACGCGATCATCCTCGGGCAGGCGCACGCGGATCTCGATCTCCTCGTCCGAGGTCTCGACCCGCATCGTGTCAAGCAGGATGCCGCGCGTGACCAGCTGGACCATGCCGCCCACGGTGGCCACATCGGCCCCGAAGCGGCCGGCCTTTTCGACATCGACGTCGATCTGCCAGTCGATGCCGGGCAGGGGCAGCGTGTCCTCGATCAGGTTCAGGCCTTCGGTTTCCTCGAACTTGGCGCGGGCCATGCGGGTCGCTTCCTGCAGCGCCTCCCAGTCATCGCCCTTGAGGCGCAGGTGCACCGGTTTGGCCGAGGCCGGGCCGCGCGCCTGGGCAATGACCTCGACCTGCAGGCCGGGGATGGCCGCGATGTCGCGGGTCAGTTCCGCGATCACCAGATCGCCATCCAGATCGGGCCGGTCGCGCCGATCCTCCCACGGGATGGTTTCCAGCTGGATCTGGCCGATCGTGTCCAGCGGGGGCTGCGCGCCGCCTGTATTGGCATTCAGCCCGCCGTCGCCAGCAAAGGCGAAGGCGTTGTCGACGCCCGGATGGGCCAGCACGATGGCCTCGGCGGCGCGGACCAGCGCATCCTTTTCGGTCAGCGACAGGTTGCCACGGGCACGCACATAGACGATCGCCTGTTCGGGTTCGGAATCCACGAAGAATTCCACGCCCTTGCTGTTCTGCTGGAAGACCGAGAAGACGGTGGCGACAAAAATGCCGACAGCCGCGATCGAGACCAGCGGCATCACGGGATTGGCCGCGATGAAGCGGATGAAATACCCGAACACCGTGCGCCGGTGTCCGGCCACGATGGGGCGCGGCTTGCGCTCGATCCGGGCGGCCCCCAGCGTGATGGTGGCGGCAAAGCAACCAAGGATGAACAGGACAAAGCCGGGCAGGGCCGACACGATGCCACTGCCCAGGGGCTGGCCGCCGAACAGGTATCCGGGATTGATCAGCTGCATGGCGCCCAGGAACACGAGGTAAAGCGCGGGCGGCACAAGTGCGGCACGCCCCCACCAGGGCAGGGTGCGGCGCAGCGTATCGGAACTGCGGGTGAAGGTCCGGCTCATCCGGCCGGTCACGCCGCCCATCACGGGCAGGTAGATCAGCGCCACGATCAGGCTGGCCGAGAGCACGAAGATCAGGGTGATCGGCAGCATGCCCATGAATTCACCCGGAACGCCCGGCCAGAAGAGCATCGGCAGGAAGGCGCAAAGCGTCGTCGCGGTGGAGCTGATGATCGGCCAGAACATGCGCTTGGCGGCCTCGACATAGGCCGACATCGGCCCCGAACCCTCCTGGATGCGCTTGTCGGCATATTCGACCACCACGATGGCGCCATCCACCAGCATGCCCACGGCCAGGATCAGGCCGAACATCACGATGTTCGAGATCGTCACCCCCATCATGGCCAGCAGTACGAAGCACAGAAGGAACGAGGTGGGAATGGCGAAACCCACCAGCAGCGCCGCGCGCGGCCCCAGGCTGGCCAGTACGACGATCATCACCAGCGCGATGGCGGTCAGCACAGAGCCTTCCAGCTGGCTGACCATGGAACCCACGACGCGGCTTTGATCGTTGGAGGTGCCCAGATGAACGGCGGCGCGCATGTCTTCGGGCCAGGTGGCCTGCGCCGCGGCGACGATGCGCCGGACCTCGGCCGCGGTGTCGATCAGGTTGAAACCCTTGCGCTTGACGACCTGCAGCGCGACGGTCGGCTCGCCGTTGAAGCGGGCCGTGCCCAGCCGGTCTTCGAAGGTCATGCGGATTTCGGCCAGGTCCCCAAGGGTCACCACGCGGGTGCCGTTGGTCTTGACCGGCAGGTTGTAGATGTCGCGCGGCCCGTCGAAGGAC
Source organism: Paracoccaceae bacterium (assembly GCA_030758115.1). Taxonomy (GTDB): domain Bacteria; phylum Pseudomonadota; class Alphaproteobacteria; order Rhodobacterales; family Rhodobacteraceae; genus Seohaeicola. Next base: position 93,160 of record JANREX010000048.1, on the reverse strand, counting down.
GCGGGGATCTTGACGCTGAACGTGCCCTGGGCGGTTTCCACCTCGCCGGCGGCGATCAGCATGTTGTTGTTCTGCACGACGTTGATCAGCTCGCCCGCCGTCACGTTGTAGGACTCAAGCCGCAGCGGGTCGATGACCACCTCGACCATTTCCTCGCGGTTGCCGGCGATGCCGGCCTCCATGACGGCATCCAGCGCCTCGATCTCGTCCTGCAGGTCGCGGGCGATGCGCGCCATGGTCCGTTCGGGCACGTTGCCGGTCAGGTTCACGATGATGATCGGGAATTCGGAAAAGTTGATCTCGTTGATCGAATATTTCTCGAAACCGGCGGGAAACAGGCTTTCGGCGTTGCTCATGGATTCGCGGACATCGGCCATGATCTTGGTCTTGTCCCAGCCGAATTCGAATTCCAGCGCGACGCCCGCGTAATTCTCGGCCGCGGTCGAGGTCATCTTCTTCAGCCCGTCAAGATCCGACAGCTCGGTCTCCATCGGCTTGACCAGCAGCGCCTCGCTGTCTTCGGCGGAAATGCCGGGGAAGGGGACCGAGACGAACAGCGCCGGAATCTCGATATCCGGCTCGCCTTCCTTGGGCAGGCTGACATAGGCAAACCCGCCCACCGCCAGCGACAGCAGGATGAAGGCCAACACCATGCGGGCGCGCGCGGCTGCCCAATCGACCATGCCGACCATTATTGCGCCTCGCGGTATGTTGGGATGACGGGAACGCCATCGGCCACGTATTCCTGGCCGGTCACGATGATGTCGACCTGGGTGGGCAGGCCTTCGAGCCAGACCCCCTGAACCGTGTCACGCAGCAGGCGGACGGGGGCGAAGCGCGCGGTATTGTCCGCATCGACCAGCCGCACGCCAAGGGCGCCGTCGTCATTCAGCGTCAGCGCCGATTGCGGCACCAGATGCGCCTGGGCGCCGGGGGCCGCAATGGCGATCTGGGCGGTCTGCCCGTCGCGGATGGCCATGTCGGGGTTCGCGACCTCGATATCCACGCGGAAGGTGCGGGTCATGGGATCGGCCGAGCGCGACAGGAACGTGACGATACCCGCGACCTCCTGCCCGGTGGCCAGCCGCGCCCCGGCCATGACGCCGGTCTCGATCCGTTCCACCTCGGTTTCGGGGGCAAAGCCGACGATGCGGATCGGATCGAGCTGGATCACGGTGGCGCACAGCCCGCCCGGTTGCAGCAGGCTGCCCAGCTCGGCGCTGTCGCTTTCGAGGATGCCGTCGAAGGGCGCGGTGATTGTCAGGCGTTCGATTTCCTTGCGCGCGGCGGCCACGGCGGCTTCGGCGCTGCGCAGATTGGCCTCGGTCGTGGCGACGCGGGTCGAAGAGGCGAAACCGTCCTGCGACAGGCGGTCTGCGGCGGCGAAGTTGATCTGTGCATCGGTCAGGCGCGCTTCTGCCTCGGCCAGCATGGCCTCGCGGGTGCCGATATCGATCTGGCAGATCACCTGGCCTGCCTTGACCGAGGCGCCGCGGCGCAGCGGATCCGAGACCACGCGCCCCGAGGTTTCGGCGCGCAGTTCGACATCCCGCATGGCCTGCGTTTCGCCGCGCAGGATCACGGCATCTTCGACCTGGCGGGCGGTCGATGACAGGGCGACGACCCGCACGGCCCCGTTTGGCGGCGTTGCAGCATCCCCTTCACCCTGCGCGCCAGCGGCCGCAGCGGGCGGTTCGTTGCCTGCGATGGCGAGCAAAGCATCACGATGCATCACAAGAGTGTAGAGGAAAGCAGTCACGAGGACGGCGACAATAACCGAGACGATGCGCATCAAGTGTCCTTTTGGTGCTGCGGTAGGCCGGGGGCGTCCCCGGGATCGCGCCTGCATGGTTGAATTACATGCTTCTACGCTGAACTGATCAGTTCAGATTAAACTTTTCTGCAGTGCCGCGCAAGGACCCGCGCAAGCGCGGGGCCGCCGCGGGATCCCGGCCCCTTGGCAGGGGCAAGGCTTCACGTTAAGAGGGGGCGAACGGCAGGAGGGCAGCGCGTGAGCCAGAGCGAAAGTTTCATCGAGGAAGTCACCGAAGAGGTCCGTCGCGACCGCATGTTCGGCCTGATGCGGCGCTATGGCTGGATTGCGGTTCTTCTGGTTCTGCTGCTGGTCGGCAGTGCCGCATGGATCGAATGGCGCAAGGCGCAGGCGCAGGCTGCGGCCCAGGCGATGGGCGATGCGATGATCGGCGCACTTGAGGCCGATGAAAGCGCAGCGCGGGTCGAGGCGCTGTCTGCCATCGACGCTCCGGGTGTGGGCGCGCGGGTCGTGCGCGATTTCATGACCGCTGCCGAGATGATCGAGACAGGCGACACCGAAGGCGCCCGTGGCCTGCTGGCCGTGATCGCGGCGGATGGGGCGGTAGACCCCGCCTATCGGCAGATCGCCGGTTTCAAGGCGCTGCTGCTGCAGGCCGATACCCTCAGCCTGGCCGAGCGGCGCCTGGGCTTCGAAGGGCTGGCCCAGACCAGCGCGATGCTGCGCCTGCCGGCCGAGGAACAACTGGCGCTGATCGAGATCGAAGAGGGCCAGACCGATGCGGCCATCGCACGGCTTCAGCGGTTGCAGGCCGATGCAGAGGTGACAGCGGGCTTGCGTCAACGCGCGTCTCAGTTGATTGTAGCCCTTGGCGGCACGCTGGACGGCTCCGGCGCCACCGGAAACTGACAAGGGGTCGTATCCCCAAGGCCCCACCGGGGCCGGCAATGGGTGCGGCATGGAAGGCGAGGCGAGCGTGAAGGCAGGATCGTTGCACAAAAAGGGATGGATCGCAGGTCTGGCCGGGCTTGTCCTGCTGTCGGCCTGCACGGAGCCGCAGACATTTCTGCCGGGCCCGCGCGAGGACTTGCGCGCCCCTCTGGCGGATGGTGCATCTGCCGCGGTGGCCGGGATCACCGAAAACCGCAGCCTGCCCATCACCTTGCCGGCCCAGACCAGCAATGCGGACTGGACCAACCGGCCCAATGCTCCGCGCTACCGGACCGAGAACGCGGCCCTGTCCGCGCAGCCGCAGCTTGCCTGGTCCGCCAATATCGGCGCGGGCGATGGCAAGCGTCAAAGGATCACCGCCGATCCGGTCGTGGCGCAGGGGCGTGTCTTCACCCTTGATGCGGGCGCAACCGTGACCGCGACGGCCACCTCGGGGGGCGCGCTCTGGTCACGCGACCTCACGCCTTCGGGGGATCGGTCGGACCAGGCCAGCGGCGGCGGCATCGCGCTGTCGGATGGTGTGCTTTACGTGTCGACCAGCTTTGGCCTGTTGAGCGCGCTGGACGCCGCCACGGGCGAGCTGCGCTGGCAGCAGAAACTCGAGGCGACCGGATCGGGCACGCCCGCGGTTCAGGGCGATCTGGTCTATCTGGTGTCAGGCGGCGATACCGCCTGGGCGATCGAGACCGAGACGGGGCGCGTGCGCTGGCAGACTTCGACCGCGACCGATCAGTCCAACGTGCTTGGCGGGGCCGCCCCCGTGATCAGCGACCAGTTGGCGATCTTCGCCTTCGGCAATGGCGAGGTGCAGGCCGCCTTCCGCCAGGGTGGCTTGCGGGTCTGGAACGCGATCGTGTCGGGCCAGCGCCGCTTCAGCGCCCTCGCGCGGGTGGCCGATATCACAGGTGATCCGGTGCTGGCGGGCGATACGCTTTACGTGGGCACCCATTCGGGTCGTATCGTGGCGCTGGACATCGCCAATGGCGAACGCCGCTGGACCGCGCAGGATGGGGCCATCAGCCCCGTGTGGGTCGCGGGCGGATCGGTCTTTGCGGTCAGCGACCGCAACGAGCTGCTGCGTCTGGATGCGCGCGACGGCAGCCGGATCTGGGGCGTGAAGCTGCCGAATTTCACCGAAACCCGGCCGCGCCGCCAGGTCGAGGTGGTGGCCCATTACGGCCCGATCCTGGCCGGTGGGCAGCTTGTCGTTGCATCCAATGACGGGCAGTTGCGCTTCTTCGATCCGGTTTCGGGCGCACAGACGCATGCCGCGCAAGTGCCCGGCGGGGCGACATCCTCGCCCGTCGTGGCGCAAGGCACGCTGTTCGTCGTCGGCGCGCGGGGACAATTGCACGCTTTCCGTTAAGCGCGCGATAGTGTATCGCAGCCGCTTGACCGGATCCGGAGCCGCAGAACCATGAGTTTTACCCTGGCCATCGTTGGCCGACCCAATGTGGGAAAATCCACTCTTTTCAACCGTCTGGTTGGCAAGCGACTGGCCTTGGTCGATGACCAGCCCGGCGTGACGCGCGACCTGCGTGAAGGGGCGGCCCGGCTGGGGGACCTGCGATTCACCGTGATCGACACGGCCGGCCTGGAAGAGGCGACCGACGAATCCCTGCAAGGCCGCATGCGCAAGCTGACCGAGCGCGCCGTGGACATGGCCGATATCTGCCTGTTCATGATCGACGCCCGCGTGGGCGTCACGCCGACCGATGAAGTCTTTGCCGAGATCCTGCGCAAGCGTGCGAAACATGTGATCCTTGCCGCCAACAAGGGCGAGGGGCGTCTGGCCGATGCCGGGGTGATCGAGGCCTATGGGTTGGGACTGGGCGAGCCGATCCGCCTGTCCGCCGAGCATGGCGAAGGGCTGAACGACCTTTATGCACAGCTTCAGCCGCTGGCGGATGCGTTCGAGGAACAGGCCAAGGCCGACGGCAGCGATCTGCCCGAAATCGATGTGACGCTGAACGAAGACGAGGGCGACGACGAGTCCAAGTTCCACGTGCGCTGGCCCACGATCGACAAGCCGATGCAGATCGCCGTCGTGGGGCGGCCCAATGCGGGCAAATCCACGCTGATCAACAAGATCCTTGGCGACGACCGTCTGCTGACAGGACCCGAGGCCGGGATCACCCGCGATGCGATTTCCCTGACCATCGACTGGGAGGGCATGCCGATCCGCATCTGGGATACGGCGGGCATGCGCAAGAAGGCCAAGATTCAGGACAAGCTGGAAAAGCTGTCGGTGTCCGACGGTCTGCGTGCCGTCAAGTTCGCCGAGGTGGTGATCGTCCTTCTGGACGCGGCCATCCCCTTCGAGCAGCAGGATCTGCGCATCGCCGATCTGGCCGAACGCGAGGGGCGCGCGGTGGTGATCGCCGTGAACAAATGGGATATCGAGGATGACAAGCAGGGCAAGATCAACGCCCTGCGCGAAGCCTTCGAGCGGCTCTTGCCGCAGCTGCGTGGCGCGCCTCTGGTCACCGTTTCGGCCAAGACCGGCAAAGGGCTGGATCGTCTGCGCGCCGCCGTGGAAAAGGCCTATGACACCTGGAACCGGCGCGTCACCACGGCGCAGCTGAACCGCTGGCTTGCGGGCATGATGGAGGCGCACCCACCCCCCGCGCCCGGCGGCAAGCGGATCAAGCTGCGCTACATGACCCAGGCCAAGACCCGCCCGCCGGGATTCGTCGTGATGTGCTCCAACCCGGAAAACATGCCCGACAGCTATTCACGCTATCTGGTCAACGGGTTGCGGACGGATTTCGACATGCCCGGCACGCCGATCCGGCTGTTCATGCGCGGGCAGGGTGACAAGAACCCCTACAAGGGGCGGCGTGAACGCAACGCGGGCGCGCTGACAAAGCATCTGGGCAAGGCACCGACCCCGACCAAGAAGGGCCGGCGCTGATCCGCGCCCTTCAGGCGCGCAGGTTCACCGCTGCGCGCCAGCCCAGGACACCGATCCCGATGGCAACGAGGGCCAGAACGCTCCAGTTCGGGGCGTCGAGGTTCGACACACCCACCCCGACAAGCGCCCAGATCACAGCAGCCGGATAGGCCGGCGTATCGGGGCGCAGGGCCTGCACGGCCAGCGCCACCACAAGGGCCAGCGTGATCCCCGCATAGGCCGCCATCTGTGCCGACAGGATGCCATGCCCCGCCAGCATCAGGCCGAGCGCCACGCAAGAGGCCGCCGTCAGCCAGCCTGCGTAAAGGGCGATGGGCGCGCGCAGCCATCCGTGATCCGCCTTGCCCGCCCGCAAAAGCGCCATGACCGCGCTGATCAGCATGGCCCAGATCAGCACCGTCGCCCAGAGCGGCGACAATTGCGCGACCGGAATCCAACCCGCGCCGATCAGCAGGCTGACGGTCAGGGCAGGGCGCACCGGCTCCCAGTCAGGATCCGTGGCCCGGTCCCAGACCCCATAGACCGCCCCTGCCACCAGCCACAGATAGATCAGGCCCCAGATCGCAAAGGCATAGCCCGCAGGCTGCACCGGCGGGTCGATCTGCGGCACCGGAAACTGGTCCGGCGCGAAGCCGTTGAAGCCCGAAGACAGCAGCGGCGAGAGCGCGAAGGCCAGCGCCGTGATCAGGACAAGCAATGAGGACTTGCGGTACATCTGCGGAATTCGCCTTTCGCATGAGGGCCATAAGGCAGATATAGCCATTCGGGGTCAAAAGCCAAAGGCCGGTTTGTCCCGGCTTTTGCCGTCTTGTGCCTGAGCCGCCCAAGGTGGCCCGGCGGCTGATCCTCAGACCAGCGCGCCAGATGCGTCGATCCGGGTCTTGCCGCCGGTATAGGCGTGCAGCGCCTGCGGCAGCGTGACCGACCCATCGGCCTGCTGGCCGTTTTCCAGCACCGCGATCAGGCAGCGCCCGACGGCAAGGCCCGATCCGTTGAGCGTGTGGACGAAGTCGGGCTTGCCGCCACCGGCGGGGCGGTAGCGCGCATTCATGCGCCGCGCCTGGAAATCGCCGCAGACCGATACACTGGAAATCTCGCGGTAGGTGTCCTGACCGGGCAGCCAGACCTCGATGTCATGGGTCTTCTGCGCGCCGAAACCCATGTCGCCCGTGCACAGCACCACCGTGCGATAGGGCAGGCCCAGCTTTTGCAGGATCGCCTCGGCGCAGCCCGTCATCCGCTCGTGCTCGGCCAGGCTGTCCTCGGGCCGGGTGATGCTGACCATCTCGACCTTCTCGAACTGGTGCTGACGCAACATGCCCGAAGTGTCCTTGCCGGCCGAACCCGCCTCGGAGCGGAAGCACAGCGTATGGGCGGTCATGCGGATCGGCAGGGCCGCATCGTCCAGAACGTCGCCCGCCACGGTGTTGGTCAGCGTCACCTCGGAGGTCGGGATCATCCACCAGCCATTCGTGGTGCGATAGCTGTCTTCGGCGAATTTCGGCAGCTGGTTGGTGCCATACATCGCCTCGTCCTTCACCAGGACAGGGGTGATCATCTCGGTCAGGCCATGCTCGGTCGTGTGCACATCCAGCATGAACTGCGCCAGCGCCCGGTGCAGCCGCGCGACAGAACCGCGCAGCACGACAAAGCGCGATCCGCTGAGTTTCGCCGCGGTCTCGAAATCCATGCCCGACTTGACGGCGGGAATGTCGAAATGCTCCAGCGGCTTGAAATCCAGCGCGCGCGGGCTGCCCCAGCGGCGCAGCTCGACGTTGTCAGTCTCATCCGCGCCTTGCGGCACCTCGGCCAGCGGGCTGTTGGGCAGGGTCAGCAGCAGATCGGTCAGCTTCTGGTCAAGCTCGCGCGCCTCGGCCTGCATGGCGGCGACTTCGGCCTTCTTGTCGGCCACAAGCGCGCGCAGGCGTTCGAATTCCGCCTCGTTCCCGCTGGCCTTGGCCGCGCCCACATCCTTGGAGGCGCGGTTCTGTTCGGCCTGCGCGGTCTCGGCCGCGGTGATGCGCGCGCGCCGCGCCTCGTCCAGCGCCAGCACCTCGGCCGACATCGGGGCCGCGCCGCGCCGGGCGAGGGCGGCATCGAAAGCGGCGGGGTTTTCGCGGATGGCGCGGATGTCGTGCATGGCTTGCTCCGGTCTGGTTCTGGGCGTCTTCCCCATATGCCGCAACTGCCGGCGCGATTGAAGGGGGGATTTCGCCTGCAGCGCCGACCGGACCGTTTCCGTCCCTTCCCGTGTCGCTTTGGCTGTTTCCTGCCTTGCAAAAGGGGGCGTCGGCACATAGGTTCCCTGCCAATTCGAAGGGGGCCAGCCGGCCCCCTGACGCTTCATGACAAGGACAGACCGATGGAAGCCTTTGCCCAGTTTATCCCGCTTATCCTGATCTTCGCGATCATGTACCTGTTGCTGATCCGCCCCCAGCAGAAAAAGCTGAAAGAGCATCAGGCGATGGTCGCCGCCCTGCGCCGTGGGGATCAGATCATCACCCAGGGCGGGTTGATCGGCAAGGTGTCCAAGGTCAAGGACGACAACGAGATCGAGGTCGAACTGGCCGAGAACGTCAAAGTGCGCGTGGTCAAATCCACCGTGGCGCAGGTCATCTCGAAGACCGAACCCGCTGCAAGCTGACAACGGACGGCCCAGGGTGCGAACCGCCCCCGGGCCGTAACTTTTTCGACCGCTCCGGTTTCGACAGGCCCGATGCCCTCGGACGGCGCACATTCGGTACAAGGCAGGTGACATGCTTCAGATTGATCTCTGGAAACGGCTTCTGATCTGGACGGTAGTGGCACTTGGCCTGGCGCTCGCCTTGCCCAACGGGTTCTATTCGCGGGTCGAAGGCGCCAATGATGCGCGTGCCGCCATCGAAATGGGCAGCACCGATGCGGCGCTTGAGGCGCAGGCGGGGCAATGGCCGTCCTTCATGCCGTCGGCGCTGGTGAACCTGGGCCTTGACCTGCGCGGCGGTGCGCATCTGCTGGCCGAAGTGCGGGTGGCCGATGTCTACGAGGCGCGGTTGCAGGGCATGTGGCCCGATGTGCGTGACCTGCTGCGCGACCAGCGTGACACGGTGGGCACGATCCGCCTGCAGCCCTCCGCATCCGATGAATTGCGCGTGCGGCTGAACGAGCGCCCCGAGCAGGCCAGCCGGGCGGCGGAACTGGTGCGCGGCCTTGCCCGCCCCGTCGTCACCCTGACCGGGGCAGGGGCCAGTGACATCGACGTCACCGTGGATGGCCCCGATATCGTCGTGCGCCTCTCCGAGGCCGAGCGTCAGGCGACAGACGACCGCACCGTGCAGCAATCGCTCGAGATCATCCGCCGCCGGATCGACGAGGTCGGCACGCGCGAGCCCACGATCCAGCGCCAGGGCGCGGATCGCATCCTGATCCAGGTGCCCGGCGTGGGATCGGCGGCCGAGCTGAAACAGATCATCGGCACCACCGCGCAACTGACTTTCCAGCCTGTCGTGACCCGCACCACGAATGCAAACATGCCCGCGGGCGCGGGCAACGAGCTGCTGCCCTCGATCGACGAGGCGGGAACATTCTATGTCCTCGAACAGGCCCCCGTGGTGACCGGCGAGGAACTGGTCGATGCGCAGCCCGCCTTTGACCAGAATGGCCGACCTGCGGTGAACTTCCGCTTCAACCCGACGGGCGCGCGGAAGTTCGGCAATTACACGGCCGAGAATATCGGCAATCCCTTCGCCATCGTGCTGGACAACGAGGTGATCAGCGCCCCCGTCATCCAGAGCCATATTCCCGGCGGATCGGGGATCATCACCGGCAATTTCAGCGTCGAGGAAAGCACCCAGCTGGCGGTGCTGCTGCGCGCGGGCGCGCTTCCGGCGGGGCTGACCTTTCTTGAGGAACGCACCATCGGGCCGGAACTGGGCGCGGACAGCATCGAGGCGGGCAAGATCGCCTGTATCGTGGCGGGTATCGCCGTGCTTGTCTTCATGATCCTCAGCTACGGGCTGTTCGGTGTCTTCGCCAATATCGCGCTGATCATCAACGTGGCGCTGATCTTCGGGCTGTTGTCGCTGATCGGGGCCACGCTGACCTTGCCGGGGATCGCCGGGATCGTGCTGACCATCGGCATGGCGGTGGATGCCAACGTGCTGGTTTTCGAACGTATCCGGGAGGAGTTGAAGACCGCCAAGGGGCCCGCGCGCGCCATCGACCTTGGCTATGAAAAGGCGCTGAGCGCAATCGTGGACGCCAATATCACCACCTTCATGACAGCCCTGATTCTCTATGTGATGGGGTCCGGCCCGGTGCGCGGTTTCGCGATCACCCTGGGCCTGGGCATCATGACCTCGGTCTTCACGGCCATTTTCGTCACGCGGTTGATCATCGTGATCTGGTTCGAACGCCGCCGCCCCAAGACAATCGAGGTTTGAGATGCGCCTGAGACTTGTTCCCCAGACAACCAACTTCGATTTCTTCGGCAAGCCGACCCTTTGGCTGGGCATCTCGGGTGTCATGATGGTGCTGGCGATGGTGTCCTTCTTCTTGCAGGGCCTCAACTACGGGATCGATTTCCGGGGCGGCACCACGATCCGCACCGAAAGCGCGCAACCCATCGACATCGGCGTCTATCGCACCGCGGTCGACACGCTGGCCCTGGGCGATGTCTCGATCACCGAGATTTTCGATCCCAGCTTCGGCCCCGATGAAAACGTGGCCATGGTGCGCATCCAGGCCCAGGACGACCAGGAGGCCGTGTCGCCCGAATTGATCGCCTCGGTCGAGGCGGCATTGCAGCAGGCGGTACCGGATATCCGTTTCGTGTCGGTCGAATCGGTCGGACCGAAAGTGTCCGGTGAATTGATCATGACGGCTGCCATCGCCGTGGTTCTGGCCATCGCGGCGGTGCTGGTCTACATCTGGTTGCGGTTTGAATGGCAATTCGCGGTCGGTGCCGTTGTGGCGCTGGTGCATGACGTCGTGCTGACGATCGGGGTCTTCTCGGAATTGCAGATCAGGTTCGACCTTGCGATCATCGCCGCCCTTCTGACCATCGTGGGCTATTCGCTGAACGATACGGTCGTCGTCTTCGACCGGGTGCGGGAAAACCTGCGCAAATACAAGCAAAAGCCCCTGCGCGAGGTGTTGAACCTGTCGATCAACGAGACGCTCAGCCGGACGATGATGACATCGGTGACCACCCTGATTGCCTTGATCGCATTGTTTGTTCTTGGCGGTGACGTGATCCGTGGCTTTGTCTTCGCGATGATCTGGGGGATCGTGGTCGGCACCTATTCGTCGATCTTCGTGGCCTCGGTCGTTCTGTTGAAGATGGGCGTCAAGCGCGACTGGTCCAAGCCGGATGGCAATGCGGGCACGCAGTTTTCGAACATAGATGCCTGACGCCCTTGGCGCGGCCTTGGCCTTCGACGGGCTGGGGTGGTTGATCGCGGGAACCCTGCTGGCCGGATTCGTGCGCGGCTTCTCGGGCTTCGGCACGGCGCTGGTCTTCATGCCCGTGGCCGGACAACTGATGCCCCCGATCTGGGCGCTGACCGTGCTGGTGGTGATGGATGTATTCGGCCCCTTGCCGAACCTGCCGCGCGCAAGGCGTGACGGGAACCCGCGTGAGGTCGCTCTTCTCAGCATAGCCATGATCATTGCCCTGCCACTGGGGCTGATGGTGCTGGCCTCGATCCGGCCGGAACTGTTTCGCTATGCGGTGTCGACCTTGGCGCTGCTGGTGCCGATCCTGCTGCTGGCGGGGTTGCGGTATCGCGGGCCGCTGTCAGCGCCGATCCTGCTGGGCACGGGCGGTGTCAGCGGCTTTCTGGGCGGGGTCGTTGGCGTGCCGGGGCCACCGGTCATCCTGCTTTACCTTGCCTCGACACGCCTGGCCGCGCAGGTGCGCGCGAATATCCTGATCTATCTTTTCGTCTTCGATATCGTGTTGATCGCGGTGCTGGCCTTGCAGGACAGGCTTGAAGCCGTGCCGGTGATCCTGGGGCTTCTGCTTGCCTTGCCGGTGATGCTGGCCAATATGGCAGGTGCGGCGATCTTTCGCCCGGAACGGGAACGGCACTATCGCGCGGCGGCCTATGTGATCATCGCCGCCGCAGCCATCAGCGGGCTACCTGTCTGGGACTGAACGACGACAAAAGACGAAAGGCAAGACCATGCGCGTGACCGAGGTGAACTTTGACGGGGCAATGCCCATCGACGGCTATGGGCCGGGGTTCTTCCGCGTTGGCAAACAGATCATCGAAGGGCCGGTTCTGGTGACGGTGACGCGTGCCAGCCAATGGGGCGGGGTCGATGATGTCGAACCGCTGACCGCCCTGGCCGGCCAGGTCGATGTGATCTTTCTTGGCATGGGGGCCGAGATCGCCCATGCGCCGGGTGCCCTGCGCGACCGGCTGGAGGCGCTGGGGATGGGGGTCGAGGTGATGAATTCGCCCGCCGCCTGCCGCACCTACAACGTGTTGGTCTCCGAAGGGCGCCGCGTGGCGGCGGCACTTCTGCCGGTGGGCGAGGTGCTGCGGTGATCTGCGCCTTTCGGAATATGTGAGAATGGGTTAGACGCGGCGCATGGAATTGAACGTCACAGGTCTGAGCGTTGCGCGCGGCGGCATTCCGGTCCTTGAGGGGCTGGACTTCACCCTGCGTGCCGGTGAAGCGTTGATCCTGCGCGGCCCCAATGGTGTGGGCAAGACCACGATCCTGCGCACCATCGCGGGCCTGCAGCCGCCCCTTGCAGGCCAAGTCGGCCTTGAGCGCGAGGCGATGGCCTATGCAGGCCATGCCGACGGGATCAAATCGACCCTGACGGTGCGAGAGAACCTGACCTTCTGGGCCGATATCTTCGGCACCTCCGGCGTGGCCGATGCGCTTGAGGCCTTCGATCTCGTGGCGCTGGCCGACCGCGTGGCCGGGGCGCTGTCGGCGGGGCAGAAGCGTCGGCTTGGCCTTGCGCGCATGGTGGTGACCGGCAGGCCCGTCTGGGTGCTGGACGAACCCACCGTGTCCCTTGATGCAAGTGCCGTGGGCCTGTTCGCGCAGGCCGTACGCAACCATCTGGCAGGGGGTGGCATGGCCTTGATGGCCACGCATATCGACCTGGGCCTGGAGGAGGCGCGCGTGCTGGATGTGGCGCCCTACCGCGCCAAGGCCCCGGCCCATGACGATTTTGACGGGTCCTTTCTATGAGGGCGTTGCTGATCCGCGATATCCGGCTTGCGGTCCGGGCTGGGGGCGGCTTTGGCCTTGGGCTGGCCTTTTTCCTGATCGTCGTGGTTCTGGTGCCCTTCGGTGTGGGGCCGGACAGTGGCCTTCTGGCGCGGATCGCGCCCGGCATCCTGTGGTTGGGGGCGCTTTTGTCCTGCCTTCTGTCGCTGGACCGGATCTTTGCGCTGGATTGGGAGGATGGCTCGCTGGATCTGCTGGCCACGGCACCCTTGCCGATGGAGGCGCTGGTCAGTGTCAAGGCCCTGGCCCATTGGCTGGCGACGGGTGTGCCGCTGGTGCTGGCCTCGCCGCTCTTCGCGCTGCTGCTGAGCCTGCCGCCCGAGGGCTATCTGCCCTTGCTGGTGTCACTGGCGCTGGGAACCCCGGCGCTGAGCGTGATCGGGACCTTCGGGGCAGCGCTGACGGTGGGGCTGAAACGGGGCGGGCTTCTGTTGAGCCTGCTTGTGCTGCCGCTTTACGTGCCCACCTTGATCTTCGGTGCCGAAGTGGCAAGGCGCGGGGCGGAAGGGTTGGAAACCGGCGTGCCATTGGCGATGCTGGCGGGGATCACCTTCGGGGCGATCGCGCTGCTACCCTTTGCCTCGGCGGCGGTTCTGCGGGTAAACCTGCGCTGACGGGGATGTGATTTGCGCCCGAAGGGCGATGGAATAGGAACGGGATATGGCGTCGATTTGGGAATATGCGAACCCGAAGAAGTTCATTCAGACAACGGACAGGCTTCTGCCCTGGCTGTCCGTGCTGTCTGCGATCACCCTTGTGATCGGGCTGATCTGGGGCTTTTTCTTCACGCCTGACGATTTCCGCCAGGGCTCGACGGTCAAGATCATCTATCTGCATGTGCCTTCCGCCCTGATGGCGATCAATGCCTGGCTGATGATGCTGGTGGCCTCCTTGATCTGGATCGTGCGGCGGCACCATGTCTCGGCCCTTGCCGCGCGCGCAGCGGCACCGGTGGGCGCGGTAATGACGGTGATTGCCCTTGCGACCGGCGCGATCTGGGGCCAGCCGATGTGGGGCACCTGGTGGGCCTGGGATCCGCGCCTGACATCCTTCCTGATCCTGTTCCTGTTCTACCTGGGATACATGGCGCTTTGGGCCGCGATCGAGAATGACGACACCGCCGCCGATCTGACATCGGTGCTGTGCCTTGTCGGATCGGTCTTTGCGCTGCTCAGCCGTTATGCGGTGAATTTCTGGAACCAGGGCCTGCACCAGGGGGCGTCGCTGAGCCTGGACAAGGAAAAGAACGTGGCCGACGTGTTCTATCACCCGCTGCTGTTCTGCATCGCGGGCTTTGTGCTGCTGTTCATCGCGCTGGTGTTCCTGCGCACGCAAACCGAAATCCGTGCCCGCCGGATGCGGGCCCTTCTGGCACGGGAGAGACTGGGATGATGCCCGATCTTGGAAAATACGCCGACGCGGTACTGTCATCCTATGCCGTGTCCATCGTTCTGATCCTGGCCCTCGTGGCGGTCAGCGTGATGCGGGCGCGCAAGGTGCGTGCGCAGCTGGATGAGGTCGAACGCAGGAGCCGCAAACATGGCTAAGGTTTCACCCCTGATGCTGGCCCCGCCGCTGATCTTCGCGGGTCTGGCCGCGATGTTCTGGTTCGGCATGCAGCGCGACGATCCCGATCAGCTGCCCTCGGCGCTGGAAGGGCGGCAAGCCCCCGCAATAGCGGTGGAACAGCTTGGCCCCGATGCGCCTTTCGGCGATGCCGACTTGCGCGCAGGCGAGGTGACGCTGGTGAATTTCTGGGCCAGCTGGTGCGCGCCCTGCCGGGTGGAGCATCCCAACCTCGAGGCGCTGGCGGCATCCGGGCTGACGATCTATGGCGTCAACTACAAGGACCAGCCCGACAATGCGATGGGCTTTCTTGACGAGCTGGGCAACCCTTATGCGGCGATGGGGGCGGATACCTCGGGGCGCATGGGCTTGAACTGGGGTCTTTATGGCGTGCCGGAAACCTATGTGATCGACGGGCAGGGCAATATCGTGCTGCGCCATGCCGGGCCGATCACCCAGCGGGTGATCGACGCCACGATCCTTCCGGCCATCGAAAAGGCGCGCGGCGCAGGGTCCTGACAGATCCGCAGCGCGCATGAAAAAAGCCCCGGTGCATCGCACCGGGGCTTTGTCTTGGGATATGCGCCGATCAGGCCGACTTGGCCAGGTTGCGCAGCACGTAATGCAGCACGCCACCGTTTTCGACATATTCCTTTTCCACGGCCGTATCGATCCGGCACTTGACCATGATCTCGCGCACCGAACCGTCACCATAGGTGATGGTGCAAGGCACCTCCGACAGCGGCTTCAGATCGCCCTCAAGCCCGGTGATCGAGACCGTCTCGTCACCTTTCAAGCCCAGCGACTTGCGGGTGTCGCCGCCGGTGAACTCGAAGGGAATGACGCCCATGCCGACCAGGTTCGACCGGTGGATACGCTCGAAGCTTTCCGCGATCACGGCCTTGACGCCCAGCAGTGCCGTGCCCTTGGCCGCCCAGTCGCGGCTGGAGCCCGCGCCATATTCGATGCCGCCAAAGATCACCAGGGGCGTGCCCTGCTGCTGATAGGCCATCGAGGCGTCGAAGATCGAGGTCTGCGCCCCGTCCGGACCCTTGGTATAGCCACCCTCGACCCCGTCCAGCATCTCGTTCTTGATGCGGATATTGGCGAAGGTGCCGCGCATCATCACTTCGTGGTTGCCACGACGCGAGCCATACGAGTTGAACTCGCGCACGGGCACCTGACGTTCGATCAGGTACTTGCCCGCAGGGGTGGTGTCCTTGAAGGACCCGGCCGGGCTGATGTGGTCGGTGGTGATCATGTCGCCCAGCAGCGCCAGCACGCGGGCGCCCTTGATGTCATGGATCACGCCTGCCTCGGTGCCCATGCCGCGGAAATAGGGCGGGTTCTGGATATAGGTCGAGGATGCGGGCCAGTCATAGGTCTCGCTGTCGGTGGTTTCGACCGCCTGCCATTTCTCGTCGCCCTTGAACACATCGGCGTATTTCTTGAGGAACGCCTCGCGGGTGACGGTCTTTTCGACCAGGTCCGCGATTTCCTGCGAGGTCGGCCAGATATCCTTGAGATAGACGGGCTTGCCATCCTTCGAGGTGCCGATCGCATCCTTGGTGATGTCGATGTTCATGTCGCCGGCGATGGCATAGGCCACGACCAGCGGCGGGCTTGCCAGGTAGTTGGCGCGCACGTCGGGGCTGATGCGGCCCTCGAAGTTGCGGTTGCCCGACAGGACCGAGACGGCGACCAGATCGTTCTCGTTGATCGCCTTGGAAATCTCGGGCTGCAGCGGGCCCGAGTTGCCGATGCAGGTGGTGCAGCCATAGCCGACCAGGTTGAAACCCAGCGCGTCCAGATCCTCTTGCAGATTGGCCGCCTCCAGGTATTCCGAGACGACCTGGCTACCGGGGGCAAGCGAGGTCTTGACCCAGGGCTTGCGGGTCAGACCCAGTGCGCGCGCCTTGCGGGCGACCAGACCGGCCCCGATCATCACGTAAGGGTTCGACGTGTTGGTGCAGGAGGTGATCGAGGCGATCACGACCGATCCGTCATGCAGCTTGTAATCCTCGCCCGCGACAGCGGCGCTGGAAAAGCCGGTGATGTTGCCCGGCACGTGGTTCGGGGCAGGGTGACCGCCTTCCTCCACCATGTCGGATTTTTCCAGCCTGGGCGCGGCCGGCATCTTGCGCAGGCCGCGGATATAGTCGCCGAAGACATGCGCGGCATCGGTCAGCGGCACATGGTCCTGCGGGCGCTTGGGGCCGGAGATCGCGGGCACCACATCGCCCAGGTCCAGATGCAGGGTCGAGGTATAGACCGGCGCGTAATCCGCACCGCGCCAGAAGCCGTTTTCCTTGGCATAGGCTTCGACCAGCGCGATCCGGTCCTCGTCGCGACCGGTCTGGCGCAGGTAGCGCAGGGTCTCGTTGTCGATCGGGAAGAAACCGCAGGTGGCGCCGTATTCGGGGGCCATGTTGGCGATGGTCGAACGATCCGCCAGCGGCATGTTGTCCAGGCCTTCGCCGTAGAATTCGACGAACTTGCCCACAACGCCATGGGCGCGCAGCATCTGCACGACCTTCAGCACCAGGTCGGTTGCGGTCACGCCTTCGGTCATCGCGCCGGTGATCTTGAAGCCCACGACTTCGGGGATCAGCATCGACACGGGCTGACCCAGCATCGCGGCCTCGGCCTCGATCCCGCCGACGCCCCAGCCCAGAACGGCAAGGCCGTTCACCATGGTGGTATGGCTGTCGGTGCCGACCAGCGTGTCAGGATAGGCGACGGTCGCGCCGTGCTGATCCGTATCGGTCCAGACGGTCTGCGCCAGGTATTCCAGGTTCACCTGGTGGCAGATGCCGGTGCCCGGCGGCACCACGCGGAAGTTGTTGAAGGCCTTCTGGCCCCATTTCAGGAAGGTGTAACGCTCGATGTTGCGCTCATACTCGCGGTCCACGTTCATCTGGAAGGCCCGCGGATTGCCGAATTCGTCGATCATCACCGAATGGTCGATGACCAGATCGACCGGGTTCAGCGGGTTGATCTTCTGTGCGTCGCCGCCCAGGGCCTTGATCCCGTCGCGCATCGCGGCCAGGTCGACCACGGCCGGCACGCCGGTGAAATCCTGCATCAGCACGCGCGCGGGGCGGTAGGCGATCTCGCGCGGGTTCTGGCCGCCCTTGTCGGCCCATTCCGAAAACGCCTTGATGTCATCGACGGAGACGGTGAAACCGCCATCCTCGAAGCGCAGCATGTTCTCGAGAACGACCTTCAGCGCGGCGGGCAGGCGCGAGAAATCGCCCAGGCCCGCGGCCTGTGCAGCCGGGATCGAGTAATAGGAAACACTCTGTCCGCCGACCGTCAGGGTCTTGCGGGTCTTGGCGCTGTCTTGTCCGACTGTGATGGGCATCTGTGGCCTCCCTCCGATCAGGAAATAAGGGGTATTGCTGCGCTGCTTTTGGCCTATAGTCGGCTTTCGATCAAGGGGGGCAACGGCAAAATGTATACCATTGCACACAAAAAAATCGGGCAGATGGGACACAGTAACCTGTCTCTCTCGATTCCTTGATTGGTCATTTCAATCACGCGCGCCTAAAACGAGACCGTAGCCATCGGAAAGAGACAGATGAACATGGGTCAGATCAGGGCGTGGATTGCGGGATGCCTGACGGGCGGATTGATCGCAGCCGCATCGGCGGGGACGGCGCTGGCCGAGACGCGCCTTGTGGTGGTCGAGCTGTTCACCTCGCAGGGATGTTCCTCTTGCCCGCCGGCCGATGCCTTCCTGCACGAGCTGAGCCAGCGGGATGATGTGATCGCCCTGGCGCTGCACGTGGATTACTGGGACTACATCGGCTGGAAGGACAGTTTCGCGCAACCCGCCTTCACGCAGCGGCAGAAGGCCTATGCCAAGACCGCCGGGCGCCGCTCGGTCTATACGCCGCAGATGATCGTATCGGGCCAGGATCATGTGGTCGGCACCCATGAGCAAGACGCCAAATCCCTGATCAAGCGCCATGCAGATGTCCAGACGGGCGTGCGCGTGGCGCTGGAGCGGGCGCAGGACGGTCAGCTGTTGATCCGTGGCGATGCGGGGCAGGGGGTTGCGGGGCCATTGGTCGTGCATCTGGTGCGCTACATCCCCTCGCAGCGGGTCGAGATCACGCGCGGCGAGAATGCGGGCCGCCAGATGGACTATGCCAATGTGGTCACCGAATGGAGCACGATCGGTGAATGGGACCTCTCGGGGCCCTTGCAGATCAAGGCGCCCGCCGCCGGCAGTCAGCCTGCCGTGGTGATCCTGCAGCGCAAGGGGGCGGGGCCCATCCTTGCCGCGGCGCGCCTGCGCTGAAGGGTGCTGATCAATCTGCCTTGCGGGCGGTTTTGCCGAAGGTTTCCCGGTACCAGACATAGACACCGGCGGCCACGATGATCATGGCCCCGACCACTGTCCACAGATCGGGGTATTCCCCGAAGAAAACCACCCCCCAGACCGTGGCGAAAACCAGCCCGGTATAGGCGAAGGGTGCCAGCATGCCGGCCTCGCCGATCGACAGGGCGCGTATCAGCAGCAGTTGCGACAAGGTGCCGAAGCCGGCGATCACCAGCATCAGCAGACCCGAGGTCAGGTCAAGCGGCTGCCAGTAGAATGGCACCGCGATCGACATGACCACGGCACCGAACAACGCCGTATAAAGAAGCGAGGTCCAGGGATCCTCGTTCCGGCCCACGAAACGGGTGGTGATGTTATAGGCCGAGTAGGCAAAGGCCGCGACCAGCGGCAGCACCGCATAGGGTGAAAACACCTCGGACCCCGGCCGGATCACGATCAGCGCGCCGATCATGGCGGCCCCGATCCCAAGCGTGCGGCGCAGGCCGATCTTTTCGCCAAGAAACAGCGCGGCGCCCAGGGTGATGATCACCGGGTTGATGTTCATGATCGCGGTCGCCTCGGTCAGGCCGATATTGGCGACGCTGAAGAAGAAAAAGACCGTGCCGAACATCAGAAAGACCGAGCGCGCCAGTTGCAGCCAGGGGTAATTGGTGCGCGCGACCGTTCTCAGGCGCGGGGCGACAAGGATCAGAACGACAAGCACCTGCCCGGCATAACGGGCCCAGACGGCAGGGATCGTGCCGATGCGCGGGGCAAGCGCCTTGGCGGTGGCATCCATGACCGAGAAACAGAAGATTGCCCCGATCATCAGAAGAATCGCGGTCGCCGTCGGGCTGAGTGTCCTCATCCGGGCGTGGCGACGGTCTGCGGCAGTCTGGGCAGGCCGGTACCGATCATGCAGTCGCGCGTGACAAGGGCGGCCAGTTCGGCCTCGGACAGGCCCTCGGTGCCATCGGGTCGCGCGGGCAGCACGATGTAACGCATGTCTGCGGTGCTGTCATGCACGCGGATCGTGGTGCTGTCGGGCAGGTCCAGCCCGAATTCGGCCAGCACGGCGCGCGGTTCGCGCACGGCGCGGCTGCGATAGGCGCGGGTCTTGTACCAGTCGGGCGGCAGGCCCAGCAGGTTGCGCGGATAGCACGAGCACAGGGTGCACACGATCAGGTTATGGGTGTCGGCGGTATTTTCCACCGCGATCAGGTGCAGCGGGCCGATATCGAACCCCATCTCGCGGCTGGCGTCGCCCGCGTTGTCCAGAAGGCGCGACTTGAACGCGGGATCGGCCCAGGCGCGGGCGACGACGGCTGCGCCATTCGCGGGGCTGCGGCTGTCCATCAGGTCGATCTGGCTTGCGATCTCTGCCGCGGTGGTCACGCCCTTTTCGATCAGCAACTCGCGCACCGCGATTTCCATGCGCTGCCAGTAGGTCAGCGGCGCGTCATCATCCTGCCGGTAGGGATGCCCCGAGGGGCTGAGGCCGTGGTGATGATGGTCGTGGTCATGATCATGGTCGTGATGGTCATGGGGCATGATCGGGCACCTCTTCCAGCCAGTGGCCATAAATTTCCGCATCCAGCGTGTCGGCGGGCCGTTCGGCCCGATCACCCCAGAGTTCGGCCATGGTGAACCGCACGCGGTAGAGGGGTTTCTTCTCGGCAGGCAGGCCATAGGCCAGTTGTTCGGGATTGCCGAACGCCCCGAGGCTGCGTTCGATCACGCCGGTCTTGCCCCGCAGATAAGCGGGCGCGCGCACATGGCCGGGGGGCATCAGGCTGCGGACGCGGACACGCTTAACCACGGGCGGCTTCCCCGTAGGTGGCACCACGCGCCGCGATGTCATCCATGCGGGTGGCGAGTTCTTCCAGCGTATAGACGCCGCCCTCGATCAGGTTCTGGTTCACCGCCGCGATCCAGCGTTCATAGTAGCTGTGTTTCTCGAAAGCGTCCTCGCCCATATCCTCAAGCGCGCGGCGCAGGCCGTCGACGGTGAAATGGCCCTTTGACGAGCACAGCACCATCAACGCATCCACGCGCTTTTCCCACAGGGCGAAATCATGCCCCTCCATGGGGACTGGCCCAGCCGCGTCCCCGCCCATGTCATGCCATCGGCGTCCTGAAATATCGCTCATGCGGTCAGGTTAGGACGACATCCCGGCACTGTCCATATCAGACTGTCACCTGCCCGGGGGGCTGCTCAATCTTCGCCATCATCGCCGCCGCGCTGGCGCATGACCATTTCGCCCGAGGCGACAAGGTCGCGGATCGCGCTGATGACCGCGGACATCGCATCCTCGCCTGCCTTGGCCTTGACCTTGCCGGTTTCCGCCACCTCTTCGCGCAGGCCGTCGGCCATGCGCTGCGATATGTTTTCCAGGATGAAGTCAGCCGCCTCTGCCGAGGCGCCGCCAAGGGCGCCTGCATGCGTCAAGGCCAGGACCAGCGTCGCCTGATCCAGACCGCGGGTGATCTTGGGCGCATCGCGCGGGTCGATCCGGGCCGGAATGTCGGCAAAGGTAAAGATGGCGCGACGAACGCTTTCTGCAAAACGCGCGTCGGTCTCTTCCAGGCCGGTCAGCACCTCATCGCGGGTGGCGGAACTGGACATGTTGAGAATCGCGCCCACCCGCTCTTCCGGATCATCCGAAAAGGCACGGTCCGGCACCGCGTCCAGTTGCATGGCCAGCGACAGGCCGATCCGGTAGACGGCATCCGGCGTCACCGCGCCGGTCAGCGACATCGCATAGGCGATGCGCCGCGCCTCTGTCCCCGGCAGGCGGCTGAGAAGATCGGCCGATTTGGCCACGTCCAGCTTGGACAGCATCACTGCCGCCACTTCGACGGATTCCGTGGACAGGAAGGGCAGCAACTTGTCCACCGGCAGCGCGCGCAACCGGTCCCAGGGGTCGCCCGTCTGGCGCACACCCGCTTCGCGGCGCAACCTTGCGGCCGTCTGCGGGCTGATCCGCCCGTCCAGCGCGGTCAGCGCGCCGGCCACGTCACGGGGAAACAGCAGCGCGATCTGTTCCAGTTCTTCCGCGAATTCGGCCACGACAGCCGCCAGGGTCGCGCGATCCACATGCCGCATCTGGCCGAATTGCACGGTCAGGGCCGCCTGAAGATCCTCGGGCAGATCGGCCAGCGTCAATTCCGCCCCTTCCGACAACAGGAAGCGGACGACGATCGCGGCCTTTTCGCGCTGCGACAGCGGCACTGACCCCGGTGAGCCGGGGCGGGGAGAAACTTGGCTGAGCTTCAGCATCGCGACCTCATCGAAACAGCGTTCAGATAAGGCGAGAGCCATGAACAAAGGCTGAACACAGCCAGCGAGTTGTCGCCAAGTTTAAGAAAGGCCGCAATGCGCGGCCCGTATCAGTCAAAGCTTTGGGGAAAAGCCCGGACAAGCGAAACGCGCGCCGGGAAATGCCGCGCCCTGGCCGGATGCCGGAAGGGCGCGGGAAGGTTCGTCAGCCGCTCAACTGCTTGGTGCAGCTGCGGGTCGCGCTGTCCCAGACCATCCCCTCGGCGCAAGACATCGCCTGGTGGCTGGAGGAACATTCCGCACTGACCATCATCGGAGCGAGGGTCAGGGCGAGGGCGGCAAATGCGGTCTTCAACTTCATTGCGTACTCCCTTGTGATTGGACCCCAAGGGTAGCACGCAAATTCATTTCGTCAAAACACCCGATTGCGTCACTTTGTTCCGAACACCCGGGCAAAGATCGTGTCCACATGCTTGGTGTGATAGCCAAGGTCGAACTTTTCCTCGATCTCGGCGGGGGTGAGGGCGGCGGTCACATCCGGATCGGCCAGCAGTTCGGTCTTGAAATCGGCGCCCTTCTCCCAGACCTTCATCGCGTTGCGCTGCACGAGGGTATAGGCGTCCTCGCGGCTGACGCCAGCCTGCGTCAGGGCCAGCAGAACCCGCTGCGACATCACCAGTCCACGGAATTTGTTCATGTTGGCCAGCATGTTGTCGGGATAGATCACCAGCTTGTCGACCAGCCCGGTCAGGCGCGCCAGCGCGAAATCCAGCGTCACGGTGGTGTCCGGCCCGATCATGCGTTCGACCGAGGAATGCGAGATGTCGCGCTCGTGCCAAAGCGCCACGTTCTCCATCGCGGGCACGACGGACATGCGCACCAGCCGCGCAAGACCGGTCAGGTTCTCGCTGAGCACGGGGTTGCGCTTGTGCGGCATCGCGCTGGAGCCTTTTTGGCCTTTGCTGAAAAATTCCTCGGCTTCCAGCACTTCTGTGCGCTGCATGTGCCGGATTTCGATGGCCACATTCTCGATGCTGGATGCGATCACGCCCAGGGTCGCGAAAAACGCGGCGTGGCGGTCGCGGGGAATCACCTGCGTGCTGATCGGCTCGGGCATGAGGCCCATCATCTTGCAGACATGTTCCTCGACGGCCGGATCGATATTGGCGAAGGTGCCGACCGCGCCCGAAATGGCGCCCGTCGCGATTTCCTCGCGCGCGGTGTGCAGGCGCTTCAGGTTGCGGTCCATCTCGGCATAGAAACGCGCGAAGGTCAGACCCATGGTGGTGGGTTCGGCATGAATGCCGTGGCTGCGGCCGATGCGGACCGTGTCCTTGTGCTCGAAGGCGCGGCGCTTGAGCGCGGCCAGCAGCGCCTCCATATCCGCGATCAGAAGATCGGCGGCGCGGGTCAGCTGCACGTTCAGGCAGGTATCCAGCACATCGGACGATGTCATGCCCTGATGGACAAAGCGCGCGGCGTCCGATCCGACATGTTCGGCCAGATGCGTCAGGAAGGCGATGACGTCATGTTTCGTGACAGCCTCGATCTCGTCGATGCGGGCGACATCGAACTCCACATCCTTGGCTTTCCAGACGGCTTGGGCGTTCTCGCGCGGGATCACGCCCAGGTCGGCCATGGCGTCGCACGCATGGGCTTCGATCTCGAACCAGATGCGGAATTTCGTCTCGGGCGACCAGATCGCGACCATCTCGGGGCGGGAATAGCGGGGGATCATGGGATTTCCTTGGTTGGCAGCGGTTGGCGCTGTCTTTAACGGGGGCTAGACTTGGCGGCAAGGGTTGGCGGGGACGCAGATGATCGGGCTGAAGGATTTCGAAGGGCGCTGGCGGCTTGCACGACATATCAAGGATGCATTGGGGCCGGATGCGCGTTTTCACGGGACGGCCGTGTTCAGCCCGGATGGCGATGGTCTTGTGCTGCATGAGGCAGGACGGCTTGAGCTTGCAGGGCAGGGTGGCTTCGCGGCCGAGCGCAGATATATCTGGCGGCAGGATGGGGCAGCTCTTGCGGTCTTTTTCGCCGATGGCCGCGCCTTCCATCGTTTCGCGCCCGCCACGGATACGGTGGAGGCCGATCACTGGTGTGATCCTGACACGTACAAGGTGCGCTATGATTTCACCCGCTGGCCGGTCTGGCAGGCAGAATGGCGCGTCACCGGGCCGCGAAAGGATTACGTGATGCAATCGGTCTACACACCCGATGCAGGAATATCCCCCAAAGAATGAGCCTTGCCTCTTGCGATGATCTGGGGGCTGGGGCAGAAACGGGCTGAGAAAACTCAGGATAGGAGGCTGGCGTATGGCGCTTGCACTGACAAACAAGGTTCTGACCGAGGCGATCGCGCCGCGTCAAGGCACACAGCTGCTGATCAAGCAGGCTGCGCTGGTGGTGCTGGGTATCGCGGTTCTGGCGGTTGCCGCCAAGATCAAGGTGCCGATGTGGCCGGTACCGATCACCATGGGGACTTTCGCGGTCCTGACGATCGGCGCGGCCTATGGCGCGCGCCTGGGGCTGGTCACGATCCTGGGTTACATGATCGTGGGCGCGCTGGGTTTCGACGTCTTCGCGGGATCCTCTGCCGAGGCTTACGGGCTGTCCTACATGATGGGCGGCACCGGCGGCTATCTGCTGGGTTATGTCATGGCCACGGTGGCGCTGGGTTGGTTCGCGCAGGCTGGCTGGGACCGTTCGGCCGGCAAGATGGCGCTGGCGATGCTGGCGGGCAACGTTCTGATCTATGTTCCGGGCCTGATCTGGCTGGGCATGCTTTATGGCTGGGACAAGCCGATCCTTCAGTGGGGTCTGACACCCTTCCTGATCGGTGATGCGCTGAAACTGGCGCTGGCGGCGGCACTGTTGCCCGCCCTGTGGAAGCTGGTTGGTCGCGCCCGCGGCTGAACTGGCGACATCATGTGAATGAAGGAAGCGCAACCATGTGTTGCGCTTTTTTCGTTTCGGCATACTCCATCTAGTATTGTCGCCCCGCAGGACCACGCCCTGCGCACCGGTGTGTCATGATTTCGGATCGTCTTTTGCAGCAGGCAAAGGCTGAGGGTCCGGGGGCATTGCTTGTGCGAAATCCGGCTGTTTCACCGATGTAAATCGCAAGACACACAGCGCCGCGTATCTTTTGACGGAATTGCCTTTCTGTCACCTGCGTCAAAAGCCTGCCAGCAGGCTGATCGCGCAGCGGCTGCGCGAAAAACCATTCAAATTCAAAGGGAAAGCCTGTAGGTGCCTCAACTTAGGGGTGTTTGGAAGGCGGATATTCGCCGATCATTAGTACCGCAAAAGTGTTGCATCTTTTCAAATATGGAAAAAATAAGGCAGAAAAGAGAAGCAAAAACCACTTTGGTCTGGACGGTGATGGGTAATTTTCATCTACTGGAAAAAAAAATTGAGAGCAGGCAATGAAACACAGCAGAGCATCCGCAGGGGGCGTGCCTTCGCGGTCCGTTTTTCCCGATCTCATGCCTGCAGGCAGTAAACACCCTCAGGTAGCAAGTCCGCGTTTGCGTGATCTGCTTCCGGATCTTCCTGCCGTAAAGCCCAAGATACCCGAGGCCGTTTCGGCCGTGATGGGCCATGTCAAAACGACGACCTTGTCCTTCTCCAACATGCATCTTTACGGTGATCTCTTCGTCAGCCTTTTGAAGGCGCGCAAGAAGACCTTCATCGACCAGCTGCACTGGAGCCTGCCCGAGGCAGAGGGCATGGAATTCGATCAATACGACACCCCGCTGAGCCGTTGGATCGTGGTGCACGAGTTTGGCGAGATCCTGGCGGGCATCCGGCTGACGCCGACGACCGCGCAATGCGGCGTCTATTCCTACATGCTGCGGGACGCGCAAAAGGGCATGCTGGAAAGCATTCCCACGGATGTGCTGTTCTTCGAGGCACCTGTGAACCCGCAGATCTGGGAGGCATCGCGCCTTTTCGTGTCCAATGATGTGCCCGCGCATCGGCGCCTTGCGGTGCAGGCGGCCCTGATGGGGCAATTGAGCCAGTCCGCGCGCAGCTATGGCGCGACACATGTGATCGGGATCGTTCCCGCCGTCTGGTCGCGATGGCTCAGGCGGCTGGATCTCAGCGCGGTGCCGGTCGGGCCGAAATTCTCGATCGACGACACGGTAAGCCAGGCTGCGCTGTTCACCGTCGCCAAGTATGTGAACTGAAGTCAGCTTCCGGTTTATTTCTGGGGGCAATCAAGGCAGCGGGCAGTCTTGCCTTGTGTGCTGCCTTGTTTATTTCGCATTTTGCAGGCCATAGTGGTGCATATGGGTTTGGTTGCTCAAACTTTACCATTCGGCAGCCTTTTTGTTGTCATATTCCCGAATTATCCATTGTTCTGTGAGGTTTGCATGTTTGGGTGGATTTTTCCGGTTTTTTGCCCCTTCATTCTTCGGTTTGAGCAGAAGTTCATCCCCGGGGTTTGAGAGGTAAACCGCGAAAACAAGGTTCTTCCGGATGCAGGTCAGAGCAATGGTGTATCAGGCGTTTCAAGGTTGAAGGTTTGCAAGTCGGGCAGAAGATCCGGATCACGATCCGGGGGCCAGACTTACACTGGACAGGCAAATGAAGGTAGGACCGTACCTGGATAGGTCCGATAAACGGAGATCCTCGAGATCATGGCTATCGTCGAGCAATTCCTTATCAAGAAGGACGATTGGTATCCAATCGAGCGGCTAGAACGGCAGCTGAAGGATTACATCAACGTCAGCGAGAACCTGATCTGGCAGCGCCAGGCGATCTTTCTTGCGGCGACCCTTCTTGCGGCCTTCTATTTCGATCCCGTCGTATCCTTTTCGGCCTACGCCGCCGTTCTGTTCACCGAAGTGCTGGATCTGATCCTGGCGCGCCGGGTGAACGAATGGACCGATCACAATCCTGGCCGCGCGCGCCTCTTCCTGATCTGGGTGATGCTGAACACCGTCGCCAGCGCGCTTTCGATCAGCCTTTTCGTGATCATGATCACCCTGCAACAGACATCGGGCGGGCATTTCACGCCCCTGTTCTTCCTGTTCGCCGCATCGCTGTTTGCGGCGGTGAACAACCATCAGCTGCTGCCGGCGCTGTTCCTGCGTCTGATCATCTACGGGCTGACCTTCATCTTCATCGGCACCTGGGACATCATCCGTCTGAACCCGCCGCTGGATTCCGAAGTCTGGCTGCAGTTCTTCACGGTCGCCTTCGTGATGTACTTCATCGTCGATTGCTCCTTCGTGTTCCTGCGGCTCTACCGTCGCGGTCTGGCGCAGATCGAGGAAATCACGCTTGAGCACCAGAAAACCAAGGAAGCGCTTGAGATCAAGTCGCAGTTCCTGTCCACCGTCAGCCATGAGCTGCGCACGCCGCTGACTTCGATCAAGGGTACGCTGGATCTGGTGAACAGCGGTGTGCTCGGGCCTTTGCCTGACCAGATGAAGCCGGTTCTGGCCGTTGCCGGCAAGAACAGCAAACGCCTTGCCGACCTGATCAACGACTTGCTGGACCTGCAGAAGATCGAAGTGGGCGAAATGGCATTCCGGTTCGACCTGCTGAACGTGCGCGAACTGGTCGCCGAATCCGTGGCGATGAGCGAAGGCTATGCCGAGCAGATGGGTGTCACGCTTGCCGTGAGCCAGGCCGACGATGAAATGTTCATCAACGGGGACGCGGATAGACTGTCCCAGGTGATGGCGAACCTGATCTCGAATGCATCCAAGTTTTCCCACAAGGGCGGCACGGTCGACATCCAGGTCAAGCGCCATGACGGGAAGGTGCGCATCTATGTCAAGGACAAGGGCGTCGGTATCCCCGACAACGCCAAGGAGCGGGTGTTTGGCAGGTTCAGCCAGGTGGATTCATCCGACCAGCGTCGCGTCGGCGGTACCGGGCTTGGCATGAACATCTCGAAGAAGATCGTCGAACGTCACGATGGTCATATCGATTATGAAAGCACGCTTGGAAAGGGAACGACCTTCTTCATCGAATTCGATATCGTTCCCCAGGCTCAAACCGCGACCCATTCGGACATAATCCAGCCGGGCAGGCGCAAGACGGCATGATCCGCTTGTGCCGGCGGTGGCGGTTGCGCCGCACCACCGCGGAACTTTGGGGGCCGGGCAGGTTTCACGGGTTGATCGTGGGGCCGATCTGACAGAGTGTAGATCAAGGGCCAGGCAGGCCCGTTTTGTGCAGTAATCGTTGTTCTGGTGGCGCATTGCCCTGGCTTTTGGGCGTCAAAGGCGACTGAGATGGAAAAACTGCAACGTATCCTGCATGTGGATGATGCCGAAGACATTCGGATGATCATCAAGATCTCCCTCGAGATGATCGGGGGCTATCACGTGGATCAGTTTGAATCCGGGCAGGATGCCATGGCCGGGGCAGAGGGCTGCGAGCCGCAACTGTTCCTGCTGGATTTCATGATGCCCGACATGGACGGCATGGAAACCTGGAGCGCCCTGCGGACCCTGCCGGGTTTCAAGGACATTCCGGCGGTTTTCGTGACAGCCAAGGCGGAAGAGAATTTTTCGCAGAACATGCTGAACAAGGGCGCGTTGACCGTGATCACCAAACCCTTTGATCCGACCGAGCTGTGCGGCGAGATCGAAAAGGCATGGGCGGCACATCAGGAAAAAGTCAACGGAAACGCCTGAAGGGGCGTCAGCCGGCCAGGACCGTGTGGATGGTGCTGCTTTGCCTGAGCGTGCGATGCACCGGGCATTTGTCGGCAATCTCCAGCAGCCTTGCGCGCTGATCGTCGCTCAGCGCCCCCTCAAGGTGGATTTCCCGGCGAAAGCTGTCGATCTTGTCGCCAAGGCCTGATTTCGCATCCTGCGCATGCATCTTGTCGTGGCTGACATCCACCCGGACATGATCCAGTGGCCAGCCTTTGCGGCGGGCATACATGCGGATCGTCATCGAGGTGCAGGCGCCCAGACCCGCCGAGATGAAGCCATAGGGCGACATCCCGCGATTTGTGCCGCCATAGGCGCGTGGCTCATCCGCCAGGGCATGGTGCTGGGGACCGGCGATCACATCCTGCAGAAAGCCCTCGGCATCGGCCTCGGAAACGCGCACGATCCCTTCGGGCACGCCGGGGGGCGGCGCGGGCGGGCGCAGATCCAGATAGCGGCTGGCCCAGCTTGCCATGACCTCGGCGGCGTAGTCGGCATCCGAGGCCCGGCTGATCAGGTGATCCGCGTCATCCAGCGTGACGAAGCTTTTGGGGTGGCGCGCGGCGGTGAAGATCCGTGTGGCATTGTCGATCCCGACGATCTTGTCCAGCGGGGCGTGCATCACCAGAAGTGCGGCCTTCAATCGCTGCAGTTCCGGGGTGATCGATGCGGCTTCGATATCCTCGACGAAGGTGCGGGTGATGCGGAAGGGGCGGCCGCCCAGGTCCACCTCGGCTTCGCCCCTGTCGCGGATATGGTCCAGCGCATCCCCGAAATTATGGGTCACATGGGCCGGATCGAAGGGGGCGCCAAGCGTCACCACCGCCTTGATCCCGTCAATGTCCGGCGCGGCCTTGAGGATGGCCGCACCGCCCAGCGAATGCCCGATCAGCAGCTTGGCCGGCATGCCGTTGTCGCGCAGCCATGAGGCGGCGGCCAGGATATCCGCGACATTCGAGGTGAAGCCGGTATTGGCGAACTCACCCCCCGAATGGCCAAGTCCGGTGAAATCGAACCGCAGGACAGCGATCCCCATCGCCGCCAGGCGCTGCGCGATACGCCGCGCGGCGGCGATATCCTTGGAGCAGGTAAAGCAATGCGCCAGCAATGCCGTCGCAAGATGCGGACCCTCGGGCAGGTCAAGCCGGGCGGCCAGCGCGCTGCCATCGTGGCCTGTGAAAGTGATGTGTCTGCTTGCCATATCCATGTCCTGACGTCTGCACATCAGACTGGGCTTGCGGCAGGCCAGCCGCAACCCATGTGTCAGGGGTCTCACGTCAAGGTGACGCGGCGCGAGGTTTGGCGCTACCCTGTCATCACGCGCCGCACAGCGCCGGATCAAAGGGATAGCGGGTCAGGTTCTCGTGCCCATCCTCGGTGATCAGGACCTGATCCTCCAGCTTGATCGAGAAATCTCCGCCCTCGGGACTGATCAGCGCCTCGACGCAAAGGACCATGCCGGGTTCCAGAGCATAGTCATAGGCGCCTTCGACGAAATTGTCCGGATAGCAGATCAGGGGCCATTCATCGCAAAGGCCAACGCCGTGCATCAGGCAGCCATATTTGCCGCGCTGGTATTGCGGATCCAGCGGATGTGACTTGAAGGTCAGGTCGCGCAAGCTCACCCCCGGTTTCAGCAGGGACATGTTGTGGCGGATGTGATCGATCCCGTGTTGCATCGCCGAAACCATGTCGGGACGCGGGGCACGGTCGCCCACCCACCATGTCCGGCTGATGTCGATGCAGATGCCATAGGCGCCGATCAGATCGGTATCGAAGGCCACGATCTCGTTGTTCTGGATGATGCGCGGGCCGCATTCCTGGAACCAGGGATTGGTCCGTGGCCCCGAGGCCAGCAGCCGCGTCTCGATCCATTCGCCGCCGCGGCGGATGTTTTCCGCATGAAGCACGGCCCAGACGTCATCCTCTGACATGCGACCGCCGGGGATGCCCGCGCGTGCGGCGCGTTCCATCTCGGCCACGGCAGCCTCGCAGGCATGCGAGGCGCAGCGCATCGCCAGGATCTCGTCCGGTCCTTTCACGGCGCGGGCCTTTTCGGTCAACTCCTCGCCTTCCATGATCTCAAGCCCCTGCGCTTCAAGCGCGCGCAGGCCGTGCAGCATGATCTTGTCGACAGCCAGCCGCTTGTTGGTGCCGGCATGGGCCGACAGCAGGGCACGGACCTCGTTTGCAAAGACATCGGCGGCCACATCGACCTTGTCGCCCCGGTCGAAATAGAACAGGTCCGCGCCGGATCGCTGTTCGCGCACAAGCGGGTTGAAGCGGCTGAGGAACATGGCGTTCTTGTAATCCCAGATCACCATGTAGCCATCGGCGCAGATCAGCACGGCGCGGAACGGGTTGTGGGTGTTCCACAGCTGCATGTTGGTGCTGTCGGTGGCATAGCGGATGTTCAGCGGGTCGAACATCAACAGGCCCGCATAGTCGCGCGCCTGGATGAACTGAACCAGCCGGTCGAAACGATATTGGCGCATCGCTGGCAGATCAGGCAGGCTCAGCCCGGCCGCCGCCCATTCGTCGAAGGCCAGAAGCGTCGGCCCGATTTCCACCCGGTCCATGTCGTTGGGGCTGCCATCGGCCAGGGTGGCACCGCGCGTGGGGTCGATCTTGCGTCTGTCGCTGTAATGCTGGTTCATCGTGGTCTCTCCGCTGCTGAGCCAGCATCTTCTTGCATGGCGGGGGCTGTCCCTTCCCAAACCGACTTGCACACAGGTCGTTTTTTGGAACAGATGACGCCATGACACCGATCCTTCAGACACGCCTGGGCTACGATCCGACACATCACAAACCGCTGCCGGGCATCGCGCCGATGGAGCCCGATGACTGGATCATCGTGGATGATGCCCATGGACCGCAGATGGCAGAGCGGACGCGCCTGCTGGCCGAGCGGCGTGACAAGGTCATCGCCATGGACGAGGGCGCACGCCCGGCGGCCGAGGAGCTTCTTGAGGCGGTGCTTGAGGTTCTCGCAGGGCGCGGGGATCACGCCGTCGGGGCAGGGCAGGTGCGCCGGCCGGATGGTGTGACGGTCGCCATAGAACGCGACGATCCGATGGGCACCTTGGGCCATCTGGTGCAGCAGGATCTGTGCCTGATGGAAAAGCGCGGCGACGAACATGTGCTGACCGCTGCGGTGCTATGCTTTCCGGCAAGCTGGACGCTGGAGGAAAAGTACCTGCGCCCGCTGATCGGGATTCACCTGCCGGTCGCCGAGTATGACGCGACCATGGCGCGGCGGGTGCAGCGGTTGTTCGACGGTGTGCAGGTGGGCCGCCCGCTGTGGCGGTTCAACGCCCTGTGGTATGTCGACCCGACCCTGCACCAGCCCCGCCGCGAGAATGACCGCAGGATCGAACGCGGTGCCCAAAGCGCCGACTATCTGCGGACCGAGCGTCAAAGCCTGGTCAGGCTTCCGCAGAGCGGTGCGGTTGTCTTTGGCATTCATACCAGCGTGCTGGCGCGCGATGTCGTGCAGGCCTTGTGGCCGCGCACGCTGTGATCAGCCGTCGATGCGGCGGGCCATGATGGCGATGGCCTTCTGATAGACGCCGGCCGCGTTCCATTCCTGGATGACACGGAAATTCGGCTCTCCCTCCTGGTAGCCCTTGCCGGGTTGCCAGCCTTTCTGGCGCAGGAAATTCGCCGTGGATGCAAGGGCATCGGTCATGTTGTTCATGTCGATGCGACCGTCACCATTCGCATCGACCGCATAGGTCAGCACGTTGCCGGGCAGGAACTGCGTATGGCCCAACTCGCCATGCTTCGCGCCGATGGATTGCGGGGTGATCGTGCCGCGATCCACCAGTTGCAGCGCCGCAATCGTATGGCCTGCGAAGAAGTCCGAGCGGCGGCAGTCATAGGCCAGCGTGGCAATCGCGGACACGACATTGCTGTCGCCCATGAAATTGCCGAAGGCGGTTTCCATGCCATGGATGGCGATGATCACGCCCGCAGGCACGCCATATTGCCGTTCCAGCGCCTGATAGAAGGCGGCATCGCGCGCCTTGCGGCGTTTGCCCTGCGCCACGATCGTATCTGCGCCGCGCACCTGCATGAATTTTTCAAGCGTGTAGCCAAAGCTTTTCTGATTGCGGTCGGCTGCGATGGTGCGGGTCGCATAGGTGGTTCCGGCCAGTGCCGCAAGCCCGCGTTCGCCGACCCCGGCCCGCGCGGCGATCTTTGCGAAATCGCGCTTCCATGCCGCGTAGCCGGCAGCGGTATTGCCGCATTGCGCACCCAGTACCGGGGTCACGCACCCCAGCGCCAGGACAACGGAAATGATGGACCCTTTGACGAAATGACGCATCTTGTGACACACCCGTACACTTTTGCCGAAAGCCTAGCCGCCTGTCTTGCGACTGGCAATCGGATTGGCGCGCGGATGTGCCGGATCAGATGGGCAGATAGGCCAGAAGCTGCCCGATGACGGGCAGGGTGGACAGGGTCGCAACCACGGTTTCGATCATGCCAAGCTTTGCCATGCCCGTGAACACCCCCGTCAGGGCCAGTGCCGTCAGCGCAAGGCGCAGGTCTTCGCCGCGCAGAAGGTTATAGACCATCAAGGCCAGACCGACCGGCACCGAGATCAGGCTGACAGTCAGCGAGATCGCCCAGGTGGCCACGCGCGACGTGGTGCTTGGCTCATCCGTCAGGGCAGGTGCGTCATACGTGGCTTCTGCCGACTTGGCCGTTGCGGAAGGTGCCGCGACGGACACCGGGGTCATGGCGGTCTCGGCGTCGCGATTGAACACTGCCCGCAGATACGGCAGGCCGGAGGAGTCAACGCGGGCCGGTGCCACCTCGGGTGTCTCATCGACGCGGGTCTGGCTTTCCAGGCGTTCGCAGGTGTCTTCGATATCGGGAAAAAGGCGTGACACGGTGGCTTCACCTTTCTGGTTCAGCGGCAAGACCGGCGTGGGGCGCTTGGGTC
This sequence comes from Paracoccaceae bacterium, assembly GCA_030758115.1. Lineage (GTDB taxonomy): Bacteria > Pseudomonadota > Alphaproteobacteria > Rhodobacterales > Rhodobacteraceae > Seohaeicola. The sequence continues at coordinate 59,478 of JANREX010000048.1, read as the reverse complement.
TGTCCGTTTCGTTCTGTCCCTTGGCGGCGCGATCCGCTGCAGAGACCCGGCGGGGCGTGACCTTTTCAAGCACGGACAGGAAAGAGGATGTCGACAGCATCATGTCGGGCTGCAGCCATTGCACGTAGTCAGGATCAAGAACCTGCGCCAGTTCCAGTGTGGCCAGTGCAAGGGCGGAATGGGCTGTCGCGGTAGAGCGTTCCGCCTCGCGCAGGCTGGGAAGCTCCGATGGCAGCTTGATGATGGTCACCGTCAGGGTCTGCGTGACACTGTTGACCTTCAGATCGGTGTCCTGTTCCTGCGCGAAGGCATCGCTCATGGCCAGGTCCATGCTCTGCATGCCACCGCGGTGGTCCCCCTCGCGGTGGTTCTCCATGGTGTTCATATGCAGTTCGAAACCGCCCAGACCCATCTTGAGGTGACCCTGTGACATCATCTCGGACAGGCCGACATGGAAGCCGCGCGTGCCCAACACCCGTTCAAGGCGGCTCGCCAGCAGCGGAAGATCGAGGGGTCTCGTACCGAGAAAAACCAATCCAGACGTGCACCGAGTGTTGTCCATGCGCATGACAGCCTCCGCGGGGGATTTCCAACCCCCGAGTTATGCTTAATGAAATGGGGCATTTTTTGTTCCAAATCCGGTAAGCTTGGGGCGCAGTGCCGGATTCCGTGAATTTGGGCGTCCCGCCTGCCATGCTTTCGCCCAGAAACGGCAAAGGGCGCCCCGAAAGGCGCCCTTTTTGTGACCTTGGTTGATTTTCCGCGACTCGGTGGTCGCGGAACCGACCTGATCAGCAGCTGTAGTAGTTCTTGAACTCGACCGGGTGCGGAGTCATGTCGTATTCTTCGACTTCTTCCATCTTCAGGCCGATATAGGCCATGATCTGGTCTTTCGTGAACACGTCGCCAGCCAGCAGATAGTCCATGTCCTTCTGCAGCTCCTCCAGCGCCTCGCGGAGCGATCCGCAGACGGTGGGGATGCCGGCCAGCTCTTCTGCGGGCAGGTCATAGAGGTTCTTGTCCATGGCTTCGCCCGGATCGATCTTGTTCTTGATCCCGTCAAGGCCAGCCATCAGCAGGGCCGAGAACGCCAGGTAGGGGTTGGCCGCCGGATCGGGGAAGCGAGCTTCGACGCGCTTTGCCTTGGGGCTTTCCGTCCACGGAATACGAACGCAACCCGACCGGTTGCGTGCCGAATAGGCGCGCAGAACGGGGGCCTCGTAGCCGGGCACCAGACGCTTGTAGCTGTTGGTGGTCGGGTTGGTGAAGGCGTTGAGCGACTTGGCGTGCTTCAGGATGCCGCCGATGAAATACAGCGCCTCCTGGCTCAGGTCGGCGTATTTGTCGCCTGCGAACAGCGGCTTGCCGTCTTTCCAGATCGACATGTTCACGTGCATCCCCGAACCGTTGTCGCCCTTGATGGGCTTCGGCATGAAGGTGGCCGAACGGCCATAGGCCAGTGCGACGTTGTGGATGACGTACTTGTACTTCTGGATGTTGTCGGCCTGCTCGGTCAGCGTGCCGAAGATCATGCCCAGCTCGTGCTGCGAGGTCGCAACTTCGTGGTGGTGCTTGTCGACCTTCATGCCCATGCGCTTCATGGTGGACAGCATTTCCGAGCGGATGTCCTGACCGTCATCGGCGGGGTTGACCGGGAAATAGCCGCCCTTGTAGCCGGGGCGGTGGCCGGTGTTGCCCATCTCGAATTCGGTATCCGTGTTCCAGGCCGCGTGATCGGCGTCAACCTGGTAGGAGACCTTGTTCGGGGTGACGGAGTAACGCACGTCGTCGAACAGGAAGAATTCAGCCTCGGGGCCGAAATAGGCGCTGTCGCCGATGCCGCTGGACTTCAGGTAGGCCTCTGCCTTCTCTGCGGTGCCGCGCGGGTCGCGGTCATAGGATTCGCCGGTGTCGGGCTCGACGACCGAGCAATGGATGCAGATGGTCTTCTCGGCGTAGAACGGATCGATGTAGACGCTGTCGGTATCCGGCATCAGTTTCATGTCCGATGCTTCGATCGACTTCCAGCCGGCGATCGACGAGCCGTCGAACATGAAGCCTTCTTCAAGGAAGTCTTCGTCGACCAGATCGGCAACCACAGTCACGTGCTGCAGCTTGCCGCGCGGATCGGTGAAGCGGATATCGACGTATTCGACATCCTCGTCCTTGATCAGTTTGAGAACTGCGTTCTTGCTCATTCCCTAATCCCTTTCGTTTTGTGGGTAGATTACAGCGCGTCCGAACCGGATTCACCGGTACGGATGCGGATGGCCTGTTCAACCGGGCTGACGAAAATCTTGCCGTCGCCGATCTTGTCCGTCTTGGCCGCATCGATGATCGCTTCGATGGCGGCGTCGACCAGATCGTCATCAAGGACGACCTCGATTTTCACCTTGGGAAGGAAGTCCACGACGTATTCCGCGCCGCGATACAGTTCCGTATGACCTTTCTGGCGGCCAAATCCCTTGACCTCGATCACCGAAAGACCCTGGACGCCCGCGTCCTGTAGGGCTTCTTTGACTTCATCCAGCTTGAACGGCTTGATGATCGCTTCGATCTTTTTCATCCAGGGTCTCCTCGCCTATGCTCCACAGGGGTCAGACCATTTATGCCGGGGTGCCACAATCGGGCAGCGGGTGCAATGCGAAGCGAGGCAGCGGGATTTCTGCTGGATGATCAAAAATTGTGCAAAAAGATCAAAAAATATGCGCAAAAAGAACGGTAGGGGGCGAAAATGAACGGAATCCTCACGGCTGAGCAGATGCGGCTGCTTGAAAAAACGGCAATGGAGTCGGGTCGTGTGACCGGGAAAGCCCTGATGCAGCGCGCCGGAGAAGGGGTCATCGCCACCGCATTGCAGGCATGGCCCGCCTTGGCGCAGGGCGTGCATCATGCGCTGATCCTCTGCGGTCCGGGCAACAATGGCGGGGACGGCTATGTGATCGCCTGCGGATTGCTGCGCCGGGGCTGGCAGGTCCGGCTTTGTGCCTCCCGCCCGCCATTGCCGGGCGGGGATGCGGCGGCGGCGGCGCATGACTGGCAGGTGGCCGGGGGCGAAAGCCTGCCGCTTGCGGACTGTTCCGACGTGCTGGCCGGGCTTGTGGCCGCAGCCTCTGGTCAGCCTGTCCTTGTGGTCGATGCGCTTCTGGGGATCGGGCAGGGGCGGTGCACCGATGACATTCTGGCACCTTGGTGGCAGGCAAGGGACCGGGTCATGCAATCCGCGCCGGGCACAAGCCTGCTGGCCGTGGCGGTTGATCTGCCCACGGGCTACGATTGTGATACTGGTCAGGCCTTGGGCCTGCGCCCCTTTGCCGCTGATCTGGTGGTGACCTTTCATGCGCGCAAACCTGTTCACGATGTTCTGGACAAGGCCGGCGTCACGACAGTTGTGGTGCCGATCGGATTGTGACGCCATGATACGCAAGCGACGCGCGCAACGGAAAGGATAGCCCATGGACCGAGCCCCCCGGACATTCGCCATGACCGAAGCCATGGGTGATCGTCTGCGCAAGCCCGTGATGGGGCATAAATACATGCAAGGTCACGCGCTGATCCTGTCGGGCGGGCCGGGGCGCAGCGGTGCGGCGCGGCTGGCGGCGCGCGGGGCCTTGCGCGTGGGGGCAGGGCTGGTGACGCTGGCCGTGCCAGCGGCGGCGCAGCCCGAAGTGGCGGCCCAGATCACGGCGATCATGCTGCGCAGCCTGGATGACCCCGCCGATCTGGCCGCGATCCTGGCCGATACGCGGATGACCGCGCTTTGCCTGGGGCCGGGGCTTGGGCTGTCGGATGTCGAGGCGCACCATCTGGACGCGGCGCTGCGCGCGACCCGCGCCACGGTGCTGGATGCCGATGCCCTGACGCTGCTGGCGCGGGATGCAGGGCTGCGGCGCGCGCTGCATCCTGGCTGCCTTCTGACCCCCCATGACGGAGAGTTCCTGCGCCTGTTCCCTGACACGCGCGACGATCTGGGGCATGAAGACGGGCGCGTGGCGGCGTTGCGCATGGCGGCGGCGCAGCTGGGTTGCACCATGCTGCTGAAAGGTCCGGCCACTTGTGTGGCCCTGCCCGATGGGCGGGTCTGGCGGCATCCCGCCGCGACCGATGGCGCGCTGTCATGGCTGGCGACGGCGGGGTCGGGGGATGTGCTGGCGGGGTTCATCACGGGGTTGCTGGCGCGCGGGCTGGCGGCAGAGCTCGCGGCCAATCTGGGGGTCTGGTTGCATGCGCAGGCAGCGCGGCGGTTCGGGCCGGGCCTGATCGCCGAGGATCTGCCCGAAGCGCTGCCCGGCGTGTTCAGGGAGATGGGCCTGTGACGCGCAGGGCGCGCGCCTCAGGCGGCCAGCATCGCGGCTGACATGGGCGCGCAGAGCGTTTCCAGCCCGTCCGCATAGACGATCTGCATCGCGTCAAGCTGCAGCTGCACCATCGTCATCTCGATCCCCCGCAACAGGGCAAGCCCCTGCAATCCGGGGCAGGCGCGGGGCAGGTCGCCGGCGGGCAACAGGCAGGATGGCTGCCCCGATGCCGCCATGGCCAGCGCAGCGCGCAGCAGGATGGGCTGTTCTGTCGCCACAACCGTGTCCGTACGCGGCATCTGGGGACCAAGCGCGCCTGCCGCGATGGTCAGGAAATCGCCAGCCCGTTGATGAAAGGTGATGCCCAACAGGCGGACCATCCCCGCATTGCGGGTGATGATCCTGTCGCCCGGCCCCAGAAGTTCGACCGGGATCGCACCCTCTGCGGTCAGAACGATAGTGCCGGCCACAAGTGCCGTCTGCAGGGGCGGGGGGAATGCCATGCTCATGCGGCCATCCTGCGGCAAATCCTGCGGATCAAGGTGTATTCGAATGCAAATATGCGGCGTCCCGGCATCGGGGCGGTGTCCTGTCTCATGGTCTCTGCTCGTTTCTTTTTTGGCTCAGCATAGGTGAATTTGCGGTGAATGTCCTGCAGATATTTGAATCGCCCGGACGAAAGCCTTCGCCGGATCGGACCTGTGCGGAAAAGCCCTGCAGGAACGGCGCGGACCGGCCTTGATACCTTGGCCGGAGGGCGATTTTTCCTCTCGCATCCCTTATCAGGGTTTGCTAGACAGCGCCGGAACCGCGGGCAGCCTCCATTTCCGGATGGGGTTGCCTGCGTTTGGTTTTCGCGGGTGTGGCGAAATTGGTAGACGCACCAGATTTAGGTTCTGGCGCCGCAAGGCGTGGGGGTTCAAGTCCCTCCACCCGCACCAGAGATATGGAAAAGGACGAGAAGAATGCAGGTCACCGAGACCCTGAAAGACGGCCTCAAGCGTGAATACGAGATCATCGTGACAGCCGCAGAGCTGGAAGCGAAGGTCAACGAGAAATTGGCCGAGGCCCAGCCCGAAGTGGAAATGAAGGGCTTTCGCAAGGGCAAGGTGCCGATGGCGCTGCTGAAAAAGCAGTTCGGCCCCAAGGTTCTGGGTGAAGCGATGCAGGAAAGCGTCGATGGCGCCATGAACCAGCATTTCGAAACCACCGGCGACCGCCCCGCGCTGCAGCCGCAGGTGACCATGGTCGATGGCGAGACCTGGAAAGAGGGCGACGACGTCAAGGTCAAGATGGCCTACGAAGCCCTGCCCGAGATCCCCGAGCTGGACATGAGCGGCGTCAAGCTGGAGCGTCTGGTGGCCAAGGCCGACGATGCGGCCATTGACGAGGCGCTGGCCTCGCTGGCCGAGACCGTGCAGGATTTCGCGGATCGCAAGAAAGGCACCAAGTCCAAGGATGGCGACCAGGTCGTGATCGACTTCGTCGGCAAGGTCGACGGTGAGGCCTTTGAAGGCGGTTCCGCCGAAGACTATCCGCTGGTTCTGGGGTCGGGCTCTTTCATCCCCGGCTTCGAAGAACAGCTGGTCGGCGTGAAAGCGGGTGAGGAAAAGGCCGTGACGGTCAAGTTCCCGGACGAATACGGCGCGGCCCATCTGGCCGGCAAGGAAGCCGTGTTCGATTGCACCGTGAAAGCGGTCAAGGAACCCAAGGCCGCGGCCATCGATGACGAGCTGGCCAAGAAGTTCGGCGCCGAAGACCTGGCTGCCCTGAAGGGTCAGATCGCAGAGCGTCTGGAAGCCGAATATGCCGGTGCTGCCCGCGCCATCGTCAAGCGTGGCCTGCTGGACGCGCTGGATGGTCTGGTCAAGTTCGACCTGCCCCCCAGCCTGGTCGAGGCCGAAGCGAACCAGATCGCGCATCAGCTGTGGCACGAGGAAAACCCCGACGTGCACGATCACAACCACGACAAGATCGAGCCGACGGACGAGCACAACAAGCTGGCCGAGCGTCGCGTGCGCCTTGGCCTGCTGCTGGCCGAGACCGGTCGCAAGGCCGAGATCGAAGTGACCGATGCCGAGATGACCCAGGCGGTCATGGCGCAGGCGCGTCAGTATCCGGGCCAGGAACGTCAGTTCTTCGAGTTCATCCAGCAGAACGCCCAGATGCAGCAGCAACTGCGCGCGCCGATCTTCGAGGACAAGGTCGTGGACCATATCCTCGGCATGGCCTCGGTGACCGAGAAAGAGGTCAGCAAGGACGATCTGCAGAAAGCCGTCGAGGCGCTGGACGAGGAGTGATCCTGTCGCATGTCTGCGCATCGCCGCTGACCGCAAGAACAGGGGCCACCTTTCGGGGTGGCCCTTTTTCGTTGCGGTGATGGTGTGGCGGCCGACCGGTTTGCTTGACCCATCGCCTGGGATGCGGCCAGATGAGGGCATTCACGGCTGAAGGAGCGCCCCCCGGATGGATCATACAGGCTTTACCGCAGAGGATTTCCGCGCCTTTCGCGACAATGACAGGCCCGGACCGATCCATATGATCAACCTGGTCCGGCTGCATGACCAAGCCCGCTATGACGATGGGCGCCAGGTTTCCGGGGCCGAGGCCTATGCCGCCTATGGGCAGGGCGCTGCGCCCGTGCTGGCCCGTCTGGGCGGGCGGATCGTCTGGCGCGGCGCGATGGAGCTGATGCTGATCGGCCCGACCGCAGAACAATGGGATCTGTGCTTTATTGCCGAATACCCGTCTGTTGCGGCCTTTGTCGAGATGATCAAGGATCCTGACTATCGCGTGGCGATGGTGCATCGTCAGGCGGCGGTGGCAGACAGCCGGCTGATCCGCACCGCGCCGCTGCCCTTGGGCCAGAATTTCGCGGGCTGAGCGCACGGGGTCTTGATGCCAGGGCATGAAAAAACCGCGCAGGGTGGGCCTGCGCGGTTTCCAAGGTAAGGTGTCTTGCGACTGATGCGCCTTAGCGGCCCATATCCTCACCATCTTCGTTCGCGGCGCCGATCTCGTCGAAGAGTTCGGAGATTTCGAATTCCGCTTCGGCTTCGGCTTCGGCGGCGAGTTCCTGGATCGACTTGCCGGCTGCCTGCAGCTCGGCCTCTTCGGCGGAACGCGCGACGTTCAGCTGGATCGTCACCTCGACTTCGGGGTGCAGCGTGACGCTGACGTCATGCAGGCCCAGATCCTTGATCGGGCGGGTCAGCACGATCTGCTTGCGGTCCACGGTGAAGCCACCGGTCTCGGCTGCTTCGGCCGCGTCACGGGGCGTGACCGAACCGTAAAGCGCGCCGCCATCCGAGGCAGAGCGAATCACGACGAAGATCTGACCGGCCAGGCGTTCGCCGAGGGCTTCGGCTTCCTTGCGGGTTTCCAGGTTGCGGGCTTCCAGCTGCGCCTTGCGGGCTTCGAAATCGGCGATGTTGCGCTCGGAAGCGGTCAGCGCCTTGCCCTGGGGCAGCAGGTAGTTGCGTGCGAAGCCGGATTTGACGGAGACGACGTCGCCCATCTGGCCCAGCTTGGCCACGCGCTCAAGAAGGATAACTTGCATCTGCTTCTCTCCTTACTTCACGGCATAGGGCAGCAGGGCGAGGAAGCGGGCGCGCTTGATGGCGCGCGACAGCTCACGCTGCTTCTTGGCCGAAACGGCGGTGATGCGGGACGGCACGATCTTGCCACGCTCGGAAATGTAGCGCTGCAGCAGACGGGTGTCCTTGTAGTCGATCGCGGGTGCATTGTCGCCCGAGAAGGGGCAGACCTTGCGGCGACGGAAAAACGGTTTGGTAGCCATGGTTTAGCGTCCTTTGTTCTGGCGTTTGATCAACGGCGTTCGCGGCGTTCGCCGCCACGGTCACCACGGTCACCGCGGTCAGGGCGGTCGCCACGGTCAGGGCGATCACCACGGTCGGGGCGGTCGCCACGGTCGCGGTCGTCACGCTTCTGCATCTGCACCGAGGGGCCTGCGACATGTTCATCGACCTTGATGGTCAGAACGCGCATGACATCGTCATGCAGGCGCATCAGGCGCTCCATCTCCTGCACGGCGGTGGCCGGTGCATCGGTGCGCAGCAGGGCATAGTGACCCTTGCGGTTCTTGTTGATCTTGTAGGCCATCGTCTTGACGCCCCAGTACTCGTGATCAACGACGGTGCCGCCGTTGTCAGCCAGAACTGTGCCGAAATGTTCGATGAGACCCTCGGCCTGCGTGTTCGACAGGTCCTGACGGGAAATGAAGACATGCTCGTAAAGCGGCATGTGCACTCCTTGTTTTTCAAGCGCATTTCATAGGAGGGCCGATCCTTCCGCGACCCATCCACGAGAGACTGCGCGGTTCAACGAAACTGCGGAAGGAACGGGGGCTATACGATGCTTCCGTGCCCATGGCAAGCGCCAAGGCGACCTGTCGCACCGTGCCGGTGGCGCGATGCCGTGACCCGAGTTTTCCGGATTTGTGCCGTACTGCTGCCTTGTTTCGCGCGAAGGATAGAGATGTAGTACGGAGGAAGTGAAATGGTATCTTTTTCAGATGTCTTGCCGACCGCATCTGTGCTGTCGCCCGCGATGGACGACAGGCAAATTGGAAAAGCCGCACCGAAAAGGGCGCCGCGCCACGGATGGCGTGCCCTGTCCGGCCTGTCGCGCTTCACCGGTGTGGTGCTGATGCTGGCCGCGGTCGGCATCTGGCTGCTGTCGGGATCGCTCTGGGATGCCGAGATGATGTTGCTGCGCCTGGGCGTGTCGGTTGTCTTCATGTGCCTGGGGCTGGCGCTTCTGCATGCCGGTCGCAGAACGGCACGCGACGAAATCCATCTTGACCAGCGCGCCCGCGAATTGCGCCATGTCCGGCGCGGCCATGACGGGATCGCAAGGGTGCGCCAGCGGCTGGCGCTGCGTGATCTGTCCGAGGTCGTGATCGACGAGGACCGCCTTGTGCTGCGGGGGCGCGATGGTCAGGTCCTGCTGGAATTGTCGGGGATGGACCGCGACCAGCTGCTGGCGGTCCAGCAGCAGGTCAAGGCCGCCTGAACCCGCCCGGCAACCGCCGGGCGAGGCGGACAACCTGAGGGGTTGTTCATCTTCTCACAGGTGATGTGGTTTCATGCGGAGTTGTAGCCAGGGCAAAAGGCGGCAACTTGAGGTCATGTGCAACCCCATCCCCAAGGAGATGAGCCCAGATGAAGACCACGATCGCCGCAATCGGACTTGCCGCTGCCCTGACCGCCGCACCGGCATTTGCCGCACCCGAAAAATACATGCTGGATTCCAGCCATAGCCAGATCCTGTTTTCCTACAACCACCTGGGCTATTCCACGACCTGGGGCATGTTTTCGGGCTTTGCCGGCGAGATCATGTTCGATCAGGAAGATCCCGCCAATTCCAGCGTGACCGTGTCGATGCCCGTCATGTCGATGATGACCGGTTGGGAAGAGCGTTTTGCGCATTTCATGTCCGCCGACTTCTTTGGCGCCACCGAGGACGAGATGGTCACCTTCACCTCGACCGGTATCGAAGTGACGGGCGACAACACCGCCCTGATCACCGGCGATCTGACCCTGAACGGTGTGACCAAGTCGGTCGTGCTGGACGCCAAGCTGAACCAGGCCAGTGATCACCCGATGGCAAAGCAGCCCTGGGCTGGCTTTGATGCCACCACCACATTGCTGCGCAGCGATTTCAACGTCGGCGCTTTCGCCCCCTTCGTCAGCGACGAAGTGACGATCCAGATCTCGATCGAAGCCATGAAGGCCGCTGAATAATCGGTCTTCGAACACCTGCAACGCAAAAGGCCGCCGGATATCTCCGGCGGCCTTTTTCATGGTTTGCGATGCGATGCCGGATCAGTTGGCGGCAGGCATGCGCTGCGCTGTCAGGCTGACCGCAATGTCGACACCATAAGCCAGCGTGCCTTCTTCGGTGACGCTGCCGCCGATGCCGAAATCGCGGCGGTCCAGGGTCAAGGACCCGGTCATCTGGGCCTGATCGTCGGACAGGACCAGGTCGAAGGGCAGGGCGACCGGCACGGCATTGCCCTTGATCGTCAGCGTGCCGTCGGCCACGAAACCCGCCTCGCGGCGCAGGATGTCGCCCTCGAACACGGCGCGCGGATGCGTCGCCTCGTCGAAGAAATCCCCGCCCATCGCCTGACCGGTGACAGAGCCAAGCGACAGCGATGCAATCGTCACCTCGACCCGGACGCGGCCGTTCACCTGCTGCGAAGGATCGTCGGCAAAGCTGATCTGTGCGGCCCAATCCGTGAATTCGCCTTGCACCGGGCTGCCCATTTGCCGGATCGTCAGGGCCAGCGTGCCTTGCTGGACCTGCCAGTCACCGGGTGCGGCCGCCACAGAGGCAGGGCTGGCCGGTGCTGTGACCGACATCAGCGCGGGTGCCGCCCCCGCCGAGATGATACCGACCCAGATCACGGTTGCCGCCAGCAGCGGCAGCGCATGGCCCGGTTGTGTCGTGCTGGGGCTCTGGCGCACGGGCGCGCGCGGCAGCATCCGGCGCAGCGTATCGTCGCGGTCGATCAGATGGTGTTTCAGCGCGCCGCCCACATGCAGCAGGATGGCGACGATCAGCACGCGGGAAGACAGGAAATGGATCGTGGTTGCGGCATCCGCGACCAGTGTGCTTTGCGGCACGAAGGGCAGGGTCTGGCCCAGCGGCCACCAGATCGGCGCGAAACCGGTCGTTGCGGCATGATGCACCCAGCCCGACAGCGGCGTGATCAGCATGGCCCCGTAAAGCAGCCAGTGCACGATGCCCGCCAACGTCGCCTCGGCCTTTCGCGCACCATTCAGAAGACCCGGACGCGGTTGCATCAGCGCCCATGTGATGCGCCCCAGGGCCGTGAGGAACGCGGCGATCCCGATGGTCTTGTGCAGCGAAAACAGCAGCGTGGTTTGCGCGATCAGGTCCGTCTCGCCTGCTGCGATCCGGTGCGCCAGATCGGTGGCGATCAACCCGAGCGGTATGGCGGACAAGATCAGCAGCGCCGTCAGCCAGTGAAATGTCTTTGTCACGCTGCCATAGGTCTGGGCCGTGTTGGTGCGGGCCATGGAAGGCTCCTCTTACTGGTTACGTGTTGCAAACTTAAGTGGTTGCGGCCGCGGGGCCAATCTGCCCAGCCGCACAGGCTTGGTGCAGCAATGCGCTGAGGCGTTGCGCCGGGGGGCTTGGCGCGGTATTCGGGCCGGATCGGATGGACAAGACCGCGCAGGGCCGGGGGCCTTCATGCGGCATGACGGAGGGGACAGCATGAGCAGAGCCTATGTATTTCCGGGCCAGGGCGCGCAGGCCATCGGCATGGGGCGCGATCTGGCGCAGGCCTATCCTGCGGCGAAAGCCGTGTTCGACGAGGTGGACGATGCCTTGGGCGAAAAACTCTCGGCCCTGATCTGGGAGGGGGACCAGGACGAGCTGACGCTGACCCAGAACGCGCAGCCGGCGCTGATGGCCACCTCGATGGCCGTTGTGCGCGCCCTGGACGCCGAGGGCATCAAGTTGAGCGATGCGGGTTTCGTGGCGGGCCATTCGCTGGGCGAATATTCTGCCCTTGCGGCGGCGGGCGCCCTGAGCGTGGCCGATGCCGCACGCCTGCTGCGCATCCGTGGCCGTGCCATGCAGGACGCGGTGCCGGTCGGTGTGGGGGCCATGGCGGCCTTGCTGGGGCTGGATTTCGACGGCGCCCGCGCCGTGGCCGAGGAGGCCGCGCAAGGTCAGGTCTGCCAGGCGGCGAATGACAATGATCCGGGGCAGGTCGTGGTCTCGGGGCATCGGGCAGCCGTTGAACGCGCGGTCGAGATCGCGCGCGGTCGTGGCGCCAAGCGGGCCGTGATCCTGCCTGTCAGCGCACCTTTTCATTGCGCGCTGATGCAGCCCGCGGCCGAGGTCATGCGCGCGTCACTGGCGGATGTGACCATGAACACGCCAGTCGTGCCGCTGGTGGCCAATGTGCGCGCCGAGGCCGTCAGCGATCCCGATCTGATCCGGGCGCTGCTGATCGAGCAGGTGACAGGGTCGGTCCGCTGGCGCGAAAGCGTGATGTGGATGGCGGGTGCCGGCGTGACCGAGATTTGGGAAGTGGGGGCAGGCAAGGCGCTGTCCGGCATGATCCGGCGGATTGCGCGGGACATTGAATGCCGTGCCATCGGCACCCCCGAAGATGTTGTCGCAGCGGTGGCTGCCCATAATCAAGGATGAGACATGTTTGATCTGACAGGAAAATGCGCGCTGATCACCGGCGCATCGGGCGGAATCGGCGGCGCGATTGCCCATGCGCTGCATGGCGCGGGCGCTACGGTCGCGCTGTCCGGCACCCGCGTGGAACCCCTCGAGGCGCTGGCCGCCGAACTGGGCAGCCGCGCCCATGTGCTGCCCTGCAACCTGAGCGATGCCGCCGCCGTCGAGGCGCTGCCGAAACAGGCGGTCGAGGCGATGGGCGCTGTCGACATTCTGGTCAACAACGCAGGCATCACCCGCGACCAGATCTTCATGCGCATGTCGGATGAGGAATGGCAGAGCGTTCTGGATGTGAACCTGACCTCGACCATGCGCCTGTGCCGTGGCGTGATGCGTCCGATGATGAAGGCGCGTTGGGGCCGGATCATCAACATCTCGTCGATCGTGGGGGCCACGGGCAATCCGGGGCAGGCGAATTACGCGGCCTCCAAGGCCGGGATGGTGGGGATGACGAAATCCATCGCCTACGAGGTGGCAAGCCGCGGAATCACCGCCAATGCCGTGGCACCCGGCTTCATCGCGACGGCCATGACAGACAAGCTGAACGACGATCAGAAGGCTGCGATCAACGCCAAGATCCCCGCCGCGCGCATGGGCACGGCGCAGGAAATCGCCGCTGCCGTGCTGTATCTGGCCAGCCCCGAGGCGGGTTATGTCACAGGCACGACACTGCATGTGAACGGCGGGATGGCCATGATCTGATCCGGCGTGTCGCCGGGCTGGACCTGACCCTGCAGTGAAAGCGTTTGCCAATGGCGCACCATGTGCTATAGGCCACGCAGATTTGCCGGGGGCGCCGTTCAAGGCGCCCTTGGACGTCCTGCTTGCGGGATGACGAGCCGCCCGATACACAGGGCATCACGAAGTGCCGAGCCTGCGGGCAAGGGCAGACAAATGGGCAAAGCGCCCGAACGGTATGAGGACTTGGACATGAGCGATATCGCAGACCGCGTAAAGAAAATCGTGGTGGAACATCTGGGTGTGGACGAGGACAAGGTTGTCGAGAACGCTTCGTTCATCGACGATCTGGGCGCCGACAGCCTGGACACGGTCGAACTGGTGATGGCGTTCGAAGAAGAATTCGGCATCGAGATCCCGGATGACGCGGCAGAAACGATCCAGTCCTTCGGCGACGCGGTGAAATTCATCACCGAAGCCTCCTGAGGCGCGACTGACGTCAAAATTCGGAAAAACCCCTGTCCGTCGGACGGGGGTTTTTTCATGGCCGTCCGCCGCGCCCGGAAACGGTCGCCATGGATGCGCAAATGGCGCGCAGATATCTGCCGGCACCGGCGTCGCGGGCCTGTGGCGGCGCTCGCGCTCTTGCTCATGGGGGGGAAGGCGCGCTATGAGCACGAAGGAACATGAGGGAAGGGGTAAGTCATGCGTCGAGTGGTTGTCACGGGGCTGGGCCTGGTCACACCTTTGGCCTGCGGTGTCGAGGAAACCTGGTCTCGCCTGCTGGCCGGAGAATCGGGCGCGGGTCCGATCACGCGGTTCGATCCGAGCAACGTGCTGACCTCCTATGCCTGCGAAATCCCCTTCGGCGATGGCACAAACGGCACATTCAATCCCGATGACTGGATGGAGCCGAAGGAACGTCGCAAGGTCGATGACTTCATCCTCTACGGCATGGCCGCTGCGACCCAGGCGGTCGAGGATTCCGGCTGGAAGCCCGAAGCCGAGGAAGACCGCCTGCGCACCGGCGTGATGCTGGGCTCGGGGATCGGCGGCTTGCAGTCGATCGAACAGACGACCCTTCTGATCAAGGAAAAGGGCGCGCGGCGTGTGTCACCCTTCTTCATTCCCGGTGCGCTGATCAACCTGATCTCGGGTCAGGTCAGCATCCGCTATGGCTTCAAGGGGCCGAACCATGCGGTCGTGACGGCCTGTTCGACCGGGGCGCATGCCATCGGCGATGCGGCGCGGCTGATCCAGTGGGGTGATGCCGAAGTGATGGTGGCCGGCGGCGCCGAGGCCGCGATATGCGAGATCGGGATCGCCGGTTTCAACGCCTGCAAGGCGCTGAGCACCAAGCGCGGGAATGACCCCAAGGCCGCCAGCCGGCCCTATGACGCGGATCGTGACGGTTTTGTCATGGGCGAGGGCGCGGGCGTTGTCGTGCTGGAGGAATACGAACACGCCAAAGCGCGCGGCGCCAAGATCTACGCCGAGGTCCTGGGCTATGGCCTGTCGGGCGATGCCTATCACATCACGGCCCCGGCCGAGGATGGTGACGGCGGATTCCGCTCGATGAAGGCGGCGCTGGAACGGGCCGGTCTGGAACCTTCGGATATCGACTATATCAACGCCCACGGCACCAGCACGATGGCCGATGTCATCGAACTGGCGGCGGTTGAACGCCTGCTGGGTGACGCGGCCCCGAATGTCACGATGAGTTCGACCAAATCCGCCACAGGCCATCTTCTGGGGGCCGCCGGCGCGATCGAGGCGATCTTTTCGATCCTCGCGATCCGCGATCAGGTGGCACCGCCCACGATCAACCTGGACAATCCGGCGGTCCAAACGCCGATCGACCTTGCGCCCAATGCCAAACGCGCGCGCAAGATCGATGTGGCCCTGTCCAATTCCTTCGGCTTTGGCGGCACCAATGCCAGCGTGATCTTCGGAAAGCTTGACTGATGTGGCGGCACATCGCCTCGAACGCGGTCACCTTTCTGATCGTGGCGGTCTTTCTGTTGGCCGGGGTGATCCTTTGGGGGCAGCGTGAATATTCGGCACAGGGGCCGCTGGACCAGGCCATCTGCCTGCAGGTCGAACGCGGCTCTTCCATCGCGCGCGTCAGCCGCAACCTGCAGGACCAGGGCGCCATCACGAATGCGCGCATCTTCCGGCTGGGCGCGGATTACAGCGAGAAATCCGACCTGCTGAAGGCAGGCAGTTTCCTGATACCCCCCGGCACGCCGATGTCCGACATCGTGGACATCATCACGCGCGGCGGGCCAAGCACCTGCGGCACCGAGGTGGTTTACCGCATCGGGGTCAACAGCGCCTCGGTCGTGGTGCGCGAGCTGGATCCCGTCACCTCGCGTTACGAGGAAAAGGCCAGCTTCAACCCGGCCGAAGAAGTGCCTCCCGCAGATTACACCCAGGTCCGTGCGCGCAACGACACCCGCTACCGCGTGGCCCTGGCAGAAGGCGTGACCAGCTGGCAGGTCGTCGACTCGCTGTCGCGCCTTGAAATCCTCGAGGGCGAGGTGACCGAGGTTCCTGCCGAAGGAACGCTGGCGCCTGACAGTTATGAGGTCATTCCCGGCCAGTCGCGCGTCGATCTGCTGGCGCGGATGACCGCTGCGCAACAGGCCATCCTTGCCGAAGCCTGGGCCAACCGTGTCGACGGGCTGCCGCTGGCCAGCCCCGAAGAGGCGCTGATCCTGGCCTCGATCATCGAAAAGGAAACCGGCGTGGCCGAGGAGCGGCGCCAGGTGGCTTCGGTCTTCGTGAACCGGCTGAACCGTGGCATGCGGCTGCAAACGGACCCGACGGTGATCTATGGCATCACCAAGGGGCAGGGCGTGCTGGGGCGCGGTCTGCGCCAGAGCGAGCTGCGCGGACAGACACCCTGGAACACCTATGTGATCGAGGGTCTGCCGCCGACGCCCATCGCCAATCCGGGGCGCGCCAGCATCGAGGCGGCACTTGATCCCGATGACACGCCTTTCGTGTTCTTCGTGGCTGACGGCACCGGCGGTCATGCCTTTGCGGTGACCCTGGAAGAGCATAACCGCAACGTGGCCGAATGGCGCCGCATCGAAGCCGAGCGGGAAAGACAGGGCCAGTCCGATTGATCCGGTCGGGCTATGCCCGTGACGGTTGTTAAGAATTTCTTAACAATATCGGGCGGTTGTCAGTTTTGGACTGTCCAGAAAACTTGACATTCCGCGCGGTCTAGCGTATAGGTTGTGAAAGCTGGAAGAAATGCGTCAACGGCGCCGGGGAAACCCGGTCGCCGTTTTTTCATGTCTTGCGGTCCGAGACACACAGAAGCGAGGCACAGCAAGCATCATGTCAGAAACAGCCCCCCGCGCGGGGCCCGATGACCAATTGCACGACAGGTCAACGGCCTTGCAGGCCAGGATCGATCTCATCGACCTCCAGCTTGGGATCATGAAATCGGAACTCATCGACTACCAGTCCCGTTTTGCCGAAGGCGATCAGGGCGCGATCCGCGAGGGTGCGCGCCTGCTGTCCGACATCCGGTACTGGCTGAAACAAGCAAATGACGTGGAGACCGAAATTGAAACATACCGCAAGGCAGCTACAGGTGTCGCCCATGAATATGCCATTGACTTCGACGCAGCACGATCTCAGCTCAGGTGCCGACTGGATCGCCTGCGAACCTGTCGAGGTCCAAAAATCGTTCCTTGACGAATTGGACGAGGCCGAGATCCTCGCGCTGCCGTTCCTGTTCGATTTCTGGGCCATGCCGCATCAATTGCCCCCTGCGGGCAACTGGCGTTCCTGGGTAATCATGGGCGGTCGTGGCGCAGGCAAGACGCGGGCCGGGGCGGAATGGATCCGCGCCTGCGTGGAAGGCTCGCGCCCGCTGGATCATGGGCGCTGCCGTCGCATCGCCCTGGTGGGTGAGACACTCGACCAGGTGCGCGAGGTCATGGTCTTTGGCGAAAGCGGCATCCTGGCCTGTTCGCCCCCCGATCGGCGGCCCGAGTGGCATGCCACGCGGCGGATGCTGATCTGGCCGAACGGCGCCACGGCGCAGGCCTTTTCGGCGCATGAGCCGGAATCCCTGCGCGGGCCGCAATTCGACGGCGCCTGGGTGGATGAATTGGCCAAGTGGAAGAAAAGCGCCGAGACATGGGACATGCTGCAATTCGCCCTGCGTCTTGGTGACGACCCGCAGGTCTGCATCACCACGACCCCGCGCAATGTGGGGGTTCTGAAAGAGCTGTTGAAACTGCCCAGCACGGTGGTGACCCACGCCCCGACCGAGGCGAATGCGGCCAACCTGGCCAGCTCTTTCCTGGAAGAGGTGCGCATCCGCTATGCGGGCACGCGCCTGGGGCGGCAGGAACTGGATGGTGTCCTGCTGGAGGATGCGGAAGGTGCGCTGTGGACGGGGGCGCAACTGGAACAGGTGCGCGCGCCGGTCTTGCCCGAACTTGACCGTATCGTGGTGGCGGTCGACCCGGCCACGACCGGCCATGGCGGATCGGATGAATGCGGCATCGTCGCGGTGGGGGCGGTCACGCGCGGCCCGGTGCAGGATTGGCGCGCCTTCGTGCTGGAGGATGCCAGCATCGCAGGTGCCAGCCCCGCGCAATGGGCACAGCGCGCGATTGCCCTGATGGAACGCTGGGGCGCGGAACGCCTGGTGGCCGAGGTCAACCAGGGCGGCGACATGGTCGAGGCGGTGATCCGGCAGGTCGATCCCCTGGTGCCTTTCCGCAAGGTGCATGCCTCGCGCGGCAAGGCGGCACGGGCCGAGCCGGTGGCAGCCCTGTACGAGCAGGGCCGGGTCTTTCATCACGGTCCGCTGGGCGATCTTGAGGACCAGATGTGCGCGATGACGGCGCAGGGCTATGTCGGCAAGGGCAGCCCCGACCGCCTTGATGCGCTGGTCTGGGCGCTGCACGAGCTGATCATCGCACCCTCGGCCCAATGGCGACGCCCGCAGGTGCGCGCGCTCTGATCCGGAATTGTTAAGCTTTTCGTCAGATTGTCTGCACATCAGGTCGGACACCCCCCGCCAGCACGCCGAAGGCGCTGTAGGCGGGGGCGATCCGATCCGGCGCGAATAGCGGCAGGATCAGGGAGCAGGTCATGGTTTTTCAATTCCTCAAACGCGGTGGCGCGGATCAGGCAGCGCCCGAGCAGAAGGCCAGCGCCGCAGGTCCCGTGCTGGCCTTCCAGGGCGCGGGCCGCGTCGCCTGGAGCCCGCGTGACACCGTATCTTTGACGCGGACGGGCTATACCGGCAATCCGGTCGGATTTCGCTGTGTCAAGCTGCTGTCCGAGGCGGCGGCGGCCCTGCCGCTGGTACTGCAAGGGGCGGGGCGTCGTTTCGAGGCGCACCCCGTCTTGGCCCTGCTGGGCAATCCCAACCCCGCACAGGGCCGCGCCGAATTGCTCGAGGCGCTTTATGCGCAGCTGCTGCTGACCGGCAATGGCTATCTGGAGCTGGTCACGACGGATGCGGGGGCGCTTGCCGAACTGCATGTGCTGCGCTCGGACCGCATGAGCCTGATCCCCGGCCCCGATGGCTGGCCGGTGGCCTATGATTACAACGTTGGCGGACGCAAGCATCGTTTCGATGTCAGCACGCCCCTGGCACCGATCTG
Source organism: Paracoccaceae bacterium (assembly GCA_030758115.1). Lineage (GTDB taxonomy): Bacteria > Pseudomonadota > Alphaproteobacteria > Rhodobacterales > Rhodobacteraceae > Seohaeicola. The sequence continues at coordinate 40,610 of JANREX010000048.1, read as the reverse complement.
CCATATCAAGAGCTTTCATCCGCAGGATGATCACTATGGTTTTTCGCCCATGCAGGCGGCGGCGCAGGCGGTGGATGTGCACAATGCCGCCAGCCGCTGGTCAAAGGCGCTGCTGGACAATGCCGCGCGGCCTTCGGGCGCGATCGTCTATCGCGGGGCCGAAGGGCAGGGCAGCCTGAGTGCCGATCAATACGACCGGCTTGTGTCCGAGATGGAAAGCCACCACCAGGGGGCGCGCAACGCAGGCCGGCCCATGTTGCTGGAGGGCGGTCTGGATTGGAAGCCGATGGGCTTTTCGCCCTCGGACATGGAATTCCAGCAGACCAAGGAAAGTGCCGCGCGCGAGATCGCGCTGGCCTTCGGCGTGCCGCCGATGCTGCTGGGCATTCCGGGTGATGCGACCTTTGCCAACTATCAGGAGGCCAATCGCGCGCTTTATCGGCTGACGGTGCTGCCGATGGCGACGCGCGTGGTGGCCGCCCTGGCCGAATGGCTGTCACGTTTCACCGGCGAGGTGCTGGACCTGCACCCCGATCTGGACCAGGTGCCCGCCCTTGCGGCCGAGCGTGACCTGCAATGGCGCCGCGTGGCCGATGCGACCTTTCTGACCGATGCCGAAAAGCGCGCGTTGCTGGGTTTGCCTGCGCTCGCCTTGGTCGGGCCTGACGGGCAGGGAGCCGCGGAATGAGCGAGACACGCGGGGTCCCGCGCGAAGCGGGGCGCTATGGGTTCGAAGCCTTCGATTGCGCACCCGCGCTGCGGCTGGAGGCCCATGAGCGCGTATCAAACCTGCATATCGAAGGGTTGAACCGGCGCGCCGAAAAGCTCGAGGCCTTGATCGAGAAGCTGGAAAAACGGCTCTGGCTGACGGTCTACGGCGTCGTGGCCGTGATCCTGGCCCAGGCGTTCCAGTCGATAATGACAGCGGCCCCGATGGCGGGCCTGCCATGAAAGGACGATTGATGGACATGGAACTGCAGCGCAAGTTCTGCCAGCCCGGCATCGGGTTGCGGTTGACCACCGAGGGAACCGACCAGGTGATCGAAGGCTATGCCAGCCTGTTCGATGCGCCTGATCAGGGTGGCGATGTGGTGGCGCGCGGCGCCTATGCGGCCTCGCTCAAGGCGATGGCGGCGGAAGGGCGGCGCGTGCGGATGCTGTGGCAGCACGATCCGGCGCAGCCCATCGGCCTGTGGGACGAGGTGACCGAGGATGCGCGCGGCCTGCGGGTCAAGGGCCGTCTGCTGGACGGGGTTGCGCGCGGCCGCGAGGCGGCGGCGCTGATCGCGGCAGGCGCGATCGAGGGGCTGTCGATCGGCTATCGTACGATCCGGGCGACAAAGACCGCAGAGGGTCACAGGCTGCTGACCGAACTGGATCTGTGGGAGGTTTCTGTCGTGACCTTCCCCATGCTGCCCGCGGCGCGGGTGGCGGCCAAGGCGGACGGGGTGAACGATGCGGGGTTGCGTGACCTCGCGGCCCTGTTCCGCGAAGGGCGACAGATCCTGACGCAAGGCTGACCGGGCCGGGTTCAGGCAACAACAGAAGGATACAAAGGATGACGACCGAGAAGATGTCTCGGGCCGGGGAAGGTCTGTCCGATGACCAGTCTCCGACCGCAGGGCTGAAATCCGCAGTTGCGGAATTCATGAGCGATCTGAAAGGCTTTCGGGCCGAAATTCACACAAGGCTTCAACAGCAGGAAGAGCGAATGACCATGCTTGATCAAAAATCCCGGACCGTGCAGGCGCAGAGTGGCGCCCGCCCCATCCTGTCACGCCACGCCGAGGCCGAGGCCCCGCATCAAAAGGCATTTGCCGCCTATCTGCGCAATGGCGACGATGACGCGCTGCGCGGCCTGATCCTTGAGGGAAAGGCCATGTCGACCGCCGTTGCAGGCGATGGCGGCTACCTTGTCGATCCCGAAACAGCGGGCCGCATCCAGTCCGTCCTGACCTCGGGCGCGTCACTGCGGGCGATTGCAAATGTGGTCCAGGTCGAGGCCACATCCTACGATGTGCTGGTCGACCATTCCGACATCGGCCACGGCTGGGCCACCGAAACCGGCAGCACCGCGGAAACCGGCACGCCCGTGATCGACCGCATCACCATCCCGCTGCATGAACTCAGCGCCCTGCCCAAGGCCAGCCAGCGCCTGCTGGATGACAGCGCCTTTGATCTGGAAGGCTGGCTGGCGGGCCGTATCGCCGACCGTTTCGCCCGCGCCGAGGCCGCGGCCTTCGTCAGTGGCAATGGTATCGACAAGCCGCGCGGGTTCCTGACCCATGCCACGGTGGACAACGATGTCTGGGCCTGGGGCAATCTTGGCACCGTGCCCACGGGGGCGGATGGCGCCTTTGACGGCGCCGATGCCATCGTCGATCTGGTCTATGCCTTGGGCGCGCAATATCGCGCGGGCGCGGTCTTCGTGATGAATTCGAAAACTGCGGGCGCCGTGCGCAAGATGAAGGACAACGATGGCCGCTTCCTGTGGTCGGACGGTCTGGCCGCCGCCGAACCTGCCCGCCTGCTGGGCTACCCCGTCCTGATCGCCGAGGACATGCCCGACATCGCCAGCGGCGCCCATGCCATCGCCTTTGGTGATTTCGCCGCAGGCTACACCATCGCGGAACGTCCCGACCTGCGGGTCCTGCGCGATCCCTTCAGCGCCAAGCCGCATGTGCTGTTCTACGCAACCAAGCGCGTCGGCGGTGACGTCAGCGATTTCGCCGCGATCAAGCTGCTGCGTTTCGCGGTCGCCTGATCCCTGTGACCGGAAGGCCGGGTCCCCGGCCTTCCGATGCGCGCGTCCCGATCCCGGCGTTGCATGGCCGGAAACGGACCGACGCAGGGTGCAAGAACTGGAGATTTTCCATGATGTTGACGGAAGAAACGACGCTGGCTTCCGCGGAACTGCCGCTGGCCGCGTTCAAGGCGCATCTGCATCTGGGCACGGGCTTTGCCGAGGATAACCTGCAGGACGCCCTGCTGGAGGGGTTCCTGCGTGCCTCCATGGCGGCAATCGAGGCGCGGATCGGCAAGGTGCTGCTGGAGCGCGGTTTCGTTCTGGAACTGACCCGCTGGGCCGATCCGGCAGGTCAGCCGCTGCCCCTGGCCCCCGTGACCGAGGTGACCTCGGTCATGCTGCGCGATGCACAGGGGGGCGAAACCCCGGTGCCTGTCGCGCGTTGGCGTCTGGAACGGGATATGCAGCGTCCCTGCCTGCGGGCGGCGGGCGGCGTATTGCCGGCCATTCCGCAGGGCGGCACGGCCCTGTTGCGGTTCCGCGCGGGGCTGTCGGATGACTGGCTGGGTCTGCCTGCCGATCTGGCCCAGGCGGTGCTGCTGCTGGCGGCGCATTTCTACGAATATCGGCAGGACACCGGGCTTGGCAGCGGTTGCATGCCTTTCGGCGTGACCAGCCTGATCGAACGCTATCGCAGCCTGCGCCTGACGATGGGTGTGCCAGGCAACGGGGGGGCGGCATGACCGGGGTTCATCTGCGCCGCCGCATGGCGCTGGAACAGCCCGCGCGCAGCCCGGACGGGGCCGGCGGGTTTGTCGAGACCTGGGTGACGCTGGGCGAGGTCTGGGTCGAGGTGACGGCCATGCCGGGCCGCGAAGTCACCCAAGGCGGCCAGACGCTGTCGCGCAACGCGCATCGCATGGTGCTGCGCGCCGCCCCCCATGGGTCCGACATGCGACCGCGCCCCGATCAGCGCCTGCGCGAGGGTGCACGCATCTTCACCATCCTCGCGGTCAGCGACAGCGATCCGGCGGGCCGCTACCTGACCTGTTTCACCCAGGAAGAGGTGGCCCCATGAGCTATGCCGCTGCGGCCGCGCTTCAGGCGGCCATCTTTGCACATCTGTCCGCAGCGCCTGCGCTGACCGCCCTGCTGGATGGGGCGATCTATGACGCGCTGCCGGCCGGGCCGGTGCCGCCGCTTTATCTGCTGCTGGGGCCAGAGGCCGCGCGCGACAGGTCCGACCAGACCGCGCGCGGGGCCGAGCATGACATCGTCCTGACCGTCATGACCGATGTCGCGGGGTTCCAGCAGGCCAAGCAGGTGGCGGCAGTGGTCTGCGATGCGCTGCTGGACCCCGATCTGGTGCTGGACCGGGGGCGGCTTGTCGGGGTGCATTTCCTGCGCGCCAACGCCCGGCGCGAGGGATCGGGACAACGCCGCCGGATCGAACTGACGTTCCGCGCGCGGCTCGACGACATCTGAAATCTCAATCAACGGAGGGGTCGCCATGGGTGCCCAGAACGGCAAGGATCTTTTGATCAAGGTGGATCTGACCGGCGATGGTCAGTTTGAAACACTGGCGGGACTGCGCGCCACCCGCGTCAGTTTCAACGCGGAAAGCGTGGATGTGACCAGCCTGGAAAGCCAGGGGGGCTGGCGCGAATTGCTGGGCGGGGCCGGGGTCAAATCCGCCGCGATCAGCGGGTCGGGGGTTTTCCGCGACGCGGCCAGCGATGAGCGCGCGCGCCAGATCTTCTTTGACGGGGAAACCCCCGCCTTCCAGGTGGTGATCCCGGATTTCGGCATCGTCGAGGGGGCGTTCCAGCTGACCGGCATCGACTATGCCGGCAGCCACAATGGCGAGGCGACCTACGAGGTGGCGCTGGCCTCGGCGGGCGCGCTTGTCTTCACGGCGCTCTGACATGGCCAACCCCTGGACGGGCGAGGTCGATCTGGTGATCGACGGTCAGGCCCATGTGCTGAAACTGACCCTTGGTGCCCTGGCCGAGCTTGAGGCCGGGCTGGGCGACACCTCGCTTGTCGATCTGGTGGCGCGCTTCGAGAGCGGCGGCTTTTCAAGCCGCGATGTCCTTGCCCTGATCGTGGCGGGTTTGCGCGGGGGTGGGTGGCGTGGCACTGCCGCCGACCTTCTGAGCGCCGAGATCGCGGGCGGCCCGGTGGTGGCCGCGCGGACGGCCGCCACGCTGCTGGTGCGCGCCTTCAGCCTGCCGGGTGACGGGGGGGCGACATGAACGGGTTTGACTGGCCTGCCCTCATGCAGGCGGGGCTGCGCGGCCTGCGGCTGACGCCCGCCACCTTCTGGGCGCTGACCCCGGCGGAACTGGTGCTGATGCTGGGGCAGGGGGCGGGCACGGCGCCGATGGGGCGCGGTGGTCTGGATCGGCTGATGCAGGCCTTTCCCGACAGGATGAAAGGACAGGCGGATGACTGAGACGGACAGGATCGAGGCTTTTCAGGAAAAGGTCACGGCGCTTGATGCCTCGCTTGGGGCGGCAGCCGGTGTCGCGGGGGCCTTTGACGGGGAATTGCAACGCATGCGCCGGGCGCTGGCCGATACCGGCCGCGACCTGACCACGCTGGAGCGTGGCTTCAGCGGCGGGCTCCGGCGCGCCTTCGACGGTGTGGCCTTTGACGGGATGAAACTGTCGGACGCCCTGCAGACGGTGGCGAAGACCATGGTCAACACGACCTATCAATCCGCCCTGCGCCCTGTGACCGATCATTTCGGGGGGCTTTTGTCCAAGGGCGTCGGCGCGCTGGTCGGGGGGGCGCTGCCCTTTGCCAATGGGGGCAGCTTTGCGCAGGGGCGCGTCATGCCCTTCGCCAATGGCGGCATCGTGTCGGGGCCTGCGATGTTCCCGATGCGCGGGGGGCTGGGCCTGATGGGCGAGGCAGGGCCGGAAGCCATCATGCCATTGGCCCGTGGCCCCGACGGCAAGCTGGGGGTGCGCGGCGGTGGGGGCGGCGCGCCCGTCAACGTGGTGATCAATATCCAGACACCCGATGTCGAGGGCTTTCAACGCTCGCAATCCCAGATCGCGGCGCAGATGGGTCGCCTTCTGGGGCAGGGCCAGCGCAACCGCTAAGCAAAAAAGGACAACGCCATGAGCTTTCACGAAGTGCGGTTTCCCGCAAGCCTCAGCTTCGGCTCGCTTGGCGGGCCGGAACGGCGCACCGAGATCGTCACCCTGGCCAATGGCCACGAAGAGCGTAACACCCCATGGGCACATTCGCGCCGCCGCTATGACGCGGGGCTGGGGCTGCGCTCGCTGGATGACGTGGCGCGGCTGATCGCCTTCTTCGAGGCGCGCCGCGCCCAGATGTTCGGCTTTCGCTGGAAGGACTGGGCCGATTACCGCTCCTGCCTGCCTTCGGGGACGCCGGGGCCGGATGATCAGGTCATCGCCCGCGCCGATGGGCAGACCCGCGCCTTCCAGCTGATCAAGACTTACCGTTCGGGCGATCAAAGCTATGCCCGCCCCATCGCCAAGCCGGTCCTCGGCACCGTCGTTCTGGGGATCGAGGGGACGCGCCTTTACGAGGGGGTGGATTACACGGTCGACATCACCACCGGCCTTGTCACCCTGGCCGAGGCGCCGACCGCCGGGCTCGAGGTGACGGCAGGTTTCGAATTCGACGTGCCGGTGCGCTTTGACACGGACCGGATCGTCACCAGCGTTGCCAGCTTCAAGGCAGGGCAGGTGCCGAACGTGCCCGTGCTCGAGGTGCGGTCATGATCGCCCCCGATCTTGCCGCCCATCTGGCGGGCGGGCTGACCACGCTTTGTCACGCCTGGGCCGTGACGCGCACCGATGGGACGGTCTTCGGATTTACCGATCACGACCGTGACCTGACCTTTGAGGGCATGACCTTTCGCGCCGACAGCGGCCTGTCCGCGCGGGCGCTGCAACAGGGCACTGGCCTGTCTGTCGACAATACCGAGGCGCTGGGCCTGCTCAGCGACGCGGGCCTGTCCGAGGCCGATATCGTTGCGGGGCGTTTCGACGGTGCCGAGGTGCGATGCTGGCGCGTCAACTGGGCCGATCCGGCACAGCGCCTGATGCAGTTTCGCGGTACCATCGGGGAATTGCAGCGCAACGGCGCATCCTTCACCGCCGAATTGCGCGGCTTGACCGAGGCGCTGAACCGCCCGCTGGGGCGCATCTTTCAAAAGCCATGCACCGCCGTTCTGGGCGATGCGGCCTGCCGCGTCGACCTGTCAGCGCCCGATCACAGCCTGACCCTGTCCGTCGCCACCGTTGAAGGCGCGTGCATCCTGCAGCTTGCGGGCGCGGGTGCGGCGGCATTGCCCCATGGCTGGTTTCGCCGCGGTCGCCTGCTGGTGCTGGATGGCGCCGCCACCGGCCTGCAGGGCACCATCAAGCGCGACAGCCCGCAGGGCAGTCAGCGCGAGATCGAGCTGTGGGAGCCGCTGCGCGCGCCCCTTGCGCCCGGCGACAGCCTGCGCCTGCAGGCAGGCTGCGACAAACGCTTTGCCACTTGCCGGGACAAGTTCGCCAATCTGGTGAACTTCCAGGGCTTTCCCGACCTGCCCGGCGATGACTGGCGCATCGTTGATCCGGCCCTCTCGGGCCGCTTGCGCGGGGGCAGCCGCAGATGACGGCCGGACCGGTGGACCCCGTGGTGCAAGTCGCGCGCGGCTGGATCGGCACGCCCTATGTGCATCAGGCCTCGGTCCGGGGTGTCGGGTGCGATTGCCTGGGCCTGATCCGGGGCATCTGGCGCGAGGTGATCGGCCCCGAACCCGAAACCATACCGCCCTATGCGTCCGACTGGTCGGAACCGCAGGGGCGCGAATGGCTGTGGCAGGCCATGGCCCGGCACCTGCGCCCCGTAACCGGATCAATGCAGCCCGGTGATGTACTGCTCTTTCGCATGCGCGAGGGATCGGTCGCCAAGCATCTGGGCATCCTTGCCCGGGCCGGGACCGCCCCGGCCTTCATCCATGCCTATTCCGGTCACGGGGTGGTCGAAAGCGCGCTGGGCCTGCCCTGGCAGCGTCGCATCGCGGCACGGTTCGCATTTTCTGAAAGGGTCCAGTGATGGCAACGATACTCCTGTCCGCCGCAGGTGCCGCGATCGGCGGCTCGATCGGGGGCACGGCGCTGGGCCTGTCCATGGTCACGGTCGGCCGCCTTGTGGGGGCCACCCTTGGCCGTGCCATCGATCAGCGCCTGCTGGGCCAAGGGTCCGAGGCGGTCGAGACGGGCCGCGTCGACCGCTTCCGTCTGACCGGCTCGGGCGAGGGCGAGGCGATCACCCAGCTTTATGGCCGCATGCGGATTGGCGGTCACGTGATCTGGGCCAGCGATTTCAACGAAACCGTCACGGTGACCCGCACCGGCGGCGGCAAGGGCAGCCCGCGTGTCACCCAGACCAGCTACAGCTATTCGATCAGCCTGGCCATTGCGCTCTGCGAAGGGGTCATCAGCGGCGTGCCGCGTGTCTGGGCGGACGGTGTGGAAATCGCGCCCTGGGACCTGAACATGCGTGTGCATCACGGCGACGCCCAGCAGCAACCCGATCCCCGGATCGAGGCGGTCGAGGGCACAGGGCAGGTCCCCGCCTATCGTGGCACCGCCTATGTGGTGATAGAGGATCTGCCGCTGGCGCGTTTCGGCAACCGCGTGCCGCAGCTGGAATTCGAGGTGATCCGCCCCGATCAGGGCTGGCACCTGGCCGATGATCCCGATCCCGCCCATCTGGTGCGTGCGGTCGCCATGATGCCCGGCAGCGGCGAATATGCCCTGGCCGATACGCCCGTCAGCTATGTCCATGGCCCCGGACAGGCGCGCAGCGCCAATGTCAATTCGCCCTCCGGCCAGCCCGATCTGGTCACCTCCCTGCACCGCCTTCTGGCCGAGGCGCCCCATACCCGCGCCACATCCCTGATCGTCAGCTGGTTCGGCGACGATCTGCGCTGTGGCGATTGCACGATCCGCCCCAAGGTCGAACAGCGCGGCGTCGACGGGCAGGAAATGCCCTGGACCGTGTCGGGCCTGACCCGCGCCGCCGCGACCCAGATCGCGCAACTGAATGGCCGGCCCGTCTATGGCGGCACGCCCACCGATCAATCCGTGATCGGCGCGATCCGCCGCCTGTCCGCGTCGGGCCAGGCGGTGATGGTCTATCCCTTCATCCTGATGGATCAGCTGGCCGGCAACGGCCGCGCCGATCCCTATAGCGACGCCGCCGATCAACCCGTCCTGCCCTGGCGCGGGCGCATCACGGGGTCGCAAGCACCGGGGCGGCCCGGCAGCCCCGATGGCACCACCCAGGCCGAGGCCGAGGTCGCGGCCTTCTTCGGCAGCGCGCAGGCCGCGCATTTCACCGTGGCAGCGGGGCAGGTGGGCTACAGCGGCCCGCAGGAATGGCGCTACAACCGCTTCATCCTGCACCATGCGGCGCTTTGCGCGGCGGCGGGCGGGGTGGACAGTTTCTGCATCGGGTCGGAAATGCGCGGCCTTACGCAGTTGCGCGGGGCGAACAACAGCTTTCCCGCCGTCGCCGCCCTGCGCGCGCTGGCCGCCCAGGTCCGTGCGATCCTGGGGCCGAATGTGAAAATCGGCTATGCGGCGGACTGGTCCGAATATTTCGGCTATCAGCCGAACGACGGCACCGGCGACAGGTTCTTTCACCTCGATCCGCTCTGGGCCGATGCCAATATCGACTTCGTGGGCATCGACAATTACATGCCGCTGTCGGATTGGCGCGAGGGGCGCGATCATGCCGATGCGCAGTGGAACACGATCTACAACCCCGCCTATCTGCGCGCCAATATCGAAGGCGGCGAGGGCTACGACTGGTTCTACCACTCGCCCGAGGCGAAAGCCGCCCAGATCCGCACCCCGATCACCGATGCCGCCCATGACGAGCCGTGGATCTGGCGCTACAAGGATATCCGCAACTGGTGGCTGAACGCGCATCACGAGCGGGTCGGCGGGCAACGCAGCGCCCAGCCCACAGCCTGGGTGCCGCAATCGAAACCCGTCTGGTTCACCGAACTGGGCTGTCCGGCGGTGGACAAGGGCACCAACCAGCCGAACGTGTTTCTGGATCCCAAGTCCTCGGAATCCTTCCTGCCCGCCTATTCCAACGGGCAGCGCGACGAGGTGATCCAGATGCAATACCTGCGCGCCATGCTGGGCTACTGGCGCGAGGGCGAAAACAACCCGGTCTCGGCCGTCTATGGCGCGCCGATGCTGGACATGGGGCGCGCCTTCGTCTGGGCCTGGGATGCGCGGCCCTATCCGTTCTTTCCCGGCAATGAGGCACTTTGGGGCGATGCCCCCAATTACGCGCGCGGTCACTGGGTGACGGGGCGGCTTGCGTCGCGATCGCTGGCCTCGGTGGTGTCCGAGATCTGCGCGCGCGCCGGGATCACCGCGCGGGACACCAGTACGCTGCACGGGATCGTGCGCGGCTATGCCGTCTCACAGGTCACCGATGCCCGCGCGGCCCTGCAACCGCTGATGCTGGCCCATGGCTTCGATGCGGTGGACCGCGACGGGACGCTGCGCTTCGTGATGCGCCGCGACGGGGTGGCGCAGACCGTGCCCTTGGCCGCCCTTGTCGATCAGTCCGACAGCCCGCCACGCCCGCAGCACAGCCGCGCCGCCGAAGCGGCGATGACAGGGCGTGTGCGGCTGCGCTTCGTGCAGGCCGATACGGATTATCCCGCCATCAGCGAGGAAGCCGTGCTGCCGGACGAGGCGACCCATGCGGTCGCCGCCTCCGAACTGCCCTTGCTGCTGACCCGCGGCGAGGGGCGGCAGATCGCCGAACGCTGGCTGGCCGAGGCGCGGATCGCCCGCGACGGCCTGCGTCTGGCCCTGCCGCCCTCGCTGCTGCATCTGGGGGCAGGTGATCTGCTGCAGCTTGAGGGGGACGCGACCGGTGCCAGCTATCGCATCGACCGGGTCGAACTGGCGGGCGCGCAACTGATCGAGGCGCTGCGCGTCGAACCCGGCGTCTACCTGCCCGCCGCGCTCGAGGATGAAACCCCGCGCACGCGCCCCGCGCTGGCGCCGCTGCCGGTCTTTCCGCTGTTCTTGGACCTTCCCCTGATGACCGGGGACGAGGTGCCACATGCGCCCCATATCGCCGTGACCGCCGATCCCTGGCCCGGTGCCGCGGCCGTCTATGCCTCGCCCACGGGTCAGGGCTTCGCGCTGAACCGCACCGTGCCGCAGCCCGCCGTGATCGGCCTCACGCAGGATGGCTTGCCTGCCGCGCGCCCCGGTCTTCTGCACCGCCAGGACGCGGTGACCGTCAGGCTGACATCCGGCTCGCTCTCCTCGATCGACCTGCCCACGCTGCTGGCGGGGGGCAACCTTGCGGCGCTGGGCGATGGCACCCCCGACCGGTGGGAGCTTTTTCAATTTGCCACCGCCACGCTGGTTGCCCCCGATACCTGGCGGCTGGAAACCTTGTTGCGCGGTCAGCTTGGCAGCGATGCGGTGATGCCATCGGCCTGGCCCGAGGGCAGTTTCTTTGTCCTGATGGATGGCCGACCCCTGCAGATCGACCTGCCATCCGACGCCCGTGGCCTGTTGCGACACTACCGCATCGGCCCGGCGTGGCGGCCGTTTGATGATCCGTCCTATGTGGCGATTCAGGACAGCTTTGCCGGAATCGGGTTGAAACCGCTGGCGCCCGTGCATCTGCGGGCCGTCGCGGCGCCGGGCGGGGATCTGCATGTCGCATGGACCCGGCGCGGCCGGATCGACGCCGACGCATGGGAGGCGCCCGATATCCCCCTGGGCGAGGAAAGCGAAAGCTACCATCTGCGTGTCATGCAGGGTGCGGTCATCCTGCGCGACATCACCCTGTCCAGCCCGCAATGGACCTATGCGGCGGCGGACCGGGCCGCCGATGCGCAGGGCGGGGACCTCCGCATCGAGGTGGCGCAGGTCTCGGCCCGTTTCGGCCCGGGTTTCCGCGCCACCCTGACCTTGGGGGGCTGATGCGCCCGGTCATGCATGGCGATCTGACCGCCCTCGCGCGGCATCTGCTGATCCTGCCCCCGTCGGTGCGTCATGCGGCCTCTGCGCGCCTCATGGCGCAGGCCGATGCCGCGGACCGCTATCGCAAGCGCTTTGGCCGGACGCATCCCGCATGGGGCAATGGCACCTTGATGGCCCGCGCGCTGGCCACCGTCCCGCCGCCCGAGCCGGGTCTGAGCGATCCCGATTACGCCGCCTGCCTTGCGTTGGTGCTGACCCAACTGGCCGCGCGCCACACCCCCGATGCAGGAATTTTTCCGATGTCACGGCTTTGCGTTTGGCGCGCCCCCTCTATCTGGTCTAATATGGCGTCGAAAAGGACAGGCCCCATGACCAAGACCAAGACCAAAATCGCCCAGATCGACCCGGTCTGGAACCGCATCCTGACCGAGGCCGAAAAGGCCGTGGTGGACGAGCCCATGCTGGGCGGATTGATCCATTCCAGCGTATTGCATCACGGATCCATCGAATGTGCGTTGGCCTATCGAATCGCGCTGAAACTGGCCTCGGGCGAGATGTCCGAGCAGTTGATCCGCGAAATCTGCGATCAGGCCTATGCGGATGATCCCAGCCTCGCCCTGGCGGCGCGCGCCGATATCATGGCGGTCTATGACCGCGACCCGGCCTGCCACCGGTTCCTGCAACCGCTGCTGTTCTTCAAGGGCTTCCAGGCCGTGCAATCCTACCGGATCGCCCATTGGCTGTGGAACAGCGGGCGTCAGGATCTGGCTTATTTCTTCCAGATGCGCGTGTCCGAGGCTTTCGGCGTGGATATCCATCCCGCCGCGCGGATCGGCAAGGGCATCATGATCGACCACGCCCATTCCATCGTGATCGGCGAAACCGCCGTCGTGGGCGACAATGTCTCGATGCTGCATTCGGTGACGCTGGGCGGTACCGGCAAGGAAGAGGAAGACCGCCACCCCAAGATCGGCGAAGGCGTGCTGATCGGGGCAGGGGCCAAGGTGCTGGGCAATATCCACATCGGCCATTGCTCGCGCATTGCGGCCGGTTCCGTCGTGCTGCATGACGTGCCGCCCAAGACCACCGTGGCGGGCGTGCCGGCCAAGGTCGTGGGCGAGGCGGGGTGCGCGACACCCTCGATCACCATGGATCAGCTCTTGCGCGACAGCCTGTAACCCATTCTTGATGCAACAAAAAAGGGCCGGATCATCGCAGTGATCCGGCCCTGTTCCTTTATCCGACCCGGTGGATCAGGCCAGCATCGCCATCGGGTTTTCAAGGTTGTCCTTGATCGCCTGCAACAGTTCCGCCCCCAGCGCCCCGTCGATCACCCGGTGATCCACCGACAGCGTGACCGACATCACCGTGGCCACGGCCAGCGCGCCATCCTTGCCCACGACGGGTTTCTTGACCCCTGCACCGACCGCAAGGATCGCCCCGTGCGGCGGGTTGATCACCGCGTCGAAATTGTCGATCCCGAACATGCCAAGGTTGGAAATCGCGAAACTGCCACCCTGGTATTCATGCGGGGCCAGCTTCTTGGACTTGGCGCGCGCGGCCAGGTCCTTCATCTCGGCACTCAGCGCGGACAGCGACTTCGCCTCGGCATCCTTCAGAACGGGCGTGAACAGCCCGCCGTCAATGGCCACCGCCACCGCCACATCAGAGGGCTTGAGCTGCAACACCCGGTCGCCCGCCCAGACCGCATTGGCGGCGGGCACCTGCTGCAGCGCCAGGGCGCAGGCCTTGATGATGAAATCGTTGACCGACAGCTTGACGCCGCGCCCTTCCAACTGCGCGTTCAGCTGACCACGGAAAGCCATCAGCGCATCCAGCTGGATATCGCGGCGCAGGTAGAAATGCGGGATGGTCTGCTTGGCCTCGGTCAGGCGGGCGGCGATGGTCTTGCGCATCCCGTCCAGCTTGATCTCGGTATAGGCGCGACCCTCGTACATCTTCAGAACCGTGTCCGTGGACGGACCCGACGCCATCGCAGGGGCAGGGGCCTTGCCCGCCGCAGGGGCAGAAGCTGCAGGCATTGCAGTGGCCGCCGCCGCGGGTTTCGCCTGCGGGCTTGCACCCTCCACATCGGCCTTGACGATCCGCCCATGCGGGCCGGATCCGGTCAGGCCGGCCAGGTCGATCCCCTTGTCCGCCGCGATCCGCCGCGCCAGCGGCGAGGCGAAGACGCGGCCACCATCGGCGGCCTTGGGCGCGGCAGGGGCAGGCGTCGCCGCAACCGTGACAGCCTCGGCTTTCGGGGCTTCGGCCTTCGGTGCCGCCTCGGCCTTGGGTGCCGCCGCCTTGGCGTCGGAGGCGCTTTCGCCATCCTCCAACAGCAGCGCGATGGGCGAATTGACCTTCACGCCTTCGGTGCCCTCGGCCACCAAGAGCTTGCCGATCACGCCCTCGTCCACGGCCTCGAACTCCATCGTGGCCTTGTCCGTCTCGATCTCGGCCAGAAGGTCGCCCGCAGACACGGTATCGCCTTCCTTGACCAGCCATTTCGCCAGCGTGCCCTCTTCCATCGTGGGCGACAGCGCGGGCATCAGAATTTCAACAGGCATCGCGTGTCTCCTTAGCGGTAGGTCACTTTTTTCACGGCCGCGACAACCTCGTCGGTGGTCACAAGCGCCAGCTTTTCAAGGTTGGCCGCATAGGGCATGGGCACATCCTTGCCGCAGCAGTTGATCACGGGCGCATCCAGGTAATCGAAGGCGTTTTCCATGATATAGGCCGACAGGTGGTTCCCGATCGAGGCAACGGGGAAGCCTTCCTCGACGGTCACGCAACGGTTGGTCTTCATCACCGATGCAATCAGCGTGTCATAGTCCAGCGGGCGCAGGGTCCGCAGGTCGATCACCTCGGCACTGATCCCGTCCTTTTCCAGGCGCTCCGCCGCTTCCAGCGCATAGGTCATGCCGATGCCGAAGCTGATGATGGTCACATCCGTGCCTTCGCGCCAGATCTTGGCCTTGCCGAAGGGCACGGTGTAATCCTCAAGCACCGGCACATCGAAGCTGCGGCCGTAAAGGATCTCGTTCTCGAGGAAGATGACAGGGTTCGGATCGCGGATCGCGGTCTTCATCAAGCCTTTGTAATCAGACGCCGAATAGGGCATCACCACCTTGAGGCCGGGGATCTGCGCATACCATGCCGCGTAATCCTGGCTGTGCTGCGCACCCACCCGCGCCGCCGCCCCGTTGGGGCCACGGAACACCATCGGCGCGCCCATCTGGCCACCCGACATGTAAAGCGTCTTGGCGGCCGAGTTGATGATCTGGTCGATCGCCTGCATGGCGAAGTTGAAGGTCATGAACTCCACGATGGGGCGCAAGCCGCCAAAGGCCGCACCCACCGCGATGCCGGTAAAGCCATGTTCGGTGATCGGCGTGTCGATCACCCGCTTGGGACCGAACTCGTCCAGCATCCCCTGGCTGATCTTGTAGGCGCCCTGGTATTCGGCCACTTCCTCGCCCATCAGGAAGACATTGGGATCGCGGCGCATTTCCTCGGCCATGCCATCGCGCAGCGCCTCGCGCACGGTCTGCTTGCGCGTTTCGGTGCCTTCGGGCCAGTCGGGCTGCAGTGTCGCGGCCTTGGGGGCCGCAGGGGCCGCAGGTGCCACAGGGGCAGGGGAGGCAGCTTCGGCTTGCGGCGTCTTTGCCTTGGGCTCTGCCTTGGCCGGTGCCGCATCGGCACTTTCGCCATCCTCCAGCAGTACCGCGATCGCCGCATTGACCTTCACGCCTTCGGTGCCCTCGGCCACCAAGAGCTTGCCGATCACGCCCTCGTCCACCGCCTCGAATTCCATCGTGGCCTTGTCGGTCTCGATCTCGGCCAGGATGTCACCGGCCTTGACGGTATCGCCTTCCTTGACCAGCCATTTGGCCAGCGTGCCCTCTTCCATCGTGGGCGACAGGGCGGGCATCAGGATTTCAGTTGCCATTGGTCTTTTCTCCCTTACGCGCTCTGCGGCACTTCGTCGGCATAGATATCGGTCCAGAGTTCGCTCAGCGCGGGTTCCGGGCTTTCCTTGGCGAACTCGGCGCTCGCGTTGACGATATC
The DNA here is from genome assembly GCA_030758115.1 of Paracoccaceae bacterium. Classification (GTDB taxonomy): domain Bacteria; phylum Pseudomonadota; class Alphaproteobacteria; order Rhodobacterales; family Rhodobacteraceae; genus Seohaeicola. The sequence continues at coordinate 24,782 of JANREX010000048.1, read as the reverse complement.
CTTGATTTCCTTGTCGATGGCCTTCAGGTCATCTTCGGTCGCGTGCTTGCCCGACAGCAGCAGGTCGCGCACATGTTCGATGGCGTCCTTCTCGTCGCGCATCTTCTGCACTTCCTCGCGGGTCCGGTACTTCGCCGGGTCCGACATCGAATGCCCGCGATAGCGATAGGTCTTGATCTCGAGGATATAGGGGCCATCGCCCGCCCGGCAGTGCGCCACGGCCTTTTCGCCCGCCGCCTTCACCGCCAGAACATCCATGCCATCCACGGCTTCGCCCGGAATGCCGAAGGCATGGCCGCGCTCATAGATTTCCGCCGACGAGGTCGAGCGCTGCTGCGACGTGCCCATCGCATACTGGTTGTTCTCGATCACGAAGATCACCGGCAGCTTCCACAGCGCCGCCATGTTGAAGGTCTCGTAGACCTGGCCCTGGTTGGCCGCGCCATCCCCGAAATAGGCGAAGGTCACGCGCTTGTTGTCCAGGTACTTGTCCGCAAAGGCCAGCCCCGCACCCAGCGGCACCTGCGCGCCCACGATGCCGTGCCCGCCGTAGAAATGCTTCTCCTTCGAGAACATGTGCATCGAGCCGCCCTTGCCCTTGGAGTAGCCCCCCTCGCGGCCCGTCAACTCGGCCATGACGCCGTTGGGATCCATCCCGCAGGCCAGCATGTGCCCGTGATCGCGGTAGGATGTGATGCGCTTGTCGCCTTCCTCGGCGGCAGCTTCCAGACCCACGACAACCGCTTCCTGCCCGATGTAGAGATGGCAGAACCCGCCGATCAGACCCATGCCGTAAAGCTGGCCGGCCTTCTCCTCGAATCGCCGGATCAGCAGCATGTCGCGGTAAAAGCCTTTCAGCTCGTCGGCGGAAACGTTTGAAACCTTTTGGCTTTTTCTGGTAGCCATGCGGCATCCCCCTCCCATCGGTAAAGATAGTTTAGCGTTAAACTATCTAATACAGGATTCATCCCGGTGATGCGAGTGCAAAGTTTTTCGCGCAATTTCAGCGCAGCCGGTCAGGGTCGGCCGAAAGGGGTCAGCGCACCACGATCTCGTCGGCGCGCATCAGGCCCAGCACGTCGCGCGCCTGCTGGTCCAGCAGGTCGAGATCCAGGAACTCGTCCGACAGGCGGCGCGTCATGTTTTCCATCCGCGCCACGCGCGTCTGCAGCACCTCCAGCTCGGCGCGCAGCTTCGCGGCGTCGGCCTGCACTTCCGCGCGGCGGAACAGCCCGTAATTCCCCTGCACCGCGGCAAAGGTGAAATAGGCGCCAAGGCTGAAGGCCACGGCGAAAAAGATCATGACGCCAAAGGCCGGACGGGTGCGGGATGTCATTGCTCTGCCTATCTTCGCGCCTGTTTTCGGCGCCTTGTCACACAATGGCACAAGCGATTCGCCGTGTGAATCCCCTTTCGGTTGAAATCACGCAAAAAACCCTGAAAAATCGCAGAAAACTGCCGATAAACCGGCCCCGCGCTTCTTCTTGCTGCAAATATCCAGACGCCACGGCGGCGTCAGGCGCTGGCCTCCAATGCGGCGACGCCCGGCAGCGTCTTGCCTTCCATCCATTCAAGGAAAGCGCCACCTGCGGTACTGATATAGGTGAAGTCATCCGCCACCTGCGCCGCATGCAGAGCGGCCACCGTATCGCCGCCGCCGGCCACGGTGATCAACCCGCCCGCCGTGGTCAGCGCGGCGGCATGGCGCGCGGTCGCCATCGTGGCCTCGTCAAAGGGTTCGATCTCGAAGGCGCCCAGCGGCCCGTTCCAGATCAGCGTCTTCAGCCCGTCGAAGGCCGCGCAGATCGCGGCGATGGATTGCGGGCCTGCGTCCAGAACCATCTGGTCCTCGTCCAGCACCGTCTTGGCCGTCAGCGGCACCACGTCGAAGGGCACACCCGCGCCAAAGCTGCGCGCGACCTTGCCATCGACGGGCAGGATCACGCGGCAACCGGTACGCGCGGCCTTTTCCAGGATCTCGCGCGCGGTCTGTTCGAAATCGGGCTCGCGCAGGGATTTGCCCAGCTGCGCGCCTTGTGCGGCCAGGAATGTATTTGCCATGCCGCCGCCGATGATCAGCACGTCCAGCTTTTCGACAAGGTTTTCCAGCAGTTCGATCTTGGTCGATACTTTCGCCCCGCCCACGACCGCGCCGACCGGGCGCTTGGGCGTGCTCAGCGCCGCCTCCAGCGCGCGCAGCTCGGCCTCCATCTGGCGGCCCGCGCAGGACGGCATCAGATGCGCCAGCCCCTCGGTCGAGGCATGGGCCCGGTGCGCCGCCGAAAACGCGTCATTGCAATAGATCTGCGCCAGCTCCGCCAGTTCGGCGGCGAAGGCGGGATCATTGGCCTCCTCGCCGGGATGAAAGCGGATGTTCTCCATCAGCACCACGTCATTGGTGGCGGCCTCGGCCCCGTCGAAGGTCTCGACGAAGGTGACATGGCGGGCCAGCACGTTTTCCAGCGCCTGGATCGTGACGCGCAAGGACATGTCCAGCACGACCTTGCCCTTGGGCCGTCCGAAATGCGCGACCAGCAACACGCGGCCTCCGCGGTTCAGGATGTCGCGCACGGTGGGGGCGATCTTCTCGATCCGGGTGGCGTCGGTCACCTTGCCCTTTTCGACGGGCACGTTGATATCCACGCGCACCAGGACCCGTTTTCCCTCAAGGTCCATGTCATCAAGGGTCTTCCACGTCATGCCCGCACTCCTCAGGATCAGCCCGCGCACCTCTTGGCGTGAACGCGCGCTTGCGTCAACACCCCGCTTGGCATTCGCGCGCAACGGCCTTAGGTATCTGGCCAGAACATATCAGAGGAGGCCCAGATGCCCGAGATCAAAGACCCCGAGAACACCATCCTCATCGAGCTGAAGGGCGGCACCGTCACGATCGAACTTCTGCCGGACGTTGCGCCCAAGCATTGCGAGCGGATGAAGGAACTGGCGCGGTCGGGTCAGTATGACAACGTCTGCTTTCACCGCGTGATCGAAGGTTTCATGGCCCAGACCGGCGACGTGGAACATGGCGACATGGAAGACGGCTTCAACATCCGTCGCGCGGGCACTGGCGGATCGGACCTGCCGGATGTGCCGGCCGAATTCTCGCGCCTGCCGCATGACCGCGGCACGCTGGGGGCGGCGCGCAGCCAGAACCCGAACTCGGCCAACAGCCAGTTCTTCATCAACTTCAAGGACAACCATTTCCTGAACGGTCAGTACACGGTCTATGGCCGGGTGATCGGCGGGATGGAACATGTCGATGCCATCACCCGCGGCGAGCCGCCCGCGAACCCCGACCGCATGATCAGCGTCAAGGTGGCCGCCGATGCGTAACGCAATCGCAGCCGTGCTGATGCTGCTGGCGGGCCCCGCGCTGGCCACCGGCATCCAGATCCAGGTCGAGGGCGAGGCCAGCGGCACCATCACCATCGACCTGCTGGAAGACGTGGCCCCCGAACACACCGCCCAGATCGCGGCCATCGCCGCCGAGGGCGGTTACGACGGCGTGGTCTTCCACCGGGTGATCGAAGGCTTCATGGCCCAGACCGGCGACGTGGAATTCGGCAAGCTGGGCGGCAACATGTCCCGCGCGGGCATGGGCGGGTCGAACCGCCCCGACCTGCGCGCCGAATTCTCGGACATTCCGTTCGATCGCGGCGTCGTGGGCATGGCGCGCAGCCAGAACCCGAACTCGGCCAACAGCCAGTTCTTCATCATGTTCGATGAGGGCTATTTCCTGAACGGGCAATACACGGTCGTGGGGCGCGTCACCGAAGGCATGGAGGTGGTCGACGCGATCAAGCGCGGCAAAGGCCAGAACGGCATGGTCACCGGTCAGCCCGACGTGATGAAGACCGTCACCGTGATCGAATGATCACCGCGCCATGATGCAAAACGAAACGGGGCCGCTTGGCCCCGTTTTCATGTCCGCCTCACCGCGCGGACCATAGGCGCGGCCTCTCAAGCCGCCCGTTCCGCCGCAAAGTCCAGCAACCGCGCCAAGGCGCT
>JANREX010000048.1:18367-20674 GCA_030758115.1 Paracoccaceae bacterium | reverse complement strand
CGGCCTCTCAAGCCGCCCGTTCCGCCGCAAAGTCCAGCAACCGCGCCAAGGCGCTGACAAACACGTCATCCGCCACCGTCATCGCCACGCGCAGGTGACCGGCCGCAGCCGCGCCAAAGCTTTCGCCCGGCATCACCGCGATCCCGTGCTGTTCCAGCAGCGCCATCGCGAAGTCTTCGCCCGTCATGCCCGTCGCGCGGATATCCAGCATCAGGTACATCGCGCCCTGTGGCGGCTGCGCCCGGACGATGTTCTGCCGCCCCAGCAGATCCAGCGCCAGCGCGCGGCGCCGCAGGAACGGCGCGGCCACCTGCGCCTCCAGCCCGTCGCCCTGCGCCAGAGCGAACAACGCCGCCTCCTGCACGAAACCGGGCACGCCATAGGTCGTATGCGTCGCGAGATCGGCCAGTCGCGCCACCGCCGCCTCTGGTCCCACGACCCAGCCGATGCGGCTGCCGGTCATCGCATGGGATTTCGACATCGACCCGATCACCAGCGTCCGCTCGGCCATGCCGGGCAGGGCGCGCGGGCTCAGATGCGCCCCCTCCCAGACCTGCGTGTCATAAACCTCGTCCGAGATCAGCCACATGTCATGATCCAGAACCACCCGCGCGATCCCCTCCAGCGTGGCCTGGCTGTAGACGCCGCCCGTGGGATTGTTGGGGCTGTTGATCAGCAGGCTGCGCGGGCGATGCGCGGCGCGGGCGGCGGCATCCAGATCTGTGGCGCGTGGCTGAAACCCGTCCTCGGGCTGCGCGGCCACGGGGCAGGGTGTCAGCCCCAGCGCGCGGAATACCCCCGGATAGGTCACATAGGCCGGTTCCACGTAAAGCGCGCTGTCGCCCTGATCGCCGGTCGCATGCAGCGCGGCGAAAAGCGCGGCCTGCCCACCCGGCATGATCTGCACATTGGCCCGCGTCGTCGCGACGCCCGTGCGCGCCTGCACCCGCGCCGCCACCGCATCGCGCAGCGCCGGAATGCCGGGGATGCTGGCATAGCCTGTTTGCCCCGCCATCGCGGCGGCATGCATCGCCTCAAGGATCACAGGATCGGTGCGGATGTCATGCTCGCCGATGGTCAGCTCGATCACATCGCGCCCCGCGGCCTTCATGGCGCGTGCGCGGTAGAACACGCCCCAGCCATCATCCCCATCCCCCAGAAGATGCGTGATCCGATGTGACAACTGCATGGCAACCCTCGTTCTTGTCTCAGGGTCACAGGCCATAGCCACCATGCCGCTGTCAATTCAGCTATTGTGGCGCACAGGATCAGCGGATATGATGATGGGATGAACGCGCATGACATCATTACCATTTGCTGCATTACCGCCTGAACCTTTCCGGCGGCGCGTTCTTCTATTCCAAACCCGAGTTGAAGTTGCTAAGCCCGCCGCGGACCCGCGTGTGAGGACCCGATGACGACCATCAAACTGCACAACACCAAGACCCGCCGGAAAGAGGTGTTCACCCCGCTGAACCCCGACAATGTGCGGATGTATGTCTGCGGTCCCACCGTTTATGACCGCGCCCATCTGGGCAATGCCCGCCCCGTGGTGGTCTTCGACGTGCTCTACCGCCTGCTGCGCCATGTCTATGGGCCGGGTCACGTCACCTATGTGCGCAATTTCACCGATGTGGATGACCGCATCAACGAAACCGCGCAAAAGCGGCGCGCGGCGGGTGCACCGGGCACGCTTGAGGAGCTGATCACCGAGCGCTCTGACGAAACCATCGGCTGGTATCACGACGACATGGACGAGTTGGGGGCGCTGCGCCCAACCCATGAGCCCCGCGCAACCGCCTATATCGGCGCGATGATCGCCATGATCGAAGACCTGATCGCATCGGGCCACGCCTATGAGGCCGAGGGCCATGTCCTTTTCGCCGTGGACAGCTACACCGATTACGGCGCGCTGTCGGGCCGCACGGTCGAGGACATGATCGCCGGCGCAAGGGTCGAGGTCGCCCCCTACAAGCGCAATCCGATGGATTTCGTGCTGTGGAAACCCTCGAGCGATGATCTGCCCGGTTGGAACAGCCCATGGGGCCGGGGCCGCCCCGGCTGGCATATCGAATGCTCGGCCATGGCGCATGAGCTTCTGGGCGCCAGCTTCGACATCCATGGCGGCGGCATCGACCTTCAGTTTCCGCACCATGAGAACGAGATCGCCCAAAGCTGCTGCGCCCACCCCGAGGGCGGTTTCGCAAGCGTCTGGATGCATAACGAGATGCTGCTGGTCGAGGGCAAGAAGATGTCCAAGTCCCTGGGCAATTTCTTCACCGTCCGCGACCTGCTGGACCAGGGCAT
>JANREX010000048.1:0-18267 GCA_030758115.1 Paracoccaceae bacterium | reverse complement strand
TGATGACGCATTACCGCAAGCCGATGGACTGGACGGCGGAAAAGGCGGCTCAGGCCGAGGCGACGCTGCGCAAATGGTATGCGCTGGCGGCGGAAGCGCCGGAGGGCACAGCCCCCAGCCAGCCGGTCGTCGATGCGCTTGGCGATGATCTGAACACCCATGCCGCCCTGTCCGAATGCCATCAGCTTGCCTTGGCGGGTGATGCGGCGGCCCTGCGCGGCGCGATGCAGCTTGTCGGATTGATGCAGGACGACGTTCCGGCATGGGCTGCCGCACCTGTCGTGGATCTCTCGGCGCAGGCCCACCGTCTTGCCGCTGCCCGCGAAACCGCGATGCAAACCAAGGACTTCGCGCAGGTAGACCGCCTCAAATCCGCGCTGATCGCCGCCGGGGTCGAGGTGCGCATGTCCAAGGCCGGCGTGGAACTCGTGCCCGGCCCCGATTTCGATCCCGCGAAACTGGAGGGGCTGGAATGAGGCGCGTTGCGATGACCTGTCTGATGGCAGGGGGGCTTGCGGCCCCCCATGACCCTGCGGGTCATTCCCCCCGCGGATATTTGCGGCAAGAAGAAGCACAGGCCCACCGATGACCCGCGAACGCCTCTATATCTACGACACCACGCTGCGCGACGGGCAGCAGACGCAGGGCGTGCAATTCTCGACCGCCGAAAAGGTGGTCATCGCCGGGATGCTGGACGATCTGGGCGTGGATTACATCGAAGGCGGCTGGCCCGGTGCGAACCCCACGGATTCGGCGTTTTTCGAGGCGGCGCCACAGACCCGCGCGCGGCTGACGGCCTTCGGCATGACCAAGCGGGCGGGGCGATCTGCCGCAAACGATGACGTGCTCGCCGCCGTGATGAACGCAGGCACCGGCGCTGTCTGTCTTGTGGGCAAGGCGCATGATTTCCACGTCACCACCGCCCTTGGCGTGACGCTGGATGAGAACACCCGGAACATCGCCGCCTCCATCGCGCATCTGGTCGGGCAGGGGCGCGAGGCGCTGTTCGATGCGGAACATTTCTTCGACGGCTACCGCGCCAATCCCGATTATGCCCTGACCGTCCTGCGCGCCGCCCTCGATGCCGGGGCCCGCTGGGTCGTGCTTTGCGACACCAACGGCGGCTGCCTGCCGCATGAGATCGGCCGGATCACCGCCGAGGTGATCGCCGCAGGCATCCCCGGCGACCGCCTGGGCATCCATACCCATAACGACACCGAAACCGCCGTGGCGGGCACCCTTGCCGCGATCGAGGCAGGGGCCCGACAGGTGCAGGGCACGCTGAACGGGTTGGGCGAACGCTGCGGCAATGCGAACCTGACCACGATCATCCCGACGCTGCTGCTGAAAGAACCCTATGCCAGCCGCTTCGAGACCGGCGTGACGCTTGAGGCGCTGTCCGGCCTGACCCGCGCCAGCCGCCGCCTGGACGAGATCCTGAACCGCGTGCCCCTGCGCCAGGCCGCCTATGTCGGCGCCTCGGCCTTCGCGCACAAGGCCGGGCTGCATGCCAGCGCGATCCTCAAGGATCCCGCGACCTATGAACATGTCGACCCGGCCGTGGTCGGCAATGCCCGCATCGTGCCCATGTCGAACCAGGCGGGCCAATCGAACCTGCGCCGCCGCCTGTCCGAGGCGGGGCTGGAGGTGGCGCCCGATGATCCGGTGCTGGGCCGCATCCTTGACCTCGTCAAGGCGCGCGAGGGCGAGGGCTATTCCTACGACACCGCACAGGCCAGTTTCGAATTGCTGGCCCGCGCCGAGATGGGCCGCGCGCCCGATTTCTTCGAGGTCAAGCGCTACCGCGTCACGGTCGAGCGGCGCAAGAACAAGTATGACCGCATGGTCAGCCTGTCCGAGGCGGTTGTCGTGCTGAAGGTGGACGGCGAAAAGAAGCTCTCGGTCAGCGAGTCGATGGACGAGGCCGGATCGGATCGCGGCCCGGTCAACGCGCTGGCCAAGGCGCTGGCCAAGGATCTTGGCCCCTATAGCGAGGTGATCGCCGACATGCGGCTGGTCGACTTCAAGGTGCGCATCACCCAGGGCGGCACGGAGGCCGTGACCCGCGTCATCATCGACAGCGAGGATGCGCAGGGCCGCCGCTGGTCCACCGTGGGGGTCAGTCCGAACATCGTCGACGCCAGCTTCGAGGCGCTGCTCGATGCGATCAACTGGAAGCTTCTGCGCGATGCCCCCCGCAGCGCAAGGGTGACCGCGTGATCACCGAAGAGATCGCCGCTTGCGCCCAATTGGTCGAACGGGGTGATCCCGACCGCTTTGCCGCCACCATGGCGGCGCCTGTCGCGGCCCGGCGGGTGCTTTTTCCGCTTTACGCCTTCAACCTGGAAATCGCCCGCGCCCCCTGGATGAGCGCCGAGCCCCTGATCGCCGAAATGCGCCTGCAATGGTGGCGTGATGCGCTGGACGAGATCGCGGCGGGCGGTCCGGTCCGACGGCATGAGGTGGCAAGCCCCCTGGCCGATGTGCTGGATCCCGCAGGTGCAAGGCTGTTGATGACCTGCGTCGAGGCCCGCCGCCGCGAGGCGCAGCGCCTGCCCATGGCCGGGGCGGATGACCTTGCCGATTACGTGGCCGACACCGCCGGTACGTTGATGTGGGTGGCCGCGCGCGCGCTGGGATCGACGCAGGAGGTCCGCGCGCGTGACCTCGGCGCGGCGTCGGGTCTGGCCAATTACTTCCTGGGTGTGCCGCTGTTCCTGGCGCGTGCGGTGAACCCGCTGCCCGAGATGACGACTTCCCATTTCGAGGATCTGGTGCGCGCCCATCTGGACAAGGCGCGTCGCCCCGGCGGGGGCGGACGGCCATCAGCGCCGCAGCGTCTGGCGGAACTGGCGGGCTGGCGCGCGGCAGGTATCCTGGCCCGCGCCCTGCGCGATCCCGCCGCAATCCCCGAAGGGCGGCTGGCCGAACCCGAGGCGCTGCGCCGCCTTGGCCTGTTGCGGGCGCGCTTCTTCTAGCGGCTCACGCCTCTTTCGGGCGCATCGCCAGCCAGATCAGCGCCCCGGTCGCCAGCACCAGGAAGGGCAGCATCGCCATGTTGACGGCCATCCAGCCCTCTTGCGCGGTGCCACCCGAACAGTTCATCAGGCTGCCCGACGACAACGAGGCCATCGTGACCCCGCCGAACACGATCAGGTCGTTCATGCCCTGCACGCGCCCGCGCTCATGCGGCGCGTGGTTGGATGCAAGCATTGTCGTCGCCCCGATGAAGCCGAAGTTCCAGCCGATGCCCAGCAGGATCAGCGCGATAAAGAAATGCTCCAGCTCGACCCCCATCAGGGCCACACCCCCGGCACCGGCCAGGATCAGCAGGCCAAGGCCCACGATCCGCTGCACCCCGAAACGCGCGATCAGATGCCCGGTGAAGAACGACGGCGCATACATCGCCAGAACATGGGCGGTGACCACATTGGCCGCGTCATTGGTGGCAAAGCCGCAGCCCACCACCGCCAGCGGCGAGGATGTCATGACAAGGTTCATCAGCGCATAGGATACGGTCGCGCAGATCACGGCCACGGCCACGGCGGGTGTCTTGAGCAGCTCCATCCGGCTGCGGCCCTTGGGGGCGTCATGCGCAGGCGGCTTGGGCGTGGGGATGTCGAGGAAGAAGAACAGGCCCGACCCGATCACATTGACCGCGATCACCGCCAGATAGGTGCCAAGGAAGGGGATGACCATCGACTCGGCCGTCACCTTGACCAGTTGCGGCCCGATCACGGCACTCAGCAGCCCGCCCGCCATGACATAGGAAATCGCCTTGGGCCGGTAGGCGTCTGACGCCGTGTCGGCGGCGGCGAAACGGTAGAAGCCCTGTCCGGACATGTAGATGCCGGTGATGAAGCTGCCCAGCAGGAAGATCGGGAAAGAGGCGACATAAAGCCCGTAGGCCCCGACCGCCCCGCCGATGGCCCCCGCCGTGGTGCCGATCAGAAAGCCGGTGCGACGTCCGTATTTCTGCATGATGGCGGATACAGGCGTTGCCGCCAGCATCGACCCCAGCACGATCAGCGAGATCGGCAGCGTCGCCCAGCACAGGTTCGTGGCCAGCGACTGGCCCGCAAGGCCGCCGATGGTGAAGATCATCGGCATCTGCGATCCCAGGATGGCCTGCGCCATCACAAGGATCATCACGTTGCGCTTGGCGCGGGCGTCGTCGGGGATATATGCAGTTTCGCTCATGCGAAATTGCTAGACCGCGCGCAGGACAGCCGCAAGGGCGATAATGTCGCCCTGTCCGACCTAGCAGGCCGCCATCGCGGGGCGCAGCGCGGGTGACAGGCCCACCGCCAGCGCCTGCCAGTCCAGCCCCTCGCGCAGGCGCACACCTTCGCCGATGCACAGGATCGCGGGCGGCTCCAGCCCGGAGGCGGCGATATCGGCCTCCATCCGGCCCAGCGTCGTGTCCAGGACCTGCTGCTTCGTCGTCGTGGCCGAGACGACGACGGCGGCAGGCTCGTCCGGGCTGCGCCCCGCCGCGATCAGTTTCGCTGCGATCTGGCCCACGTGCTTCATGCCCATGTAGATCACGATCATCTGGCTGCCCTTGGCGATTCCGTCCCAGTCAAGGCTGGTGGGCGTGTCGCCGGTGGCGTCATGGCCGGTGACGAAGGTGACGGATTGGTTGACCGTCCGATGCGTGACAGGGATGCCCGCATAGGCCAGGCCACCGATCCCGGCCGTGATGCCGGGAATGATGCGCACCTGGATGCCCGCGCCGATCAGGGTCTGGGCCTCTTCACCGCCGCGTCCGAAGACGAAAGGATCGCCGCCTTTCAGCCGCAGCACCCGCTTGCCCTGCCGCGCCAGATCAACCAGCCGCTGCGTGATGTCATCCTGCAGCGCCGAGGGCTTGCCGCCGCGCTTGCCTGCGTATTCCAGTTGCGCCTGCGGGGCCCAGTCCAGAATGTCCTGGCTGACCAGTGCGTCATAGACCACCACATCCGCCTGCCGCAGCGCATTCAGCGCATGCAGGGTCAGCAGGCCGGGATCGCCGGGCCCTGCGCCGCACAGCCAGACCGAACCGGGGCTCATCACCGGCCATTGTGCATTGGGAAGGGGGAACATGTTGCTCATGCGGGGAATATTGTCCTGCTGATCGCGCAAATAAAGCGGTTTTGTTTGCTACATCGCGCGAAATAGCGCCCGCATTCAGAAGAAATTCCCGGTTGTCGCCGGATATCTCTGAACGTGGTTTCCACGCGGACCGCCAGAACGCAAGAACATGCCAGCGCGCGCGCGCCCTTGGGATGCGCGGTCTTTTCTGCATCTCACCCGGAAATGCCCCGCCAAACCCGCGCCGACTGGCCTCGAGCGGCGGTTGGGATAGTGTTCGGGCATGATATCGATCGCAGCACAGCCTGATTCGCCACGAAAGGCAGCCCGATGACCGGCCGCATCATCCGCGCGGACACTTGCGTCGCCGAAGGGGTCGACTGGCTGTGCCGGACAGACCCGCATATGGCGCGCGCCTATGCCGCGACCGGCCCCTTGCCCCTGCGGCGCCGCCCCGATGGTTTCGCGCAACTCTTCAGCGCCATCGTCAGCCAGCAGGTCAGCGTCGCCTCGGCCCGCGCGATCTGGGGCCGGCTTGAGGTGGCGGGTCTGACCACGCCCGAGGCCGTGGCCGCGCAAACGGATGAGGCGCTGCGCGCCCATGGCCTCAGCCGGCAAAAGGCGGTCTATGCCCGCGCACTGGCCGAAGCCGCCATCGACTATGACGCGCTGCGCCACGCCCCCACCGACGAGGTGATCAAGACCCTTGTCGCCGTGAAGGGGATCGGCGTCTGGACCGCCGAGATCTATGCGATGTTCAGCCTTGGCCGCGCCGATGTCTTTGCGCCCGGCGATCTGGCCCTGCAGGAAGGGGCGCGGATGCTCTACGATCTGCCCGACCGCCCGCGCGAAGCGGCGCTGCGGCAGATGGCGGCACGCTGGAGCCCGTGGCGATCGGTTGCAGCGCGCATGCTTTGGGCCTACTACCATGTGCAAAAGCAGAAGGAAGGCATCGCATGACACGGGGATTGAATGCACAGCGGCGCGAAGCCCTCTCGGGCGAGACGCGCTCGGTCGTGGTGTTCCTGCATGGTTACGGGGCCAACGGCGCCGATCTTCTGGGCCTGGCCGACCCTTTGGGCGAACATCTGCCCGACACGCTGTTCGTGGCCCCGGATGCGCCCGAATCCTGCGCCGGTGCGCCCTTTGGCTATCAATGGTTCCCGATCCCCTGGATCGACGGCTCGTCCGAGGAAGAGGCCGCGCGTGGCCTGCAGGCGGCCGTCGAGGATCTGAACGCCTTTCTGGACGGCATCCTTGTGGACGAGGATCTGCTGCCCGAACAGATGGTGCTGCTTGGCTTTTCCCAGGGCTCGATGATGTCCCTGCACGTGGCCCCGCGCCGCGAGGACCCGGTCGCGGGCGTCATCGCCTTCTCGGGCCGCCTGCTGCAACCCGAAGTGCTGCCTGACGAGGTGGTCAGCCGCATGCCCATCCTGCTGGTGCATGGCGATGCGGATGATGTCGTGCCGGTGCAATCGTTGCCGCAGGCCGCGCAAGCGCTTCAGGATGCGGGCTTCACCGAAGTCTTCGCCCATATCATGAAGGGCACCGCCCACGGCATCGCCCCCGACGGGCTGTCCGTGGCGCTGGCCTTCATGCGCGACAAGCTTTCCCTCTGACCGCCTGTCTTTTCATCTGTCATCTGCCTGTCGCATGACCGGGCTACCTGTCGCAGGGCAGTGGCAGGTAATGGGGCTTGCCGGATGCGTGACACGATATATAGTCGTGACATGACGGGGCGGGTGCACCCGCTCTGGAGCCAGATAGCGGCAGACAGGGCAGGGGAGCTTTGCGCCAGATGAATGGAGACTTCAGAACGGAATTCGTCAGGGAACCGGCCATGCTGCGGCAACACCCGGCCCTTGTGCTGAACGCGGACTACAGGCCCTTGTCCTATTACCCGCTGTCGCTCTGGCCCTGGCAGGAGGCGGTCAAGGCGGCCTGGCTGGACCGGGTCGATATCGTGGCCGAATACGATCATGTGGTGCGAAGCCCCAGCACGGTGTTCAGGCTTCCCTCGGTCGTGGTGCTGAAAGATTACGTCAAACCCCAGAAGCGCGTGGCCTTCACGCGCTTCAATCTTTTTCTGCGGGACGAATTCAGCTGTCAGTATTGCGGGGCCAAGGGCGATCTGACCTTCGATCACGTGGTGCCACGTGCGTCGGGCGGAATCACCAGCTGGCAGAACGTGGTCGCCGCCTGCGCGCCGTGCAACCTGCGCAAGGGCGCCAAATCGCTGCGCCATGCGGGAATGCACCTGCGCAAACCCCCGCGCGCGCCGGGGGCCGAGGAATTGCGCAACATGGGCCGCAAGTTCCCGCCGAACCACCTGCATGAAAGCTGGATGGACTACCTCTACTGGGATGCCGAGCTCGAGGCCTGAGCCGCGCCACATGCAAATGGAAAAGGCGCCGACTGCGATGCAGCGGCGCCTTTTCACATGTGTTGTCAGCGATCAGCTTGCGCTGTCGGTTCCTGCGGCCTTGGGGGCAGGGGCGCTGCCCTTCGGCGTCAGCGGATCGTCCTGACGCTGCACCGATCCCTCGAAATGCGCGCCGGATTCGATCGCGATGGTCTTGTGGATGATGTCGCCCTCGACCCGTGCGGTCGATGTCAGGCGCACCTTCAGGCCACGGACGCGGCCGACGATGCGACCGTTGATCACCACGTCATCGGCCACGACCTCGCCCTTGATGGTCGCGCTTTCGCCGATGGTCAGCAGATGCGCGCGGATATCACCATCCACCGAGCCTTCGACCTGGATATCGCCCGAGGTCTTGAGGTTGCCCGTGATGTGCAGATCCGATGACAGGATCGACGCGGGCGGCTTGGGCTTCGGCGCGCTGGCCTTGAAGTCATTGGGCGCAGTGGCCGAGGTTTCCGGCATCGTCGGTTTGGGGGCCTCGGGCGCCTTGGGGCCCGGCTCGTTGATTTTGCTCTTAGAAAACATCGTTTGCAGCCTTGATATAGATCATTGGATTGACAGCCTGTCCGCCCACGCGCACTTCGTAATGCAGGTGCGGGCCAGTCACACGCCCAGAGGCTCCCATATCACCTATACGATCCCCGCGCGATACCCTTTGTCCGACGCTCACGTTAATTTTGGACAAATGGGCGAAACGCGTCTCGATCCCGAACTCGTGCTGGATCTTGACCAGGCGACCGTAGCCTGACTGCCAGCCGGCATGGATCACCGTGCCATCGGCTGTTGCGTAAAGCGGCGTGCCCACCGGCCCTGCGAAATCGACGCCCTCATGCATGCGCCGTCCACCGGTCTTGGGATCGCGCCGCACGCCGAAACCGCTGGTGAAGCGGAATCCCGATTTCACCGGGGTCGCGAAAGGCGCCTTTTCCGCGGCGATACGGTACATGTTCAACTGGTCCATCTGGTTGAGGATCCGGTTCGCCCGTTCCGTGTCGGGGGTTATCGTGTCATCTCCCCGCGTGGAAAAGCTCAAAGGGGTCAACGGACCTCCCTGGCCGGAATAGCCACGGCGCACCTGGCTGATGATCGATTCCGTATTGAGCCCGGCCGAGCGGAACATCTTGTCCAGCGGCGAGACGGATACCGCCATCGCCTCTTCCAGCTGGCGGAAGATCTGGTCGTTCTGATCCTGCATCAGCCGGATTTCAAAGGCCATTTCGTCGGCGCGGATCAGCGCGTCCTCGGCATCCGCGCGCACAAGGTCGCGCTCGGCTGCGGTTTCGGCCAGCGCCATCGACAAGAAGTCGATCGCCTCGCCCGCCGCGGGGCTGGAGGCCATGACCGCGCCATTCGCGCCGGTGCCGCCTTCCATCTGTTCCTTGAGTGCCGCCAGTTCGACCCGCGCGGCCTCGCGCTCGCGGATGGTGCGGCGCAGCGTGGTCTGGATCACCTCGATCCCGGTCTCCATCTCGCGGCGGCGGGTTTCGGATTGCAGCAATTGCGATTGCATCACCGAGATCTGGCCCAGGGCCGAATTGAACCGCTCCTGCGCGGCCAGCGCCTCGGCGGCGCGCGCGTCACGTTCCGAGGCCAGCACGTTCAGCCGCATCTCGTAGGTGCGCTGATCCCGTTTTGCCTGTTCGCGGAAATTGCCCGATCCGATGCTGTCCATCAGCAGGATCGCCGTGGCGATGATCGCCCAGGCCACCACGAGGGCGCTGCCTGAAAAGGCGATCAGTTGCGTGCCCGGCTTCAGCCGGATGAATCGTGTGTCTGTGTCTGATCGCAGAAACAGCCGTCTTTCCGGAAACCAACGCTCAAGTGTCGCGTGAACCCGGATTGCCAGTCTTGTCCTCACCAGTCTGTCCCTTGTTCCATCCCCACAAGGGTGGCCGCTTGGTCCCCACCTGGCCAACCCCTCAAGAGGTGGTAAACAGACCTGACCGTTGGGGCAAGAAGTTTGCGGCAGGAATGCGGACGACATGGGTAAATGCCTGAAAATTGGCAAAATCCCGCCGACACGCCATCAGCCCGCCGGGATGTCCTCGGTCAGCGGCCAGTAGAAATCGGGCGGAAGGCCTGCCTCGGCGCGCTTTTCCTCGTTGAACGGCGGCTTCAGAAGCCCATGGAAATAGCGCCGGACAAGGCCGTGAAACACGTCCTTCGGGTCAAGGTCGTGGCGTCCGCACAGAAAGTGAAACCACTTCGATCCATAGGCCACATGGCTGACTTCCTCGGCATAGATCACGTTCAGCGCATCGACCGTACGGCTGTCACCGGCCTTTTCGAAATGCGCGATCATGCCGGGCGTCACATCAAGGCCGCGCGCTTCCAGCACCATGGGCACGACGGCAAGCCGGCCCATGATGTCATCGCCCGTGTCCGATGCCGCGCGCCACATGCCGGCATGGGCGGCCAGCGCGCCGTAATGGCTGCCCTGTGCTTCAAGACAGTCGCATATCAGGTTGAAATGCTTTGATTCTTCATCCGCGGCCTTGACCCAGTCATCGTAGAATCCCAGCGGCATCGGCGTGTCGGTGAAACGGGCGATGATATCCCAGTGCAGATCGACCGCGTTCAGCTCGATATGGGCGACCGCATGCAGCATGGCGATGCGGCCCTGCGGGCTGCCGGGCTTGCGACGCGGCACATCACGCGGATCCAGCAGCGCGGGGGCGGCAGGGCGTGCCGGATGATCGGGCGGCGCGGCCCGCCCGATCGGCAAGGGTGTGCCGGCCGCCCGCGCCGCGCGCCAGGTCGCGGCATGGGCATGGGACAGGGCTGTCTTGGCGCGCCCGTCGGCGGTTGTCAGAACCTCGACCGCCATTTGCGCCAATGTCGTGTCAGCCATCCCGCCCGTCCTTTCGCACACGCCCTTACAGCGCCTTCGCGGCCTCCAGCACCTCTTCGGCATGGCCGGGCACCTTGACCTTGGCCCAGACCTTGGCGATGCGGCCTTCGCCGTCGATCAGGAAGGTGCTGCGCTCGATTCCGAAGAACTTCTTGCCATACATGGATTTTTCCTTCCAGACCCCATAGTCTTCGCAGACCGTGCTGTCGGCATCGGACAACAGCGGCGCGCGCAACCCATGCTTGTCGCGGAACTTGTCATGGCTGGCGATATCCTCTTTCGAGATCCCGAACACCTGCACGCCCGCAGCGCCGAACTGGTCCAGCAGGTCGGAAAAGGCCTTGTTTTCCGTGGTGCAACCCGGCGTGTCATCGCGCGGATAGAAGAACAGGACCACCGGCGCCGGGCGCAGGGACGACAGGCTGACAGTGCCGCCGCCATCGCGGGGCAGGGTGAAATCCGGGGCTTGATCCTGGGGTGCGAGCATTTTCGTGTCCTTCCGTGAACGGCGTTGGTGAATTTGTGAGTTTCAAATTAGGATGTGACAGGCGACAATAAAGGCAGGTGAGCGCAAGTTTCACCACAAATGCAGCGCGCGGCCAAAGACAAGGCCTTGCGGGCGGTTGATAACTGGGGACAAGGGGCATGGTCCGGCCGCGCGCGGCAGGGCCGCAACGGCAGGGCAGCCATGCCCGGACCAGGGACGCAGACAGGCAGGCAGACCGGATCGGTATGACATCGCAGGATCAGGACATCACCGAAGGCGCGTCCCGGCCGGACGATCGCGCGGAAGCACCCGCGCGCCGGGCGGGGCGTGGTCTTGCCCGCTCGATGATGTGGTCCGTGCTGCGCACCGTGATGGTGCTGGTGGTGCTGGTGGGGCTTGCGGGCGCGGCCCTGTCATGGCTGGTCAGTCGGCCCATCGTCGCGCCCGACTGGCTGCGCGACCGGATCGAGGCCCGCGCGGCCGAGGCGCTGCCGGGGCTGACCCTGGGGTTTTCCGACCTGGTGATGATCGTCGATGATGGCTGGACCCCCCGGATCAGGCTGCGCGACGTGTCCCTGGCCTCTGCGGACGGTCTGCCCATCATGTCGCTGGGCGAGCTTGAGGCCGGTGTCTCGGGCGAGGCGCTGTTGCGCGGCAAGATCCAGCCGGGCCGGGTGACCCTGTCCGGGCTGCGGATGACGCTGCGCCGGATGGCCGACGGCACCTTCGATCTGGCCCTGGGTGACGCGCTGCCCCCGGTGGAGCGCGCGCCGAACCCCGCCGCGTTGATCGAAGGGCTGGACAACCTGTTGACGCAGCCGCGTTTTGCCGGGCTGCGGGTGATCGACGCCGACAACCTGGGCCTGCGCTACGAGGATGCGCGCACCGGGCGGGCCTGGCAGGTGGATGGCGGGCGGCTGGAATTGCGCCGCAACGGCGATGACCTGCGGCTGCGCGGGGATGTGGCGCTGCTGTCGGGCTATGACTATGCCAGCTCGCTCAGCATGAATTACACCGGCCGGATCGGCACCTCGGTGGCGCAGATCGGGCTCAGCTTCGAAGACATCACCGCCGCGGATCTGGCCAGCCAGTCCAGCGCCCTGGCCTGGCTTGGCGTGTTGCGCGCGCCCATCTCGGGCGCGATGCGGGTGACGGTCGACGATACCGGCACCCCCGGCCCGCTGAGCGTGGCGCTGCAGATCGGGCAGGGCGTCGTGCAGCCCAGCGACGAGGCCGCGCCGATCCCCTTCGATGCCGCGCGCGCCTACATGACCTTCACGCCGCAAACCGGGCAACTGGCCTTCGATGACCTGTCGGTGCGCAGCAAATGGATCACCGCGCGCGCCGAAGGCACGGCCACCATCGCCGCGCTGCAGGATGGTTGGCCCGCCAGCCTGCTGGGGCAGTTCCGCATCCATGACATCATTGCCGATCCCGCGGATCTTTACGAAACGCCGGTCGAGCTGGAAGAGGCGCTGCTGGACCTGCGTCTTGACCTGGAACCGTTCCGCCTGTCGCTGGGGCAGCTGACGCTCTTCGACCGGGGGCAAAGGCTGCTGCTGGACGGGCAGGTGGGCATCACCGCCGATGGTTGGCAGGTGGCGGTCAATGGCAGCATGGATGCCGTCCTGCCGGAACGCGTGCTGCAACTCTGGCCCGAACGCGCGGTGCCCAATACCCGCAACTGGGTGGCCGAGAACCTGCACAGCGCCCGGCTGCATGACATCCAGATGGGCTGGCGGCGCAATCCGGGCGGCGAGGACAAGCTTTACCTGGGGTTCGGCTTCGACGGGGCGAATGTGACCTATGCGCGCGAGATGCCCTTGCTGACCGATGCCGCGGGGCAAGCCAGCCTGACCGGGAACCGCTTCGTGGTCAGCGCGACCCGTGGCCGTGTCACCCCGCCAGAGGGCGGGACGCTGGACCTCGCCGGTACCAGTTTCATCATTCCCGACGTGCGCCAGCGTCCGGCCCGTGCCCAGGTGCGCCTGGTCGGGCAGGGCAGCATCACGGCGGGGCTGTCCATGCTGGACAGTCCCAATCTGCGCCTGATCGAACGGGCGGGCCGCGCCGTGGATCTTGCCGATGGCCAGGCCGAGGTGACGGCCCTGATCGACATGCCTCTGATCCGTCCCATGGCGCCCTCGGATCTGCGCTTTGCCGTGACCGCCCGGCTCAGCGATGTGCAAAGCACCCAGATCATGCCGGGCCGGACCCTGCGCGCCGAGGCGCTGGACCTCAGGGCCGATACCGCCAGCCTCAGCATCGGGGGCAAGGGGCTGCTGGGCGATGTGCCTTTCGACGCGACCTGGAGCACCGCGTTGAAGGACAATGCGCGCGGTGAAAGCCAGGTCAGGGGCATGGTCACCCTGTCGCAGGCCTTTGCGGATGAATTCAGGCTTGATCTGCCGCCCGGAACCTTCAGCGGCGCGGCACAGGGGCAGATCGCGCTGGACCTGTCGCGCGACGGCACGCCGCGTTTCAACCTGACCTCGGATCTTGCGGGGCTTGGCCTGTCGGTGCCGCCCCTGGGATGGAGCCTGCCGCGCGCCAGCCGTGGCAAGCTGGAGGTGCGCGGCAGTCTTGGCACACCTGTCAAGGTGGACCGGATCGCGCTTGAGGCACCGGGCCTCTCGTTGACGGGGGCGATCGACCTCACACCCGAGGGGCAATTCGCCGCCGCTCGTCTGGACCGTGTGCGCGCCGGTGACTGGCTGGACGCCCCCGTGACCCTGACGGGGCGCGGGCCGGGGCGCGTGCCGGGGATCGCCGTGACCGGCGGGACCGCCGATTTGCGGCGCAGCACGCTGGGCGGATCGGGGTCGGGCGGCGCCCAGTCCGGTGGGCCGCTGCGCGTCGCGCTGGATCGCTTGGTGATCACGGAAGGTATCGCGCTGACGGGCTTTCGCGGTGATTTCACCACCACCGGCGGGCTGGACGGCAATTTCCGCGGCAGCGTGAATGGCCAGGCCGACATTGTCGGGCGCGTATTGCCGATGAACGGGCGCAGCGCCTTCCGTATCCAGTCCGAAACCGCGGGCCGCGTCATCGCCGCGGCCGGTCTGTTGCCGCAGGCCCGCGACGGCACGCTCGACCTGACGCTGCGCCCGGCGGCAGCCCCCGGCAGCTACGACGGGACCTTGCGGGTGGACAACCTGCGCCTGCGCGACGCGCCGGCGCTGGCCGCCCTGATCAACGCGGTCAGCGTGGTCGGCCTGCTGGAACAGATGAACGGATCGGGCCTGCATTTTTCCGAGGTCGAGGCCGATTTCCTGCTGACGCCGGACCGGGTCATCCTGCGCGAGGGCTCGGCCGTGGGGGCCTCGCTGGGGGTGTCGATGGACGGGACCTATGATCTTGCGCGCAAGCAGATGGAATTCCAGGGCGTCTTCTCGCCGGTCTACATGATCAACGGGATCGGGTCGCTTCTGACGCGCAAGGGCGAGGGGCTGATCGGCTTCACCTACAGGCTGCGCGGCACGCCCGAGGATCCGCAGGTTCAGCTGAACCCGCTCTCCGCACTGGCGCCGGGCTTCCTGCGCGAGGTGTTTCGCCGCCCCGGGCCCGATGCCAACCCCTGACGGGACCTGAATGGTTGCAGGTCCTGGGCGGTATGTCTATCTGCCCCCAGATGACAACCGCGCCCATGCCCAGCACGAGACCGCCCATGCACCTGTCCGACTTCGACTTCGATCTGCCCGATGATCTGATCGCCACGCGCCCCGTCAAGCCGCGCAGCGCGGCGCGGCTGCTGGTGGCCGAGGGCGACAGTTTCCATGACGCCCATGTGCGCGATCTGACCACATGGCTGCGGCCGGGCGACCGTCTGATCCTGAATGATACGCGGGTGATCCCCGCGCGCCTCTTTGGCCAGCGCCACCGGCATGGCGAGGCGGGCGAAACCGTCGCCAAGATCGAGGTCACGCTGCTGGAGCCACGCCCCGGCGGGCTTTGGTCCGCGCTGATCAAGCCGCTGAAAAAGCTGCGCGACGGCGAGACGATCGTGTTCTCGGATGATCTTTCGGCGGTGCTTCAGGGCCGCGAGGAGGGGCAAGGCCTTTTGTCCTTCAACCTGACCGGCCCCGATTTCGACGCGGCCCTGGCCCAGGCGGGGGCGATGCCGCTTCCCCCCTATATCGCCGCGCGCCGCCCCGCCGATGCGCAGGACAAGGAAGACTATCAGACGGTATGGGCCAAACGGGCGGGGGCCGTGGCCGCGCCGACGGCCTCGTTGCATTTCGACGAACCCTTGCTCAAGGCGCTGGCCGAGATGGGCGTGCAGTTCACCCATGTCACGCTGCATGTGGGGGCGGGGACCTTTTTGCCGGTCAAGGTCGATGACGTGACCACCCACCGCATGCATGCCGAATGGGGCGAGGTCAGCACGACCGCCGCCGCCGAGATCGCCGCGACCAAGGCCGCGGGCGGCCGGATCATCCCCGTGGGCACCACCGCCCTGCGCCTGATCGAAACGGCGGCGCGCGCGACCGGCGGGATCGCGCCTTTTGCCGGCGATACCGACATCTTCATCTATCCCGGTTTCACCTTCCACGTGACCGACGCATTGATGACCAATTTCCACCTGCCCAAATCCACCCTGATGATGCTGGTCTCGGCGCTGATGGGACAGGACAGGATCCGGCGGATCTATGCCCATGCCGTGGCGGAACGCTACAGGTTCTTCTCCTATGGGGATGCCTCCCTGTTGATCCCGCCACGCTGAGATGTGAGGGAGGGGGGCGAAGACAAGGCCCGCGACATACATGAGTCGTTTTTGTCCATGACAGGCGGGGCAGGCCCCCGTTAGCCTGACGTTACATTCCCGTGGCACGAGGTGCGGCGCTGCCAAGGAGGACCCAATGCTGAAATTCCTGTCCAACGCATGGGCGCTTCTGCTGGGGCTTCTGCTGCTGATGATCGGCAATGGCTTGCAGGGCACGCTTCTGGGTGTGCGCGGCGAGATCGAAGGCTTTTCCACCTTCGAGATGTCGATGATCATGTCGGCCTATTTCGTGGGCTTCCTGGGCGGATCGAAACTGGCGCCCGAGATGATCCGCCGTGTCGGTCATGTGCGGGTCTTCGCGGCACTTGCCTCGTTGATTTCGGCGGTGCTGATCCTTTATCCAAGCTGGCCCAATCCCTGGGTCTGGATGGCCTGCCGTATCGTGATCGGCTTTTGCTTCTGCGGGGTCTACGTGACCGCCGAAAGCTGGCTGAACAACGCGGCCACCAACGAGACCCGCGGCCAGGCGCTGTCGATGTACATGCTGGTGCAGGTCGGCGGCATCATGATCGCGCAGGGCCTGCTGCTGGTTGCGGATCCCGGCGGTTTCATCCTGTTCGTGATCCCTTCGGTGCTGGTCTCGATCGCCTTTGCCCCGATCCTTCTGTCGGTCACGCCGACGCCGGCCTTCGATACGACCAAGCCGATGACCCTGCGCGAACTGTTCAATGTCTCGCCGCTGGGCTGCATGGGCATGTTCCTGCTGGGCGGTGTCTTTGCCGCGCAATTCGGCATGGCCGCGGTTTACGGCGCCCAGACCGGCCTGAGCATCCCCGAAATCTCGATGTTCGTGACCGCCTTCTACCTTGGGGCCACGATGCTGCAATTCCCCCTGGGCTGGCTGTCCGACCGGATGGACCGGCGCATGCTGATCCTGCTGACCGCCGCATTGGGCGGGGCAGGGGCGGTTCTGGGCATGGTGGCGGGCGCCTCCTTTCCCCTGCTGCTGGGGGCGGCCTTCCTGGTGGGCGGCACCAGCAACCCGCTCTATTCGCTGCTGATCGCCTATACCAACGACTTCCTGGATCGCGATGACATGGCCGCCGCATCGGGCGGGCTGTTGTTCATCAACGGTCTGGGCGCGATCGCGGGGCCGCTTGTCACCGGTTGGATGATGGGGGTTTTCGGATCGCCCGGCTATTTCCTGGTGATCGCGGTGCTGCTGATCTCGCTGGCGCTCTATGCGGCCTACCGCATGACCCAGCGGCGCGCGCCGTCCATCTCCGAGACCGCGACCTACACACCGATTTCGCCCACCGCGACCTCGGTCGCGCTGGATGTGGCACGCGAATATGCCATCAGCACCGCCGACGCCGAGCAGGAGCGCGACAAATCGGCCTGATACCGCAACCATCAGATTGTATGTCGAGACTGTCGCAATTATTTACTGGGCAGATCGGTTGAAGGTTTCGTAACCTTTCTGTGACCCGGGCGAACGGTGAGGAGGAGCGTGATGGTGACTGCGGATGAGGTGTTGTCATTCTGGCTGGATGAGCTGACGCCTGCAGATTGGTATGCAACCGACGATGCGCTGGATCAGCGGATCCGCGACAGGTTCCTGGGCGCATGGAACGAAGCCGTCGAAGGGGCCCATGGCCTGTGGCTGACCTACCCCAGCGGGGCGCTTGCCTATATCATCCTGACCGATCAGTTCCCGCGCAACATGTTCCGCGGCTCTGCCCGCGCCTTCGAGACCGACCGCAGCGCGCTGGCCGCGGCCAAGAACGCCATCGACCGCAAATGGGATCTGAAGATCGCCGAACCCGCGCGGCAGTTCTTCTACCTGCCGCTCATGCATTCCGAGAACCTGTGCGATCAGGAACGCTGCGTGCGCCTGATGCATGAACGGATGCCGGAAACCGGCGCCTCGAACCTGCTGCATGCCAAGGCCCATCGCGAGGTGATCCGCCTGTTCGGACGCTTCCCCTATCGCAATGCCGCCCTTGCGCGCGCCTCGACCGCGCCAGAGCGCGACTATGTCGATCAGGGCGGCTATGGCGAGACTGTCCGGCAATTGCAGGCCGGATAAGGGCGCAGACGCCCTGTGTCCATGTGCCCGGCATATCCTGCGGATATGTCGCGTTGATGCGCGACCGGAATTAGTTTAACGTCAAACTAATTTTGGAATCGGAGGGGCGCATGTCTGCCAAAGCATTTGATCTGATCGTGATCGGCGCGGGGCCGGGGGGCTATGTCGCGGCGATCCGCGCGGCGCAGCTGGGCCTGAAGGTGGTGATCGTCGAGCGCGAGAACCTGGGCGGCATCTGCCTGAACTGGGGCTGCATCCCGACCAAGGCGATGCTGCGGTCGTCCGAAGTGTTCCATCTGATGCACCGGGCCAAGGAATTCGGCCTTGGCGCGGAAAACATCACCTATGATCTGGATGCGGTGGTGAAACGTTCGCGCGGGGTGGCCAAGCAGCTGTCCTCGGGCATCGGCCACCTGATGAAGAAGAACAAGATCACCGTCGTGATGGGCGAGGCGACGATCCCCGCCAAGGGCCGCGTGACCGTCAAGACCGACAAGGGCACCGAAGAGCTGACCGCGCCCAACATCGTGCTGGCCACGGGCGCGCGGGCGCGCGAATTGCCGGGGCTGGAAGCGGACGGCGATCTGGTCTGGTCCTATCGTCACGCGCTGGTGCC
>JANREX010000047.1 GCA_030758115.1 Paracoccaceae bacterium | reverse complement strand
CGACACGAGGATTTTCAATCCACTGCTCTACCCCTGAGCTACCCGGGCACGGGAGAACGCGAGGCGTTCGGGTTGCAGCGTTCTAGGCGAGGTGCTGCGGGCTGTCCAGTGGGTTTGCGGAAAAATTTTGCCTTCTTCGCATGATAGCTGCGCAAGGCCTGTCGTGTGTATCTCCGGACTGGCTAATGCGGCTTTTGCGGCAGGTCGCGCAGGGCCTCTTCCATGGCGTCCAGGGCCGCGTCCATATCGTCGGGATCCTGCGACGGCACGGCATAGGAGCCGCTGAACCAGCGTGCCAGGTCCACATCGGCGCAGCGCTTCGAACAGAAGGGACGATAGGCCGGATCGGCCTTGCGTTGGCAGATCGGACAGGTCATCCGCGCGGCCTCAACAGGGTTGTCAGGGGCTGGCGCAGCCTTTGGCGCTGCAATTCGTAGTGACCCAGCGGTGTCCAGCCGGCCAGCACGGTTTCGATACTATCCGCCCGGAACGCGGCCTTGATCGCCATCTCGAAGGCACGACGATCCTTCTTGGGCATCGGCGCCAGATCCAGCGTGACCTGCCCCCCCAGCCCCCGCAGACGCAGCAGGCGCGGCAGATCACGGCCCAAGGCGATATTGGCCTTGAGCGCCGCAGCGGGGCTGGTATCGGCCCCGGTGTTCACATCCACCGCCACCAGGGCGCGGGTGGGTTCGACGAAGGCGAAACCGCCGCCCGGCAGGGCCACGCGGGGATCCTGCAGAGCCTCGATCATGTCCAGCACGCCGTGGCTTGCGAAGCCGCCCGCCTCGGTCACGATCTCGGCCGGTTCGACCCAGTCGCGCCAGGCCACGGCATGGGGGCCATCGCCGTCGGTCAGGCATTCCGCCCCGCCCTCGGTATCGGCCAGCACCGCCGCCGCCAGATCCGCCATTTCGGCGATATCCTCGGCGATATCCTCGGGATCGGCCTCGGCGCAGCTTGATCGCAGGATGAGGCCCATCCCGGTATCGCCCATCACGTCATGCGCGATGGCCAGAAGCGTATCGCGCAGATCCTCGTCCTTGATCGACCGGCTGACATTCAGGCCCGGTGCGTCCGGCGTCACGATGGCATAGCGGCTCTTGAACAGCAGCTTCTGGGTGACCGGCAGCGCCTTGCCCTCTTCGGCATGGCCGGTGACCTGCACCAGCATCGTGTTGCCAGGGGCGATCCCCTTGACCTGCCGCAGAAAGGCGGTGCCATCGGGGGTGCGCAGAAACAGCCCCCCCTGCCCCTTGACGGGACGGTCCGCCACGGCGCGGTAGATCGCACCGGGGCGCGGGTCGTCACCGTCGATGAGCAGGTCTTCAAGGCGGCCATCCACGATCAGGGCCGCGGCCTCGCGCCCGTTCAGATGGTCCAGGATGATCTGGCGGCCCTTCATGCGCGGTCCTTCCACAGGGGGTAACCCGCAGCCTGCAACAGGCCTGCGGTTTCGGCAAGCGGCAGACCCACCACGCCGGTGAAGGATCCGTTGATCCAGGGGATGAACGCCCCCGCGGGACCCTGGATGGCATAGCCACCCGCCTTGCCCTGCCAGTCGTTGGTGGCAAGATAGGCGTTCAGCTCCTCGTCCGAGAGACGCTTCATCTGCACGGTGGTCACGACATCGCGCTCCCAGATGCGCGGCCCGCGCCTGACGGCGACCGCCGTGATCACGCGGTGCCGCCGCCCCGAGAGCGCCAGCAGAAATTCCGCCGCTTGAGCGACAGACTCGGGCTTGCCCAGAATCCGGCGTCCCAGGGCCACGGTGGTATCGGCGCAAAGAACGATATCATCGTCCCCAGCCTCCACGGCGCGGGCCTTCTCGACCGCCATGCGCGCGCAATAGGGGCGCGGCAGTTCGGTCTTCAGCGGGGTTTCATCAATGTCGGGCGCGCGAATGGCATCCGGCACAACGCCGATCTGCGCCAGCAGTTCCCTGCGGCGCGGACTGCCGGATCCGAGGATAAGTTTCACTTTGAAAACAGTTACTTGAAGCGATAGTTGATCCGACCCTTGGTCAGATCATAGGGGGTCATTTCCACCTGAACCTTGTCGCCTGCCAGAACGCGGATGCGGTTTTTGCGCATCTTGCCTGCCGTATGTGCGATGATCTCATGGCCATTTTCAAGCTCGACCCGGAACGTCGCATTGGGCAGGAGTTCTTTCACGACACCGGGAAATTCGAGCGTATCTTCCTTGGCCATGGTCTCTCCTTCGTCAATCGCCCCGCCAATCTGCGGGACAGGCGCTTAAATGGTCCCATCCGCGCGAATTTTCAAGCGGAATCTCTAGGCTGCGGGCTTTTGCGCCCGGCGCGCGACGGCGGGCACCTGTTCGGCCCAATGCGTCAGGTTGAGGACATGACCATCGGCCCTCACATCGTGCACCTTTGCCAGATCGACATCGGCATAGGTCCAGCCGGGACGGTTCAACCTGCCTTCGGCGATCACACCGGTCGGGGGAAAGCCACGGTCGGGCGGACCAAAGACACCACCCGCGCCGGTATTCTGCTCGACCGCGTAAAGCCGCGGCGCATCCCCCACAAGCGATGCCATGACCGTCACGCACTGGCCTTCCAGCGCGCGGGCCATGGCGCCGATGCGCACGCGCCAATACCCCTCCAGCGCCTCGGTGCAACTGGGGATCAGCAGGATCTCGACCCCGCGTTCGGCCAGATCGCGCGCCAGCAGGGGGAATTCGCAATCGTAGCAGATCAGGATGCCGATGCGGCCAAGTTCGGTATCGAACACCTGCAAGGGGCCTGCCGCGTCCTCGGCCCCGACGATGCCCCATTCCTCACGCTCGAAACGGGTCATGATCTGCTTGTCCTGCACCCCGATCAGGCCTTCGGGCCCGAACAGCCCCGCACGGTTCACCACCGCGCCTTTCTCGATCACCGGGGCGGATGCGGACAGGATATGCACGCCAAAGCGCGCCGCCAGCGCGGCATGCAGGTTATAACTGGCCCCGACCCGGCCTGCGACCGCGCGGATCGACCCTTTCAGATCGCCGGCCACCTTGATCCCGTCGAGCGAGGCAAGCTCCATCGCGCCATATTCGGGAAAGACCAGCAGGTTTGCACCCGCCTGCGCGGCCTCGCCGACCCAGGCGGTCAGCTTGGCCTCATAGTCGGACCAGTCCTGAAACCAGTCCAGCGGATAGGCGGATGTTGCGATCTTCATGCTCTGGCGCCCCCAAGCCCTGTGTCAGGCCCCATGTTGCCGCAAAGCCGTGGCGGGTTCAAACCGGTTTCCCGCAGTGGTTGTTGCCCTCAAAGGGTCCTGATCCAGAATTGCAACGGCTTTTCGGTCTCTTCGGCCTCGCCGATATCCTTCCAGCGAAACCGCGCAACGACTCCGGCCAGCGGCCGATACCCGCGCTTGCGCCAGAACGGATCCAGCGGATCGTAGCGCGCGGGGCGCATTGGGTGATCCTCGGGCCGGATCACGCCACAAAAGGCCGATTTCGCAAGGCCAAGCGACCGCGCGTGGTCTTCGCGCAGGTCAAAGAACCGATGCCCGATGCCCTGTCCGCGATAGTCCGGCAACAGAACCGATTCGGCACAATAGAAGATCCGGTCCAGCCTCTCGCCGGTGCCATCGAAAGCGGCGGCGAAATCGTCGGCGTGATCCTGCATCGGCATGCCGGTGGCCGCGCCGACAAGGCGATCGCCATCAAAGGCCCCGACCACGACAGCGCGGGGATTGTCGCGATAGACCGCCAGATATGCGCGCTCATAGGCCAGATCACCGTCGTACAGATAGGGCCAGTCGCGGAACACCGCGATCCTCAGGCGGGCCACATCGTCCAGTGCCGCATCAAGATCCGCCCCGGTCAGGGCCGCGACCCGGATCATGCCGAAACCTGCGCCACCCAGTCGGCGAGGTTGTAATAGGTCACCACGCGGGTGATCTTGCCATCGGCCAGGCTGAAGAAGGATCCCGCCGGCAGACGGTAGCCCTGCCCCTTCGCCTCGGGCAGACCCGGATCGGTCGCCAGATAGGTGCCATTCACGATGAATTCGGCCGCCGCGCGGGTGCCCGACGGATCGGTGAAGATCACCATATCCGTCAGGTTTTCGCGGTAGCAGCGGCTCATGTGATCGCAGAATTCCGCGAAAGCCGCCTTGCCCGTACGCACCTTGCCCTCGTTGACGTGATGGGCCACGTCATCGGCCAGGCAGGCCAGCATGCCCGCTGTATCGCCTGCGTTGAAAGCGTCGAAATAGGCCTGAATGGTGGCGCGTGCCGTGTCTGTCATGATCATACCTCCGGTTTGGCCCAGACCTAGCAGGGCTGCGCGCCGCCTCCAAGTGGCGGGGCGGCGTTTCGCACGCCGCCCGCGACCCGTGCCCGTGTCAGAGGGCCGCCAGCGCGGCGGCAACCGACACCGACAGTGGCGTGGTCGGGCGGCCGATCAACCGCGCCAATGCACCGCTGTCATCGGTCAAGGCCCCCATATCGCGCGCCTTGGCATCCGCATCGGCAATCGCTGCAGCCATCGGCGCGGGCAGACCGAAGGACAACAGCGTGTCGCGATACGTCGCCTCATCCATATCGACATAAGGAATGTCCCGCGCGGCCTGGCGTGACACCTCGGCGGCAAGTTCGGCCAGCGTATGCCCCGCCCCGCCCAGCTCATAGGTCTGCCCGGCGGTGCCCGCATCCAGCGCCGCCACGGCCAGCGCCTCGGCGTAATCCGCACGCGGTGCAGTGGACAGCACCGCATCTCCCGCCGCGCCGATCATCATGCCAGCCTGCAGGGCGGCACCCAGCGACCCTGTATAATTCTCGGTATACCAACCATTGCGCAGGATTGTGGCCGGAATGCCCGCCTCCGCCAGCGCCGCCTCGGTGGCCACATGATCCGGGGCCAGCATCAGGGGCGAAGCCGCCCCCTTGAGGATCGAGGTATAGACGATCCGCCCCACCCCCGCCGCCTTGGCTGCGGCGATGACATTGCGATGTTGCCCCGCCCGGTCGTTGAAATCACTGGACGAGATCAGCACCAGCACATCCACCCCGGCCAGCGCCGCGCGCAGAGCTTCGGGCTGATGATAATCGGCCTGCCGCAGCGGCACGCCCAGATCACCCGCGCGATCAAGGTCACGCACCAGCGCGACAAGATCAGCCCCCGGATCGCGGCGCAGAATGGCGGAAATGGCAAGGCGGCCCAGTTGGCCTGTGGCCCCGGTGATAGCGATTTTGGTCATGGAAACACTCCTTTGCAAGCATTGACCCGACCGAGATGGCAGCATAGCTTACGAAAAGGAAGTACCTACATTTTTGTTAGTATAAAGCAGGAGTGCACATGACCCCCGCAGAACTCGCACAACAGCTGCGCGACGGCGCGTTGCAGCCCGATGTGATGTCGCAGAACTGCCCCTCTCGGCGCATTCTGCAACATGTGACCAGCCGGTGGGGCACACTTGTTCTGGTGGCGCTGGAACCGGGGACGCAGCGGTTCTCAACGTTGCGTCGCAGGATAGGAGGCATCAGCGAACGCATGCTGGCGCAAACGCTGCAACAGCTGGAATCGGACGGCCTTGTGCATCGCCACGCCCATGACGTGGTGCCGCCGCATGTGGATTATACGCTGACACCGCTGGGCCGCGATCTGGCCCCGCGCCTGTTGTCATTGGCCATCTGGATCGAGGATCATCTGGCCGACCTGCTGCAAGCCGCCCCTATTGCATGCGCGTCGGCGGCCCCCAGAGACGGGTCAGGTGATCGATGATCTGGTCGCGGGTCTGCCGGTAGGCGTTCAGCTTGACCTCGCGGCTCTCGCCCAGGCCGGTCGGGTCCATGATCGGCCAGTATTCGACATCCAGGTGATAGATCCGCGTCAGTTCCAGCGCCCGGCGCTGGCTGGCCGGGGACAGTGCCACCACCAGATCGAAAGAGGACAGATGCTCGCCCCATTCCTCCATCTCGTCGAAGGACCGGCTGCGATGGCGCGACAGCTCGACCCCGATCTCCTGGCAGACGGCAATGGCGAAGCCGTCGATCTCCATGTCGTTATAGACGCCGACCGATTGCACATAGGTCTCGGCGCCATAGAATTTCTTCATGATCCCCTCGGCCATGGGCGATCTGACCGCGTTGTGATCGCAGCAGAACAACACGGACTGGGGCAAGGGTGCTGGCACGGCCTCAGCCTCCGAAATGCAGGACACAGACCAGCGTGAACAGGCGCCGCGCCGTATCGATATCGATCACCGCCTTGCCATCCAGCCGTTCCTGCAGGATGCGCGCGCCCTCATTGTGGATGCCGCGCCGCGCCATGTCGATCGTCTCGATCTGGCTGGGCGGCATGTTCTTGACCGCATCGAAATAGCTTTCGCAGATGGCCCAGTAATCCTTGACCACCTGGCGAAAGGGGCTCAGCGACAGGTGGAATTCGGCCGCCTTTTCGCCCGCTTCGGTGCGAATATCGAAGACAAGGCGCTTTTCGCGGATCGCAAGACCGACACGATAGGGCCCCGAGGGGGCAACCCTGTCATCGCGGGCGGGAAGTTCGAAGGAATTGTCTTCCAGCAGGTCGAACATGGCCACCTTGCGCTCCTGCTCGATCTCGGGGGTCGGCGGCGGCAGGTTGGAGTCGTCAAGTTCGATGTCGCAGATACGTGTCATGGGCATGGTCCTGTTGATGACCCTGACTAGCGCAGGCTGCGCCCTGGCACAATCGGGCATCTGCGCGAGATGCTGCATCGCAGCAAATTCGCATCAGCCCGGTTTGGGCCTTGCGATCACTCGTTCAGACGGTTCAGCCGCGCCCGCACGCTCAGACCATGCGCCTCAAGGCTTTCCGAGATGGCCAGCGTCTCGGCCGCCGGGCCGATGGCGCGCAGCGCCGCCGGGGTCATCCGGGCAAGCGTGGTCCGCTTGAGGAAATCCAGCACCGAAAGGCCGCTCGAAAACCGGGCCGAGCGCGCGGTGGGCAGGACGTGGTTCGGCCCGCCCACGTAATCGCCGATCGCCTCGGGCGTCCAGGCGCCCAGGAAAATCGCGCCGGCATGGGTGATCCTGGCCGACAGGGCATCGGCATCCGCCACGCACAGCTCAAGGTGCTCGGGCGCGATCCGGTTCGACAGCGCCGCCGCCACATCCAGGTCCGGCACGGTGATGATGGCGCCGTAATCGCGCCAGCTTGGGCCCGCAATCGCGCGCCGCTCCAGCATCGCGAGGTTGCGATCGACCGCCGCCGCGACGGCCTTGGCCATGGCCGGGCTGTCGGTGATCAGGATGCTTTGGGCGCTTTCGTCATGTTCGGCCTGCGACAGCAGGTCCAGCGCGATCCAGTCGGGATCATTGTCCTGATCCGCGATCACGAGGATCTCGGAGGGGCCTGCGATCATGTCGATGCCCACCTTGCCGAAGACCCGCCGCTTGGCCGCGGCCACATAGGCATTGCCGGGGCCGGTGATCTTGTCCACGGGCGGGATGCTTTCGGTCCCGTAAGCCAGCGCCGCCACCGCCTGCGCGCCGCCGATCCGGTAAATCTCGTCAACCCCCGCGATCCTTGCCGCCAGCAGAACCAGCGGATTGGCCACGCCGTCGGGCGTCGGCACCACGATGGCCAGCCGCTCCACCCCCGCCACCTTGGCGGGGATCGCGTTCATCAGCACCGAGGATGGATAAGAGGCAAGCCCCCCGGGCACGTAAAGCCCCGCCGCCGACACAGGCGTCCAGCGCCAGCCCAGCATCGCGCCTTCGGGATCGGTCCAGCTGTGATCCTGCGGCATCTGTCGCACGTGATAGGCGCGGATGCGTTCCGCCGCCAGTTCCAGCGCCGCGCGCTCATGATCGGGCACCGAAGCCACCAGCGCCTCGACCTCTTCCTCGGAAAAGCGCAGCGTCTCGGGCGTCAGTTGCAGCCGGTCGAACCGCGCGGTCAGCTCGATCAGCGCCGCATCGCCGCGCGCGCGGACGTCGGCGATGATGCCGGCGACGACATCATCCACATCCACGCTATCCTCGCGCTTGGCACCCAGCAGGGCGGCAAAGGCGGTTTCGAAATCGGGGTCGGTGGCATTCAGAAATACGGGCATGGTCCCTCCGGGCTCTGGGGCGGGACATAGCTTTGCGCGCCCACCGGCTCAACCCCCTGACGCAAACAAGCGCGCCTCGCTTCTTCTTGCCGCAAATATCCCCGCCGGAGGCGCATCTGTCCACCGGGCGATCCCGCCTCAGATATCGTGCCCCGGCACCTTGCGCGATGGGGCCAGATAGGGCCGCGTGACATCCTTGAGCGTGACCTCCAGCGCCTCGACGCGCAGACGGATCGCCCCGTCACCCGCCAGGATCAGGTGCAACTCGCCCTCGGGCTCCTCACCCGGATGCCAGTCCAGCGACAGCAGCGACAGCACCAGGTCGGGATCGCGACGATCCACCCCGTTCGAGGCGACCCCCAGCACGTTTTCCACCACCAGCAGCGACTGCACACGCTCGACCGGACGGCCGCGCTTTTTCGCGGCCTCCACATCTTCCCAGCGAAACCGGTTCAGCAGCAGGCCGAAGCGATGCTGCCCCGGACGCCATGTCATTTCCGTCGCCGGAAACACCGCGTCCTGCACCAGCGCCGAGATCACCTTGAGGTCTTCGGCCTCGATCGCGCCAAGGTTCAGCGGGGTCTCGCGCGCATCTTCGAACCTGGCATCGGTCATCTGCCCGATACCCGCTCGATTTTCGCGCCGACCGCGCCCAGCTTTTCCTCGACCCTCTCATAGCCGCGGTCCAGGTGGTAGACCCGGTTCACGATCGTCTCGCCTTCGGCCGCCAGCCCCGCAAGGATCAGCGACACGCTCGCCCGCAGGTCGGTCGCCATCACCGGCGCACCTTTCAGACGGTCCACGCCGGTCACCGTGGCGGTGCCGCCATGCACGTCGATCCGTGCGCCCATCCGCATCAGTTCGGGCGCATGCATGAAACGATTCTCGAAGATCTTTTCCTCCAGCACCGAGACACCGTCGGCGGTGCACAGAAGCGCCATCATCTGCGCCTGCAGATCGGTCGGGAATCCCGGGAAAGGCTCGGTGGTCACATCCACGGCCCGCACGCGGCCATTGCCGCGCGACACTTTCAGGCCCAGCGCCGTCTCCTCGACGGAAATCCCGGCGGCGTCCAGCTTTTCGCAGAACGCACCGACAAGGTCGATCCGACCGCCCAGCAGTTCCACCTCGCCGCCACAGATCGCGGGGGCCAGCATGTAGGTGCCCAGTTCGATCCGGTCCGTCACCACCGGATGGGTGGCGCCGTGCAGACGGTCCACACCCTGGATGGTGATGGTCGATGTGCCCTCGCCCTCGATCTGGGCGCCCATCTTGCGCAGGCATTGGGCCAGATCCACGATCTCGGGCTCGCGCGCGGCGTTCTTCAGGACGGTCGTGCCCTTGGCAAGCGTCGCCGCCATCAGCGCGTTTTCCGTGGCGCCCACAGACACGAAGGGAAACTCGAACACGCCGCCCTTCAACCCGCCAGGGGCCTTCGCATGCACATAGCCCTCGCGCAGGTCCAGCTCGGCGCCCATCGCCTCCAGCGCCTTCAGGTGCAGATCGACGGGGCGCGCACCAATGGCGCAGCCGCCCGGCAGCGACACCACCGCATGGCCGTCGCGCGCCAGCATCGGCCCCAGCACCAGGATCGAGGCGCGCATCTTGCGCACGATATCGTAATCGGCGGTATGGTTGTGGACGTTATGGCTCGACATCGCCAGCACCTTGCCATCCTGCATCGAGGTGACTTCGGCCCCCAGCGACTGCAACAGCTGCGTCATGGTGCGGATGTCCGAAAGACGCGGCGCATTGGTCAGCGTCAGCGGCTCTTCCGACAGCAGCGTCGCCGGCATCAGGGTCAGGCAGGCATTCTTGGCCCCGGCGATCGGGATCTGCCCCTTCAAGGGGCCATTGCCCGTCACGATGATCGAATCCATTGGCCTGCCCTTTTCACTCGTTCTGTTGTTCTTGTTCCGGCGCAGCATCCCCGGCTGCCGACTGTTGCGCCGCGCGTGCCCGCGCCTGTGCCTTGCGTCGTGCCATATTGGCCTTGAGCGCGGCCTTCAACCGCTCTTCGCGCGTCCCGCCCTTGGCAGGCGATGTCTTGCCGGGGTTTTTCTGCTCCATTTCGCCTTCCTACAGCACGGCGCAAATTGCGTCCAGATTGCGCTTGCACCCTGCGGAATTTGAGTCTAATCACCCGGCCACGGTCAAGGGCGCGCCCTTCTGATCCGACGGATGCTGTGGTAGCTCAGTGGCAGAGCACTCCCTTGGTAAGGGAGAGGTCGAGAGTTCAATCCTCTCTCACAGCACCATCCCAACCAACCTGTTGCTGTCACCGAACAACCCTCGCCCGACCGGCGCGGGCTGATGTTGATTCGGCATCATGGCGCCCCGCGCATGGCGTGAAAGCGACCGGAGGACTTGACAGCAGGACCGGCCCGCCTGTTGCATGGCGCCCGGTTTATCAGTGAGGGGCGCCGGCCTGTGGTCGGCATGACGAGTATATGGACAAAGACCACGGCCGTGCCTTGCGCGATGTATTCACCACGCTCGTGGGCGGCGACGACGATCTGGTCACGACCACACTGAACCGGCTCGGCGCGGATCCGCTGGAACAGTTTGCCACATCGGCCGTGTTGCTGGACCTGTCGCTTCCCTTCGCCGATGTGATCGCCCAGGCAAAGGAAGCGGGCGATTGGGCGGCCACGCCCTTGATACGGCTTCTGAGCGAGGGCAGTCGTCATGTCGTTGCGGGTGAAACCGCAGCCGTCCTGCTGGGACCTCTGGCCGATACGAGCGATCCGCGCCTTGGCAGAAACGGCCATGCGATTGTCTTCCGGCTGGAGGCGGTCACGCAACTTCTGGCGCTGGATTTCCCAGACCTGCCCCTGACCCAGGTCGAGCAACGCATCCTCTTTCACCTGCTGGCCGGGATGGAACTGCGCGAGATGGCCGATCTTGACGGTGTCGCCTACGAGACCCGGCGCGGCCAGTTCAAGGCGCTGGCGGCCAAGCTTCAGACCTCGCGCCAGATCGACATCGTGCGTTTGCTGCTGGGCCGGATGCTGGTCCTGCTGGGGCGGCGGCCGCAGAATGACACCAAACATGCCCTTTTCTTCGAGGAAACCGGCGATCCACGGTATGGCGGCGGGCGACCCTTCGTGATGCTGGGCCCGGATGGCACCCAGTTGCGCGCGGTCGAGGTCGGGCAAAGCCATGGCACGCCGGTGATCATCCTGCACCCGCAGGCCTGGCCCCTGCTCAGCGCCACGGAAACGCAGGCGCTCGAGGCGGAAGGGCTGCGCACGCTATGGCCGCTGCGTGACGGGGCGCTGGCCCCGACGGCAACCGCCCTGCCCCTGTCAACCCAACGCGCGCGCAGCCTTGCGGCGATCCGCACCACCCACGAGATGTTCTGCCAAGGCCCCGTGCCCCTGGTTGGCCTGATCAGTGGCGCGCCCTATGCGATCGAAGCGGCGCTTGCCATGCCCGAACGGTTCAGCCGCCTGATCATCGTGGGGGCCTGCCATGCCCCCAGTACCGCGGGTCACGGGCCGGGCGCCCTGCGCCGCGGCCTTTACTGGATCGCGCGGCACAGCCCCTCGTTCCTTGGCGTGGCACTGGGTCTTCTGGCCGCACAGATCTCGCGGCCGGGCGCCTATGTGCGCGCGATGCGCAACCACCATGCCGATTCACCGGCCGATCTTGCGATCATCGAACAGGCCACCCGCGACCGCCAGATGGACCGTATGCAGGCGCGCTACTGCGGCTCTCTCGGTGCGATCCGCAACGATTTCCTTTTCCAGACCATGTTCGACTGGTCAAAGCTTTCCGATGTCGCGATCCCGGTCCATTTCATCCATGGGGCCGAGGATCCGGTGCATTCCGCCCAGAAGATCGCAGCGCTGGCCGATACCCTGCCGCGCGCCAGCCTGGACGTGATCCCGGGTGCCGGGCAACTGCTGCTGCTGCACCATATGCTGAAGGTGATCCGTCTCTTGGGTGCGCAGGTGCACGAGGTCCCGCGCTGATGCCGCGGCATCGGCACGGTGGCGTGGCAGGTCAATCGCGAAAGGCGCGGTCCCTGACGCGGATGACCGGTTGTGTCAGGTATTCCAGCACCGTGCGTCGCCCCGCCAGGATATCAACCTCGGCCACCATGCCAGGCACGATATCGACAGGCTGGCCATCGGCGTCCAGAATGGTGGAACTGGCCCTGATCTGTACGGCAAAGGCGCGTTCGTCGCGATCAGGCCGCAGCACCGCATCTGCCCCGATCCGCAGGATCTCGCCCTGCAGGCTCCCATAGCGGGAAAAATCATAAGCCGTGATCTTGATCCGTGCAGGCAGTCCCGGACGCAGAAAGGCGATATCGGCAGGACGCAGCCAGGCCTCGACCATCAGCACCTCGTCCAGCGGCACGATCTCGATCAGGGGCGCGCCCGCCGCGGCAAGACCGCCCAGCGTGGTCAGATGGATCTGGTTGACGATCCCGCGTTCCGGCGCACGGATCTCGGACCGGGTCGCACGCTGGCGCAAGGCGGGCATCTGGCTGTTCAGCCCCTCAAGCTCGGTCGTGGCCTGCGCCAGTTCGGCCAGGGCATCGGCACGCGCACGCGCCCGAAGCGCGACAATCCTGTCGTCGATCTCGGCCAGCGCGGCATGCAACCCGATCAGCCGCGCATCGGCCTGCAAGGCCCGTGCCTCCGCCTCGGCGCGGGCGCGGCGCAGGGAAATCAGGGTCGTGCCCGGCTCCAGCCGGCGTTCGACCAGCGGCGCGATGATCGCCATTTCCTCGTCGACAAAGGCCGTGGTGGCCTGCGCCGTCTCGATCTCGATCCGCATCTCCGAGATGTCCTGCAGGCGCTGCTGCCGCTGACGTTCAAGCACGTCGGTCTCGGCGCGCAGGGCGGCGGCATCCGCAGCGAAAAGCGCGGTCTCGGAGGCGACGATGCCAGGATGCGACAGCACCAGCGCTTCTGCGAATTCGGGCGCTTCAAGCCCGTCGATCCGCGCGCGCAAACGCGCCATGCGCGCCTCGATCGCCGCGGCACGGGCGCGCCCCTGATCAAGATCGCTGGACAGCATGGTGCCGTCCAGCTCCATCAGCAAGGCGCCCGCCTCCACCACCTCGCCCTCGCGCACATGCACATGCTGCAGCACCGCAGTCTCGGCGGACTGGATGATCTGCACATCGCGCACGGGCACCACACGGCCCTCGGCGCGGGTGACGTCGTCGATTTCGGTCAATGCAGCCCAGGCAAAGCCCGTGGCCAGGCAGGCGATGACCAGCACCAGCAGCAGCGAGGCGCGCAGGCTGGAAGGCCCCCTGAGATCGCGCACAAGGCGCTCGAATTCCGGATGGCTCGCCATGCCCTAGCCCCGCCCCTCGGCAAGGCCCGGTTTCCTGTGCTCCAGGATCGATTTGGGCCCATCCGCCACAACCTTGCCATTCTCGATCACGATGACCCGGTCGACCAGCTCCAGCAGGCTGGGGCGATGGGTGATCACGATCAGGGTGCGCGCGCCGATATCGTCACGCAACCGCCGGATCAGCGCGGCTTCGCTGGCACTGTCCATCGCCGAGGTCGGCTCGTCCAGCAGCAGAAGGGACGGCGCGCCGATCAGCGCACGCGCGACGCAGATCGCCTGGCGCTGCCCGCCGGACAGGCCCTCGCCGCGCTCGCCGATGGGCATGTCATAGCCCTGCGGATGACGCGCCACCACATCGTCGACGCCCGCCAGTCGCGCCGCCGCAAGCACCATCTCATCGGTGGCGCGCGGCGCACCGGCTGCGATATTCTCGCGCACCGTCCCCGAGAACAGCCAGTTCTCCTGCAATACGGCGCCGATGTTGCGCCGCAGGTCGGCCGGCGCGATCTGGCCCACATCTGTGCCATCGACCAGCACCTTGCCCGCATCCGCAGGGTAGAGCCCAAGGATCATGCGCGCGATGGTGCTCTTGCCGCTTCCGGCGCGGCCCAGGATCGCCACCCGCTCGCCCGCGGCGATGCCAAAGCTGACGCCGCGCAGCGTTTCGGCTCCGGTCGCGTCATAGGACAGCCGCACATCCTCGAAGGTGACGCTGCCGGTCAGATGCGGGCGCGACAGCCACCGGCGCGCGGCCGGATGTTCGCGATCCGACTGCATCAGCGCATCCAGCGCCCGGTAGGAACTGCGCGCCTGGTTGATCCGGGTCAGCGTCTGCGCCAACTGCGCCAGCGGGGCCAGTGCACGCCCCGTCAGGATCACCGCCGCGATCAGCGCACCCATCGACAGCCGCCCCTCCATGATCAGGAAGACCCCGTAGAAGATCAGCAGAACCTGTGCCGCCTGCTGCGTCAGGGCCGTTGCATTCATGGCGAACTGCGTGACCGCGCGCGCCTTCAGCCCGTGATCGGCCTGCCGTTCCATCGCCGCATCCCAACGGTCGCGCATCCGCCCCGCCAGGCCGGCGGCCTTGATCGTCTCAAGCCCCGTCAGCGTCTCGATCAGGACGGCCTGCTTGGTCTGTGCATCGGTCATCGCGCCATCAGCGAGGCGCGCAAGGATCGGCTGCACCGCCAGCCCGATCAGCAGAACAAGCGGCACCGCAATCGCCGGGATGATGGCCAGAGGCCCCCCGATCAGCCAGATCACCAGCACGAAAAGCGAAATGAAGGGCAGATCCACGATCGCCACCAGCGAGGCGGATGTGAAGAATTCGCGCAGGGTCTCGAACTCGCGCAGCGTGTTCGCGGTCGCCCCCGTCGATCCGCGTCGCGCCTGCATGCGGATGTCCAGCACCTGATCGAAGATGCGCCGCCCGACGGCCTTGTCGGCGCGCTGCCCGGCAAGGTCGATGAAACTGGCCCGCAGGCTCTTGATCATGAAATCGAAGACCAGCGCCATGCCGACGCCCAATGTCAGCGCCAGCAGGGATTCCACCGCCTCGTTCGGCAGGATGCGGTCATAGACCACCATCGTGAAGATGGATGTGGCCAGGCCCAGCACATTGGCCACCACAGCCGCCAGCACGACCTGCACATAGATCCAGCGGCTGTCTTGCATCGCGGACCAGAACCAGTGCCCCGCCTGCGCGCCGCCCGGCACCTCATGATGCCGCGCCCGCAACAGCAGCGCATAACCGGTATGGACCTTCTCCAGCGTGGCGCGCGCGATCTCGGCGGCGTCCTGCCCATCCGCGCCGGACAGCGCCGGATCATGGATGATCAGATGCTGCGACCCGGCCAGCCCTTCGACGACCACGGCGCGATCCCCCGACAGGATCAGGATGGCCGGGCACAACAGCGCATCCAGATCGCTCAGGGCCAGCCTGCCGAAGCTGGCGATCAGCCCCGCGCGTTCGGCCAGGGCCAGCGCCTCGCGCAGGCCCATCCGGTCGTCACCGGCCACTGCGTCGCGCGGACCGGCCTCGGGCAGAGAACGACCCAACAGGCGCGCGGCATGGGCAAGGCAGGCCTCCAGGTCGGACACCGCCGCACCCGGCCCCTGCCGGTCCTGCGGCAGGCTGAGGACACGCGCCATGCTCATGGCACCTGTGCGGCCAGCGCCTCGCGCAGGCCGAAGATGTCAAGGATGTCCCCCGTCAATGTCAGGCCGGCATATCCCGACAGCAGCAACAGGCGCTCGGCTTCGGCCAGCGTGACCTCGGCCTGAAACAGTTCGCGCTGCGCCTCAAGCAAATCGGCGCTGTCGCTGCGGCCCGCGTCGAACTGGTCGCGCACGGCATCGCGGGCCGCCGATTGCGCCGCCAGCGCGGCCCGCGCCGCCGCCAGCCTCTGCTGGCCGCTAAGCTGATCAAAGCGCAGGAAGGCCAGCGCGCGGGCAACCTCGCGCCCGGCACTGTCGCGCTGCGCCTCAAGCTCGGCGATCTGCGCATCCGCCCGTGCCAGCGCGGCCTGTCGTTGCCCGCCGCCCGCGATCACCCCGCGCGGCCTGACGGCGGCCCGCCCCTCGATGCCGCCACCGGGGTCACTGACGCCCAGTTCCAAGGCCAGCGCGGGCCAGACCGAGGCGCGCACCGCATCGCGCGTGGCCACCGCCGCCGCGATCCGCGTCTCGATACCACGCAGGCGCGGGCTGTCCGCGATCGCAGCCGCGGTATCCGCCAGGGCAAGCCCCGGCGCCGGGGGTACCGGTCCCGAAGGACCGGAACCCACGCCAAAGACTTCGGCATGCACGGCCGTGGCGCGATCAAGATCGTTGCGGATCGCGGCAAGCCGCGCGCGCGCGTCGGCCAACCGGCTCTCGGCCGAGAAACGGTCACCCTCGCCGCCCGCTCCGGCCTCGACCCTTGTGCGGATCTGGTCCAGAAGCTGCTCATGCACCGCGACATTGCCCTGCGCCAGCCGCAGCAACCGGGTCTGGTGCCGCAGGTCATGGGCCGCCTCGACCGCGCGCAGCGCGAGGTCGGCGGCCAGGCTTTCACGCGCGATCGCTTCGCCCAGAATGCTTTCGCGCCCGGCCCGCAAACGCGCCCGGGTGGCCCCCGCATCGAACAGAAGCTGCGAGCCTTCAAGCACCGGCACAAGCCGCGCCGCGCCCGTGGCGCCCCCGACGAAGGCAGCCGTCACATCGGCACCAAGGCTGAGTTGCGGCCTTGCCCCTGCCCTGACGGCGGCAAGATCCGCCCGCGCGGCATTGATCCGCGCGCCCTGTCCGGCCAAGGCGGGATGATCCCGCACCGCTGCGGCCACCCGGCGCCCGAAATCCGTCGCGGCCAGGGTGGCCGGCATGCGCGCGGGCACGCGCGCAGCCTGCTCGGCTGCGACAGCG
Source organism: Paracoccaceae bacterium (assembly GCA_030758115.1). Lineage (GTDB taxonomy): Bacteria > Pseudomonadota > Alphaproteobacteria > Rhodobacterales > Rhodobacteraceae > Seohaeicola. The sequence goes on along the minus strand of JANREX010000047.1, from coordinate 13,926 downwards.
GCTGCGGCGTCTTCCTGCGCCACCACGGCCAGGCCGCACCCGGACAGGGCCAGCAGCCCCGCCAGCGCAAGGCCCGCCGACGGGAAAGAGGCGCGCCCGCAAGCGCGCGGCAGATGCGTGATTACGGCCATCACACCTCGGGCGAGGGGATGGCCGTTACCAGCAGGTTGTCCAGCGTGAAGCTGGCCGCCGAGACCCCCGAAAGCGTCACGAGGGCCGCCGGTTCCCCGGCGCTCGGCGGTTCGGTCAAGGCCAGCAGCAATGGCCCGTCGCCCTGCGCCGGATCCAACAGGACGAACTGCACGTCTTCCGTGCCGAAGTCATAGGTCTCCAGCGCCGCGATCAGATCCGCATCGGCAGAGGATGCCGCAGCCACAGTCGTCAACGACAGGCTGGGCGTCTCGCTTCCCGTCACCGCAAAGCCGATCCGGTCCGCCCCGGTGTCGAACCCGGTGACAAGGTCGGGGCCATCGGTGAAACCGGCCCGGTAGAAGATCGTGTCAGCCGCCGTCGATCCGGTCAGGTTGATCGTATCCTCCCCCGACGAGGGCAGGATCAGCGTCCCCGCATCATCCAGCCCCATGCCCGTCACGGCAGAGAGATCATCATTCCCCGCCGTGCCGCGCACCACCTCATCGCCCAGAACGGGGCTGCCATCCGGCGAAAGATCGATCTGGTAGGTGACAAGGCGCGCGCCGTCGCCTTCGCCGATCTCGAACGTGGCCAGCAGACCCAGCTCGCTGTCGCTCTCTGCGTCGGCAAGACGGCCCGGAATGCTCAGCGCATAGGGGCCTGTCCCGGGCGTGGCCGTGCCGTTCACATCCAGCACCGGCGTCACGTAGAGGCTGGTCTCGCCCACGGTGTCGGTCTCGATCGCATATTCCAGCACCGAGGCCGCCACACGGTAGGATCCGTCGCCTTCATCCACGAAACCCGCAGCATTGACCGCCAGAACCGTGTTCGCCGGCAGATCGGCATAGTTTACCGATGCCCAGCCCAGGGACAGCACCGACACGCCCGACACGGACGCCACCATGGCATCCGCGCCCCCCGTTGGCGAAGCCGCCGCAGCCGCGAGGGCGGGCGCGACCGCATCGAAATCCAGCCGGTAGACGGATACCGCATCCGTGGGATCCTGCGTAAAGCCATCGGGACCTTCCGTCAGGTTGAGCACCTGGAAATAGAAAGCGTCATCAGCGCTTTCCACGCCGCGCAGGAAACGGTCTTCGCCCTGCGAAAAGGCGAAATCGGCAATCACCGGGTTGCCCGGTCCGCCATCCACGACAAACCAGTGCTGATAGCCCAGCGCCTCATCGCCCGCCATGTCCACCCTGACCAGGTTGACGCCCGAACGCTGTTCACCGGTCCACCCCTCGATTGTCTGGCCATCCAATGCTGCCAGAACCGATGCGGGCAGACCCTCGGCCGGATCACCCGGCAGATCGCCGCCGCCGCCGCTGTCGCCCGGTCCCGCACTTGGGGGCGGGAACAGGATCGGGCTGTCGGCCAGATCCGTCAGGCTGTCCAGCACCGGCCGCCCGGTCGCGCCATTGAAGGCTGCCAGCAGCGGGGCAAGCTCGGCCTCGGGCAGGCTCGCCAGCGCGGCGATGGCCTCGATATCGGCCACGCTCAACTGTTCGCCGGCAAGGAAGGGGGCCGCGCCATCCGTGACAGGCAGGACAGCCGCGAGGGCCGCCAGATCACCCGCGGCCAATGTACCCGCATTCGCCGCCTCCAGCACGGTATCGAGGCTGGTGCGAATGTCGATAAACCCGGTCAAGGCATCGACCACATCGGCCTCTGTCAGCGGGGCCGGGCTGCGCACCAGCGCGAAACTCTGGAAACTGGCCAGGATCTCGCCCACGATATCGTCGGTTCCCTCCGGCACGGTGCCGTCCACATCATTGATCTGGAGTTGCTTCAGCGGCAGTTCGTCGCGCGCCAGCGCATCGATAAATGCCTCAAGACCGACTTCACCGGGCAGGAACAGGTTGATGCTGGCCTCGGTGCCGCTGATCGTGAATTCGCCGGTCACGGGATCCTGGCTGCCGATCGCCCCCGACAGCCAGATCTGCAGGCTGGTATAGACACCCGGCGCGACCACGACATCGGGTCCGAACAGGGCGGCAATCGCCTCGGGACCCAGTTCGTCCAGATCCTCCTGTGTCACATCGTCCAGATCCATCCGCAGCGAGGTTGCATCCAGCCGCAATCCCTCGATCGGGACATTGAGCATGTTGCCCGCTTCCGCCTGGTCCTGCTGGTGCTGGAAGATGCCCACCGGCTGCGTGGCATCGCGCAGTTGATCATCGGCGCGTTGCAGCGGCAGGCTGAAGGTCATCATGCCGTTGATCGTTTCGGGTGCCAACCCGTCCAGCGTCCCGCTTGCGTCCAGACGCGTGGCCTCGAAACTCAGCTGATAGCTGGACGGCCTTGCCAACAGCAGATCCCCTGCCAATGCCGTCGCCATGCCATCGGGCAGCGCGATCTCGCGCGCCGTGGCGAAAGCCTGCAGGGCGGTTTCCATCTCGGACAGGGTGTCTGCCGCCGCGATCCCGGCGATCGCATCCACGGTATCCGATCCGTCAAGATCGCCGACCACGGGAAGTTCGGCCTCGAATGTGCCGGTATTTCCCGCAGGATCCGTGGCGGTGATGACGATCGCGACGCTTCCGGTGCCTTCAAGGGCCAGAACATCCGCGAAAGGAACGCTGAACTGGAAACCACCCGCCTCTGTGGTGACCGCCTCGTAACTGCGGCTGCCAAGGGCCAGGGTCACCTGCGTGCCCGCAGCGACGCCCGCGACAGATCCCTCGATCACCGCAGGCCCGCCTTCCAGCGCGGCCACTTCGGCCGCGTCGATCTGCTCGGGCAAGGGATCGGCCAGTGTGACGACCGGTGCGGCCGTATCCAAGGTGAAGTTCAGCGGCGCAGAGGCTTGCGACACGTTGCCCGCCGCATCGGTCTGGCGCACAAGCAATGTGTTGGCCCCCTCAACGGCCGCAAAGCTCGCGGTCCAGGTCGCGCCGCCATCGGTCGAATAGCTGACGCTGGCCCCCGCCTCGATGCCGCTCAGGGTGACCTCGCCATTGGCGGTGATGCCCGCGCCGGTCCCGGTATCGCTGACCAGTGCAACGGTCGGGGCGGCCGGCACGGTGGTATCCACACTCACCTGCAGCGCCGCCGAGGCAGAACCGAGCGGCCCGCCATCGACACTGGCGCGCGCCGAAATCTGCTGCGTACCGTCCGCCGGGGCCGCGGCAAAGGTCACCGACCAGGCCCCAAGGGTGTCGACCTCTGCGGTTTCGACAAGATCACCGAAACTTACCGAAACATCCGAACCGGGACGCCCGGTCCCCGAGATGGTGATTCCGGCGGCGGCATCGGCGGCATTCACGGCCTCGGGCGCGGTGGTGATCACCGGGCGCAGCGGCGTGCTGTCCGCGATTGTCTGCGCCACATCGACGGTCTCACCCGTCTCGACCGCCTCGACGATGTCCCCCTGCACGGCGCCTTGCACCTGCTCGATATCCGCCAGATCGTCGCCATCCTGCAGCGCGGTATTGACCTGCGAGAGCACCCCGGACAAGGCCTCGGCCTGCTCGGGCGTGACCGAGGCACCCAGAACCGCGTCAAGCACCACGGGATCGGCAAGCGAGACCACGCCACCACCTTCCGTGCCGATCTGCTGCGCCAGTGCCGTGATCGCGGCGGCGGCATCGCCGCCCGCCGCCGTGGTGACGTTGATGATCGCGGCAATCTGCGCCGCCGCCTGCAACTGTGCCAGGCTGCCGGCACCGCCCGCCTCGGCCAGGGCCACCGGGTCATCCGCCAGAAGATCCCCGCTCAGCCCAAGCGCCTGCGCGACCTGCCCGGCTGCCTGCTCGGTCGTCAGCCCGGCATCGCTGCGCAACAGGCTGTCGATCAGCGTGGTCAGGGGCGTGACCACCGATGCACCCTCGGGCGCGGTCAAGGTCCCGGTAAAGGGCTGGCCCGTCGACAGGTCGATCGGGCGCAGCGCGGCAAGGGCCGCATCCTGCGCAATGGCGGCGGCGGGTGCGGTGCCCGCCACCAGCCCGCCCCGCCCCGCAAGCAGGTTGACATCGAAAGCGCCGCTGGCGTCGGTCGTGGTATAGGCCTCGCCACTGTCCCAGATGCCGTTGGCATTCAGGTCGCGGAACACGAAGGCATCGACAAGATAGCCGTCGATCACGGGAATCATCTGGGCCGGAACCGGGCCCGGTGCGGGCGTCTCAGGGGCGGGCGCCATGCCGGGGCCGGAAGGGGGTGTGCTGATCGCGGAACCGCCACTGCCGCCACCACCGCCCGCAACCGCCGCGACCCCAAGGGCAAGACCGCCACCCAGTGCCAGACCGGCCAGGTCCAGGCCGGCCGCGCCGCCTGCCCCGGCCATCAGCTCTGCAATCACATCTTGCGAGATGATGATGCGGCCATCCGGCTGGACCGTGACCTGATCGGCCGGAACGCTCAGGGTGCTGCCGTCGTCGAAACGCAGAACCACCGAGCCGTCGGCCTGCCTGCTGGCGCCGACCAGGCCGGGCAGGGATTGCACAAGGGACACCTCGCCCGCGGCCTGGGCCATCATGGGCAACAACAGCACCATGCCGCCAAATCCCGCCGCGATGGCGGCGCGATTGCGCGCCACCCAATCGCGAAGGAACCGGCGACGGGCTGCGGGATCCGCGGGCACCGAGACCCGGTTCGCGGCGGAACATATCCCGTCCCGATCGCCTGTCCCGCCATCGTCCGTCATGCGGAACGCCCCGATCCAGGGCAAGACGGTCCCGCGATCCACGACCCCGCGAATCTCGCGACCTGACGGAAACTTGGAGAAACTGATACCCATGTGCACTTACCTTGCTGCAGACAAACTTGACCGGGCCAAGGCTAGAGAATGACTGGCGCCATCTCTTCCCCCACATGGGGGAATGCGTAACGAAATTGCGCATCTTTGCCGGCACATGGCGACGGTCGGGCGCACCGCACCGGCCGGAAAGGGCACAAACCTTGTGCAGATGCCTGCCTGCGTCCGCAGACAGGCGGGACATGGCAGCCTGTCTGCCGGTTTTCTGCACGCGCATCATGAAGTTTGATCCGTTGCATCAAGAAAACTATTGCCTCTTGCGTCACATCGCTGTCTTTTGTGTGGCAACCCCGCCGTCACCAGGCCGGGGGCCAACCAACTCGGAGGAGAATACCATTGGAACGTCGTAAGTTTCTGAAAGGCGCCGCGATTGCCGGTGCCGGCGCAGCCTTGGCGGCACCCGCCGTTGCACAGGGCGGCAAAACCCTGACCATCGTATCGACCTGGCCGCGCGACTTCCCGGGCCTTGGGATTTCGGCACAGCGCCTTGCGGCAAACATCACCGAACTGTCGGATGGCGCACTGACCACCGAATATTTCGCCGCAGGCGAGCGCGTCGGCGCGTTCGACGCCTTTGACGAAGTGGCCTCGGGCAACTCGCAGGCCTATATCGGTGCCGACTATTACTGGACCGGCAAGCACCCGGGATATGCCTATTTCACATCCGTGCCCTTCGGCATGAGCACCCAGGAATGGACCGCATGGATCCGTTTCGGCGGCGGTCAGGAACTGTGGGACGAGCTGGCAGGCTCCTTCGGTCTGAAGGCCCTCGCTTGCGGTTCGACCGGCACACAGGCCGGCGGCTGGTTCAACAAGGAAATCGAATCGGCAGAGGACCTGAAGGGTCTGAAGATGCGTATTCCGGGCCTTGGCGGCACCGTGATGTCCAAGCTGGGCGCCTCGACCGTTTCGCTGCCGGGCGGCCAGATCTATGAAAACCTGGTGTCGGGCGCTATCGAAGCGACCGAATGGGTGGGTCCGTTCAACGACTACTTCATGAAGTTCTACGAGGCCGCCAAGATCTACTACACCGGCGGCATGCACGAGCCGGGCGGCGGTCTGGCCTTCGGCATGAACGCATCCTGGTGGGGCAGCCTGAGCGATTGGGAAAAGTCCGTGCTGGAAGCCGCTTGCGCCAAGGAGCACGAACTGTCGCACTCCGAAGCCATGGCGAAGAACGGCGAATACCTGGGCAAGCTGATCAACGATCACGGCGTCGAAGTGAAAACCTTCAACGACGACGTCTGGGACGCCTTCGGTAGTGCAGCCGAGGAAGTGTTCGCAGAAGTGCGCGACCACTCCGACCTGGCGAAGAAGATCGACGACAACTTCCAGGAGAAGCTGCGCGAGATCGGTGGCACCATCGCCAAGTTCGAAGGCAACTTCCTGAACCAGCGCAACCGTATCCTCGGCCTCGGCTGAGAGTGAGCGGATAGTCTGAACACAAGCGGGGCACTTTGGTGTGCCCCGCTTGATGTGTTGATCAGCGCCGCCATGTCGCGACAGCCGCGGCAGATCACACGCACTGAACGTGGACGCGGGTCAAGACCCACAACCTACAGGGGGAAAGCATGGCACAGACAATGACAGCCGCTCAGGCTGCGGGCCATGGAAGAGCAGCGCCGGGGGTCCGGCTTCTTGGGTGGCTGATACTGGCCCTCATGGCGGCCTTTCTGATCAACAACGTGCTCAACGTCGGCTACGGCACGCCGGTTCTGGCCGCAGCGCTCGGTGACATGACGCAGGCCGGGGCGATCGTGCCCATCGGCATCTATGCCGCCTGCCTTGGCATCGCCATCGGCTACGTGCTGGCCACGGGATCGACCGTTCTGCGGACGGACGGGCAGCGCCTGCACCGTTTCAACCTGTATTTCATTCGCGCCTGTTTCTGGTCTGTGCTTTTCGTCGGCCTGGCCGATGCGATCATCGCGCAGATGCGGGTCGAGAACATGCTGCCGCTGTTCTTTTCGGAAGAAACCACCCGCGCCATGGGCCGCTCTGCCTGGGTAGGCCCCTATGTCCACATGCCGCTTGTCGCGCTGGGTTTTGTCGTGGCCCTGTTCACGCGCACGCTGGGTTTCACCTGGCTGACGCTGATGATCGTGGTGGCCGAATTGCTGATCGTGTTCTTGCGGTTCGTCTTTTCCTACGAGCAGGCGCTGATGGGCGATCTTGTGCGCTACTGGTACGCGGCGCTGTTCCTCTTCGCATCGGCCTATACACTGTTCGACGAAGGCCATGTGCGGGTCGACGTGTTCTATGCCGGGTTCACCCGGCGCAAGCGTGGCGCAGTCAACGCCGTGGGATCGCTGTTTCTGGGGATCACCACCTGCGCGGTCATTCTGGTCATCGGTCTGAACGGCAAGACGGCCATCATCAACTCGCCCGTGTCGAATTTCGAAATCACCCAGACCGGATCGGTCGGCATGTTCATCAAATACCAGATGGCTGCCTTCCTTGCGGTTTTTGCGATCAGCATGATCATCCAGTTCGTGAGCTACCTGTTTGAAGCAGTGGCTGATTACCGGGAAGAACCCGGTCATCGCGATCATCAACCCATTGCCCACTGAGGACTGACATGGAGCTTCTTTTTCTTGCCGTTCTGCTGCTGATCATGGCCTGGGCCCTTGGCTCGGGCTATCCGGTCGCCTTTGCGCTGCCCGGCGCGGCCATCATCTCGATCGGTCTTGCCGCTGGCGCGGGCTATCTGTTCGGCGGCGGCACTGACGCCTATTTCCACTCGGGCGGCCCGTCGCAATGGCTGTCAGCGGGGGTGACCAACCTCCGAGGGGTCTATTGGGAGGTGGATCGAGATACGCTGATCGCCATTCCGCTGTTCATCTTCATGGGCATCATGCTGCAGCGGTCCAAGATCGCCGAAGACCTGCTGGTCACCATGGCAAAGCTGTTCGGCCCGGTGCCGGGTGGCCTGGGCATTTCGGTGGTCTTCGTGGGCGCCCTGCTGGCGGCCACAACCGGGATCGTGGGGGCCACCGTTGTGGCGATGGGCCTGATCTCGCTGCCCGCGATGCTGCGCAACAACTATTCGCCTTCGCTGGCCTCGGGCACGATCGCGGCCTCGGGCACGCTGGGGCAGATCATCCCGCCCTCCATCGTTCTGATCATCCTGGCCGACCAGCTGGCCTCGGCCACCGATCAGGCCTCGACCATGCGCAAGCTCCTGCACAAGGAAGCCACGGGCGAACTGTCGATGCCATCGGTCTTCGACGTGTCCTCGACCAGTGCGGGCGAGATGTTCCTGGGCGCGCTGGTGCCGGGCATCCTGCTGGTGCTGATCTACATGCTCTACATTCTGGGCTATGCCATCCTGAACCCGAAAAAGGCCCCCTCTGTCCCGCGTGACGAGGAATTCAGCCTGGCGTTCTGGGGCAATGTGGCGCTGACCCTGATCCCGCCGCTGACCCTGATCTTCCTGGTCCTTGGCTCGATCATCGCAGGGATCGCCACCGTGAACCAGGCGGGGGCCATCGGCGCCGCCGGGGCCATGATCATGGCGGGCTACAGGTTGGGCGACAATGGGCGGCGCACCTTCGTGCCGGCGATCATGGCACTCGTCGGGCTGGCCATCATTGCCTATGCCCTGGCCAATTACCCCATGAACCTCAAGGCCGCCTCGACCCCCGAGGACATGACCGGCATCTATATCGGCATCGTCGGCACGACCCTGATGATCATCTCGCTGATCTGGTCGGGCCTGCGGATCATGCGGATCGAGGACACGCTGACCGGCGTGATGCTGGAAACCGCCAAGACGACGTCGCTGGTCTTCGTCATCCTTCTGGGCGCGGCCATGCTGACGGCGGCCTTCCGGGCCTTCGGCGGCGAAGAACTGGTGCGCGACTTCCTGACCGGCCTGCCCGGCGGGTTCTGGATCCAGTTCCTGATCGTGATGCTGGTGATCTTCCTGCTCGGCTTCTTCCTCGATTTCATCGAGATCGCCGTGGTGGTGGTGCCGATCGTGGCGCCGATCCTGCTGGCCGACCCGACGGCAAATATCACCGCCGTCTGGCTGGGCGTGATGATCGGTCTGAACATCCAGACATCGTTCCTGACGCCACCGTTCGGATTTGCGCTGTTCTATCTGCGCGGGGTCGCCCCCGCCGCCGTGAAGACGATGCAGATCTACAAGGGTGTGATCGCCTTCATCACGCTGCAGTTGATCGCCTTGTTGATCGTGGGACTTTATCCGCCCTTGGTGAACTATCTGCCGAACCGGTCAAGTTACCTGTCGGAAACCTCGCCACCGCCGCGCAACCCGCGTCTGCAATATTGCATGGATGACTATGTCCTTGCCGGCATGCGGTCGGACGGCGCGCGCACCAACAATGCGATCGCAGCCCTGGCCGCGCTTGACCTGTCGTCGCTTCCCGACGATCTGGCCCGCGACCTGCGTCGCGCCGCGGATGACGCTGGCGGCTTCTCGGATGCCGTGGCCGAAATCCCGGTGACCATTGCCGCGGTTCAGGCTGCTGCCGGGGATTACCGTCCCGTGCAGGAGCAGGTGCGCAGCATCGAAAAGCGCGTGCGCGACCTGCAGAGCGATCTGGATGACGTGAACCGCGAAATGGGCCGCGTCCGCGAGGCCATAAGCGAAGAGCGTGGCCGCCGGATGGAGATCCGCAAGGCCGAGCTTGAAGCGGCGATCGCGGCGCTTCAGGCCCAGGTCCCGGAAAACTGGGATCCGGTGCATGACGTGTTCAAGGAACTGACCGATGCCGAGGAAACGGCCCGTGTCACGATGCGCCGCATCGGCGACAGCAGCTATGAAGCCGTTGCCGAGGTTGCTGCGGTGCTGAACGCGACGCCAGCCTTCGTTGCCCTTGGCGATCCGCTGCGTGCCCTGCGCGCGGCCGTCGAGACCGGAGAGCCGGAGGCGACAGCCGCGGCACTCGACGAACTGGCCAGCCAGTTCCGTGACGTGGAAGGGGCCGGCGACATCCGTTCGGATCTGGGTGCGGCGCGCCGCGTCCTGGAACGGACACCGGATGACCGGGCAAAGGCGCTGGAAGAGTATGACAGCGCCCTGGCCGAGTATGAGGCGCAGGCCACATGGCGCGCGGCCGCGACAACCGCGGTCCTGCCCGGTCTGCAGACTTTCCTGAACGACACCAAGACCACCCTCGGCGTCCGTTTCGAGCCGAGCCTGACACGCGAGCAGGGCGTTTTCCTGGCAAGCTGCACCGCAAAGCATCGCAGCCTGTCGCTGAGCTTCTGACGATCTGACAGGGTGACAAAACGACAAACCGCGCCGGAGTGATCCGGCGCGGTTTTTCTTTGTCCGGCTGTCAGGTCAGACCTGTTCAGGCCTGCCCGCGCGCGGCGGCATAGGCGATGAAGGCGTCGAAACTCTGCGGGTTCGCCATGGAATCCCGGTTCACGACCTTTTCGGGATCACCGCCCAGCAGCAGCTTTTTCACCGGCACTTCCAGCTTCTTGCCCGACAGCGTGCGCGGCACCTCGGCCACCTGCACGATCTCGTCGGGCAGGAACCGCGCCGATACCGATTGCCGGATCGCATCGCGGATCTGGCCACGCAGCGCGTCATCCAGCACCAGCCCATCGCGCAGCACGACGAACAGCGGCATGAAACTGTCGCGGCCCAGGAACTCCAGGTCGATCACAAGGCTGTCCATCACCGCATCCAGCCCTTCAACCGCGCGGTAGATCTCGGAACTGCCCAGACGCAATCCGCGCCGGTTGATCGTGGCGTCAGAGCGGCCATAGATCACCGATCCGCCGTCAGCCGTGAACTCGATCCAGTCGCCATGACGCCAGATGCCGGGATAGGTGTCGAAATAACTGTCATGCAGGCGCGATCCGTCCGCGTCGCCCCAGAAGTAAAGCGGCATGGAGGGCAGCGGTGCGGTGCAGACCAATTCGCCCACCTGCCCGATCACCTCCTGCCCGGCCTCGTCAAAGGCGCGCACCGCATTGCCCAGCGCGCGGCACTGCATCTCGCCCGCGCGCACCGGCATCATCGGATTGCCGCAGACGAATGCGCCCGCCAGATCAGTGCCGCCCGAGATCGGCGCCAGCCAGACATCGCGCTTCACCTGCGCATAGATCCAGTCATAGCCTTCCTGGCTGAGCGGCGATCCCGTCGCCCCGATGGACCGCAGCGCGGACAGGTCCAACTCTGCCCCCGGTCGAATGCCCGCCTTCTGGCAGCCCATGAAAAACGCGGCACCCGCCCCGAAATAGGTCAGCCCCTCGCGCGCCACCATGCGCCAGGCCTCCAGCATGTCGGGATGGTTGGGCGCGGCATCGAACAGCACCACCATGGCGCCCTGCCCCAGCGCCGTCCATTGCGCGTTCCACATGATCCAGCCCGAAGAGGTGATCCAGCAGAAACGATCCGGCGCACTCAGATCCTGATGCAGCGATTGCTTGGCCCCCTCCAGCATCACGCCGCCATGGCCGTGCACGATGGGCTTGGGGTTGCCGGTCGTGCCCGAGGAATAGACGATCCACAAAGGATGCGAAAACGGCACCTGCCGGATCACGGGCATCTGTGGTGCCGCCTCCATCACCGCCCAGGGCGTCCAGCCCTGAGGCACCTCGCCCAGCGCGGGGACCATCACACGATGCGCCAGCGTCGGCAGACCCGCCGCGATACCCTCCAGGATGTCGCGCCGGTCGACCCGCTTGCCCGCATGGACATAGCCGTCCTGCGCGATCAGCACCTTCGGTTCGATCTGCCGGAAGCGGTCCAGGATCGCCACATGCCCCATGTCGGGCGCACAAAGCGACCACACCGCACCAAGCGAGGCGGTAGCCAGAAAGGCGACAAGCGCCTCAAGCGCGTTGGGCAGAACGGCAACCACCCGGTCGCCCTGCCCCACGCCCATTTCACGCAATGCGGCTTGCGCCGCACCGACCCGCGATTGAAGCGCATCCCATGTCAGCACCTGCCGTCCGAAGGTTTCGGATTGCAGGATCACCGCCTCATCCGCACCGCGCGCCGCAGCATGGCGCAGAATCTGGGCTGCGAAATTCGTCTCTGCCCCCGGAAACCAGTCGGCGCCCGGCATCTTGCGTTCGGGCAGAACCTCGGACCAGCCCGCGATGGGCAGATCGAAAAACCCGATGATCGCGGTCCAGAAGCCTTCCAGATCGGTGACGGACCATTCCCAGAGCGCGTGATAATCCGCGAATTCCAGCCCCCGCTCGGCCTTGAGCCAGCGAATGAATTGCGCCAGCGTCGCGCTTTCGGCCCGCGCGGCATCGGGTTCCCACAGGATGGGGCGCGCCTCGGTCATGGTGATCCTCCCTTGATCGTCTGGCGCGCAGGCTTCCACGCCCGCGCGCAAGGTTCAAGTGGCGGATGTCATCACTTGCCCTGCAACATCGCCTCGATCAGCCGCTGTACGCGCAGCGCCTCCTCCAGCGTCGCCAAGCGATGCGGACGGCCTGCGATCATCGCCTCCAGATCGTCAAGCTGCGCGCGCAGGCTGGTGCTGCGCGGATCAAGGTTCGTGGGGGTCACACGCTCGAACGCGCCCCCGTCCGAGGTGGACACGGCGTAGAAATCCGCCACGCGGTGGCTGCGCAGGCTGCCCTTGACGGTGAACTCCTGCCGGTCAGGCTGCGCGCCCCCGACGCTGGCCAGAACCGAAACCGCCTGCCCTGCGGCATTCTCCAGCCGCGCCAGCATATGCGTTTCACACAGCGCCGGATCGGCGGGGTAACTGGGCCGCGCCCAGACCAGCGACAAGGGGCCGAGGATACGCTCTGAAAAGAACAGGAAATGCGAGATCACCTCGCGGGTCATGCCCCCTTCGTCACGCAGGCGCAGCCAGTCAGCGGCCTGCTGCCATGCGCGCGGCCATGCCCCATAGGTCACGACGATATCGACGCCCGCCAGATCGCCCATCTTGCCGGACCGGGCGTCGGCCGAGATATCCGTCAGCGCCGCACCGGCCGCCTGCGTGAAATTGACCGCCGCCGGCACACCGGACGCCGCGATGCGCGCCACAAGATCGGCGCTGGCCGCGATGTCGACACCCAGCGGCTTTTCCAGAAACAGCGCCTTGCCCAGCGCCGCGGCTGCCAGGGCATATTCCTTGCGCGGCCCCGGCGGGCAGGCCAGATAGACCACATCGGCCCCGGCGATCGCCGCCTGGGCGCTGTCGCAGATCGTGGCATCGGGGGCCATGTCGCGCGCAAGGGCCGCATTGGCCGCGTTCGGATCCCACAGGAAAGCAGGATCATAACCGGGATGCAGCTGCATATGCTCCAGCATCCGCCGCCCCATGATACCCAACCCGATGATTGCTGCCTTGATCGCCATGTCCTGTCCCCGTTCCGTGTCGGCCGGTCCCGTTGCCCGGCGCGTCACGCTATCGCGCGGCGCGGCGCACGACCAGAGCAAAGCGGTTTTTCGCCGGGGCAAGGCCGCCGATCCGACCGGTGCGCCGACCCTTTCGGTAGACTTCACGGCGCTTGCCTGCTATCGCGCGCACCTGTCCCGCGGTGGTCGGGACGCACGAGGGTGATCCGGGCATGAAACGCATTCGATTGTGGAAACTGAAACGCGAGTTGCGCCGCGCCCTGCCCAAAACGCTGGAAACGCTGGCCGAACCGTTCCGCTACCTGACTTTCGTGCCGCTCTACGACATGCGCAAGTCACGCCTGATGCGCGTGACGCAAGGGGGTGTTCCGCAGGGCAAGGAGATCGCGGTCTACCTGATCTACGCGCCCGGCGGGGTGCAGCCATCGCATATGCACATGCTGTCCGAACTGGTACGCGCGGGCATCAGCCCCATCGTCGTGTCGAACCTGCCCCTGTCGGATGCGGATCGCGCGTCCCTTGGCGCCAGCGCCTGGCGCGTGATCGAACGGCCCAATGTCGGCTATGACTTCGGCGGCTACCGCGATGGCATCCTGTCCATCGCCGATCTGCTGCCCGGGCTCGACCGGCTGTGGATCCTGAACGATTCCGCCTGGCTGGTGGACCAGACCCCCAGCTGGTTCGACGAGGCCCGCGCCATGGGCCGGGACTTCGTGGGCTCGGTGTCGAA
>JANREX010000046.1 GCA_030758115.1 Paracoccaceae bacterium | reverse complement strand
CCAGGGCCGCCACCTACAATGCCGACAAATCCACCAAAATCGGCTTCACCGCCGAAGGCGTCGGGGGCTGCAGTGCCCGCGACCGAGGCCGTGCCGAAGTCGGCGAAGGCCAGGGCAAGCTCGGGGCACTGTTCCAGCCAGATCGCCAGATTGCGTTCGTAATTCGGGTTGCTGCGGATCTGCGCCACCAATGCGGGGGTGAAATCCTCGACCTTCAGTTCGCAGAATTCGACGCCATTGCCTGCGGACTGCGCGGCGGAATACTTGTCGAAGTACATATCCGCCACGATTGGCACAGGCTCAGGGTGAGCACAGGCCGCCGCCAGCGTCAGCAAGCCGCCGGAGCACATGAAACGGAAATAATTTCTCTTTGTTGTGAACATTGGATTCACTCCTGTTCTGAAATGCTAGGAGCTATCGCCCCTGAGATGCGCCCCCATCTCTCAAGCCGAGAACCTATCAATAAGAATAGGTAATGAGAAACGAAATATGACCGAAAGATGGCCAGTGTTGCCGCAAAGATACCGTTAAGAGTGTAATTTAAGGCAATATTTGGGCAGCCTCGCTGCGGGGTGCCGGGCGCTCTGTCAGTCGGGCGCTTTGATCCGGTGGTCCGCAAAAATAACATTAAATACAGTTTGTTAAATGGGATGTCTTGGGCGGGGCCACAGCTTTGACGCCAAGGGCCTGCGCCGTTTGGTGCTTGCAGGTCTCCTGCCTGTGCTATTTTTTTGCGGCTTTAAGTGTCTTTTTGCGTAAAAAGTTTCGCGGCGCGAAATACTCGTCATGGGAGTATTCATTGTTGATGAACGCGGGTCAATTCGCGGAACAGACGCAAATCATCCAGATCGGCGCATGTATGAGACATGCCGCTGCTGAATGGTGCGGGGCAGGGATATGACTGTTTCTCTTCGCAACGGACATAAAAAAACTGCATCGTTTGCGCGATACAGTCATCACTGAACTACCAAGGATTGATAAAACGCTTGCCCTGTCAGGCGCCTCATGTCCGGATACCCGTGCCGCAGGACAGGCATGTGACGCTGCGGGCGATGATCCGTGTCAGATCACATTTTCCATCGCGTCCAGCAGATCCTCGATCGCGGGGTTGATGGTGCTCCAGTTCTGCAGCGGCATGCCGGCCAGGATATCCGCCTTGAGGCTCTGCTCGACGGACCGCGCCAGATCACCGATGTCGGGATACCCGAGGGTGCCCGCCACGCCCGCGATCTTGTGGGCGACCTGCGCGATCTCCTTGACCGCTGGTTCCGGGTCTTCGCCCTTGTTGATGGCGACGGTCAGCGCCTCGATCTGCAGGATGCGGTCGGTGGTGAGATTGATGAAGACATCATGCGCCGCGCGAAGAACCTCGGGCAGTCCGGCGGGCAATTGTTTAGTAGCGCTGAGGGTCATCGGATCAGTTCCACTGCTTCTGTGCGTTTTGACCGTCTTCCAGCCCGATCTGAGCCGACATGCGGGCGCGGTCGAGCAGGGACGAGATTTCGGCCCGCTGGCTGAAGATGCTGGCCGACACCGGCCGTCCGACCTGGATCGCCGGCGTCGGCAGGCCAAGGCTGTTGTACAGCTTCTGATAGCTCGCGATCCCGGCGCGCACCTCTTCCTGCAGGCTCTTGGGGTCGCTGACGGCCGTGCGGTTTGTGAGGACGACGAAATCGCCCTGACCGGCATGGGCCATGCTGAAGGGCGAGGTCTTGAGGGATTCCGCGATCACGGTGGCCACATTGGCCAGATAGTCGATATAGCCCACGTGGTCGGTCAGCCTGAACGCCTCGGATGCGTTTGTCACGGTAAAGCCCATGGCGGCATGACCGAAAAGCTGTAGCCGGTTCAGCGTCAGCAGATGGTTCTGCATCGCCAGGTATTCGACCATCCAGCTTGCGCTGATCACCGACAGGGGCGCGTCGAACTTGATGTTGGATTTCGGCAGGTCGGACCAGGACTTCAGCTCGTCCAGAAGGTCAAGGGCGCGCTGCCGCTCGTCAACCAGCTGGCGCATGACCTGAAGGCGCGCGCGCAATTCGATCTCGTCCAGGGGCTTGGTGAAATAGTCGGTGGCGCCTGCGGCAAAGGCGCTGTCGACATATTTCTTGTCAGCAAGCGAGGTGACCATGATGATCGGGGTCTTGCGATAGACAGACATGGCACGAATGCGGCGGCAAAGCTCGACCCCGTCCACTTCGGGCATTTCGATGTCCAGAAGGAAACCGTCGAACAGTTGCGGGCTGTTGCGGATCACCTTCAATGCCGCAGCGGCCGAGGGCACACTTGTGACATCATTGTAGCCCAGCTGTGCCAGCGTGCCCTGAAGCACCATCTGGAATGCCCGGTCGTCATCGACAGCGAGTATCCGAAGGTCTTTCATCCTGCCTATCCTCTCAAATTCTTTCCTCGCAAATTGGCGGTCGAATATGTCGAGAGTAGGGCGAATTCAGTTCATTTTTCAACCTAAGCGGTGCTAATCGCAACCTCTCGTGGGCGACCCATGATGCCGCTGATCACGGAAATAAACTCGGCACCACGGATCGGTTTCGGCATGATCACATCTGCGCTGCTGCCCTGCGCGGGCTGTTTCAGCGTTTCGGCTTCGGCGGTGAACCTGATCACCTTTGTGTCGCGATTGGCCGAGTTTCCGGCCCGCAGATGCCGGATCACCTTGTCTCCGTTGATAAAAGGCATGTTCTGGTCGAAAATCATGAGGTCGAAATCCTGCATCAAGGCGATTTCCAGCGCCTGACGCCCATTGTCCGCGACCGTCAGATCGATTTCCACGAAGTCGCTCAGCAGGGATCTCACGATCTGCTGCGTCACCTCGTCATCTTCTGCCAAAAGTATCCTGAATTTCATCACTGGACTATCGCTACTCACCGTTAATACCCGCATCATCGCAGGGACAACACGATTTTTCCGCTCACTTTAGATAGTTAATCAACTTTATCGGGCAAAAAAAAGAAATTGATGGGGCTTCTCTGCCCCGTTTTTCGCGCCTGTGGCAAAGATAACCCCTAGGGACGCGAGTCGTAAATTGTTTTTCAACCTGTGGTCAGGGTTCTGATGGCGTGCAGCAACTCCGCCCGCTTGAATGGCTTGGCCAGATGTGTGTCGAAACCGGCGATCAGGTAGTCGGCGACCTGATGCGGCATGGCGTTGGCCGTCACCGCGATGATCGGAACCGGGTCCACGCCTTGCGCGTCTTCATGGGCGCGTATTTCGGCGACGGCGCTGACGCCGTCCAGGACTGGCATCGAGATATCCATCAGCACGATGTCATAGGCCTGCCCGCGTACCAGGCTGGCGGTCCAGATGTCCACCGCCTCGCGGCCGTTTTCCACCATCGCGATGCTGATCCCGCTGTCTGACAGCATCTCCTCGATGACCAGGCGGTTTGTCGGGCTGTCATCGGCGACCAGCACGCGCATCTGCCCAAGGTTGACCTGATGCTCCTGCGCGGCCGCGTTGGCGGCGTCCTGCAGCAGGCTCAGCGGTTCGGCCGCTGTCAGCGGCAGCGTCACGCGGATCGAGGTTCCCCTTCCGGGTTCGCTTTCGATCGAGATATCGCCCTTCATCAACCCCACCAGCTGCTTGACGATGGACATGCCAAGGCCCGTGCCGCCGAAGCGCCGCGTGATGCTGCCATCGGCCTGTTCGAAGCTTTCCAGCATGCGCGACACCTGCGCCTGCGTCATGCCGATGCCCGTATCCGTGACCACGATCTCGAGCGGGGTATCGGGCTGATATTGCATGGTCAGCGTGACCCTGCCGTTTTCCGTGAACTTGATCGCATTGTGCAGCAGGTTGTTCAGGATCTGGCTGATCCGATGCGGATCGCCCAGCAGGGGCAGGGCGCAGCCGCTGTTCGTGTGAACGCGGAATTCCAGCCCTTTTTCCTCGGCCCGGATCGCATTGAGTGCCTGCACCGACTGCGCCACGTCATCGACCACGAACAGGACCTGCTCAAGCTCCATCTTGCCGGCTTCGATCTTCGACATGTCCAGGATGTCGTTGAGGATGCTCAGCAGGGTTTCGCCCGAATTGCGGATCGTGCCGATCATCCGGCGCTGGCGCTCTTCGGTCAGCATGCCTTCCAGCACCTCCGCCATGCCCAGGACACCATTCAGGGGGGTGCGGATCTCATGGCTCATGTTGGCAAGGAACATGGACTTGGACCGGCTGGCCCCTTCCGCCTGGGCCCGCGCCTGTTCAAGCCGCGAGGTGGCGGCAAGTTCCTCGGTCACGTCGTTGAACGATGTGACGACGCGCAATTCGTCATTCTCGCCGCGAATGGCGACGGCATTCACCGAAAGACAGCGCCGGGTTCCGTCGCGCCACTGGATGGCAAAGCGGACATCGCGCACCGCCGATCCCTGCGCGACGGCCAGGGAGAAGGGCAATTCCTCATCCGTGATGGGCGAGCCATCCAGGCGGGTCGAACTCCAGTCAGGCGCATTATAGGACAGGTTGGTGATTTCGTCCCGCGTCAGGCGCAGGATGCGCTCGGCCTCGGAGTTGGCATAGATGATCTGGCCGTCGCCATCCATCACCACGATCGCGGCGATGCTGGCATCCATCACCTGTTCCAGGAAGGTCTTTCCGGCTTCCAGGTCCTGTTCCAGCTTCTTGCGGTCCGAGATGTTCAGGTGCACGCCGCCGATGATCTCGGGGCTGCCATCGGCCGCGAATTGGGTGATCTGACTGCGCGACAGCACCCAGACCCAATGGCCATCCTTGTGCAGCATGCGGAATTCGCTTTCCGACAGCGCGGTGGCATTGTCGTCATGCACCTTGCTGATGGTGTCGAATACCTTGAGGTCGTCCGGGTGCACCAGCTTGCGGAAACTCCACAGGTCCAGCGGCGGCATATCCTCTTCGCCATAGCCAAGGATCTGTCGCCATTGGCCCGCAACGGTCAGCCTGTGCAGGGTGGCGTTCCATTCCCAGGTCCCGATCGCCGCACCTTCCATCACCTTGGTCAACTGCTTTTCGACGATGTCGCGCTCCGCCAGCGCGCTGGTCAGTTCGGCATTTGCCGCGTCCAGCGCCTTGATCTCGTTGCGCCGGTCGGTGATGTCGATGGCCACGGTGATGCAGCCCCCGTCCGAGGTGCGCACGTTGATGCGTCTGACCCAGCGCCCGTTCGGCAGTTCGACCTCGTCCTCGAATTTCGGCTGCGCATAGAGCTGCATCCTGTCGGCCAGAACCTGTTCCACGTCGACGTCAGCGCCGCCTCCCGGAAGCGTGCCTGTCGTCAGCCCGTGGCGCAGGATATCTTCCAGCTTTGCCGCGTCTGCCAGGGCAGGCCCCATCGCCGCGAACATCTTCCGGTAGGCATCGTTGGCGATGACAAGGCGGTCTTCGGAATCGAAGATGATGACGCTGTCGGGCAGGGCGTTCAGCGCGTTTTCAAGCCGCTGGCGCATTGCATTGGCCTCGGCTGCCAGGCGCGCAACCTCGACGCGCTGGCGCTTGTGTTCGGTGATGTCCGTTTCCACCGTGACATAGCCCTGCAACTCGCCGTCGATGCCGAACAACGGCTGCACGTTGAAATCGATCACATAGCGGTTGCCGTGGCGGTCCTGATTGACCGTCTCGCCGCGGAAGGGCTGATTGTTGTCCAGCGCCACCTCAAGGGTTTCCGCCGTATCGAAATCGCTTTCCGGGCAACGCACGAGGTCCTTGAACCGCTTGCCGCGCACCTCGTCCAGCGACCAGCCGCTTTTTTCCGCAAAGGCCCGGTTGAACCAGACGATCTGGCGATCGCGGTCGAGCACGACGACGAAGTTGGTCATCGCCTCGACGATCTTGCCCATCTTCATGAGTTCTTCGCGCTGCGCGGTGTCATTGGACACGTCACGGATCAGCAGGATCGCGGTGGGCCGGCCTTCGGGCAGCAATGACTCCTTGCGCGCGGCAGACACCTCGAACACGCGGCGGGCGCCGGCGATGTCCAGCGGATAGCGCACGCCGTCGATCCTTCCGCTCTTGAGCACGCGCTCCAGAACATCGCGCGCGACCCTGGCCGCATGGGGCGGCAGCACATCCTCGACCGCGCGGCCCTCAAGCGAGCCCTTGGTCGGCACGCGCAGATGTTGCGGCCCCGCCACAAAGCCCGTGTAACAGCCATTTTCGTCCAGCTCGACAAGCAGATCCGGCATGGCGGCCATGATCGCCTCGAACTTGCCGGCGGTCTCATGGGCCGCGTCCTCGCGCAGGCGCAGGTCGGTCACATCCGACCCCACCCCGCGATACCCGGTGAAGCCGCCATCCTTGTCAAAGACCGGTGAGGCGCTGAGCCGGAAATAAGCCGGCTTTCCATCCTGACCGCAGGCCTTGTAGACCAGATCGCGGAACGGCTCGCGCGCCTTGATCTTCGCGCCGATCTGCAGAAGGCCGGGATCCTGGGGATCCACCCCGAGATGATCCAGAACCTCTTCGCGGTGCCGTCCGACCACCTCTTCCGGCGTCACGCCGAAGCGGGCGATATTCTGAGAGATATAGGTAAAGCGGCCTTCGTGGTCCTGTTCCCACAGCCAGTCGTCGCTGATCCCGGAGATATCGTTCAACCGCGAGGCGGCGGCGTCCCTTTCGGCCGAGGTCGCGTCAAGCTGCGCCTGCGCGAGGACCAGTTCGGCCTCGTGCGCCTTGCGCGCGCGGATGTCGCGGATCAGGAAAAGATATCCGTCCGGATCGTCAGGGCCCGCACCTTCGCGGCGCGACACCGAAACCTCGACCCATGTCTCGGGATTGCCTGCCTCAAGCTGCTGTTCGACGCCTGTGATGGCCTTGTCGCCGGTGACCTGCGCCATCATGCGGCGATGTTCGGCGGCGATCTCGGGGCGCAGGACCTCTTCCAGCGTCTTGCCGATCATCGACTGCGGTTCCGTGAACCAGCCGGTTGCGCGGTTGTGGCGCGCGGCGCGGTAGACACCATCCATGTCGACTTCCAGCAGCAGGTCGGGCAGGGCGGCCAGCGTCTGCTCCAGCGTCTTCTTGGTCTGTTCGAGGTCGATGAAGGATTGGCGACGCATCAGCGAGGACTGGATCACATCGCCCACGGCGCGCAGCAACTGGATCTGCACCTCCTGAAAAGGGGCTTCCTGCCGTGTGCGGTCGAGGCCTGCAAACCCGACAAGCCGGCCTTCGTCATGGATCGGAACCATCAGCAACGACTGGATGTCCTGCATCACCACCGTGGCCTTGCCGGGGTCCGTGTCGGGCAAGGCGCTGACCATCGGGATATGGACGACCTTGTCACGGTCAAGGTCATCACGTTTCGACGCCAGGATGGATGTCGGCTGATTTTGGAGAAATTCCTGCATGGGCGCCACGCCTTCGGCGACCCATTCATGCGTATTGTCCATGATGTCATCGGATCGGAACAGGAAGACATAGGCGCGGTCGGCTTCGCAAAGCGCGCCAATGCGCCCCAGCACTTTCGTGATGGCGGCATCAAGCTGTGATGCGGGGGTGCGCACCAACTCGCTCAGAAACGAAATCACAAAAGTTTCCTGCTTCACGCCTGTTCCTCATTCCCGGATCCGATCAGACGTCTGTGGCTGCCGGGATGCGTGCCCCTGGCCTTGTCCTGTCTGACCATAAGGCAATGGCCCTATGCCATGCGCGCCCGGAGGTCGTTCAAACTACCTGACCGGCACCTGTGCACGCGCCGGCAACAAAGGATCAATCGTTACAGCTGGCCGCATCTTTCGACAGCAGCCCGGAGCGAAAGCGCTCCGCATCAAGATATGCGTCGCACCAATAGCGGCAAGAGGTTGGCCCTGTCTACAACGATAGAGCGATACGCGTGGCGCGGCATTCCGATTGGTGCAGCAGCAACACAATCACAGAACCGACAGAGGGTAAAGCGCGGGAACAAGTGGATTTCCGGGTTTGATTTTGACGCGGCGGGGCAAAGGATTCCCGGTCTCGACAAGTCCCGACTGGGCCCGACAGGTCCCGACGGGGCATGGCGCGGCGGCATCGGGGGGTGTCACGGCTTGTCAGTCCCGGTGCAACCTGCAAACCTGCGCGCGGCGAGGATGGAGGGCAAGATCATGGCGGGACCGCTTGCGGGATTGAGGCTGGTCGAGATGGCGGGCCTTGGCCCCTGTCCGCTGGCGGGGCAGCTTCTGGCCGATCTGGGGGCGCAGGTCGTGGTGATCGATCGCGCCGCCGCACCTGCGGATCCGACGGATGTGAACCGCCGCGGCAAGCGGTCCGTGGCGCTCAACCTGAAATCGGCCGAGGGGCTTGACGCCGCACGCCGCCTGATCGCGCGCGCCGATATCCTGATCGAAGGGTTCCGGCCCGGTGTGATGGAAAAGCTGGGCCTTGGCCCG
Source organism: Paracoccaceae bacterium (assembly GCA_030758115.1). Classification (GTDB taxonomy): domain Bacteria; phylum Pseudomonadota; class Alphaproteobacteria; order Rhodobacterales; family Rhodobacteraceae; genus Seohaeicola. Next base: position 22,404 of record JANREX010000046.1, on the reverse strand, counting down.
CAGGACTGTCATGCGCTGAACCCGGGGCTGATCATCGGGCGGATGACCGGCTGGGGGCAGGAGGGGCCGCTGTCGATGACTGCGGGTCACGACATCAATTACCTTGCCCTGTCGGGCGCGCTGGGGGCGATCGGTCGGGCGGATGGCCCGCCGATCCCGCCCTTGAACCTCGTGGCGGATTATGGCGGCGGCGCCATGTTCCTGGTCTTTGGCGTGCTTGCCGCCCTTTACGAGCGCGAACGCTCGGGCAAGGGGCAGGTCGTCGATGCCGCCATGGTCGATGGCGTGCCCGCCATGATGGGGCTGATCCATCAATGGCTGGCAAAGGGTCATTGGGGGCAGCGGCGTGAGGCGAACCTGCTGGACGGGGGGGCGCCGTTCTATCGCTGCTATGCCACCCTTGACGGGCGCGCGCTGGCCGTGGGGCCGCTGGAGCCGCAGTTCTTCGCGCAGTTGGTCGATCTGGCGGGTCTGCCGCCCGAACACCGGGCCGATCAGAACGATCCCGCGACATGGCCCGACCGGCGGGCAGCCTATGCCCGTGTCTTCGCCAGCAAGACGCGGGACGAATGGATGGCGATTTTCGCGGGATCGGATGCCTGCGTGGCCCCCGTGCTGGATTGGGACGAGGTCGAGCATCACCCCCACAATGCAGCGCGCGGCACCTTTCTGCGGGTCGGTGATGTGCTGCAGGCCGCACCTGCGCCCCGGTTCGATCGCACGCCCGCCGACACCCCGGCCAGCCCCGGTGCACCCGGTCAGGATACCGATGGCATCCTGTCCGAACTCGGCTATGCGGATGCGGATATCGCGCGCCTGCGCGCCGCCGGTGTGCTGACCTGATCCGCGCTCAGAACGCGCTGTCCTTGACCGCCTGCATCGACACATGCGTCGAGGTCGAGCCGACATAGGGCAGCGCCGAGATCACCTCGCCCAGGATCTGGCGATAGGCCTGGATGTCGCTGCTGCGCACCTTGAGCAGATAGTCGAAGGATCCCGCGATCATGTGGCACTGTTCGATTTCGGGCACGTCCATGACCGCGCGGTTGAAGGCCGAAAGCGCCTTTTCGGTCGTATCGGTCAGCCGCACCTCGGCAAAGGCGACATGATCCAGCCCCAGCTTGCTGGGATTCAGCACCGCGCGGAAGCCCTGGATATAGCCCTGGTCCTGCAGTCGCTTCATCCGCACCTGGCACGGGCTTTTCGACAATCCCACCTTCTTGGCCAGATCGGTGATGGCGATCCGACCGTCCGCGCCCAGTTCGCGCAGGATCTTCCTGTCGATCCGGTCAAGCGTGTCTGTTTTCTGCTCATCTGGCATGCTTTTTCCTTCAGGACGTCAAAAATGAAATTCAAACGGCTTGTCAGTGTTTGATCAACGGGAAAATTGGCTGTCAAGCATCTGCTATCCTTTGCACGTGTCCAATCCACGGAATCTCTGATGAGGTCTGCCATGTCCCGCCTTGACGCCCTGCGCGAAACCATCCGCGCCACCCACCATATTGCCGAAGATGCCGTGCTGGCAGGTCTGCGCGACAAGATGGCCCCCGATGCCGGGATCCGTGCGGCCGCCGGGCATCGCGCGGTCGGGCTGGTCAAGGCCATTCGCGGCGCCGGGCGTCCGGGGTTGATGGAGGTGTTCCTGTCCGAATACGGCCTGTCCACCAATGAGGGCATCGCGCTGATGTGCCTGGCCGAGGCGCTGCTGCGCGTGCCGGACCGCGAAACCATCGACGATCTGATCGAGGACAAGATCGCCCCCTCCGAATGGGGCGCGCATCTGGGGCGCTCGTCGTCCAGCCTGGTGAATGCCTCGACCTGGGCCTTGATGCTGACGGGCAAGGTCCTCAAGGAAGACCAGGCGCCCGGTGTCGCCACTGTGCTGCACGGCGCGGTCAAGCGGTTGGGCGAGCCGGTGATCCGTTCGGCCGTCAGCCGCGCGATGAAGGAGCTGGGCCATCAATTCGTGCTGGGCCGCGATATCGGCGAGGCGATCAAGCGTGGCGGCGCGCGCGCCGCGCAGGGCTATACCTTTTCCTATGACATGCTGGGCGAGGCGGCGCTGACCGCGCGGGATGCGCAGAAATACCATGCGGCCTATGCGCAGGCGATTGCCCGGCTGGCGGGGGAATGCACCAACAGCGATATCCGCGCCAATCCCGGCATCTCGATCAAGCTCAGCGCGCTGCATCCCCGTTACGAGGTGGGCCAGCATGACCGCGTCATGGCCGAACTGGTGCCCGCCACGCTGGAACTGGCGCTGGCGGCGCGCAAGGCGGGCATGGGGCTGAACATCGATGCCGAAGAGGCGGATCGGCTGGACCTGTCGCTTGACGTGATCGAGGCGGTGCTGCGCCATCCCGACCTGGCTGGCTGGGACGGGTTCGGCGTGGTGGTGCAGGCCTATGGCAAGCGCGCCGCCCCCGTGATCGACTGGCTGCACGCCCTGGCCGAAGAGCTGGATCGCCGTATCATGGTGCGCCTGGTCAAGGGTGCCTATTGGGATACCGAGATCAAGCGCGCCCAGGTCGAAGGGCTGGACAGCTTTCCGGTCTTTACCCGCAAGGCGGCGACCGATGTGTCCTACCTGTGCTGTGCCTCAAAGCTTCTGGGCATGACCGATCGCATCTATCCGCAATTCGCCACCCACAATGCGCAGACCGTGGCCGCGATCCTGGAAATGGCCGGGGATCGTCAAAGCTTTGAGTTCCAGCGCCTGCATGGCATGGGCGAGGTGCTGCATGACGTGGTGCTGAAAGAGGCCGGCACGCGCTGCCGGATCTATGCGCCCGTTGGCGCGCATCGCGACCTGCTGGCCTATCTGGTGCGCCGCCTGCTGGAAAACGGGGCGAATTCCAGCTTCGTGAACCAGATCGTCGACGAAGACGTCCCCCCCGAGGTGGTGGCAGCCGATCCTTTCGATGCGCTCGACGGGGCGGCAGGTGTCCGATCGCATGCGGTCAAGGACCCGGTCGCGCTGTTTGCGCCGGAACGGCCCAATTCGCGCGGTTTCGATCTGCATGAGGCGCGCGACCTTGCCACGATCGACAGTGCCCGCGCGCCCTTTGCCGCCCCGCACCAGTGGCAGGCCGGACCGCTGGCCGCCGTGGACCTCGCCGCCGCCGAGGTGGTCGAGGCGATCAACCCCGCCGATCCCACGGATATCGTGGGGCGCACCGCAATCTGTTCTGCCGCCGATGCCGAGGCCGCCATCGGCGCGGCCCAGCCCTGGGAGGCTGACGCCCGGACCCGTGCGGATGTGCTGAACCGCGCCGCCGACCTATACGAGCAGCATTTCGGCGAGATTTTCGCCGTGCTGTCGCGCGAGGCGGGCAAGACCCCCAGGGATGCGATCGCCGAGCTGCGCGAGGCGGTGGATTTCCTGCGCTATTACGCGGCGCAAGGCACCCTGGTGCAGGGCGCGGCGCGGGGTGTCTTCACCTGCATTTCGCCCTGGAACTTCCCGCTGGCGATCTTCACCGGCCAGATTGCCGCGGCCCTTGCGGCAGGCAATGCCGTTCTGGCGAAACCGGCCGAAACCACGGCGCTTTGCGCGCATGTCGCGGTCAGGCTGCTGCATGAGGCGGGTGTGCCGCGCGCCGCATTGCAGCTGCTGCCCGGTGCCGGATCCGTTCTGGGTGCGGTGCTGACGGGTGATCCGCGTGTGGGCGGCGTCTGCTTTACCGGTTCGACCGCCACAGCGCAGCGCATCAACCGCACCATGGCCGAAGGCATGGCACCCGATGCCCCGCTGATCGCGGAAACCGGTGGCCTGAACGCGATGATCGTGGACAGCACCGCGCTGCCCGAACAGGCGGTGCGCGACATCATCGCCTCGGCCTTCCAGTCGGCCGGGCAGCGCTGCTCGGCGCTGCGGGTGCTCTATCTGCAGAAGGATGTCGAAAAGCCCTTCCTCGAGATGCTGTTCGGCGCAATGGATGAATTGCGCCTTGGCAATCCATGGCATCACGATATCGACGTGGGCCCGGTGATCGACGCCCGCGCCCAGACGGACTTTGCAGGCTATATCGACGCCGCGCGCAAGGCCGGCACCCTGCTCAAGGCGATGGATGCCCCGGCGCAGGGTCATTTCATCGGGCCCGCCGTGATCCGCGTGTCCGGGATCGAGGCGTTGGAGCGTGAGGTCTTCGGCCCCATCCTGCATGTTGCGACCTTCCGCGCCGATCAGATCGACGCGGTGGTCGATGCCGTCAACAACAGCGGTTTCGGCCTGACCTTCGGGATGCATACCCGCATCGACGGGCGGGTCGAACAGGTGACATCGCGCCTCAAGGTCGGCAATGCCTATGTCAACCGCAACCAGATCGGTGCGATCGTCGGCAGCCAGCCCTTCGGCGGCGAGGGGCTGTCGGGCACGGGCCCCAAGGCGGGCGGGCCATCCTACGTGCCGCGCTTCCTGCGCTCCGATGTGATGGATCACGCAGGCCAGGCCGGCAAGCCGGCCGATGTGGCGGCGGTGCAGACGCGGCTTGATCAGCTCAAGGGGCTGGAACTGGCGCGCCTGTCGGTGACCGATCTGCCCGGACCCACGGGGGAATCCAACCGGCTGTCGACCTATGGGCGGGGCATTGTCCTGTGTCTGGGGCCGACGGCGGCGGATGCGACCGAACAGGTGCGGATCGCGCGCGACAATGGCTGTCATGCGCTGGCCGTGGCACCCGGCATCTTGCCTGCGCTGGGCATCGATGGCGTGCTGCCGCGTGGCGCGCTGGAGCATATGCGCGGTTTCGACCTCGTGGCGCTCTGGTCGGATGCGCGGGACCTGCGCGCGGCGCGCCGGGCGCTGGCGGCTCGCGATGGCGCGCTGATCGGGCTGGCCTGCGGCGATGATCTGGCGGCGCGCTGCCGGATCGAGCGGCATATCTGCGTCGATACGACAGCGGCAGGCGGCAACGCCGCCCTGCTGGCCGCCGAAGCCGAGGAGGGCGCCAGGATCGCATCCATGTGATCGCCTGCCGGTGATCTGATCCGGGAAGCCCCTTGAATTCCGCATCCCGAAGGCGTTTACCATGCGGGATGAAGAAAGAGGGCTCCGCGATGGAACAGACGCTTCGGCTGGATGTGACGGGCTTGAGCTGCGCAGGCTGCGTGCGCCGCGCCGAGGCGGCGCTGTCCGGTGTGGACGGGGTGCATGAGGCCCGTGTGAACCTGGCCACACGGCGGGCCGATGTCACCCATGATGGCGCGGTGACGCCCGCCAGCGCGGCCGAGGCCCTGGCGCGTGCGGGCTATCCCGCCGCTGAGGACGACCTGCGCCTTGTGGTCGAAGGGGCCACCTGCGGCTCTTGCGTGGCGCGGATCGAGGCTGCGTTGCGCGCGGTGCCGGGGGTCGTCTCGGCCTCGTTCAACCTGGCTGACGGTCAGGCGCGGTTGCGCATCCTGTCCGGTGCCGTCGACGAGGCGGCGCTGATCGCCGCCGTCAAGCGCGCGGGCTACAGTGCAAGCCCTGTGACCGAAGATCGTCCCGATGCCGGGGCCGAACGCGACGCTGCGGATATCGACCGGCTGCGCCGCGATACCTTGATTGCCGCTGCCTTGACCCTGCCGGTGATGGTGCTGGCCATGGGGGGCCATGTCTGGCCGCCCTTTCACCACTGGCTGCATGGCACGATCGGGATGGGCACAAGCTGGATGATCCAGTTCCTGCTGACCACGCTGGTGCTGTTCGGCCCCGGCCTGCGGTTTTTCCGGCTGGGCCTGCCTGCGCTTTTGCACCGCGCGCCCGACATGAATGCGCTGGTGGCGCTGGGCACATCGGCGGCCTGGGGCTTTTCCACCGTCGCAACCTTCGCGCCCGGTATCCTGCCGCCCGGCACTGCCGAAGTCTATTTCGAGGCCGCCGCCGTCATCGTGACCCTGATCCTTCTGGGCCGCTGGCTGGAGGCGCGCGCGCGCGGCCAGGCGGGTCAGGCGATCCGCAAGCTGGCGGGCCTTCAGGTGCGCGAGGCGCGCGTCCGCCGCGACGGGGCGATGCAGACCGTCGCGATTGCCGATCTGGTGACGGGGGACGAGATCGAATTGCGCCCCGGCGCCCGCGTGCCCACAGACGGCACGGTGATCGAGGGACGTTCGGATATCGACGAATCCATGGTCACGGGCGAGCCGCTGCCGGTCATGCGCGGCATCGGCGACAGGGTGATCGGCGGCACGGTCAACGGGGCTGGCGCGCTGATGATCCGCGCAACCGCCACGGGCAAGGACACGGTGCTGTCGCAGATCATGGCCGCCGTGGCCGATGCGCAGGGCGCGAAACTGCCGATCCAGTCGCTGGTCGACCGCGTGACGGCGGTGTTCGTGCCTGCGGTCATTGCCGTGGCGCTGGTGACGCTGGGGATATGGCTGGCCCTTGGACCCGCGCCGGCGCTGGGGCTGGCGCTGGTGGCGGCGGTATCCGTGCTGGTGGTCGCCTGTCCCTGCGCCATGGGGCTGGCGGTGCCGGTGTCGATCATGGTGGGCACGGGCCGCGCCTCGGAACTGGGGGTGCTGTTCCGGCGCGGCGATGCGCTGCAGGCCTTGCAGGGCGTGCAGATCATGGCTTTCGACAAGACCGGCACGCTGACCATCGGCAAACCCGAGGTGACGGGCATCACGGTGATCGAGGGCGATGAGGATGCGGTTCTGGCGCAGATCGCCGCACTCGAGGCCACCTCCGACCACCCGATTGCCCGGGCCGTGGTGGCCGAGGCCGAAGCACGCGGGTTGCACCTGCCCGAGGTCAGCGGATCAAGGGCCGTTCCCGGTCTGGGTGTCGAGGGCGAGCTGGCCGGTCAGGCGCTGAAAGTCGGTGCGGCGCGCTTTTTCGACACCATTCCGGCCAGCCTTGCGGCAACAGTGCAGGGTTGGGAAGGCGAGGGGCGCAGCGTCCTGTTTGCGGCGCTGGACGGACGGATCGTCGGGGCGCTGGCCGTGTCGGACCGGATCAAGCCGGAGGCACGTGCGGTGATCGACGCGCTGAGGGTCGCAGGGGTGCGCCCTGCGATGATCACGGGCGACAGCCAGGCCGCGGCGCAAGCGGTCGCGGCGGCACTGGGCATCGAGACGGTGATCGCGGGCGTCATGCCGACGGCCAAGGCCGATGCGATGGCCGAGCTGGCCAAGAAGGGCCGTGTCGCCTTTGTGGGTGACGGGATCAACGATGCGCCCGCGCTGGCCGCGGCCGATGTGGGCATCGCCATGGGATCGGGGACCGATGTGGCGATCGAGGCCGCGGATATCGTGCTGATGTCGGGCGACCTGCGCGGCGTGGCGACGGCACACAGGATCAGCCTTGCGACCATGTCGAACATCCGCCAGAACCTGGTCTGGGCCTTTGGCTACAACGTGGCGCTGATCCCGGTGGCGGCAGGTTTGCTGGCGGTCTTCGGTGGTCCGATGCTGTCGCCGATGCTGGCCAGCGGGGCGATGGCGGCCTCATCCGTTCTGGTGATCACCAATGCGCTGCGGCTGCGCAGGCTGCGGGCGATGGCGTGACGCCAGGGGCGTTGGTCCCGTTGCGCGGTCGTTCATGAGTATTTGGGGAACGATGAAGCAGGGGCTGTGGTCTTCGGTCGCGCGACGCGGTAGATCGGGCCGCCGGATGCTTGGATACTGATGCTCACATGGCCCTCAAACTGACCTCTCTGGATGCGCTGGCGGCGCTGCCCTTCGATCAGATCATCGACGTGCGCGCGCCATCCGAATTCGCCGAGGATCATATCCCCGGCGCGACCAACCTGCCGGTCCTCTCGGATGACGAGCGCGCCACGGTCGGGACGATCTATGTGCAACAGGATCGGTTCCTGGCGCGCAAGGTCGGTGCCGCACTGGTCGCGCGCAATGCCGCGGCGCATCTTGAAGGCCCCCTGGCCACCAAGGATGGCAGCTGGCGGCCCTTGGTCTACTGCTGGCGCGGCGGGCAGCGGTCGGGGTCTTTCGCCTCGATCCTGGCGCAGGTCGGCTGGCGGGTAGAACTGATCGAGGGCGGCTACAAGAGCTATAGACGGCTTGTGGTCGCGGCCATGTATGACCAGCCGGTGCCGCATCGGCTGATCCTGCTGGATGGGGGCACGGGTACCGCCAAGACGCGCGTGCTGGCGCGGCTGGCGCAGGCGGGGGCGCAGGTCATCGACCTTGAAGAGATGGCCGCGCATCGCGGTTCGCTTCTGGGGGGGCGGCCCGGCGGGCAACCGGCGCAGAAGACCTTTGAAAGCCGCCTTGCCATGGCGCTGGCCCGGCTTGATCCGGCGCGGCCGGTTTTCGTCGAGGCCGAAAGCAACAAGATCGGGCGGCTGATCATCCCACCCTCTGTGTGGCAGGCGATGATCGGCGCCGATCATCTGCGCATCGAGGCCCCGCTTGCGGCGCGTGCGCGCTACCTGTGCCGTGCCTATGCCGATCTGCTGGCCGACACCGATCTGCTGATCGCCAAGCTCGCGCCCTTGCGGACCTATCACGGCGCCGAACGGGTCGAGGCCTGGCAGGCCCTGGCGCGCGCGGGTGACTTTCCGGCGCTGGCGGCGGAACTGGTGCTGCATCACTACGATCCGCGTTACATCAAGGCGCAGTCCCGCCAGGGGCGCGCGCCGCTGGCGCATCTGGCCCTGGCCGGGCTGGAGGATGCCGATCTGGACGCGGCACTCCCCGAGATCCTGGCCGCCGCCGACGCCTGAAGCGGATCAGATGCAGCGGATGGCGGGCGCACCTGCGATCATCCTGCCGATGATCGCCGCCTCATGGCCCATGGCCTTCACTTGTTCCAGCAGCGTTTCCGCCTGATCCGGCGCGACAGCGGCCAGCAGGCCGCCTGCGGTCTGCGGATCATGCAGCAGCACGCCGCGCGCCCCGGTGGCCCCGGTCACGGGGGCCGCAGCCATGTTGGCAGGCCATGCGGTGGAGCGGATACCGGCCGCGGCCAGCGCCTCGGCCCCGTCATAGGCGGGAATGTCGTCAAGCCGGATCTCGGCCGCGAGCCCCGAGGCGCGGCACAGTGCCATCAGGTGGCCGGCCAGCCCGAAGCCGGTCACATCCGTCATCGCATGGGCCCCGCGCAGCACATGCGCCGCGTCGCCCTGCGCCTGCGCCATCCGCGCCAGCAGCGCCGCCACATGGCGGCCATCGGCACGCATCTGCATTTCGGCGGCCAGGATCGTGCCCGATCCGATGGGGCGCGTCAGGATCAGCAGATCGTCCGGGCGCGCCCCGGCATGGGTGATCGCCGCACCCTCGCAAATCCCCGTGACGGTAAAGCCCAGCGTCAACTCGGCCCCGGTGGTGGAATGACCGCCCACGATATCGGCCCCGGCGGCGCGGAACACCTCGGACGCGGCCTGCATCACCTCGGCCATGGTGCGGGCCTGAAGCGCGGGCGACATCGGGGGCAGGATCACGGTGGCCGTTGCCGCCTGCGGTGCAGCCCCCATCGACCAGATATCGCCCAGAGCATGGACGGCGGTGATCCGCGCCATCAGCGCGGGATCCTCGGTGAAGGCGCGCAGATGGTCGGTGGTCATCACCTGGCGCGCGCCGCCTGTCGCCAGCACCGCCGCATCGTCGCCCGGCAGGCTGAGGATATCGGCGCGCTGGGGTGCGGGCAGGTGTGACAGGACCTTGTGCAAGGCATCCGCCCCCAGCTTGGACCCGCAGCCGCCGCAGAGCGGCTGATCATGGCCGGCCACCTCCCGCGCGCCGAGGGCCTGCAGGGCGGGGCGGGCCGGGGCGGGCATGGCGGGCAGGGTGCGGAACTTGTCCATGAACGTCTGATCGATCCGGTCCTTCCACCGCCAGAGCCATGGCCCCGAGAAGGCAAAGCCGAATTTTTCCGCCACGGCCGATCTGTCGCCCAGCGAGATCAGCTTGAGGTAGTCGCGCTGCGGATGAAACGGCCGCGTCGGCTGGCCGGTGAGGGCCGCACGCAGGTTGTCATGGAGCACCGGCGCGGCGCGCACGGCGAAAACGCCGGCCTTTGGCCGGGGGGCATGGGCGATATGCGCGCAATCGCCGGTGGCGAACAGGGTCTCATGTCCCTTGACGCGCAGATCGGGCGCGACGATCACGAAACCATCGCCGGTCAGCGGCAGGTCCGTGTCACGCAGCCAGCGATGGGCGAAGGCCCCTGCCGCACCCACGATCAGATCGGCGGCGATCTGCCGCCCGTCAGCCAGTTGGACCGCGCCCGCCACGATCCGCGCCACCGACGCGCCCACATGGAGCGTCACGCCATTGTCGCGCAGGGCACGCAGCAGCCGCGCGCCGGTTGCGCGGCCCGTGCCGGTCAACCCGTCGGCGGCCTCGATCAGATGCACCTGCGGGGTGGCGCCCGCCTGCCTGAGGGCATGGGACATGGCCATCGCCAGTTCCACCCCGGCCACGCCCGCGCCGATGACCGCCACCCGGGGCTGGACCTTGCCCCTGCGCAAATCCGCAAGAAAGGCCCGCCAGCGCGCGGCGTAGCTGTCCAGCGGCTTGGCGCCAAGGGCATGGTCCGCGAAACCGGGGATCGCCGGCATCTCGGCGGTGATGCCGATATCGAGCGAGGCAAGGTCATACTCCAGCACCCGCCCTGATCCCAGGGTCACCTGTTGCCGCGCGGCGTCAAGACCGACAGCCCGGTCCAGGATCACCCGCGCCCCTGCGGCGCGCGCCAGCCGCACCAGGTCGATATCCAGATCCTCACGCGCGTAATGCCCCGCGATATGGCCGGGCAACATCCCCGAATAGGGGGCCGTCGGCGCGGGGTTGATCACGGTCACGCGCGCCCCGGCCAATGGGTCCATCACCCATTTGCGCAGGACCAGCGCATGGGTATGGCCGCCGCCGATCAGCACGAGGTCACGGGTCAGGGGATGGGGCATCTGCATGGTCGGGCCTTAGGCTGTGGCCTCCCTGTCTTAGTCGATCCGCGCGGCAAGGACCATGCACCAGCGCGCGGCGCGCGCAGGGCAATGCGCCGCAGCCGGACGGCATCATGATCGCATCAGCCCTGCGATGCCAACTGGTAGCCCGGCGCCGTGGCCGATTGCACGGTCGTGATCGGCCGGTCGCCGATCCAGGTCGTCCGCTCGATGATCAAAAGCGCCTCGCCCGTCGCGATGGCAAGCTGGCGCGCGATGTCGCCTGCGGCCTTGACGGCGTAGAAGCGCACGTCGACCCGGCTGTAGGGCTTGTTCAGAACCAGCCATTCATTGGCGCTTTGCGTGGTCAGGTCGATCTTGAGGATCTCGGGGGATGATCCGGTGTCGATCCAGCGATCCTCGAAGATATAGGGGCGGTTGTCGGCCAGATGCACGGCCTTGACATGCAGCATCGGCGGCGATTGGTGGATGCCGAACCGGGCCATGACGGGGGGGGGCGGCACCTCTGTCTGGCAGCTGACCAGCTGATAGCCATAGCGGCTGCCGCGTTGTTCCACCTCGCGCCGCGTGATCGGAATGTCGAAGGTGGCGCGCGTGACGGGATGGGCGCGCACATGGGTGCCGCCCTTGCGCTTGCGCTCGACCAGGCCGCTTTGGGAAAGGTCCTGCATGGCGCGGTGCACCGTGGCGCGCGCGCATCCCAGTTCCAGCGACAGATCCTCGTCCCGCGGCAGCCGGTCGCCGGGGGCATAGGTCCGGTTCAGGATGCGGGAATGGATCTTGTCCCGCACATCCGTCCAGGACAGCCGGCCGGGCGCCGTCATAGCCGCGTTTCCAGTTGCCGCATGACGGCGACGAAATCGGCAAGGATCGTGTCGCGCGACACATGATGGCCTTGCCGGACCATGTGACGGCCCGCGCTCCAGACATCGGTGATGCAATCCTGTCCGCCGCCCGAAAAGATCAGGCTGTCCAGCAGCGCATCGCCCGTCCGGTTGCACAGCCAGCGATTGTCGGCCTCCAGTCCGATCAGGTCGGCCCATTGGCCCGCCGCGATCTGTCCGGCCTGTCGCCCACCCGCCTGAGCGCCCCCTGCTGTTGCGGCATCGAAGAGGACACGGCCCGTGGAGCGGCCGGGCAGGGCAAGCGCCGCGCGTGAGCGGTCCCGCAGCCTTTGTGAGTATTCCAGCGTCTTGAGTTCCTCGAATAGCGAGATCTGAATGTTGGAATCCGATCCGAACCCGATCCGGCCCGCCGCGTCAAGATAGGTGGTGCCGTTGAAGATGCCGTCGCCCAGGCTCGATTCCGTCAGCGGACAGAGCCCTGCAACGGCGCCCGTCGCGGCCAGGGCGCGGGTCTCGTCCGGCGTCATCTGCGTGCAATGGATCAGGCACCAGCGCGCGTCGACCGCATGTTGCGAAAGCAGCCAGTCGACCGGGCGGGCGCCCAGATGGGCCTGCACCTCGTCGACCTCTGCGACCTGTTCGGCAAGGTGCATGTGGATCGGCCCCGTGGGGTTTGCCGCGACGATGCTACGTAGTCCCGCAGGACCCACGGCGCGCAGCGAATGGGGGGCCACCCCGATGGCATAGTCCGCACAGGCTTGCCCGATCGTCTGTGCGGCCTCGGCGTGCAGGGCCATGAAGCGGTCGGGATCGTTGCCAAAGCGTTGTTGCCCACCGGCCAGGGCGCGCCCGTCGCAGCCCCCGAACTGGTAGTGCACCGGCAGCAGGGTCAGACCGATGCCCGCGCGCATCGCCGCCGCGACGATCCGGTCGGACATTTCGGACAGCCGCGCATGGGGCTGCCCGCCCACATCGTGATGCAGATAGTGGAATTCGGCCACCGCGCCATATCCGGCCTCCAGCATCTCCATGAAGACCAGGGCGGCGATCGCCTCGACCTGATCGGGGGTCAACTGGTCCAGAAAGCGGTACATCAGGCGTCGCCAGCTCCAGAAGCTGTCGCTGGCATCGGGGCCACGGGCTTCGGTCAGACCCGCCATCGCCCGCTGGAAAGCGTGGCTATGCAGGTTCAGCGGTGCGGGCAGCAGCAGCGCGACACGCGACGTGGCCTGTCCGGTGAGGGGGCCGACATGGGCGATTCGCCCGTTTTCGTCGACATGAATTTCGACATCCGCCCGCCAGCCATCTGGCAAAAGTGCTTGAGATGCTTGGATGATTTGCACGGTGGATATCTCCGTTGACAAAAATAAGTATCTACATATTAATTTTAAGTATGTTGTAAATCAAGGTATCCTGATGCACGCCAGCTACCTTCTTGTCGGGATCTCGGCCGCGACCATGCAGGGCGCGGACGGCGGCTATGGCCTGATTGCCGATGCGGCCATCGCGGTGCGCGATGGCGTGATCGCCTGGGTCGGTCCACGGGGCGCGCTGCCGGCGGAGCATGCGGACTTGCCGCAGCGGGACCAGAAGGGGCGGCTTGTCACCCCGGCGCTGATCGACTGTCACACCCATGTGGTGCACGGCGGCAACCGCGCCCGCGAATTCGAAATGCGCCTGAATGGCGCCAGCTATGAGGAAATCGCCCGTGCCGGCGGTGGTATCGTGTCCACCGTGGCGGCCACGCGCGCGGCTTCGGAGGCGGAACTGCTGGAAGCCGCGCTGCCGCGCATCGATGCGCTGATCGCGCAGGGTGTCGCCATGGTCGAGATCAAGTCGGGCTATGGTCTGGATCTGGACACGGAACTGCGGATGCTGCGCGTCGCGCGCCGGATCGCGCAGGAGCGTCCGATCCGGGTGCGCACCACATTTCTGGGCGCCCATGCCGTGCCGGCGGGGCATGATCCCGACACCTATATCGACAGCGTCTGCCTGCCCGCGCTGCAGGCCGCCCATGCCGAAGGGCTGGTCGATGCGGTGGACGGCTTTTGCGAGGGGATCGCCTTCAGCGCCGCCCAGATCGCCCGCGTCTTCGCCCGCGCCGCGGCGCTGGGCCTGCCCGTCAAGCTGCATGCCGAACAGCTCAGCCATCAGGGCGGTGCGGCACTGGCCGCGCGGCAGGGCGCCTTGTCCGCGGATCATCTGGAATATGCCACGGATGAGGATGCGGCGGCCCTTGCCGCGGCGGGGACCGTGGCGGTGATCCTGCCGGGGGCGTTCTACACGATCCACGAAACCCGCCAGCCCCCCGTGCAGGCCTTTCGCGATCACGGTGTGCCGATGGCGGTCGCCACGGACTGGAACCCCGGATCATCGCCGCTGGGGTCGGTCCTGCTGGCGATGAACATGGCCTGCACCCTGTTCCGCCTGACCCCGGCCGAGGCGCTGGCGGGTGCGACACGCAACGCGGCCCTGGCCCTTGGGCTGCATGATTGCGGACGCATTGCACCGGGTTTGCGGGCCGACCTGGCGATCTGGGATGTCTCCGATCCGGCCGAGCTGTCCTATGGCATCGGGATCAACCCGCTGCATCACCGCATTTTCGGAGGTCACGCATGACTGTCACCCTCGTTCCGGGCGCCGCCACGCTGGCGCAGCTGGAGGCGATATGGCGCGGGCAGGGGGCTGTTACGCTTGATCCCGCCGCAAGGGCGGATGTCGATGCCTCGGCCGCCATCATCGCGGCCGCCGCGCAGGCGGATGCGCCGGTCTACGGGGTGAACACGGGCTTTGGCAAACTGGCCTCGGTCAGGATCGCGCCGCGCGACACCCAGACCCTGCAGCGCAACCTGATCCTGTCGCATTGCTGCGGCGTGGGCGAGCCGCTGGAGCCTGCGACCGTGCGCCTGATGATGGCGTTGAAGCTGCTGTCGCTGGGGCGCGGCGCCTCGGGTGTGCGCTGGGAGATATGCGCGCTGATCGAGGGCATGCTGGCCGCAGGCGTGTTGCCGGTGATCCCGGTGCAGGGATCGGTGGGCGCCTCTGGCGACCTTGCCCCGCTGGCGCATATGGCCGCCGTGATGATCGGCGCGGGCGAAGCCACGTTGCAGGGGCAGGTCATGCCGGGTGGCGAGGCCTTGCATGCGGCTGGTCTGACCCCGGTGGTGCTTGGCCCCAAGGAAGGGCTGGCCCTGATCAACGGCACGCAGTTTTCCACCGCCTGTGCGCTTGCGGGCCTGTTCGAAGGCTGGCGCGCGGCGCGCGCGGCCATCGTGACCTCGGCCATGTCCACCGATGCGATCATGGGATCGACAGCACCCCTGCATCCCGAAATCCATCGCCTGCGCGGGCATGCGGGCCAGATCGACGTGGCCGCCGCCATGACCGCGCTGCTGGAGGGCAGCGCCATCCGCGACAGCCACCGTGACGGTGACAGCCGTGTGCAGGATCCCTATTGCATCCGCTGCCAGCCCCAGGTGACGGGGGCCGCCATCGACCTGTTGCGCTTTGCCGGACGGACCCTGCAGACCGAGGCGAATGCCGTGACGGACAATCCCCTTGTCATCGTCGAGACGGCCGAGATCCTGTCGGGTGGCAATTTCCATGCCGAACCCGTGGCCTTTGCCGCCGACCAGATTGCCCTGGCCCTGGCCGAGATCGGCGCCATCGCGCAGCGCCGCGTCGCGCTGATGGTGGACCCGACCCTGTCCTTCGATCTGCCGCCCTTCCTGACGCCCGATCCGGGGTTGAATTCAGGCCTGATGATCGCCGAGGTCACCACCGCCGCGCTGATGAGCGAGAACAAGCATCTGGCCAATCCCTGCTCGACCGACAGCACCCCCACCTCGGCCAACCAGGAGGATCACGTCAGCATGGCCGCCCATGGCGCGCGCCGCTTGCGGCGGATGACCGAAAACCTGTCCATGATCCTGGGGATCGAGGCGATCTGCGCCGCGCAGGGCATCGACCAGCGTGCGCCGCTGGCAACCTCGGCGCCCTTGCAGGCAGTCATGGCCTGTCTGCGCGCCCAGGTGCCCGCCCTGCAACAGGATCGCTATCTGGCGCCTGACCTCAGGGCGGCGGCGGCCTGCGTCCGCGACGACAGCCTGGCGCAGGCCGCAGGGCTTGAGGTCGCAGCATGAGCCTGGTCGAGATCACGCGCGGCGATGGCCCGCTGGTTCTGGGGCTGCCCCATACCGGTACCGAGATGCCCGCCGATTGCATGGCGCGGCTGAACGACAGGGGGCGTGCGATCGCCGATACGGACTGGCATATCGACCGGCTCTATGGCGGGTTGATCGGCGATGTCACCAGCGTCAGGACAACGGTTCATCGCTATGTGATCGACGTGAACCGTGATCCGTCGGGTGTCAGCCTCTATCCGGGGCAGAACACGACAGGTCTTTGCCCGCTGACCGATTTCGACGGCCATCCGCTGTATCTGGCGGGGCAGGAACCCGATGCGGCCGAGATTGCGCGCCGGCGCATGCTTTACCACGCGCCCTATCATGCGGCGCTGGCGGCGGAACTGGACCGGGTGCGCGCCAGGCATGGGTTCGCGATCCTTTACGATTGCCATTCCATCCGGTCGCAGATCCCGTTTCTTTTCGACGGCACGCTGCCGGATTTCAATATCGGCACCAATGACGGCACCACCTGCGACGCGCAGATTGCCACCGCGGTGCAAGGCATCTGCGCCGGGGCGGTCGGCTATACCCTTGTGGTGAACGGCCGCTTCAAGGGCGGTTGGACCACGCGCCACTATGGCCGCCCTGCCGAGGGGCTGCATGCCATCCAGATGGAACTGGCCCAGTCCACCTACATGCATGAAACCCCGCCATGGGAATTTTCAGATGACCGCGCGGCAAGGCTGCGCCCGCATCTGACGTCCATCCTCGAAACACTGTCCGATTGGAGGCCCTGATGACCGATCCGCGCAAGAATACCCGTGACATCTATCCGCCGACCGGAACCACGCTGAACGCGAAAAGCTGGCTGACCGAAGCGCCGCTCAGGATGCTGATGAACAACCTGCACCCCGATGTGGCCGAGAACCCGCATGAGCTGGTGGTCTATGGCGGCATCGGGCGCGCCGCGCGCACCTGGGAAGATTTCGACACGATCGTGGCCAGCCTCAAGGACCTTGAGGCGGACGAGACGCTGATCGTGCAATCGGGCAAACCCATCGCCATCGTCAAGACCCATGCCGATGCGCCGCGCGTGCTGATCGCCAATTCCAACCTGGTGCCCCATTGGGCGACCTGGGATCATTTCAACGAATTGGACAAGAAGGGCCTGGCCATGTACGGCCAGATGACCGCGGGCTCCTGGATCTACATCGGATCACAGGGGATCGTGCAAGGCACCTATGAAACCTTTGTCGAGGCGGGGCGCCAGCATTATGGCGGCTCTCTCAAGGGCAAGTGGATCCTGACCGGCGGGCTTGGCGGCATGGGCGGCGCGCAGCCACTGGCAGCCGTCATGGCCGGGGCTTGCTGCCTGGCGGTCGAATGCAACCCCGACAGCATCGATTTCCGGCTGCGCACCCGCTATGTGGACGAGCGCGCCGACACGCTGGACGAGGCGCTGGCGATGATCGACCGCTGGACCAAGGCGGGCGAGGCCAAGTCGGTGGGCCTTCTGGGCAATGCCGCCGATGTCTTTCCCGAACTTTACCGGCGCGGCATCCGCCCCGATATCGTGACCGACCAGACCAGCGCCCATGACCCGATCAACGGCTACCTGCCGCAGGGCTGGACCATGGCGGAATGGAAGGCGAAACGCGAAACCGATCCCAAGGCGGTGGAAAAGGCCGCGCGCGCCAGCATGAAAACGCATGTGGCCGCGATGGTGGATTTCTGGAACGCGGGCGTGCCCACGCTGGATTATGGCAACAACATCCGCCAGGTCGCGCTGGAGGAGGGGCTGGAGAACGCCTTTGCCTTCCCCGGTTTCGTGCCCGCCTATATCCGCCCGCTGTTCTGCCGGGGGATCGGCCCCTTCCGCTGGGCGGCCCTGTCCGGCGATCCCGAGGATATCTACAAGACCGACGCCAAGATGAAGGAGTTGTTCCCCGACAACGCCCATCTGCACAACTGGCTGGACATGGCGCGCGACAGGATCGCGTTTCAGGGCCTGCCGGCGCGGATCTGCTGGATCGGGCTTGGCGATCGGCACCGGGCGGGCCTTGCCTTCAACGAGATGGTTGCCAGCGGCGAGTTGAAGGCCCCCGTGGTGATCGGGCGCGATCACCTGGACAGCGGTTCGGTCGCCAGCCCCAACCGCGAGACCGAGGCGATGCGCGACGGCTCGGACGCTGTGTCGGACTGGCCGCTGCTGAATGCGCTGGTCAATACCGCCTCCGGGGCGACCTGGGTCAGCATCCACCACGGCGGTGGCGTCGGCATGGGGTTCAGTCAGCATTCCGGCGTGGTGATCTGTGCCGATGGCACCCCCGAGGCCGCCAAACGGCTGGAGCGCGTGCTGTGGAACGATCCCGCAAGCGGTGTCTGGCGCCATGCCGATGCAGGCTATGAGGACGCGATTGCCTGCGCGCGCGAACACGGGCTGCGTCTGCCGCGCATCCTGGGCTGAGAGAGGCACAGCCACGACGATCATCAAGGCCGCGTCAGACGGTCGAAGACCCCCCAAAACCCAACCCAACAAGGAGAGTTTGACATGGATAGACGGAAATTCCTTAAGACGGGCGCCATCGGTGCCGCGGCAACCACACTTGCCGCCCCGGCCATTGCGCAGGATGTGCGTGAATGGAAACTGGTATCGGCATGGCCCAAGAACCTGCCCGGACCGGGTGTCGCGGCGCAGACGCTGGCAGACCGGATCACCACGCTGTCGGGCGGGCGCATCAAGGTCACGCTGTTCGCCGCGGGCGAAATCGTTCCGGGCAACGGGGTGTTCGACGCCGTGTCGGAAGGCACTGCGGAACTGTATCATGCGGTTCCGGCCTATTGGGGCAGCAAGTCCAAGGGCATCCTGCTGTTCGGCTCGCAGCCCTTCGGCCTGCGCGCGGACGAGCAATTCGGCTGGATGTATCACGGCGGCGGCCAGGCCCTTTACGACGAGATGTATGCCCGCTTCGGCATCAAGCCTTTCCTGTGCGGCAACTCTGGCCCGCAATGGGCCGGCTGGTTCAAGAACGAGATCAACTCGGTCGAGGACCTCAAGGGGCTGAAGTTCCGCACCACGGGCATCGCATCGCAGATGGCGGCGAAACTGGGCATGGCGGCCGAGGCGATGAGCGGCCCGGCGATGTTCCAGGCGTTGCAGACCGGCGCGCTGGATGCCGGTGAATTCATCGGACCCTGGACGGATTCGGCGCTGGGCTATTACCAGGTTGCGCCGCATTACTACTGGCCCGGCGTGGGCGAGCCATCCTCGGCCGAGGAATGCGGTGTCAACGCGGCGGTCTTTGCGGAACTGCCCGATGACCTCAAGGAGGTCGTGACCCAGGCCTGCCATGGTCTCTATAACCCGGTCTGGACCGAATACATGACCAAGCATGCGCAATCGCTCAAGACGCTGGTATCCGAACACGGGGTGCAGGTGCACAAGCTGCCGGATGATGTGATCGCCGCCATGGGCGTTGCCGCAGGCGAGATCATGGAAGAGTACCGCACCGATGAAGACGAGCTGGTGCGCCGCATCACCGAAAGCTTCATCGCCTATCGCGACCTTGTCGGTGGCTACATGTCCTATGCCGATAATGGCCAGATGAATGCCCGCGCGGGCGTTCTGGGCTACTGACATCACAAGGTGCGCGGCCACGGTCGCGCACCTTTCGCAAACGGGGACGGGGCGAGACCATGCTTGTGCTGGCAAATGCGATAGACCGGTTGAACCGCACGGTGGCCCTTGTGGTGCGGTGGCTGGCGCTGATCATGGTCCTGGTTCAGTTCTGCATCGTGATCGGGCGCTATGTCTTCGGCTACAATTCGATCGCGGCGCAGGAAAGCGTGCTTTACATGCATGCGACGCTGTTCATGCTGGGGGCTGGCTTCACGCTGCTGGTGGACAAGCATGTGCGTGTCGATGTGTTCTTTGCCAGGCTCGGGGACCGGGCCAAACGCCGGATCGACATCTTCGGCCATCTGTTCCTGCTGATCCCCTCCATGACTGCGCTGCTCTACTGGTCCTGGCCATCGGTGCGCAATTCCTGGAAAATCCTCGAGGGTCCCATTTCGGTCGGCGGGATCGAGGCGGTGTTTCTGCTCAAATCCCTGATCCCGGCCTTTTGCATCCTGGTCCTTCTGCAGTCGCTGTCGCTTCTGGTGCGCATGTTCCATGAAGGAGCGAACGAATGACCGAGTATCTCGACCTGATCATGTTCGCCGCCTTGATGGCGGCGGTCCTGTCCGGTTTTCCCGTCTCCTTCAGTATCGCGGGTGTTGCGGTGATCTTCGCCTACCTGGGCTGGGCGCTGGGGGTGATGGATGTCTCGCTTCTGGGGGCGCTGGGCCAAAGGGCTTACGGGTTGATCGGCAACACCGTCCTGATCGCCATCCCGGTCTTTGTTCTGATGGGCGCCATCCTGGAAAAGAGCAAGATCGCCGAGGAATTGCTGGACACGATGGGGCGCAGCTTTGGCCAGTTGCGCGGCGGACTTGGCATTTCGGTGGTTCTGGTCGGCGCGCTGCTGGCGGCCTCGACCGGGATCGTCGGCGCGACAGTCGTCGCCATGGGCATGATCGCGCTGCCCACGATGCTGCGCGCGGGCTACAATCCCGCCGTGGCCTCGGGCATCGTCTGCACGGCCGGCACCCTGGGCCAGATCATCCCGCCCTCGACACTGCTGATCATCCTGGCCGATGTGATGTCGAACGCCTATCAGCAGGCGCAGTACGAACAGGGCAAATTCTCGGTCGAGGCGCTGTCGGTGGGCCAGTTCTTTGCCGCCGCCATCATTCCCGGACTGCTGCTGGTGGTGCTCTATCTTCTTTACATCCTGATCCGTGGGGCATTGCGCCCGCAGGATATGCCGCCCGCCCATATCGGCCTTGCCAAACCCGACCGCGCCGAGGTGCTGGCCGCGATCGTGCCGCCGGTCCTTCTGATCTTTGCGGTGCTGGGTGCCATCCTGGGCGGGGTCGCGACCCCGACCGAGGCCGCATCGGTCGGTGCCATCGGCGCGCTGCTGATGGCAGGCCGCAAGATCGGCATCAATCCCCGGCTGATCCTGCTGGGGGCTGCGGCCCTGATCGTGCTGGGCCTTCTGGCCGGGGCCTTTCCGGTCCGGCTGCAACGCAGCGACAATGGCGCGCTGGAATGGATGATCGGCGGCGTCTACGCCCTGCTGGCGATTGTCGGGCTGGCTGCGGTGGGTCTCGCGCTGCGCGCGGCGGTGCGTGAGCGGATCATCCACGACGCCTTGAACTCGACCCTCACCATGACGGCGATGATCTTTGCGACGATCCTGGCCGCGGGCTTCTTTTCGCTGGTCTTCATCGGTCTTGGCGGGGAAGAGCGGGTCGCGCATCTGCTGGAAAACCTGCCCGGCGGACCGAATGGGGCACTGTTGTTCGTGATGATCTTCGTCTTTGTCCTGGGCTTCTTTCTGGACTTCGTCGAGATATCCGTGATCGTGCTGCCGCTGGTCGCGCCCTCGCTGATCCTGATGGGGCATGATCCGATCTGGTTGGGGGTGATGCTGGCGATCAACCTGCAGACCAGTTTCCTGACGCCACCCTTCGGCTTTTCGCTGTTCTATCTGCGTGCCGCCGCACCGCCTGAAATCAGGACCGGGCATATCTATCAGGGGGTGGTGCCTTTCATCGGCTTGCAGGCCATAGGCATCCTGCTGGTCTGGGCGATGCCTTTCCTGGCCACATGGCTGCCTGCGACGCTGTTCTAGGGCGCATGCAGGGGCCGTGATCCGGCCTGTCCGCACAGCCCTGCCGAATACCCATGGCGCAATCTGCGGACCATCCTGCAGGCAGCACCATTGGCCATCACCGGCACCAACCATGGCAGCCGATGATGTCCGCCGCCAAGGGCTTGTCCGAGGCGAGGCAAAGCCGCGCGCGGGGCAGAGCGACAGCCCCCAAAAGACAAGATGTGGCTTTCCGAAAGAATTCGCATAGAATACGGTTGTTGCCTGTAAAGAGTATGGTCTGGAAAAGAATGCAAGACGACCGGGTTCAAAACACTGGCGCCTCGGCGGCGCGGGCAGGCGCCGATAGTGGCACGAGGCGTTTGAGTTGGACGGTCATCGAGGGTGTTTTTCCAAACACCGCCGCACCTTTCCCGAAATCCCGAAACAACGTCCCTGAACCGCTTGTCGATTTTCTGACAAGTGGCGGTTCTCGTGTCTATGCGCTGCTGGACGCGGCCCGCGTGTTCGGATTGCCCGAGAAACTGGAAGCTTCCGGTTTGGAGCATGTCTGTCTCTATCAGGATGACGCCGGTCTGGACGATGTTGCGCCTTGGCTTGTCTCCCTGCAGACCGATTCATCATTCTGCCGAAGCCTGTTTATGGCGGGCGATGCGCCGGGCTGTCTGTGGTCGCGGGAGGCGGGCATCTTCGTGCGGACAGCCATGCCGCTGACAAGCCTGCGCAAACACATGCGCAGCTTCACGCGCGTCAGGGATGAGACGGGGCGCAATCGCTTCTTTCGCTTTTGGGACCCGCGGGTGATCGGACGGTATGTCCCGATGCACCATCCTGAGGCCCACCGGCATGTATCCGCGCTGAC
>JANREX010000045.1 GCA_030758115.1 Paracoccaceae bacterium | reverse complement strand
TGCATCGAACGCAACGGGCTGGGCGCGATCAAGGCGGTGTCAGCCGCGTCATTGGCGATGCGCGGGGACGGGCAGCACCTTGTATCGCTGGATGTCTGCATCGAGACCATGCGTCAGACCGGCGTCGACATGTCGGAAAAGTACAAGGAAACCTCGCTGGGCGGGCTGGCGGTCAATGTGCCCAACTGCTGATCCGCGCGGCGGGCCGGGTTCCCCGAGTATTTGGGGAACGATGAAAGGCGCGTCGCATTTGGAATGGCACAGGTGCGGATGGCGGGTTATGGCCGTGACATGAGTGATGTCCGCAACCCCGCCCTGCCCTATCTGAACGACCGCATCTTGCTGGGCGTGATGCTGATGCTGGGCTTTTGCCTGACAGCGCCGCTGATCGATGTGGCCTCGAAACTGGCGGCACAGACCATTCCGGTGGGACAGGTGACCACCGCGCGTTTCATCGTGCAGGGACTGCTGATGCTGCCGCTGTGCCTGCTGCTGGGGCACGGGTTGCGCCTGCCGCCGGGCGTGCTGTCGCGGCTGGTGCTGCGGGCGCTGTTCCTGATCCTGTCGACCTATTTCTTCGTGGCCGCCGTCAAGGTCATGCCCATCGCGGATGCGCTGGTGATCGTCTTCGTCGAGCCTTTCATCCTGCTGCTTCTGGGCAAGTACATGTTCAACGAGGAAGTGGGGCCACGCCGTCTCTGGGCCAGTGTGGTGGGCTTTGCGGGCGCGATGCTGGTGATCCAGCCCAGTTTCGCGGCTTTTGGCCTGGTGGCGCTGTTCCCGCTGGGCACGGCCTTCTTCTTTGCCTTCTACATGCTGGTGACACGCAGCCTGTCGCGGCAGATGCACCCGGTACCGATGCAGTTCCACACATCGACCATCGCGGCGGCGATCTGCCTGCCCGTGATGCTGCTGGGCATGGGCATCGAGATCCCGACGATCAGCCCGGTCTGGCCGGAGGGGATCGAATGGACCTGGCTTGTCGCGGTGGGCGCGGCCTCGGCGTTGTCGCATCTGATGATCAGCTACGCGCTGCGCTATGCGCCCTCGGCCACGGTGGCGCCGCTGCACTATCTGGAGATCCTCAGCGCGGTGGCCTTTGGCTGGCTGTTCTTTTCGGACCTGCCCAATGCGATGACCTTCGCGGGCATGGCCGTGATCACGGCATCGGGGCTTTACATCTTTCACCGCGAGCGCGTGGTGGAACGCGAAAAACAGGCCTGACCCCAAGCCTTTACCCCGGAAGGGCGATTGCCATTCCGGCCGCCCCCTCCTAGCCTGCGGCGCATGAGCGTGATCCACCCCCCCGACCGCCCGATGCTGGGCATCCTGCTGATGCTGGGCTTTTGCGCGGTCGCGCCACTGGCCGATGCGCTGGCCAAGATCCTGGGCGAGACCGTGCCGCTGATGATGGCGGTCTTTGCCCGTTTCGCGGTGCAGGCCCTGGTGCTTGCGCCGCTGGTCATGGCCACGGGGCGGGTCTGGCGGCTGCGGGGGCGGATGCTGCGGCTGGTGATCCTGCGCACCGCGCTGCACATCGCGGGCATCACGCTGATGTTCAGCGCGCTGAAACATCTGCCGCTGGCCGATGCCATCGCCATCGCCTTCGTGATGCCCTTCGTGCTGCTGCTGCTGGGCCATACCATCCTGCAGGAAGAGGTCGGCCCCCGCCGCCTGATCGCCTGCGCCGTGGGTTTTGCCGGCACTTTGATGGTGATCCAGCCCAGCTTTGCGGAAGTGGGCTGGCCCGCCCTGCTGCCGGTCGGTGTGGCGGTGGTCTTCGCGGCCTTCATCCTTGTCACCCGCCTTGTGGCACGCGACACCGATCCGATCGGGTTGCAGGCGGTCAGCGGCATCATGGCCAGTTGCGTGCTTCTGCCTGTGCTGCTGATCTTCGGCGGGATCGACACCGGCCCCGCCGCGCTGCGTCTCGTGATGCCCTCGGGCCAGGACTGGGTTCTGCTGATCGCGGTCGGTCTTCTGGGCACGATCGGCCATCTGCTGATGACATGGTCGCTGCGGTTTGCGCCTTCGGCCACGCTGGCGCCGATGCAATACCTGGAAATCCCCTTTGCCACGCTGATCGGCTGGCTGATCTGGCGCGACCTGCCCGACGGGCTGGCGGCCATCGGCATCCTGATCACAGTGGGTTCGGGGCTTTACATCGTGCTGCGCGAGCGCAGCCTCAGCCGGGATGCGGCGCGCTTGGCGGCCATGCCTCAGTCCCAGCCATAGGGGCGGGCCAGAAGGGTCTCGACCAGCTCACCCAGCGCCGATCTTGGCAGGATCAGCAGCATCTTGGGGGCGGTGACCGCCAGCCAGATCGGCCCGGTCGCCCGGTTCGAGGTGCCGACGCGCCCGTCCGGTGCGAAACTCAGCCCCCCGACAGGCCAGTGCAGGCCTTCGGATTTCGCCTCGACCGCGCCCATGGGAAACAGCGACACCACATCGCCGCCCTGCAGGTTCAGCCGCAGCGACGGCGGCGCCAGCATCACCAGTTCGGATTGGCCGATCAGGATGCAGCGTTGCCGGTAGTGACGCACCAATGCGTTGAGCGCCGCCATCTGGTGATCGAGGCGCGGTCCGGTGAAGCCAAGCCCCAGGATCAGCGGCGCCCGGATCGCCATGAGACATTTCTCGAAATCCGTTGTATCCTGTTCGCTGACCGGATGAATGCGGTTTTCAGGCAAGCGGGCCCTGTCGGCGGGCTGCAACGAGTCCATATCGCCGATCACGGCATCCGGCAGATGCCCCGCCGCCATCGCAACCCCTGCGCCGCCATCGGCGGCCACGAGTTTCGGCCCCAGCGCCAGCGCATCCTGCAAGGATTCCGCATCCGACTGACCCCCACCGATCAGGGTGACAGGCGTGGGGGCGTGAACAATGATGTCTTGCATCGCTTGATTATGGTCCAATCAGGAAACAGATCACAATGTAAACACAAAATGATACGGTAAAAATCGAAGAATCGTTCCCGTTTCGACGCCTATCCGATGGTAAACACAAACGATACGGGCAAAAGAAAGCGAGTGACCAATGGTGAGCACCAGTAAGATTCTCACGGTCTCCTATGGGACATTTTCATGCACTTTGGAAGGTTTCGATGATTCCTTCGAAACAATGAAAGCAATTGCGGAATACTTTCGGGATCTAGCCTCGGAAGATCGCTATTTCGGGGCCGAACCTCCGGTGCCGGATGCCGAGATGCTGGCCCGGATCGCGGAACGCGAAATCGCCCGCCGGGTGGAAGCCCGCGAAGAGCGCGGCAGTATCGTGCTGCGCGCCTCCCCCTATGGTGCTGTCGCGGCCCCGCTGGCCCCACAGCCTGCAACGCCCCAGCCCACGGCACCCGCCGCCCCCGCTGCCTTTGCCCCTGTCACGCCGGAAACCGTTGCGCCGCAACCTGCGGCAGCCCCGCAGCCTGCCGCTGTCGCACCGGCACATGTTGAGCCCCGAACGCCGCAAACGCTCGCCCCGCAACCGCAGGCCCCGCAGCCCGCTGCCGCCAGGGCGCCGGAAGTGCCTGCCGCCCCCGTGATGCAAACACAGCCCGCCGCGATGCCCATCGCGCAGCAGCGTCCGACGCCCGTGCCCCATCCCGACCCCGACAGCGTTGCCGCCAAGTTGCAGCGCATTCGCGACGTGGTGACGCGTTCCGCGCCGGTGGCCGATGCCTATTCCGAGGACGAGCATGCCGAAAACTTCGCCGAGGAGTTCCTGGCCGAGGCGACATCGCATATCGAATCAGCCATGTCGCTGGACGATCAGGCCATGGAGGCGCCCTCGGAAGAAGAGACCGACGAGATCGACGCACTGCTGAGCCGCCTGGCCGGTGACGACAAGACCGATGCCCCGGCCGCGCAGCCTGCCGCGATGTCCGAGATCGCCGATGAGGCTCTGCAGGTCGAAGATGCGGCCATCGCCGATGACACCGCCGCCGAGGATCTTGCCGAGGCCGTGGAGGAACCTGCGCCGGCGCTTGCCGCCGAGGCGGAAGAGCATGAGACGGCGGTTGACGCCCTGGACATCGAGGCATTGGAAGAAGCCGCCGATGAAACGGTCGAGACCTTCCTGTCCATCGACGAGGACGCGATCGAGATCATCGAAACGGCGGAAACCGCCTTCGACGAGGACGACTCCGCCGAGACCGACGCGCGCGGCGACACCGCCGATGCCTCTGCCGAAGATGATGAGGCCGGACAGGACGCCCCCGCTTTTGCACGCGTCCTGAAGATCAAGCGCCAGGACCTGGAAGCAGCGATCGCGCGCGGCGAGTTGGTGGAAGAGGCCGCCGATGCCGATCCCGCCGCTCTTGCCGACGAAAGCGCCGCCGGAACCGCGCGCGCGCCCTTCTCTGAACTGAGCCCCGAGAAGGAAGACGAACTGCGCCGCGAACTGGCCGCGGTCGAGGCCGAGCTTCTGGACCTCTATCGCGACACCGATGACCATGCCGCACCGGCCGCAAGGATCACCGGCCTGGCCGATCTGGACGACGACGAGGACGAGGACGCCTACGAGGACGACGAGGACACCACCTCGATCTTCGACGAGGATGACGCCGAGGACGACAGCATGGATGCTGACGCGGACGCGGCGGACGAAGAGAAGGCCCCCCTTGTTCTGCGCGATCCGCGCGACCGCCTGGGCAAGGTCACGGCCGAGGATGACATGTCCCGCCTGATGGCCAAGACCGAGAATGAACTGACCGAACCCGAAGGTGCGAACCGTCGCAACGCCATCGCGCATCTGCGCGCGGCCGTTGCGGCCACGAAGGCGGATCAGTCGGCAGGCGTGGTGAGCAACCGGGACCCGGCGGCGAATGTCTTCCGCGAGGATCTGGCCAGCGTCATGCGCCCGCGCCGCCCCGTGACAGAGCAGAGCAGCGCCACGCCGCGCCCCGCGGAACTGCGCCCTGCCCCGCTGAAACTGGTGGCCGAACAGCGGGTCGACCTGCCCGAGGCCCGGTCGGGCGCGCCTGTGCGTCCGCGCCGCGTGTCTTTGGCGCCGCTGCCCGAAGAGGCCGAGATCGAGGATGTCCCGGTGACGGGCGACACGGGCGAGGAAAACGGGTTTGCCGATTTCGCCCGCAAGATGGGTGCCACATCGCTGCCCGATCTGCTTGAGGCCGCCGCCGCCTATCTGGTCCATGTCGAAGCCCGGGAAGAATTCTCGCGCCCGCAGCTGATGAAAAAGGCACGCCAGGGTGCGAACGACATGCTGAGCCGCGAAGACGGTCTGCGCGCCTTCGGCCAGTTGCTGCGCCAGGGCAAGATCCAGAAGATCCGGGCGGGTCGTTTCACGGCTGCCGAAGACATCAGCTTCAAGCCGGCCGCGCGCCGCGCGGGCTGATCACGCCGGACAGATCCGAAACGACAAGGGCGGCCACTGGCCGCCCTTTTGCTTGTCCGGTTCAGTCAAGGCTCAGTCGCGGGATGGCCCGTCGTCCTGCGGCGCGTCGGGATCGGCCTGACCGATCCCGCGGAAGACGAATTTGAACGGCATGATCCACACAAAGCCAAGGCCCACGTAGATCAGCAGCTCGACCAGGATCGACGGCCTGTCGATCAGGCTGACCAGCGTGACCGCCGCCATGATGTAAAGCGGCAGTCCAACCAGCAGAATGACCAGCGACCAGCGTTTGCGGGCCTTGTAACTCAGCGCCATGACAACCGCATCCTCCTTGGACCTGATGGTTCCGCATCAATCCTCGAACGGATCGGTCACGAGAATCGTGTCCTCCCGCTCGGGTGAGGTGGAAAGTAGGGCGACCGGGCAGTCGATCAACTCCTCGATGCGGCGCACGTATTTGATCGCCGCCGCCGGCAGGTCGGCCCAGCTGCGCGCACCTTCGGTGGATTCGCTCCAGCCCGGCATCTCTTCGTAGATCGGCTTGCAGCGCGCCTGGTGGTTCGCGGCGGTCGGCAAGTAGTCGATGCGCTCGCCGTCCAGTTCGTAGCCGACGCAGATCTTCAGCGTCTCGAACCCGTCCAGCACGTCAAGCTTGGTCAGCGCGATGCCCGACACCCCCGAGGTGGCGCAGGTCTGGCGCACCAGCACGGCATCGAACCAGCCGCAGCGCCGCTTGCGCCCGGTCACGGTGCCGAATTCATGGCCCCGCTCGCCCAGGCGCTGCCCATCGGCGTCATGCAGTTCCGCCGGGAACGGGCCTTCACCCACGCGGGTCGTATAGGCCTTGACGATGCCAAGGACGAAATCGATGGCGCCGGGGCCCATGCCCACGCCGGTCGCCGCCTGCCCCGCGATCACGTTGGACGAGGTGACGAAAGGATAGGTGCCGAAATCGATGTCCA
>JANREX010000044.1 GCA_030758115.1 Paracoccaceae bacterium | reverse complement strand
GCGGCCTTCATCGTCCGGCCCGTGGCGTTCAAATACCGCTCCAAGCGGGAAGACCCGCGCTGGCGCAATGCCTGGGACTGGGCGCTGTTTGCCAGCGGCACGATCCCCGCGCTTCTGTTCGGCGTGGCCGTGGGCAACGTGATCCAGGGTGTGCCCTTCCATTTCACCGATGACCTTCACACGATCTATGAAGGGGTCTGGTACATGAAGTTCATCGGCCTGCTTGATCCGTTCTCGATCCTTGCCGGTATCGTGTCCCTGTCGATGCTGGTGATGCATGGCGGTGCCTGGCTGACGCTCAAGGCCGAAGGCGTTGTGCAAAGCCGCGCCCGCGCCATCGGTTCGGTCGCGGCACTGGTGGCCGTCGGTTCTTACGTGCTGGCAGGTCTGTGGATGGCGGTCGGGGTCGAAGGGTTCCGCATCGTCGGCGACTACGTCACCAACGGCCCATCGAACCCGCTGCATTTCGAGGTGGCGCGGACCGCAAGCTGGCTGACCGCCTATCTGGATCGCCCGTGGATCGTGATCGCCCCGATCATGGGCATCCTTGGCGGCGGTCTGACCTTCCTTGGCCTGCGCGCCGGGCGCGAGGTGTCGACGCTGCTGTTTTCCAAGATGGCGATCCTTGGCGTGATCTCGTCGGTGGGGCTGACCATGTTCCCCTTCATCATGCCAAGCTCCAGCGATCCGCAATCCTCGCTGACGGTCTGGAACAGTTCGTCCTCGCACCTGACCCTGTTCATCATGCTGGTGGTGACGGCGATCTTCATGCCGCTGATCCTGATGTACACCGCCTGGGTCTACAAGGTGCTCTGGGGCAAGGTCACCGAGGCCGATGTCTCTGAAAACTCCCACTCCGTTTACTGAAGAAAGGACATCCCATGTGGTATTTCGCCTGGCTGCTTGGCCTTCCGCTGGCCGCCATCTTCGCCGTGATGAACGCGATGTGGCTTGAGCTGAAGGAAGACGAACGGATCATCGCCAGGGGCGATCCTGCCCCGGGCCCTGGCCGCAGCGGTGAAACCGTCAGCACCCGACGCCGTTAGATGGCGCGGATGCCTTGCACCTCCTCACGATCTGCCTGGCAAAGGCACGCAGAAGGAAATGGAACATGACTGAACTGAAAGACATCAAAGCCTCGCGCCGCGCCTTTCTGGGCCTTGTCGCGGGCGGCCTTGCCACGACGATGGCCGTGCGGCCGGCGGCGGCGTCCAGGGTGCAAACCAGGGCCCGCATTGTCATGATCGGGGCAGGGGCTGCGGGCACGGCCCTGGTCAACCGCCTCGTGGAGCGCCTTGACGGGGCGGATATCACGATCCTCGACCCAAGCGCCGAACATCTGTACCAACCCGGTCTGTCGCTTGTGGCCGCAGGGTTGAAGCCCGCGTCCTACACGCAATCGCGGACAACAGACTGGTTGCCGCAGGGCATTACCCTGATCGCGGAAGCGGCCGCAGCAATCGACCCGGAGGCCAAGACCGTCGGCACCTCGGGCGGGCAGACGCTGTCCTATGATTTCCTGATCGTGGCACCCGGCCTTGTGCTGGATCACGACGCCATCGAAGGTTTTTCGCTGGACCTGGTGGGCACCAACGGGATCGGCGCGCTTTATGCAGGGCCTGAATATGCCGCGAAAACCTGGCAGGCGGCGTCGGCCTTCACCGAAGCGGGGGGCGTGGGCATCTTCACCCGTCCGGCCACGGAAATGAAATGCGCGGGCGCGCCGCTCAAGCATACTTTCCTGATCGAGGATATCGCCACCCGCACGGCAGGGCCTGGCAAGCACGAGATGCATTACGCCGCGAACAACGAGGCCCTTTTCGGCGTGCCCATCGTGTCGGAAAAAGTGCGGATGCTGTTCGAGGACCGGGGGATCACCCCGCATTACAGCCATGTCCTCAAGGCGGTCGATGCGGGCCGCAAGATCGCGACCTTCACCACGCCCAAGGGCGATGTCGAGATGGGCTATGACTATCTGCACGTGATCCCGCCGCAGCGCGCGCCCGAGGTCATCCGCCAGTCCGGGCTCAGCTGGGCCGACAAATGGACCGATCAGGGCTGGGTCGAGGTCGATCAGAAGACCCTGCGCCACCGGCGCTATCCCGATATCTTCGCGCTGGGCGATGTGGCGGGCGTGCCCAAGGGCAAGACCGCGGCCTCGGTCAAATGGCAGGTGCCGGTGGTCGAGGATCATCTGGTCGCCGCCATCGAAGGCCGGGACGGCAGCAAGGTCTACGACGGCTATACATCCTGCCCGCTGATCACGCGCGTCGGTCGGGCGATGCTGATCGAGTTCGATTACCACAACAACCTGACCCCGTCCTTTCCGGGCGTGATCGCCCCGCTGGAGGAGCTGTGGATCAGCTGGTTGATGAAGGAAGTGGCCCTGAAAGCCACCTATAACGCCATGTTGCGCGGCAAAGCCTGAGGAGACACCGAATGGAACAACTGACCTTAGAGACCCTGATTGCCGTCTTCGAAGAGATTTTCGGCCGCGCCCTTTTCTGGGCGATGGTCGTGGCGGCCATCGCTGTCACGCTGGCCTATCTCTATGTCCTGATCCGGGATCGGGCCATGTCCATGCGCAAGTTCCTTCTGGCGCAACTGTCCATGCCCTTCGGCGCGGTCGCGGCCGTAGTCTTCGTGCAGGTCATGACCAACTCGCATCTGCGCGACATCGGCGGCCCGGTCGACGTGATCGTGCTGCTGGGGGTGGCGGTCATGGGCGCGATCGGTATTGCGATCCTGGTCTATACCGCGCAGTCCCTTGTGCGCAGGTCGCAGTAGCGCGGCCGCGCAAGATGGCGGGACGTGGGGATGGCAAGGGCATGACGCAGAGCAGGAACCAGAAATTCTGGAACAGGATCGCCGAACGCTACGCGGCGCGTCCTCTCAAGAATGTCGCGGCCTATGAGGCGATGCTGGCGGATGTGTCCGCCCGGCTGAAACCCTCGGACCGCGTTCTGGAGATCGGCTGCGGCACGGGTGGCACCGCGATCAGGCTTGCACCTGGTGTCGCGCAATATACGGCGACGGATTTCTCGTCCGAGATGGTGCGCATCGCCCGCGCCAAACCCTCGGACGGCAATGTGAGCTTCCGTGTCGCGGATGCGGCCTCTGCCTTTGATGGCGGACCCTTCGACGTGATCTGCGCCTTCAACGTCCTGCATCTGGTCGAGGATCTGCCCGACACGCTGGCGCGGATCCATGCCAATCTGAAACCCGGTGGCCTGCTGATCTGCAAGACATGGTGCTTTGCCGATCTGAGGCTGCGGGTGCGCATCCTGTTTCCCATCCTGCGGATGATCGGCCTTTTTCCTTTCGCCGCAGCACTGGACGAGGCGCAGTTGCGTCAGGCCCTGCGTGATGCAGGCTTTGACATCGAGGTCACGCGCGTCTTTGGCGACTACAGCCAAAACCCCTACATTGTCGCGCGGCGATCAGCGGGGCAGGCCTGAGGCAGGCCGCCCAGCCTTGCGCCGCAACCGCGGCCCGCTCAGGCGGTGCCAGCGGTTTTTCCCGGCGTTTTCTTGGTGGTCTTGCGCGTCGGGGCTGCAGTCTGTTCTGCAGGTGTGTTCGCCTCTCTCTCAAGACGTGCGGCGCGAAGGCGTGCCATCTTGGTCTGGCGTTTTTCCGCTTCGCCCTCGGTTATTTCCCGGACAATGCGTGTCGTCTTGTCCAGTGTCGTTTCTTTCGCCGCAGTTGTGGATGTGAAGACTGTATCTCTGGAAAGCTTGGCCATCCCGGCATCTCCCTTGCGTGGATTGTCGATTGTCTTTGGTGCATGCACCGTGGCCCCAAAACAGGCCGCCGGTCCAAGGCACAGCCCATGACGCAACCGATCGAATAAAGAAAAACGGGCGCCTCGTTTCCGATACGCCCGTGCGCGATTGTCAGACGTGGCCCTTGGACGGGGCCGGAACCTTACGCCAAGGCGAGGTTCGTTGCGCTTTCGCGGCCATCACGACCGGCTTCGATCTCGAATGTGACCTTCTGGTCATCCGCAAGGCCGGTCAGACCCGCCTGTTCAACGGCAGAAATATGCACGAACACATCCCTGCTGCCACCCTCGGGGGAAATGAAGCCGAAACCTTTTGTTGAATTAAACCATTTGACTGTGCCATTGGCCATTGTCGTTCTCCTTTTGAATGCCCGCAGAATGCGGCATGTCGGCTAAGTCGGTGCAAGATCGAAAAGACTGAGCCGTAAGGAGCAGTGAGGCCGATAGCGATAACGTCGCCCAGTTGATGTGGGTGTCCAGGGCCCTGATTGCAAGGGGGGCGTGGGCGAGCCTGGACGATAACCCACGCATGTCGCGTCGCCTCGGCTGACAGCGGCGTGGCGCCTGCACCAAATCTGTGGGTCGACGCCCCGATCCTGCTGCGCGATGATGAGAACGGCACCAGGGCATGGGACTCGGGGGTTTTCCCGAAAAGGCGCCGACACATGCCAAGGCCGAAAGGATCCGATCCGCATGGAAACCGTCAGTAGCGACCGCTTCAAGACAGCCATATTGCTGCTGGCACTGGCCGGCCTTGTCCTGGGGCTTGTGCTGTGGTTCGCCGGTCTGGCCGAAATGGCGGATCTTGTCTGGATCGCCGGTGTTCTTCCCGCCCTTGTCGCGCTTGTGGTCGAGATCCTGCGCAGCATCGGGCGCGGCGAGGTCGGGCTTGATATCGTGGCGGCATTGTCCATGACCGCCGCGCTGGTCTTCGGCGAGACGCTGGCGGCGGCGGTCGTGGCGGTCATGTATTCGGGCGGGACCTTTCTGGAAAGCTTTGCCGAAGGCCGTGCGCGCCGCGAGATGCACGCGCTTCTGTCCCGCGTGCCCCGCATGGCGACCCGCCATCTGAATGGCGGTCTGCAGGATGTGCCGCTTGATGACATCGTGCCGGGCGACCGCTTGCTGATCCGACAGGGTGACGTGGTGCCCGTTGACGGTACCGTCGCCTCGGCCACGGCCTTTCTGGATACATCCGCCCTGACCGGCGAGTCGCTGCCCCTGCGCCTGTCGCAGGGGGCGGCGGCGATGAGCGGGTCGACCAATGCGGGCGAAGCCTTTGATCTGACCGCGACCCATGTGGCCAGGGACAGCACCTATGCGGGCATCGTGCGCCTGGTCGAGGAAGCGCAGCGGTCGAAGGCGCCGATGTCGCGGCTGGCCGATCGCTGGTCCCTTGGGTTTCTGGCCGTGACCCTGGCCATCGCCTTCGCGGCCTGGTGGTTCACCGGCGATCCGATCCGGGCCGTCGCGGTGCTGGTCGTGGCCACACCCTGTCCGCTGATCCTTGCCGTGCCGGTGGCGCTGGTGGCGGGTCTGTCGCGCGCGGCGCATTTCGGCGTGCTGATCAAGGGGGCAGGGCCGCTTGAGCGGATGGCCTGTATTCGCACGCTGATCCTGGACAAGACGGGCACGCTGACGGACGGGCGACCGCAGATCGTGTCGATCGACAGTCACGGGCAACTGGGCGAGGACGAGATCCTGCGCTTTGCCGCAGCACTTGACCAGGCCTCCAAGCATCCGGTCGCACAGGCGGTCGTGGCGGCGGCCAAGGCGCGGGGGCTGGACCTGCCCGTGCCATCCGATGTTGCCGAAATCCCCGGTGAGGGGGTGATCGGACATGTCGCGGGCCATGATGTGATCGTGGGGGGCGAGGATTTCGTCGCACGGCGCGTGGGTGAAAGGCCGGGCGACAGCCTGCGTCTTGCGGCGGGTGCGGTCCTTGTCGCCGTCGCCGTGGATGGCCGGATGGCCGGGCATCTGGTGATGGCCGATCCCCTGCGCGACGGCACGGCGGCCATGCTTGCCGGGCTGCGCCGCGAAGGGATCGCGCGCATCCTGCTGGCAACCGGGGATCGTGCCGCCGTGGCCGAGCGCGTGACCGAGGGGCTTGGCCTTGACGGGGTGCGCGCCGGGCTCACCCCCGATCAGAAGGTTCTGCTGGTTCTGACCGAGCGCAAGAACGGACCCGTGATGATGGTGGGTGACGGGGTGAACGACGCCCCCGCGCTGGCCGCGGCCGATGTGGGTGTGGCCATGGGCGCGCGGGGGGCCGCCGCCTCGGCCGAGGCAGCCGATGTCGTGCTGCTTGTCGATCGCGTCGACCGGCTTGGTCCGGGGATCGAGATTGCCCGCCGCGCGCGCCGCATCGCCGTCGAAAGCGTTGTCGTGGGTATCGGCCTGTCGGTTCTTGGAATGATTGCCGCCGCCTATGGCTACCTGACGCCGGTGCAGGGCGCGCTGCTGCAGGAAGTGATCGATGTGGCGGTGATCCTCAACGCGCTGCGCGCGCTGAGGATCGTACCGTTCGAACC
>JANREX010000043.1:3909-32053 GCA_030758115.1 Paracoccaceae bacterium | reverse complement strand
CGCTTGCCCGATTTTCGCTTTTCGTTCAGCACCTTCCAGACGGGGGCGGCATATTCCAGCACGGCCGGGGCGATCTGGGTCAGTGCCGCGATCAGCGCGGCGCGATCGACCGGCTCCATGCCCAGTCCACGGCGCAGCGCATCGTGATGCACCAGCGCGCGGTCCACCCGCGCCTCCAGCGTTTCGGGATCGGCCAGGTCGGCCACGCGGAT
Organism: Paracoccaceae bacterium; assembly: GCA_030758115.1. GTDB lineage: Bacteria > Pseudomonadota > Alphaproteobacteria > Rhodobacterales > Rhodobacteraceae > Seohaeicola. The sequence goes on along the minus strand of JANREX010000043.1, from coordinate 31,841 downwards.
CGCGCGGCGTCCGACCTTGTCCTCATAGGCGGGGCCGATGCCGCGCCCGGTGGTGCCGATCTTTGCCACGCCCACCGCCTCTTCGCGGGCGCGGTCCAACTCGCCGTGGAAGGGCAGGATCAGCGGCGTGTTTTCCGCGATCATCAGGGTTTCGGGGGTGATCGTCACACCCTGGGCGCGCAGGCCCGCGATTTCCTTGACCAGGTGCCAGGGGTCCAGCACCACGCCATTGCCGATCACGCTCAGCTTGCCGCCACGCACGATCCCGCTGGGCAACAGCGACAGCTTGAACACCTTGCCGTCGATCACCAGCGTATGGCCGGCATTGTGCCCGCCCTGGAAGCGCGCGATCACATCGGCGCGCTCGGACAGCCAGTCGACGATCTTGCCCTTGCCTTCATCGCCCCACTGGGCCCCCACGACCACCACGTTCGCCATTGCCTGTCCTTCTTTGCTGGATCAAACCCGCGCCCGTCATATCGACCCGCGCAGATACATGAAACCGGAAATTGGGGCGCGCGCATCCAATGACGGCGCTTTCTGCGCGCGCTTTCGTGCAAAGCCGCCGAACAGCCCCCGTTTCGCGGGTTGCCCCGCGTGATCAAATTGCCTAGATAGCACGGCAGAACACGGCTCAACCACGTGGCCCACCCAGACCAGTCAGGCGATCGTCCATGGAAAACGTCATCCTCATCATCCACCTTCTTCTGGCGCTTGCGCTGATCGGCGTCGTGCTGATGCAGCGCTCCGAGGGTGGCGGCCTGGGCATGGGTGGCGGTGGCGGCGGCGCGATGACGGGCCGGGCCGCGGCGACGGCACTGGGCAAGGTGACCTGGGTGCTGGCCATTGCCTTCATCTGCACCTCGATCACGCTGACGATCATCGCGGCGCAGAAATCGGCGGGAACCTCGGTGCTGGACCGCCTCGGCGGCGAGCGCAGCGCGCCTGCGGCCGATCCGGTGGCCCCGGCTGGCGATCTTCTGCCCCCGCCCGCAGGTGACACGGCCCCGCTGGTGCCGCGCGCCGACTGATCCACTAGGGATTGAGACACCAAATCTTGCCGCAACATCATGTTGCGGCCAGCTTGCCTTTTGTCCGCGAATCCTCTATGGGTCAAATCCCGTGGTGCTGCGGTTCCGGATATCCGCAAAAGGCGCTAATTCGCTGAGAAACGCAGCCTGAACGACGGGGGATGCCAACCGATGGCACGCTATATTTTCATCACGGGTGGGGTTGTTTCGTCACTGGGCAAGGGCCTGGCATCTGCGGCGCTGGGTGCATTGCTGCAGGCGCGCGGATTTTCGGTGCGGCTGCGCAAGCTGGACCCCTATCTGAACGTCGATCCCGGCACGATGTCGCCCTTCGAACATGGCGAGGTTTTCGTGACCGATGATGGCGCGGAAACCGATCTGGACCTTGGCCATTACGAGCGTTTCACGGGCGTCGCCGCGCGCAAGACCGACTCGGTCAGTTCGGGGCGCATCTATTCCAACGTGCTGGAAAAGGAACGGCGCGGCGACTACCTGGGCAAGACGATCCAGGTGATCCCGCACGTCACCAACGAGATCAAGGATTTCCTGGCCGTCGGCTCGGACGAGGTCGATTTCATGCTCTGCGAGATCGGCGGCACCGTCGGCGATATCGAAGGGCTGCCGTTTTTCGAGGCGATCCGCCAGTTTTCCCACGACCGCCCGCGCGGGCAGTGCATCTTCATGCACCTGACCCTGCTGCCCTATCTGGCCGCCAGCGGCGAGTTGAAGACAAAACCCACGCAGCACAGCGTCAAGGAACTGCAAAGCATCGGCATCGCACCCGATATCCTGGTCTGCCGGTCCGAACATCCCATTCCCGAAAAGGAACGCGAGAAGATCGCGCTGTTCTGCAACGTCCGCAAAGAGGCGGTTGTCGCCGCCTATGACCTGAACTCGATCTACGAGGCCCCCTTGGCCTATCACCGCGAAGGGCTGGATCAGGCCGTTCTGGACGCCTTCCAGATCAGCCCCGCCCCGCGCCCCGACCTGACCGTCTGGGAAGACGTGGTGGACCGCATCCACAATACCGACGGGGCGGTGAACATCGCCATCGTGGGCAAATATACGCAGCTGGAAGACGCCTACAAATCGATCAAGGAGGCGCTGACCCACGGCGGCATGGCCAACCGTGTGAAGGTCAACGTGGAATGGGTCGATGCCGAGATTTTCGACACCGAAGACCCCGCCCCCTATCTTGAAGGTTTCCACGCCATTCTGGTGCCCGGCGGCTTTGGCGAGCGCGGCACCGAAGGCAAGATCAAGGCGGCCGAATTCGCCCGCACCCGCAAGATCCCCTATCTGGGTATCTGCCTCGGCATGCAGATGGCCGTGATCGAGGCCGCGCGCAATGTCGCGGGGCTGACCACGGCGGGATCGGAGGAATTCGACCACGAAGCGGGCAAGAAACGCTTCGAGCCTGTCGTCTATCACCTCAAGGAATGGGTGCAGGGCAATCACAAGGTCGAGCGCAAGGTCGGCGACGACAAGGGCGGCACGATGCGCCTGGGCGCCTATGATGCCACGCTGGCGGCCGGATCGCTGGTGGCGCAGGTCTATGGTGGCACCGCGATCGAGGAACGTCATCGCCACCGCTACGAGGTGGATATCCGCTACCGCGAAAAGCTGGAAGGCTGCGGGCTGATGTTCTCGGGCATGTCGCCCGATGGCCGCCTGCCCGAAATCGTGGAATGGAAAGACCATCCATGGTTCATCGGCGTGCAGTTCCACCCGGAGCTGAAGTCCAAGCCCTTCGCGCCCCATCCGCTGTTCGCCGATTTCGTGCGCGCCGCGGTCGAAACCTCACGCCTGGTATAAGTCGGGGCAGCCCCCCGTCGCCTCAGCTGTCCGGTGCGGTATCGGTCCGCGCCGGTCTGTCACGCATGACCATGCGGGCCAGGCGTTCCCACAGGGCGGGACCGCTTGCGGGCGTGGCGCTGCGCGGCCTGACGATGGCGCGACCCGGACCGGTCATTTGCAGATCAAGCATCTCGCGGTCGAACACCCAGCGCCCCGACCTGCCCGCCGCACCGTCGATGTCCTGCCGATTGATCCAATCCTGCATGGCGCTATGCGCCAGACCCAGGCCCCGTTCGGGATCGGGCAGGTAGAAGCCGCAGACGATCCGGCGATGAATGGAATCAAGCAGGCCGCAACGCGCCTGCGCCGCCGCCGGCAGATCGGCCTTGGCGATCATGTTGTAGCGTTCGGGCGCGCCGTTGAAGAACACCTGCACGGCCGTTTCCAGATCGACCCCCTTGCGTGTCATCATCAGGCGCAAAAGCTCGGGATCGTCGCCGTCCCAATCAAACAGAAGGGCGCCATGGAGCAGACCCGCCCCCGAGACCGCGCCGCTGTCGGGCGGTGTCTGGTCCTGTATCCTTTGAACATCCGTCAGGTCCACGCCGACCATGGCACACAATCCTTCTGCGGGTTACCATTCTCGAACGATACCGTTTCAGTGCGGTTATTTTGGGGAGCGAATGTGACAAGCCTGTGCAATCGGCGGTTTAGCGCGTGTTCACCCTGGCCAAGGGTGGGCACATCCCTTGTGGTCTGGCTTGTGTGCCTGTCCATATACGGTGTGCTTGCCAGCCCCCTGAGGGCCGAGAGTATCGTCAACCGACCCTATGCGGAGCTGCTGCGCGAACTGGACAGCCGCGAGGGTTTCGAGGCCTGGCCGATGCGCGAGGAACCCGGCCATCTGCTGCGCGCGCCCCATCGCGCGCCGGGCCTGGCGGTCGCCAGCCATTTCGAGGGGCAATCGCCCGGCATCCTGACCCGGCGGGACGGGGGGCGCCATGACAGCCTGGTTGCGACGCAGGCGGATGCCCCGCTGCGCCTGGCCACGGGGCCGGATGGGCAGGGCCTGGCCGTGGCGCGGCATCGCGGCTTGGGCTCGAACGCGGCCTTTCCCATCGGGCCGGACGGCTTCGGCCTACTCTCGGGGCGCGGCGAAGGGTCGCTGGCGATCCTGTTCGATCAGGACCAGCGCGCGACGGGCATGCTGATCCATTCCGACTACCCCGACCCATTGGGCAGCCGCCCTGCCCCGCGCGGCAGGGTCGAGGTGATCTTTCTGGCCCGCGACGGGCGGGTCCTGGGCCAGATCAACGCAGCCTTGACGGAAGGGGTCACCGCCCTTGGCTTTCAGACCGCCGGCGGCCTGCCGCAGATCGCGGGTGTGGTCATCCTGAACACCGATCCGGGCGGGATCGCGGTGGATGACATTCTTTTCGCGCGCGCCGCCCTGATGGGCCGCGCGGCCACACCGGACAACCAAGCACCCGCGCCCGTCTTGGCAGGCCGCGGGCCGCGCGCTAGTGTCGGCGCATGTTAGGCAAGCTGCTCAGTTCCTTCCGCGCCCATCACGACGCGCCCCTGCCCCAGCCCGATCCGCAGATGGCGTTGGGTGTGCTGATGGTGCGCGTCGCCAAATCCGATCACAGCTATCACCTGGCCGAAATCCAGCGGATCGACCGGTTGCTGGCGCGGCTTTTCGATCTGAACCCGGTCGAGGCCGCCAAGATGCGCGCCACCTGCGAAAAACTGGATGCGCGCGCGCCCAACACCGATACATTCGCCGACCTGATCCGCAAGGAACTGGATCACGCGCATCGCCTCTCGGCGCTGGAGGCGCTGTGCGAGGTGATGCTGGTCGATGGCATGCCCCATGTCGAAGAGATCGAGGAAATCCATGCCACCCGGGTGATCCTGGGCCTGGACGAGAACGATCTGCGCGAGGCCCTCGAACGGGCCCGCAGCGCCATAGGTTGACGGCCTCCGATTTCGCCCCACACTTGTCCGCCAGAACGGAGACCCGACACGATGTTTGCCGACCTTCTCAAACGCCTGACCCAACCCGGACCCGACCGGTCCCTGCCCGCCGAAGACGCGCGGCTTGCCCTCAGCGCGCTTCTGGTGCGCATCGCGCGGGCCGACGGCGATTACGCCGCCGAAGAGGTGCATAGAATCGACCGCATCCTGATGCAGCGCTACGAACTGTCGCCGCATGCCGTCATCGCGCTCAGAAAAGAGGCAGAGGCGCTGGAAAACGAGGCGCCGGACACGGTGCGCTTTACCCGTGCGATCAAGGATGCGGTCCCTTACGAGGATCGCCTCGCGGTGATCGAGGCGCTGTGGCAGGTCGCGCTTGCCGACGGTGCGCGCGACGGCGCCGAGGACGCGCTGGTGCGCATGGTCTCCAGCATGCTGGGGGTCAGCGATCAGGACAGCGCCATGGCCCGGCAGCGGATGCAGGCGCGCGGATGATCGCCAGCCTGCCGATGTACGACTGGCCCGAGGTGCAGACGCATACGGACAGGTATTGGCAGGGCATACGCGCGGCCCTGAACGCCGGCCCGGCCGATCTGACGCGTGACGTCGATGACATGCAGGCCCACTGGCTTGATCCCGATCTGCTTCTGTCGCAGACCTGCGGGATGCCCTACCGGACGCGGCTTTTGGGCAAGGTCACCCGGATCGGCACGCCCGACTACGGCCTGCCCGGTTGCCCGCCGGGTCACTATTGCAGCGTTCTGGTGGCCCATGCCCAGGACGATCGGGGGCAACTGTCTGATTTCACGTCCGATATCTTCGCCTACAACGAGGGCGGATCGCAGTCGGGATGGGCCGCCCCCATGTCCCATGCGGCCGCACTTGGCCTGCGGTTCGACCGCCTGCTGGCCACGGGGGCGCATCGCGCCTCGATCCGCGCGGTGGCCGAGGGGCGCGCGGCGCTGGCCTCCATCGATGCCGTGACATGGGAGCTTGCCTTGCGCCATGAACCCGCGGCCTTGCAGCTGAAGGTTCTTGCCCGCACCGATCCCACGCCGGGCCTGCCCTATATCACCGCCCTGGGCCGCGACCCCGCGCCCATTGCCCGCGCAATCGCGCGGGCCATCGCGGATCTGGACGCCGACACGCGGGCCGCGCTGCATCTGTCGGGGCTTTGCGATATCCCCGACCAGGCCTATCTGGCGGTCCCCACCCCAGCGGCCCCCGCGGGCTGACGCCGGGCCCGCGCCACAGCGCGCTTGGTTTGGTTGACATCGGCCTCCGATCGGCAGTTTACCAAGGGTCAGTTCGGGGGAATGCGGGAAAAATCTTCCGTTTTGGAAGTTGCAATGCCCCATTTTTTCCGCCCTATTGTGTCGCTAACGTGACGATCAACCTCCGGCAGATGGACGCCCCCGTGACAGACAGCCCGCCCGTCATCGAGATCCGCAACCTGCACAAGGCCTACGGCGCGCTCGAAGTGCTCAAGGGTGTGGATATCGCGGCACATCGCGGCGATGTGGTCTCGCTCATCGGCTCGTCGGGCTCGGGCAAGTCAACGCTGCTGCGCTGCGCGAACCTGCTGGAAGACAGTCAGCAGGGCGAGATCCTGTTCAAGGGCGAGCCCGTGCGCTGGCGCGGCACCGGGATGAACCGGCACCCGGCCGACCCAAAACAGGTGCTGCGCATCCGCACCAACCTGTCCATGGTGTTCCAGCAGTTCAACCTGTGGTCCCACATGACGATCCTGCAAAACGTGATGGAGGCGCCGGTCACGGTGCTCAGGCGCGACCGGTCCGAGGTCGAGGCGGCAGCGCGCCGCTATCTGGACAAGGTGGGCATCGGCGACAAATGCGATGTCTATCCCGCACAGCTGTCGGGCGGGCAGCAGCAGCGCGCGGCCATCGCGCGGGCGCTCTGCATGGAACCCGAGGCGCTGCTTTTCGACGAGCCCACATCCGCGCTGGACCCCGAGCTGGAGCAGGAAGTCGTCAAGGTGATCAAGGACCTGGCGGCCGAAGGGCGCACGATGATGATCGTGACCCATGACATGCGCATGGCCGCCGATGTCTCCGATCACGTGGTCTTCCTGCACCTCGGCCGGATCGAGGAACAGGGTCCGCCCGCAACCCTTTTCGGCGCGCCCAAGACCGAACGGCTGCAACAATTCCTTTCCGCTTCCGTGCCGGCCTGATGGCTGCGGACGGGCGAAAATCAGCGGGATCAACCCGCATCACACCATCCAACCAAGGGAAAACGACAGAATGAACAAACTGATCCTGACAACCGCAGCACTCGCGCTGACCGCCAGCATGGGCATGGCCCAAACCGTGCGCATGGGCACCGAAGGCGCCTACCCTCCGTACAACTTCCTCAACGACAAGGGCGAGGTCGACGGGTTCGAGCGTGAACTGGGCGACGAGCTGTGCAAGCGCGCCGAACTGACCTGCGAATGGGTCACCACCGATTGGGACGGCATCATCCCCAACCTCGTGTCGGGCAACTACGACACGATCATCGCCGGCATGAGCATCACCGCCGAGCGTGACGAGGTGATCGACTTCACCCAGAACTACATCCCCCCGGCATCTTCCGCCTATGTGGGCGCATCGGCCGATATCGACGTGGCAACCGCCGTGATCTCGGCCCAGGCCGCCACGATCCAGGCCGGCCATGTGGCCGAAAGCGGTGCGACCCTGCTGGAATTCGCCACGCCTGAGGAAACTGTCGCCTCTGTCCGCAATGGCGAGGCCGACGCGGTCTTTGCCGACAAGGATTACCTGGTGCCGATCGTCGAGGAATCGGGCGGCGCGCTGATGTTCGTGGGCGAAGATGTCCAGCTGGGCGGCGGCGTCGGCATGGGCCTGCGCGAAAGCGACACCGAGCTGCGCGACAAGTTCGACGCGGCGATCCAGTCGATGAAGGATGACGGCACGCTGAACACGCTGATCACCAAGTGGTTCGGCGAAGGTGCGGCCACCTTCTGATCCATCCCGGCGGGGGGCATCGCACGGGCGCCCCCCGCTTCATCGTTCCACAAATACTCATGATCCAACGCCGCGTCAGGGAGGCCCATGTTCAGTTTCTGCACAGATCCCGACACGCTCTCCGACCTGGCCTGGATGGCCTGTTACCTGACGACCGGCAAACATCTGAACTTCTACTATGCCTTCGGCACGGTGCTGGTGTTGCTGGCGATCACCGCGCCCACGGCGCTGGCCTTCGGCTTTGCCGGGGCCTCGGCTGCGCGCTCGCGCGTTCTGCCGCTCAGCCTGCTGGGCAAGGGCTATATCGCGATCGTGCGCGGCGTGCCCGATATCGCCTTCTTCCTGTTCTTCGTCATCGCGCTGGATCAGGGGCTGGAATATCTCAAGCATCAATGGGTCTGCCCCGACTGGGATCAGCCGATCCGGCAGGGCAATGATTTCCTGGTGTGCCAGGCGGCCAAGGTGCCGCTGGGGACCTCGCCGCAATGGGTGCACAAGACCTACAGCTTCTTCGTGGCGGTGTTTACCTTCGCCATCGTCTTCGGGGCCTTCGCGGCCAATGTGCTTTACGGCGCGATGCGCGCCGTGCCGCGCGCGCAGCTTGAAACCGCCGAGGCTTACGGCATGACCCACCGGCAAACCTTCTGGCGGATCACCGTGCCGCAGATGTGGGTCTATGCGCTGCCGGGCCTGTCGAACCTGTGGATGGTGCTGATCAAGTCCACCCCCCTGCTGTTCCTGCTGGGGGTCGAGGATATCGTCTACTGGGCGCGCGAATTGGGCGGCACCAAGACACCGCGCTTCACCGACTATCCGCATGGCGACTGGCGGATGTGGTATTTCCTGGTGCTGCTGGTGTTTTACCTCGCCTTCACCCGGGTGTCCGAGGTGGTGCTGGACCGCGTCATGGCGCGGCTGACCCTGGGCCAGGCCACAACGGGCGGCGACGCGCAGCGAAAGGCCAAGGCATGAGCTGCACACAGACCATCATGGATTACGGGCTGCGCAGCCTCGGCTATGGCGAACGCCTGCTGCCGCGCACGGATTTCACGCTGTGCCAGCAGTTCACGCTGATCGGCTCGGGGCTGATCTGGAACATCTATTTCGGCGCGCTTGCGCTGATCGCGGGCTTCTTTCTGGCGACGGCGCTGGCACTTGGCAAGGGTGCGCGCCCGGCATGGATCCGCAAGCCGTCGGAATGGTTCATCTTCGTCTTTCGCGGCTCGCCCCTCTTCATCCAGTTCTTCTTTGCCTATTTCCTGTTTCTCAGCCTCAAGGGGGTCAGCCCGATCTTCGATCCCTTCAGCTCGGCCTGGCTGGGGGCGCTGGTGGTGCTGTTCTTCAACACCGCCGCCTATTCCGCCGAGATCTTTCACGGGGCGCTGAAATCCATCCCGCGCGGCGATGTCGAGGCGGCGGATGCCTATGGCATGTCCGGCTGGCCACGCTTTCGGCGGATCATCTGGCCCACAATGCTGCGGCTGGCCTGGCCCGGCTACACGAACGAGGCGATCTTTCTGTTCCACGCCACGACACTGGTGTTCTTTTCCGGCTTTCCCGCGCAGCAGCAAAAGGGCGACGCGCTCTATTATGCCAGCTATTTCGCGGACAAGACCTTCAACCCCTTCGTCCCCTATCCGATCCTGGCGTTCTATTTCGTCCTGCTGACGCTGGCGATCACTGGCATCTTCGGGCTGATCAACCGCCGCCTGAACCGCCATCTGCCACCGGAACAGCGGCGCAAAATTCGCTTGCGTCCCAATCTGATCCGGTAGTATCACTATTTTGATCATATTTTTCGGGTGTGATCCGATCATGTTTTTGAAGTGTTTCGGGCAGCTACAACCTTTTTCGCAAGATTTGATCATAACCAAGGACCAAGGGCATGGACCTTATCCCTCGCCGGTTGCGCATGATGCGCAGCCTGCCGGACTGCGCCAGCCCTCAACCCGTCAGGTGAGACGATGAAGAACTGGCTCAGGAAGCACCCCGAGGTGCGCACGATCCGCGTGGCCGCCGCGGATCTCAATGCCCAGGCACGCGGCAAACGTGTTCCCACCCGCTATGCGGACAAGGTCGTGGAGGATGGCACGCGCTTTCCGCTTTCGGTCCTGAACCTCGACATCTGGGGCGAGGATATCGACGACAGCCCCCTGGTGTTCGAGACCGGCGACGCCGACGGCGTGCTGAAACCGACCGAGCGCGGCTTCATGCCGATGCCCTGGCTCGAGGCGCCCACCGCCCTGCTGCCGATCTGGATGTTCCGCGAGGATGGTCGCCCCTATGAGGGCGATCCACGCCATGCCCTGCGCGCGGTCGTCGATCGCTACAAGTCCAGGGGCCTGACCCCCGTGGTGGCGGTCGAGCTTGAATTCTTCCTGATCGACGACTCGGGCCGCAAGCTGCAGGTGCCGGTCAGCCCGCGTTCGGGCAAGCGGCGCAAGGCCGCCGAAACCCTGTCGATCCGGGCGCTGGACGCCTTCGACACGTTCTTCACCGACCTCTACGAGGCCTGCGAGGCGATGGACATTCCCGCCGACACCGCCATCTCCGAGGCGGGTCTGGGCCAGTTCGAGGTCAACCTGATGCATTGCGACGACGCGCTGCGCGCCGCCGATGATGCCTGGCTTTTCAAGATGCTGGTCAAGGGGCTGGCGCGGCGGCACGGCTTTGCCGCCTCTTTCATGGCCAAACCCTACGAGGATTACGCGGGATCCGGTCTTCACACACATTTCTCAGTGCTCAACACGGAAGGACGCAACATCTTTGATGACGGCGGGCCTTTGGGCACGGATCTGTTGCGCCATGCCGTGGCTGGATGTCTGAATGCGATGGCCGGATCGACCCTGATCTTCGCCCCGCACTGGAACAGCTATGACCGGCTGGTGCCCGATGCCCATGCGCCCACCGGCATCTGCTGGGGCTATGAGAACCGCACGGCGGCGGTGCGCATCCCCTCGGGCAGCCATGCGGCGCGGCGGATCGAACATCGCGTGGCCGGCGGCGACGTGAACCCCTACCTGATGCTGGCCGCGATTCTCGGCGCGGCGCTGAACGGGATCGAGGACAAGGCCGAACCGCCCGCCCCGATCACCGGCAACGCCTATGCGCTGGACCTGCCGCAGGTGCCCACCACCTGGGAAGATGCGATCAATGTTTTCGAGCAAAGCCCCGACATCGCACGCATCTTCGCGCCCGAGCTGATCCGCAACTTCGTTCTGACCAAGCGGCAGGAAGTGCATTACATGGGCGAGTTGACGCCGGAAGAGCGTGTCGAGATCTATCTCGACACGGTGTGACGCGGCCCGCTGCGGTCCCGGCCCCGCCAAGCCCCCCTTGCCGATACGCGGGGGCTTGGCTACCATCGGGCCCATCCAACCATTGGTGATCCATGAAAATCGGTATCCTGCAAACCGGCCATTCCCCTGACGAGGTCAGGGGTGCGCTGGGTGATTATTCGGACATGTTCGCGCGCCTTCTGGGCGGGCACGGGTTCGATTTCGTAACCTTCAACGTGGTGGACGGGCAGTTCCCCGCAGGCCCCGAGGATGCCGATGGCTGGCTGATCACCGGATCGAAGCACGGCGCCTACGAGGATCACCCCTGGATTGCGCCGCTCGAGGCGCTGATCCGCGCCATCCGCGACAGCGGCAAACCCCTGATCGGCGTCTGCTTCGGACATCAGATCATCGCCCAGGCGCTGGGGGGACGTGTCGAGAAGTTCAAGGGCGGCTGGGCCGTGGGCCCCACCGCCTATGATTTCGATGGTGACACCATGACGCTGAACGCCTGGCACCAGGACCAGGTCACCGTCCTGCCCGAAGGGGCCACGGTGCTGGCCTCGAACGATTTTTGCGCCAATGCGGCGCTGGCCATCGGCGATACCATCCTGACCATTCAACCCCACCCGGAATTCGGCAAGCCCTTCATCGAGGGGCTGATCACCCACCGCGCCCCCGGCGTCGTGCCGGCGGACCAGATCGCGGATGCCCGCGACAGGCTGGACGTGCCGCTGGATTCCACCCGCTTTGCTGACCGCATGGCGGCCTTCTTCAAAAGGACCGCATGAGATGAAAGACTGGACAGAACAACTGCCCGAGGCCGCGCGCCACTTCCTTGAAAACAGGCGCCTGGACGAGGTGGAATGCATCATCTCGGACCTGCCCGGCATCGCGCGCGGCAAGGCCGTGCCCGCCTCCAAATTCGCGCGGCAGGATTATTTCCACCTGCCGGATTCGATCTTCTACCAGACCATCACCGGCGACTGGGGCGAGGCCGCCGGCGCCGAAGGCTTCATCGAGCGCGACATGATCCTGCGCCCCGACATGGCCACGGCCACGGCAGCCCCCTGGACCGGCGACTGGACGCTGCAGGTGATCCATGACGCCTATGACCGCAAGGGCAAGCCCATTCCCTATGCCCCGCGCAACGTGCTCAAGCGCGTTGTGGATCTGTATCGCAAACAGGGATGGGAGCCGGTCGTCGCGCCCGAGATGGAATTCTACCTTGTCGCGCGCAATCTTGACCCCGCCAAGGGGATCGAGCCGATGATGGGCCGCTCGGGCCGTCCGGCTGCGGCGCGTCAGGCCTATTCGATGTCGGCCGTGGATGAATTCGGCCCCGTGATCGACGATATCTACGATTTCGCCGAGGCCCAGGGCTTCGAGATCGACGGCATCACCCAGGAAGGCGGCGCAGGCCAGTTGGAGATCAACCTTCTGCATGGCGATCCGATCCGTCTGGCGGACGAGGTGTTCTATTTCAAGCGGCTGATCCGCGAGGCGGCGCTGCGGCATGACTGTTTCGCGACCTTCATGGCGAAACCCATCGCCGACGAGCCGGGCAGCGCGATGCATGTGCATCATTCGGTGCTGGATATCGAGACGGGGCAGAACCTGTTTTCCGGGCCGCAGGGCGGCGAGACGGATGCCTTTTTCCATTTCATCGGCGGCATGCAGAAGCACCTGCCCTCGGCCATCGCGGTGCTGGCGCCCTATGTCAACAGCTACCGCCGCTACGTCAAGGATCACGCCGCCCCGATCAACCTGGCCTGGGGGCGCGACAACCGCACCACGGGCATCCGGGTGCCGCTGTCCAGCCCGGCCGCGCGCCGGGTCGAGAACCGCCTGGCGGGGATGGATTGCAACCCCTATCTGGGGATCGCGGCCAGCCTGGCCTGCGGCTACCTGGGCCTGATGCAGGAGGTCTGGCCCGACAAGCAGTTCAAGGGCGACGCCTATGAGGGCGAAGGCGATATCCCCCGCGTGATGGGCGATGCGCTGGACATGTTCGAAGAGGCCAAGGACCTGCACGAGGTGCTGGGGCCGGAATTCGCCCGCGTCTATTCCATCGTCAAGCGGGCCGAATACGAGGAATTCCTGCAGGTCATCAGCCCGTGGGAGCGTGAACATCTTCTGTTGAACGTGTGATCTCGGGCGGTTGGGGGCGCTGCCCCCGACGTTCAACTGCGTTGAACGCCTCCCCCGGGATATTTTTCGCAAGAAGAACCCACGTCACGAGACAGGAGTGACGCCATGAACCTGTTGTTTTCCAACGATCGCCAGGGCGAATACCCGCCCAGCTGGTATGCCGCGACCGCCCATGACGCGCCGCGCCATGCCCCGTTGAAAGGGACCGCGCGCGCCGATGTCTGCGTGGTGGGCGCGGGCTATACCGGCCTGTCGGCGGCGCTGCATCTGGCCGAGCGCGGCTTTGACGTGGTGCTGCTCGAGGCGCATCGCGTGGGTTTCGGCGCCTCGGGGCGCAATGGCGGGCAGCTTGGGTCGGGGCAGCGGCAGGACCAGGCCAGCCTTGAGGCGATGCTGGGCAAGGCCGAGGCGCGGCGGCTGTGGGATCTGGGCGAAGAGGCCAAGGATCTGGTCAAGGGGCTGATCGCGCGGCACGGCATCGATTGCGACCTGAGGCCAGGTGTGGCCTGGACAGGGTTTTCCGCGCGCGAAGTGGACGATCTGCACGGCTATGCCGAGCTGCTGCAAGGTGACTATGGCTATGGGCAGATCGCGGCGCTGGATCGCGACGCCTGCCATGCGCTTTGCCCCTCGCCCGCCTACAAGGGCGGGGTGCTGGACATGGGGGCGGGCCATCTGCATCCGCTGAATTTCGCCCTCGGGCTGGCCCGCGCGGCGGTGGCGGCGGGCGTGCGCATTCATGAGGGCGCGCATGTGCATCACATCACGGAGGGTGCGAAGGTCATCGTGCAGACCGGACAGGGCCGGATCGAGGCCGATCACCTGATCCTGGCCTGCAACGGATACCTCGGCGGGCTGAACCGCAAGGTCGCGGCGCGCGTCATGCCGATCAACAATTTCATCGCGGCGACCGAACCGCTGGGCGACGCGGCCGCGCGCGTGCTGACCCGCGACGTGGCCGTGTCCGACAGCAAGTTCGTGGTCAATTATTTCCGGCTGAGTGCTGACAAGCGCCTGCTGTTCGGGGGTGGCGAAACCTATGGCTACCGCTTTCCCGCCGATATCGCGGCGCTGGTGCGCAAACCCATGACCGAGATCTTTCCGCATCTGGCGGATGTCAGGCTGGAATATGCATGGGGCGGTACGCTGGCGATCACGATGAAGCGCCTGCCCTACCTCGCGCGGGTGGCACCCAATATCCTGAGCGCTTCGGGCTATTCGGGGCATGGGGTCGGCACCGCCACCCATGCGGGATACCTGATGGCGCAGGCCATCGCCGGGCAGGCCGAAGGGTTCGACACGATGGCGCGCATCCCCACCACGCCCTTTCCGGGCGGTGCGGCATTCCGCAATCCGCTGCTGGTGCTGGCGATGACCTGGTACAGCCTGCGCGACCGGCTGGGCATCTGAGGCAAAGAGGCGCCGCGCGACCCCTGCGCTGCAATTAAAGCTTGAGTGAGAGTGGCAATCGTTTAGAAAACCTGAAAACAGTATTCAGGAAAGCCGAAACGCATGTCGCTCGATTCCCCAGCCATCCTGCCCCCCAACACCTATGACGCCGAACCGATCCCGGCCGCCGCGAAGGCCGAGATCGAGCGGTTGCTGCAATCGGGGGACCTGTTCCGCTATACATCCGCCGAAGCCTCGCCCGTGGCCCTGCTGGAGCAGGATTTCGCGGCGCTGATGGGGGTGCGCTATGCGCTGGCGGTCTCGTCCTGTTCGGCCGCCTTGTTCCTGTCGCTCAAGGCCCTGGACCTGCCACGCGGGGCACGCGTGCTGATCCCGGCCTTCACCTTCGCCGCCGTGCCATCCTCGATCGTGCATGCAGATTGCGTGCCGGTGCTGTGCGAGGTGGGGCAGAATTACCGTATCGACATGGCCGATTTCGCCGCCAGGCTGGACGATGTGCAGGCGGTGATGATCAGTCACATGCGCGGGCATACCTCGGACATGGATGCGATCATGGCGCTGTGCGATGCGCGCGGCATCCCGGTGATCGAGGATGCGGCCCATTCGCTGGGCACCACATGGCATGGCAAGATCATCGGCAGCATCGGCAAGATCGGCTGTTTTTCCTTCCAGAGCTACAAGCTGCTGAACGCGGGCGAAGGCGGCATCCTGATCACCGATGATGCGGATCTGGTGGCGCGCGCCGTGATCATGTCGGGCGCATACGAGCATAACTGGAAGAAACACGGCAGCCGCGATGCGGCCGCCCAGGCCGATCTGGACGCGGCCTTTGCCCGCTGGCAGAACAGGCTGCCGCTTTACAATCTGCGCCTGAACAACCTGAGCGCCGCGATCATCCGGCCGCAACTGGGCGAAATGGCCCGCCGCGTGGCCGATGGGCGGCGCAACCATGATCATGTGGCCGCCCTCCTGAATGCCTCGCCCTGGATCGAGGTGCCCGAGAAACTGGCCCCCGAGGAACGCGCGCCGGATTCCATCCAGTTCAACATGGTCGGCATGTCGGATGACGATATCCGCGCCTTCGCCCAGGCGGCGGCGCGGCGTGGCGTCAAGGTGCAGGTTTTCGGGATGAGCGCCGACAATGCGCGGGCTTTCTGGAACTGGCAGTTCCTGGGCGAGCTGCCCGAGCTGCCGCAAACCCGCGCGATGCTGATGAAGGCCTGCGACACCCGCCTGCCCGCAAGGCTGACGCTGCCCGAGCTTGACGTGATCGCCGATGCGCTGATCGGGGCCGCGCAAGAGGTGATGGGCAATCTGCGCGCCTACGGGACCTGAGCGGTTACAACAGCTTCAGCTGCCCGGCCATGAAGGGATGCGCCTGAATGGCCGGGGTCACGATGATATCCTGCAACAGCGGCTTGAGACGCGCGGCCACCTGCGCGGGCATGTCCTGCAGCACGTCCTTGCGCGCGGTCAGGGAAATCGTGCGCGACAGCGGCGCGAAGGGCAGTTCGAACACATCCAGCCGATCCGCGAAGCGGCGCGCGCGCATCAGCGCCAGCGGCGTCAGGATGGTCCAGCCCGCGCCCTGCGCCACCAGCGCCAGAATGGCGTGGTAGCTGTCCAGCTCGAACCGATGCGCCAGGGTCAGGTTCTGCCGCGCCAGATGCGCGGCGATCAGGCGACCCATGTAGTGCCGGGTGGTATATTGCACCAGCGGCAGGGTCTTGAGCTGGCGCAGCACGTCGCGGTCGGGCTTGAGCGCGCCACGGGCCGTGGCCACGACAAACCCCTCGGACAGCAGCGGATGCAATTCCATCCAGTCGGCTTCGGCCCCCATGTCGGCCGCCACGATCACATCCAGCGCGCGCGCGTCCAGTTGATCGTGCAGATGGTGGCTGGCCCCGGTTTCCAGCAGGAACTGGCATCCGCGCATATGTGCCGCCAGATCGGTCAGCAGGCGCGGGGTCACATCGGCCTCGAAATCCTCGATCATGCCAAGGCGGAACCGGGTCAGGGCCGACAGATCGGCCATGGCGAGTTCCGCCCGCGCCAATGACGCCTCGTTCAGGATGATCGCGGCGCGGCGGCGAAACAGCTCTCCGGCGGGGGTCAGGGTCACGGGGCGGGTGTTGCGCTGCAGAAGCGTGGCGCCGATCGCACCTTCGAGATTGGTCAACTGCTGGCTGACCGCCGAGGCGCTGGCCCCCAGACGGCGCGCGGCCGAAGAGATGCTTCCCTCTTCGGCCGTCGCCACGAAGACCTCAATCCCCCAGAGGGTTATCCGGCCGGGGCTGTCCACCATGGCGGGTTCACTTGCCCATTTTCGACAGTTTCGTCTGAAGATCCTGCAACTGCCGCTTGATTTCGTCCAGACCGGCCTCTTCGTTCTTGTCGGCCTCGTCATCCTCGCGCGCCGGGCCGGATGCACCCGGCCAGCCGCCCTTGAAGCCGCCGGTCATCGCTTTCAGGAACGCTTCCTGCTGCGCCTGCATCGCCTCGAATCCGGGCAGCTTGGCCATGGGGGTAGCCTTGACCATGCTCTCCATCATCTTGGACTGGCTGTCGCGCAGCATGTCGAAGGACATGGCCAGGAATTGCGGCACCACCGATCCGGCCTGCGTCGTGTAGCTGCGGACAAGATCCGTGAGCACATTGACCGGCAACATGGTTTCGCCACGGCTTTCGTGTTCCGCGATGATCTGCAGCAGATACTGACGCGTCAGGTCATCACCCGATTTCAGGTCCACGATCTGAACTTCGCGGCCCTCGCGGATGAAACCGGCGATATCCTCGAGCGTGACGTAATCGCTGGTTTCGGTATTGTACAAACGGCGACTGGCATAACGCTTGATCAGAAGCGGTTTCTTGTCTTCGGCCACGGGCGACCCTCCCCTTGATGCAGCACTGCGGCAAAGCTTATGCGAGTGCAGAACAAAAAGAAAGGGCGGGCACAAAGGCCCGCCCAAGCGTGTCGCATCCCAGGGAGGAGGAGGAGGATGCGTCAGCCTTTTCCTGTCTGCTGCGATTACTTCGCGGCTGCTTTCTTGGCCACGGTGGTGGCTTCCTTGGCAGCTTTCTGCACGGCAGCAGTTGCTTCTTCGGTCATGTCCTTGCCGGCAGCCATCAGCAGCTCGACGGTGTCCATCTGCATTTTCTTGGCGACTTCGGCGAAGGCGGCCATGTGCTCGGCTGCGGCTTCGGCCTGGGCCGATGCGAAATCGGTCATTGCCTTGGCATAGTCGGCCGGCTCGGTCTTGGCTTTCGACATGTCGACCAGCTTGGACAGGGTGTCCTTGGTCCATTTGGTCGAAATCTCGGTCGACTTTTCAGCAGCGCTCAGCGCCAGGCCGGCCAGCTTTTCGTTCAGCGATGCCTGGGTCTTGAATGCGTCTTCCATGGATTTGGTATCCACGGGGAATGCGCCCATCATGTCTTTCATCATCGCGGTGAAATCTTGCGTCTTGGCCATCTTCATAATCCTTTTATGCTCTCCGGGCCCACCCCGGTTTCTGAAGCTGCACCCAATATGCATGCTGCAACGCGGCATTTCAAGGATTTTATGCCGCAACGCAGCATATTCTTTTTTAACCTTTCGGATCAGGCCTTTGACGGGGGAAGCACATAGGTGCCCGGCGACGGGCACAGGGGGGGATGCGCAGAATCACCCGGTTCCCTTGCGTCAACCATCTTGCCCGAACGCTTGGCCAGCCACTTGCCCCAGCGCGGCCACCAGCTGCCCTCCTGGAAATCGGCCTGCGCCTTCCAGTCGTCCGAGGACAGGCCCAGGTCGGGGTTGGTGTAATGGCCGTATTTCTTCTTGGTGGGCGGGTTGATGATGCCCGCGATATGCCCGGATTGCGACAGGATGAATGTCTTGTCATCCGACCCCATTCCCTGCGCGCCGCGATAGCTGTCTTTCCAGGCGGCGATGTGATCGGTCTCGCAGGCGATCAGGCAGACCGGCACATCGACTTCGGACAGGTGCAGCCGCGTGCCCATCAGGTCGATCCCGCCATCGGCAAAGCGGTTCTGCTGGCACAGCCAGCGCAGGTACTCCACCACCATGCGGGCCGGAAGGTTGGTGCCATCCCCGTTCCAGTAGAGAAGATCGAAGGCGGGCGGCGCCTCGCCCAGCATGTAGCTCTTGATGGCGGGGCCATAGATCAGGTCGTTCGAGCGCAGGAACGAGAATGTCCGCGCCATGATGAAGGACCGCAACACGCCGTTCTCGGCGACTTCGGCCTCGATCCCGTCGATGAAATCGTCCTGCAGGAAGGGGGTGAATTCGCCCTGTTCGGAAAAATCGGTCAGCGCGGTAAAGAAGGTGGCCGATTTGACCGAAGTGTCGCCCTGCTGCTTGAGCAGCGACAGCACCATCGACAGCGTGGTGCCCGCGATGCAATAGCCGACCGCATTGACCTGTTTCTGCCCGGTGATCGCCTTGACCTCGCGGATCGCGGTCAGATAGCCCTCGTTGATGTAGTCCTCCAGACCCACATCGCGATAGCTTTCGTCCGGGTTGACCCAGCTGACCACGAACAACGTGAACCCCTGTTCCGTGATCCATTTGATCAGGCTGTTTTCCGCCTTCAGGTCCATGATGTAGAACTTGTTGATCCAGGGCGGAAAGATGATCAGCGGGATCGCGTGCACCTGCGGGGTCGCGGGCGAGAACTGGATCAGTTCCATCATGCGGTTGCGGTAGACCACCTGCCCCGGCGTTGTCGCGATGTTCTCGCCCAGGCGAAAGGCGCTGTCATCGGCCAGCCGGACCAGCATCTCGCCGTTGTTGGCCTCGATGTCGGCGACAAGGTTCTCAAGCCCCTTGATCAGCGACTCACCCTCGGTCGCGACCGCGCGTTCCAGCGCATCGGGGTTGGTGGACAGGAAATTCGTGGGCGCCAGCATGTCGATGATCTGGCGCGAGAAATATTCCAGCCGTTTCTTTTCGCGCGGCGACAGGTCGTCGATCTCGGCCACGGCCTTTTCGATGGCCTGCGCGTTCATCATGTATTGCTGCTTGATGAAGTTGAAATAGGGGTGCGTCTTCCAAAGCGGGTTCGAAAAGCGCCGGTCATCGGGCGTATGATCCTCGGGCGCCTGCAGCTTTCCGGCGGCAATGGCCTGTTGCGCCTCGAGGAAATGCTTGACCGACTGGCCCCAGTATTCCAGCTGCGTTTCGAACAGATGGGCCGGGTTCTGCATCATCCGCGACCAGTAGGTGGTCGCCGCCTTGGCGAACATCTCCTGATCGGGGGCGTTCAGCGTCGGATTCGCCGCCTTGCGATTCGACAACGCCGAGACAAGCCGCTGAGACAATTCTTCGACCTTGGCAAGATTGGCGTTCAATCTTTCCAAATTTTCCGGGGCCGATGCCTCTTTAGTTGTCATATTCAAAAATTCCTCGTATCATCGCTGCTACGCAGCATTATTGCCGTCCTGTCGGGGAGGCCAGCGGCATGATGACCGACCCTGCGTACGGGACACGAAGGAGACGCTGATGCGTTACATGGCCGCTTACGACCTCATGGAAACTATGCGTAATACGAACCAATGGCTGGGTGCCTCCGCCCTGTCGCTGGCATCCTATCCGGTTTTCAGCATGGTGCCAAACCCTGCTTTGCAGTGGATGGCCGCCTGGGGTGAAGTGACCGAGCGCACATTCAAGCGCATGGTCGCAAAGCCCGACTGGGGCATCCGGACCTTTACCTGCGCCGATGGCAAGGATCACCTGGTTCATATCGAAACGGTGGTCGAAAAGCCTTTCGGCAACCTGGTCCATTTCCGCATTCCGGGCCGCCAGCCCAGCCCGCGCAAGGTGCTTCTGGTGGCGCCGATGTCGGGCCATTACGCCACGCTCCTGCGCTCGACGGTGAAAAGCCTGCTGGTCGATTGCGAGGTCTACATCACGGATTGGCACAACGCGCGCGACATCCCCGTCAGCGCCGGCAAGTTCGATGTCGAGGATTACACCCTCTACCTGGTCGATTTCATGCGCCACATGGGGCCCGATACCCATGTGATCGCCGTCTGCCAGCCCGCGCCCCTGACCCTGGCCGCCACCGCCTATCTGGCCGAGGATGATCCCAAGGCGCAGCCGCGCAGCCTGACCCTGATCGGCGGGCCGATCGACCCTGACGCCACGCCGACCGACGTGACCGATTTCGGCGCGCGCGTGACGATGGGCCAGCTGCAGGAAACCATGATCCAGCGCGTCGGCTTCAAATACCCCGGCGTGGGGCGCAAGGTCTATCCGGGCCTGCTGCAGCTGTCGTCCTTCATGTCGATGAACGGCGACCGCCATTCCAAGGCCTTCATGGACCAGATCGCCCGCGTCGCGCGCGGCGAGGCCTCGGATCACGATGCGCACAACCGTTTTTACGACGAATACCTCGCCGTGATGGACATGACGGCCGAATTCTACCTCACGACGGTCGAACGGATCTTCAAGAACCGCGAGATCGCCAAGAACGAATTCACCGTGAACGGCCGTCACGTCGATATCGGCAAGATCACATCGGTTGCGGTCAAGACGGTCGAAGGTGCCAAGGATGACATCTCGGCCCCCGGCCAGTGCATCGCGGCGCTTGCACTCTGCACCGGGCTGCCCGACAGCAAGAAGGCCAGCCACGTGGAACCCGACGCTGGCCATTACGGCATCTTCGCCGGCAAAAGCTGGCGCAACAACATCCGCCCGCTGGTGCTGCAGTTCATCGACGCGAACAGCGGGGACCCGATGCCCAAGGTCAAACCTGCGAACAAGAACGCCGCCGCGAAGTAAGGCCGCAGGATCAAGCGACAAGGCCGGGCCATGCGCCCGGCCTTTTGCATTTGTGTCACCCGCGCGGGGTCGGGGTGGAAAAACCTGCCTATTTCGGCCGGCCATTCCTTTGGCGTCCGCGCAGCCAGCGCCACAGCGGCAGCACATCCAGCGCCGCGACACCCAGCCCCAGCGGGATCATCCAGAACCCCAGCACCGGCAGGAACCCCAGCAGGCCGCCGATGATCAGCAACAGCCCCACCAGCAGGCGCAGCCCCGGTGGAACCTTGCGGCGCACCCGGACAAGGAACCGTTGGTTCATGCGCCGTATCTTGTCGAACGTGCCGGGCCTGCGCTTTGTCATCGCCCTATCCGGGCTTTTGCCGGACCAGGTCGATCACCGATCCGTCACGATATTCGCAAACCGCCACGGCGCGCGCATCCGGCGCGGGCCGCGGCACATCGGGGGGCGGTGGACAGAGCGCGCGCATCGCCGCAAGCGTCATGACGGGCAGGCCCGCGTGGCGCGCGCGCTCGGCCAGATCGGCGCGGCGCGGGTTGATGGCGATACCGGCCTCGGTCACCACGGCATCGATATGCGCGCCCGGCGTGGTGCGGCAGGTGACTCGCTCCACCAGGCGCGGCCAGTCGCGGGTCGCAAGGGGGCTTACGACGATCGCAAGCTTGGCGCCCGCCGCCGCATCCGCATGGCCGCCCGACCCGCCCATGATCGCCCCGTCGCTGCCGGTGGTCACGTTCACGTCGAAATCCGCGCCCACTTCGGTCGCGCCAAGGATCATCACGTCCAGATCATTGACGATCGCATCGCCCCGCGCGGGGTTGGCATAGCGGCTGGCGCTCATGCCGCAATGGCGCGGATCGTTGGCATAGCTGTCGACCGCGTCCAGATCGAAGCTCTGGACGTTCCACAGCCGGTCGACCAGACCGGCCCGGTGCAGCGCCACGATGGGGGCCGTGATCCCGCCACTGGCAAAGCCCGCCGTCACACCCGCATCGGCCATCAGATGCCCCAGGCGCGCGGCGACCGCCAGCGACGTGCCCCCGGCCCCGGTCTGAAAGCTCAGGCCGGGCCGCATCAGGCCCGAGGCCGCGATCAGATCGCCTGCCATGGCGGCGATCCGCAGCCCCTTGGGATCGGTGGTGATCTGCGTCGTCCCCGACACGATCCGCGCCGCATCCCCGATCCGGTCCAGCACGACGATGTAATCGACCTGTGCTGCCGGGATATCCGGCGCGCAGGGAAGCTCGTTCACAAGGCAATCGGTGACCGCCACGGTGACGCGCGCGCGCGCGGCATCGACCTGGCCATAGCCCAGCGGCCCGAAGGCCGAGGGGCCATGCGCGCCTGTCAGATTGCCCGCCCGGTCGGCCATGGCGGCGGCGATGAAGGCCACGTCGATGCGCAGTCGCCCCGTCTCGATATCGCGCGCGCGGCCCCCATGGGTGTGCAGCACCACGGGCCGCGCCAGCGCGCCCCGGCTGACCGCCTGCGCCACGGGACCGGCCATATAGGCGGTGCGCAGCCCCGTGACCGTGCCGCGCGCCATATGATCCAGAAGCGGCGCATGGGCGGCAAAGATCGAACTGGGCGCCAGCGTCAGATCCCCGATACCGGCCTGCGCAACCGCATCCAGCACCGCGTTCAGCACCCCGTCGCCATTGCGCAGGTGATGATGGAACGAGATGGTCATCCCGTCCCGCAGACCCGACGCGGCAATCGCTGCCGCCAGATCCGGCAGACGCTTGTCTGCCGTTCCGGCATCAGGGCGCGCCGCGACAACCGGCAGGTCGGGACAGGGCGCGCCATCCACATAGGGCGTCAGGGGGCCATAACCCGGCAGATCGGCGGGGAACGGATGTGTCATTGCAGCACGAAGGGTTGCTTCATCCAGGCGCGCAGCGCGGCCGTCACCGCCTCGGGCGCTTCCAGCGTTGGCAGATGGCCCGCATCCTCGATCACCTCAAGCTTGGCGTAGGGGATCAGCTCGGCCATGAAGGCATGCCGCTTGAGCGGTGTCAGCGTGTCATGCGCCCCGCACAGCACCAGCGCGGGCACCTTGCAGCGGCGCAACGCAGGCTGCTGGTCGCGGCGGCGCTGCAAGGCGCGCACCTGCCGGATCAGGATCTCGGGGCCAAGATCGCGCCCCATCTCGAAGACCTTGTTCAACACGGTCGGACGCTGCGGCCCCGGCGCCAGGAATTCCGGCTTCATGAAGCCGCGCAGCACCTCGTCCAGCCGCCCGGCCCGCGCACCGATGATCATCGGCTCATAGGCAGCCGCACTTTGCGGGGTTTCCGCCAGCGGGTTGGTATCCATCAGCGCGATCCGGGTGATCCGTTCGGGCGCCCGGCGCAGCAATTCCATCGCCACGATCCCACCCATCGACAGCCCCGCCAGCGCGAATTTCGCGGGCAGGATATCCAGCAATCCCGAGGCAATCTCCTCGATCCGTTCGCCTTGCGTGATGGGCGCGATGGTCACCGCATGATCGCGGGACAGGTCCGTGACCTGGGGGGCGAAAAGACGCGCATCGCACATCATGCCGGGCAGAAGGACTAAGGGGTCAGGCATCGTGGTCATGGCCCTGCAATGAAAGGTTACACAGCCGCCAAGGTGACAGATCGCGCCGCGCCGTCAACCGGATTGGGCGGGATCCGGATAGCCCGCCCAACGAAACGCGCCCGACGGGGCCAGCGGTGAGAACGGGTTGAACGCCACCTCCCAGACATGGCCATCGGGATCGGCGAAATAGCCGATATGCCCGCCCCAGAACACGTCATGGGCCGGGCGCAGGATGCGCGCGCCCGCCGCTTCGGCGCGGGTCATGATCTGCGCCACCTCGGCCTTGGTGCGGGTGTTGCAGGCCAGCGTCATGCCGCCCGTGCCCAGATCCGCCTCGGCCAGCCCCATGTCGCGCGCCAGATCGGCACGGGGGTAAAGCGCCAGCGATTGCCCCAGCAGGTCGAAGACGCGGAGGCCCGGCTCGCTTGCGGCGCGGCTCCAGCCCAGCGCCTCATAGAATGCGGCGGCCCGGTCGGGGTCCGTGACCGCAAGGGTGACAAGGCTGATGCGCTGATCCAACTCAGGTGCCCGCCACGGTCACCTCGGCAATCGCCGCCGCGATCAGGTCCAGACAGGCGGGGTCGGAAAACCGGTGATCCGCCCCCTTGACCAGCGTCAGGCGGATATTGTCGCCGGTCACATGCTCCAGCAGGCGCAGCGCGACGGACTGATCCACATCGGCATCCGCTGTGCCCTGCAACATCCTGACCGGGAAAGGCAGCGCCAGCGGCGCGCGCAGCACCAGATTGTTGCGCCCATCCTCGATCAGGCGCCTGGTGATCACCAGCGCCTCGCCATATTCGGATGGCAGCGCGATCTTGCCCACGGTCGCGAGCACCGCACGCTGATCGGCGTCGAAGCCCTGCCACATGCTGTCTTCGGTGAAATCGGGCGCGGCGGCGATCGTCACCAGCCCTGCCACCTTGCCCTGCATCTCCCGCGCCAGCAGCAGCGATATCCACCCGCCCATGGACGAGCCCACAAGGATCTGCGGCCCCTCGGTCAGGGCCGTTATCGCCGCGCGCGCATCCGCCGCCCAGTCGCCGATGGCACCCGCCTCGAAATCGCCCGAGGATTGCCCATGCCCGGAATAGTCGAACCGCAGAAAGGCCCTACCTTCCGCGCGCGCCCAGTCCTCAAGATACTGCGCCTTGGTCCCGGTCATGTCCGACCGGAACCCGCCCAGAAACACCACGCCGGGCCCCTTGCCTTCGCTGCGCTCATAGGCGATCCGCCGTCCGGTTTCGGTTTCAAGATATTGCGGCATGCGCGGCGTCCTTCTGTCGTCCTTCGTCTGTGTGGCGATCTTGCCCCAGCCCGCGCCCGGACGAAAGCCCGCATCGAAACAGGCCTCCGTCCGTCTTGACTTGGGCCACGCCGCCCGTCACTAAGGCCGCGCACAACATAACCCGCAACCGGGCGTTCCGTGGGCGCCAAACCGACGAGGAGGCCGATATGGCACAGATCTCTCTCACCTTTCCCGATGGCAATGCGCGCAGCTATGACGCAGGCGTGACCGCCGCCGATGTCGCCGCCGACATCTCGAAATCACTGGCGAAAAAGGCCATCAGCGCCACGCTGGACGGCAAGCATTGGGATCTGCAATGGCCGATCACCGCCGATGCCACGCTGGCCATCAACACCATGGCCGACCGCGCGCCCGCGCTGGAACTGGTGCGCCATGACCTTGCCCATATCATGGCCCGCGCCGTGCAGGAGATCTGGCCCGCCGTGAAGGTCACCATCGGGCCGGTGATCGAGAATGGCTGGTACTACGATTTCGACCGGGCGGAACCCTTCACCCCCGAAGACCTGTCGGTGATCGAAAAGAAGATGCGCGAGATCATCAACAAGCGCGACCCCGTCACCACCGAAGTCTGGGATCGCGACCGCGCCATCGCCTTCTACGAGGCCAATAACGAGCCCTACAAGGTCGAGCTGATCCAGTCGATCCCCGGCGACGAGCCGCTGCGCATGTATTGGCACGGCCATTGGCAGGATCTGTGCCGTGGCCCGCATCTGCAGAACACCGGGCAAGTGCCCGCCGACGCCTTCAAGCTGATGCATGTGGCCGGCGCCTATTGGCGCGGCGACAGCAACCGCCCCATGTTGCAACGCATCTATGGCGCGGCCTTCCTGAACCGGGACGAGCTGAAAGCCCACCTGACCATGCTGGAGGAGGCCGCAAAGCGCGACCACCGCAAGCTGGGCCGCGAGATGGACCTTTTCCACATGCAGGAAGAGGCCCCCGGCCAGATATTCTGGCACCCCAACGGCTGGACCATCTATACCGAGTTGCAGGATTACATGCGCCGCCAGCAGCGCAAGGGCGGCTATGTCGAGGTGAACACGCCGCAGGTGGTCAACCGCGTGCTGTGGGAGAAATCCGGCCATTGGGCAAACTATCAGGAGAACATGTTCATCGTCGAAGTCGATGAGGAACACGCCCGCGAAAAGACGGTGAACGCGCTCAAGCCGATGAACTGCCCCTGCCATGTGCAGATCTTCAACGTGGGTCTGAAATCCTATCGCGACCTGCCGTTGCGCATGGCCGAATTCGGATCGTGCAACCGTTACGAGCCCTCAGGCGCGCTGCATGGCATCATGCGGGTGCGCGGCTTCACGCAGGATGACGCGCATATCTTCTGCCGCGAGGATCAGATCGAGGCGGAAACCTCGCGCTTCATCGGCTTTCTGTCGGCGATCTACCGCGATCTGGGATTCGAGACGTTCAAGGTGAAATTCTCAACCCGCCCCGATGTGCGCGCAGGGTCCGACGAAATCTGGGACAAGGCCGAAGCGGCCTTGCTGTCGGCCACCCGCGCGGCGGGGATCGAACCCACGGTGAACCCCGGCGAAGGGGCCTTCTACGGGCCGAAACTGGAATTCGTGCTGACCGACGCCATCGGGCGCGACTGGCAATGCGGCACGCATCAGGTGGATTTCGTGCTGCCCGAACGGCTGGATGCGAATTACATCGGGCAGGACGGCGCGAAACACCGTCCCGTCATGCTGCACCGTGCCGTCCTTGGCAGTTTCGAGCGTTTCATCGGCATCCTGATCGAAAGCCACGCGGGCAAGCTGCCCTTCTGGCTGGCCCCGCGCCAGGTGGTCGTGGCCGCCATCGTGTCGGACGCGGATGACTATTGCCTCAAGGTGGTCGAGGCGCTGAAAGCGCGCGGCATCCGCGCCGAGGCGGATCTCAGGAACGAAAAGATCAACTACAAGATCCGCGAGCATTCGGTGGGCAAAGTCCCCGTGATCCTGGCCTGCGGCATGAAAGAGGTCGAAGACGGCACGGTCTCGGCGCGCAGGCTTGGTGAGAATTCGACATTTGTTACACCGCTTGACGCGATTGTTGACAGCCTCGCGGCCGAGGCGACGCCGCCCGATCTGGTGTAACATTTGAGACGGAAATCGCGCGTTTGCCACCATGCAAACGCGCTTTTTTCTGCCAATTGATCCGCAGACAGGCCATGTTTTGCGGGCTTTTCTCACGCTCCCGTGACACACTTTCTCGTGATTGGCGCGTGATCGGCCGAGGCCGCTACCACTGAGACATCGCCAACACCGCGATGCTGTCATCAACCATCAGGGAGAGAAATCGAATGTCGACCATGATCAAATCGCTCGCCATTGCAGGCGCAATGGCCACCGCCCTCGCGGCCCACTCCACCTCGGCTCAGGCACAGGCCACCGAAAAATGCTTCGGCGTGGCACTGGCAGGCGAAAATGATTGCGCCGCCGGCCCCGGCACCACCTGCGCCGGCTCCTCCAAGGTCGATTACCAGGGCAACGCCTGGAAACTGGTGCCTGCGGGGACCTGCGTCACGATGGAAAAGGAAGGCGGCCGCAAGGGTTCGCTGGAAGCGCTGGATCGCGATCTGCCCGCATAAGCAACCGGACGGGGTGGGTGCGACGCATCCGCCCCATGTCCCGCCCCAGTGCCCCGCC
>JANREX010000043.1:0-3809 GCA_030758115.1 Paracoccaceae bacterium | reverse complement strand
CCCGCCCCAGTGCCCCGCCAATTCACGGAGCATCCACAATGCCCATTGCCACCCCCCAGACCGCCACCCTGCCCACTGCCCCCGGCGTGGGCTACAAGGCGCAGCATTACAGCGAGATCATCGCCGATGCGCGCCCGGTGCAATGGCTGGAAATCCATGCCGAGAATTACATGGGCGACGGTGGCCGCCCCTTGGCGCAACTGCGCCATCTGGCCGAACGCTTTCCCATCTCGGTGCATGGCGTGGGCCTGTCGATCGGTGGCGAAACCCCGCTTGACCGCGAACATCTTGCCCGGCTCAAGCATCTGTGCGACGGGCTGAACCCCGCCAGCTTTTCCGAACACCTGGCCTGGTCCAGCCATGACAGCGCCTTTCTGAACGACCTGCTGCCACTGCCCTACACCGATGCCACCCTGTCGCGCGTGGCCGATCACATCGATCAGGTGCAGGACAGTCTGGGGCGGCGGATGCTGCTGGAGAACCCCTCCAGCTACCTGGCCTTTGCCGAAAGCACCTGGTCGGAACCCGATTTCCTGCGCGAACTGACGCGCCGCACCGGCTGCGGCCTGCTGCTGGACGTGAACAACGTCTTTGTTTCGGCCACCAACCTCGGCTTCGATCCGCGCGGCTATGTGGATGCCTTCCCGCTGGATGCGGTGGGCGAGATCCACCTGGGCGGCCATGATGCCGATCAGGACGATCACGGCGCGCCGCTGCTGATCGACAGTCATGGCGCGCCCATCGCAGACCCCGTCTGGACGCTGCTGGACCATGTGCTGGCCCACTCCGGTCCGCGCCCGGTGCTGGTGGAATGGGACAATGATGTGCCCGCCTGGCCCGTGCTGGCCGATGAGGCGCGGCGCGCCGAAAAGGCGCTTGCCCGCCTGAACCCCGCGCTGCGGGCCGCGTCATGACCGGCCTTGTCGACGATTTCCTGCCCGCGCTGATGGACCCGGACCGCCCGGTGCCCGCGGGCTTGCAGGATGGCCTGGGCCGCCCCGCAGGTCGCCGCTTCAACGTCTATCGCAACAATGTCACCGTGTCGCTGATCGACGCGCTGATGCAGGGCTTTCCCGCCGTGGTGAAACTTCTGGGCGCAGAGTATTTCGCGGCCATCGCCCGCGTCTTCGTGCAGGACAACCCGCCGCAATCCCGGTTGATGATGCATTACGGCGCGGGCTTTCCCGCATTCCTTGAAACCGTGCCCGCCCTTGCCCGGCTTGGCTATGTCGGCGATGTGGCACGGCTGGAACTGGCGTTGCGCCGGTCTTATCACGCCGCGGACGCCGAACCGCTGGACCCTGCCTTGCTGGGCGCCATTGCCCCCGATGACCTGCCCGCCACCCGGTTCACCCTTGCCCCTGCGCTGATGCTGATCCGCTCTGACTGGCCGATCCATGCGATCTGGGCCTTCAACATGATCCCCGGCAGCCCCGCCCCACAGGTACAGGGGCAGGCGCAGGATGTGCTGATCACCCGGCCCGATTTCGACCCCGTGGCGCAGCCCCTGCCCCCCGGAGGCAGCACCTTTGTCGCGGCGCTGATCGCGGGGGCAAGCCTTGGCACGGCCCATGATGCCGGACTGGCCGAGACGGCCGATTTCGATCCAACCACGATCCTTGGCCTGCTGATCGCAGGCGGTGCCCTGACGGGCCTGAACACAGAGACAACGCCATGAACAGATTGATCCGCCTGCATGATCGCGCCTTTGCCCCGCTGGAGCGCGCCGACTGGTTGCTTCCCACCCTGGCCCGGCTTGTGTTTGCGGCTGTGCTGCTGGGCTATTTCTGGGCGTCGGGCCTGACCAAGATCGGCGAGGGGCTGACGGGCATCTTCCAGCCCTCGCTCGGGGCCTATGCGCAGATCTTTCCCCGCGCGATGGAGGCTGCGGGCTATGACATCAGCCAATTCGGTCTGTGGCACAAGCTGGTGGTGCTGGCGGGGACATGGGCGGAATTCATCCTGCCGCTGCTGATCGTGCTGGGGTTGATGACGCGGCTGGCCGCACTTGGCATGATCGGCTTTGTCATCGTGCAGACCCTGACCGACCTGGTCGGTCATGGCGCGCTGTCCCAACCCGCGACATTGGGGGCCTGGTTCGACCGCGCGGCCGACGCGCCGATCCTGGATCAGCGCGCGCTCTGGGTCGTGCCGCTGATGGTTCTGGTGATCAAGGGCGCGGGCGCGCTGTCGCTGGACCGGATCCTGACGCGCGCGATGCGCTGATCAGAAATGTGCCTTGGGCTCGTCGGGTTTCCCGGCGGCCAAGGCCAGAAGGCCACCCACAAGGCAGAACCCGATGGGGAACATCGTGAAGACGTTGAACCCGAAGGCATAATACATCCCCCCCGCCGACAGCAGCAACAACACCCCGCCCCAGAGCGCGCGCACCCTGGCCATGGCACCGCCGGCAATCGCCAGCAGGGGTGACAGGAAACTGGCCATGCGGATCACCTCGATATTGGCGACCTGCTCGAACAGGCCCTCGATCTCGCCATAGCGGGCGACGGCCTCGGTATAGCCATAGCTGAAGAAGCCGACCACCATGGCCATGATCCCGCCGATGATACCCAGCATCAGGGCTGCGTTGCGCATGATCCGTCCTCCGTTGCGGCAGGCTCAGCCCAGCAGGGCCGCCTGCACATCCTTGCCCCAGCCCAGATAGAGCGTGCCGTCATCCGCCACGATCAGCGGGCGCTTCATCAGCGCGGGATGCGCGGCCAGCAGCGCCAGCGGATCGCGCCCGCGCTCGGCCTCGGGCAGCCCCCGCCAGGTGGTCGAGGCCGTGTTCACCAGCCTGTCACCAAATGTCGCATGGGCCCGCGCCAGCAGATCGGCGGGCACGCCCTCGCTGCGCACATCCACGAAAGCAATGCCCGGCAAGGCCTTGATTGCCTTGCGGCAGGTGTCGCAGGTCTTCAGTCCGTAAAGGGTCATCCTTGCCTCGCAATCGGTCATCCGCCCCTGCATAACGTCGAAACCGTGCAAGTTCACGGGTGTTTTTCTTGATTTTTACAAAAGCCGTGCAATCTTTTTCGGCATGCGCGCCGCGCAGCGTGGCTGGGACGGCCACGGTAACGATCGAATGTGAAGGAGACACGGGACATGCCCAACGGCACCGTGAAGTGGTTCAACACGACAAAAGGCTATGGCTTCATTGCCCCCGAGGATGGCGGCAAGGATGTTTTCGTGCATATTTCCGCGGTCGAGCGGTCCGGCCTCACCGGCCTCGCCGACAATCAGAAACTGTCCTATGAATTGCAGGAAGGCCGCGACGGGCGCCAGATGGCGGCCGATCTCAAGCTGCTCTGACCCGCACAGGACAGAACCGGCAAACCGAACATCAGGTGAGGGCGCGGGTGATCATCACCCCCGCCCAGGCCGAAACGCCCGTCAGGACCGCGCCCCAGGTCAGGTCCACGGCGACCATGTGCCAGTGCCAATCCCGCAGCGTCGCGTAATTGGTGAACTCGTAGGTGCCGTAGGCCATGGCGCCCAGGACCGCGCCCCCGATCAGCGCGGCCATCGGTGCCGCGTCGCGCAAGGCGGGCAGCGACACGAAATAGAGCAGCCCCCCCACGTAGAACAGGTAGAACACCGCCGCAGGCCCGATGCGGATCGGCTCGGCCAGCAGATCGCCCAGATGCGTCTCGAACAGCGGTTTGAGGACGCGGGTCAGCATGATCGCATCCAGGATCAGGAAGACGGCGGCGGTCGAGACATAGAGGATGACGAGTTGCACGGATGGTCTGCCTTTCGCATTGGTTGAAAGGGATACGGCCAGGGTTGCGTTTTGGATGAAAGACAGC
>JANREX010000042.1 GCA_030758115.1 Paracoccaceae bacterium | reverse complement strand
ACGCGTTCCTTCAGATAGCGGCGGTTGCGCTGGAAGGGTTGGGCGCGGCGGATATCCACCTCCCACAGGTCGAAGGGTGGCGCGCCTTCGGTGATCCAATGCGCCAGCGCCATGCCCGCGCCACCGGAGGAGACGATCCCGATGGAATTGTAGCCGGCCGCGATCCAGTAGCCGCGCTTTTCCGGCGCCTCGCCCAGATAGTAGCGATCATCGGGGGTGAAGCTTTCGGGGCCGTTGAAGAAGGTGTGGATGCCCGCCGTCTGGAACAGCGGCATGCGGTTCATCGCGTGTTCGAGGATGGGTTGGAAATGGTCGAAATCCTCGGGCAGGCTGTCGAAGCAGAACTCCTCGGATATGCCGTTCATGCCCCAGGGTTTCGCGCGTGGTTCGAACGCGCCCAGCATCATCTTGCCCGCGTCTTCCTTGTAATAGGCGCATTCATCGGGCACGCGCAGCACCGGCAGGCGGCCCAGCCCTTCGACCGGTTCGGTCAAGAGGTAGAAATGTTCGCAGGCATGCAGCGGCAGGGTCACGCCCGATTGCGCGGCCAGATCGCGGCCCCACATGCCGCCACAGTTGATCACCACATCGGCGGCGATATGGCCACGGCCTTCGGCGGTTTCCCAATCGACGCCGGTGACGCTGGTACCATCATCGGTCACGCGGGTGACCTTGACGCCTTCGACGATGCGCGCGCCGCGCATCCGCGCACCCTTGGCCAGCGCCATGGCGATATTGGCCGGGTCGCATTGGCCATCAAGCGGCAGGTGAACGCCGCCCAGCACATCGCCCACGTTCAGATGCGGATACATCGCCTTGATCTCGGAGGGGGAAATTTCGGCCACATCCACGTCAAAGGCGCGGGCCAGCGTGGCCTGGCGGCGCAGTTCTTCCAGCCTGTGTTCGGTCAGCGCGACCGAGATAGATCCGGTTTGCCGCATGCCGGTCGCAACGCCGGTTTCAGCCTCGAGCTTGACGTAGAGATCGGCGGAATATTTCGCCAGGCGCGTCATGTTCTGGCTGCCGCGCAGCTGGCCGATCAGGCCCGCGGCATGCCATGTGGTGCCGCATGTCAGCTGCTTGCGTTCCAGCAGGACGATATCCGTCCAGCCCGCCTTGGCCAGGTGATAGGCGACCGAGCACCCCGAGACCCCACCCCCGATGATCACGGCCTGCGCCTTGTTGGGAAGCTCCACCATGGTCAGGCCACCTCATGTCCTGCGGCGCGGATCTGATGCGCCAGTTCTGCAATATGGGCCGGGCCCACCTCGCAGCAGCCACCGACGATCGTCGCACCCTGCCCGATCCAGCCCATGGCATGGGCGGCATAGGCCTGGGGCCCCAGATCCTGACGTGCCGACAGCGCATCGACCGTGGGCTTGTGTTCCAGGAATGCCTGCGTGATCCGGGTGAATCCGTTGGCATAGGCGCCAAAGGGCTTGCTGCCCCTGGCAAGGATATCCAGCGCGGCCGGAATCGCCTCGGGGACCGAGCAGTTGATCAGGATCGCATCGGCCCCATCGGCAATCGCCATGGCATCGCCCAGCGCCTCGCCCGACCGCAGGCGCGTGCCGTCCGCGTCATCCACGGTCAGCGACAGCCAGACCGGCAGGCCCGCCTGTCGCGCACCATCCAGCACCGCGCGGGCATGATCGACAGAGGCCACGGTTTCACAGATCAGCAGATCGCAGCCCCTGGCCAGGGCCTTGGCCACCTCGGCATAACGGGGGGCTGCCTCGTCATGGGGCGGGTGGATATCCGGGCGGTAGCTGGCGATCAGCGGGCCGATGCTGCCCGCGATCCGTCCCCCGCCATGGGCATCACGCGCGATCGTCGCCTCGGCCAGGGCCAGGTCGATCAGCGTGTCAAGCTTGCCTTCCAGCGGGGTGCCGGTCAGCCGGTCGTGATGCACCGCATAGCTGTTGGTGGTGGCGATGGTCGATCCGGCATCGAAATAATCCCCGTGAACGCTGCGCACGATGCCGGGATGGTCGACCATCACCTGGGTCGACCACAGCGGTGTCGGGCGATCCCCGGAGCGGTGGACGATTTCCTGCCCCATGCCCCCATCGAGAAGCGTGATCCTGCTCAAGATCTGATCCTTTCATTGGCCGGATCCCAGAGCGGGCCATCCGGCTGCACGACAGCGGCGCAGCGCTGACCGAAAATCTCGACTTCAAGGGCGGTGCCGGGGGTGGCCAGATCGGCGCGCAGCATGCCCAGTGCAACGGAAGCCCCAACGCGATAGCCCCAGGCACCGCTTGTGGTTTCGCCCACGATCTTGCCCTCATGCCACAGCGTGGACATGTAGGGCGCATCCTGATCCCCTGCATCCACCGTCAGGGTGACGAAACGCTTGGTCACGCCTGCATCCTTTTCGGCCAGCAGCGCGGCCTTGCCGGGGAAGTCCTTGGACCAGTCGATGAAGCGCTCAAGCCCGCCCTGCAGCAGGGTGTAATCGGTGGAAAGATCCCCCTTCCAGGCGCGATAACCCTTTTCGATCCTGAGGGCGTTGAGGGCAAACATGCCGAAGGGTTTTGCCCCCGCCCCTGTGACCGCATCCCAGATCGTTCCTGCATCCGCCGCGGGGCAATGCACTTCCCACCCCAGTTCACCGGCGAAGGAGACACGCATCAGAACGCAATCCACGCCACACACCCCTGCGTCCTGCGCAGAGAGCCATGGCAGGGTCAGGTCCGCATCGGTCAGGGGGGCCAGGATCTCGCGGGCTTTGGGACCCGTGATCAGCAGGCAATCATATTTGTCGGACCGGTCATGGACGGTGATACCCGCGGGGGCCTGACGCGACAGCAGTTCGCCATCATGCAGTTGCGCAACGCCCGCCGTGATCAGCCATGTGCAATCCGGGCTGCGCGGGATCACCGACATTTCGGTCACGATGCGGCCCTTGTCGTCGGCGAAATAGGCCAGCCCCACACGCCCCACGCGCGGGATGCGCGAGGCGGTCAGGCTGTTGACGTAATCCTGCGCGCCCGTTCCTTCGACCGAAAGGCGCGAAAAGCCCGAGATCGCCAGCACGCCGCAACCATCGCGCACGGCGGCGCATTCCTCGGCCACGCGGGGGGCCCAGGGACCGGCACGGTCCCAGGTCTGGCTACCTTCCCAGCTGGTGTCGTCGCCGGGTTGCGCGAACCAGTTCGCGCGTTCCCAGCCGTTGTAGGCGCCGAATTGCGCGCCTGCATCCTTCAGGCGGGAATGCAGCGCCGACAGTTTTTTGTCTGCACCTGCAGGCCAGCGGGCATGCGGGAAATGCATGCCGTATTCATGGCCGTAAACCTCCAGCCCCTTGGCGATGCAGTAATCGCTATCCTCGTAACCGGTGAAACGGCGCGGATCGCAGGACCACATATCCCATTCGGTGCCGCCTTCGGTGACCCATTCGGCCAGCACCTTGCCGGCACCGCCCGCCTGACAGATGCCGAAGGTGAAGACGCAGGCCTCGAAGGCATTGGGCAGGCCCGGCATCGGACCGATGAGCGGATTGCCATCGGGGGTATAGGGGATCGGACCGTTGATGACCTTGCTGAGCCCTGCCTGTTCCAGCAGCGGCACACGGGCCATCGCATCGCCGATGTACCATTCCAGCCGTTCCAGATCGTCGGGAAACAGCTGAAAGCTGAAATCCTCGGGCATCGGGTCTTCCGGGGTGATCCAATGGGCGCGCCCGTTGCGCTCATAGGGGCCAAGGTTGAAGCCGTGCTTTTCCTGGCGCAGGTAATAGCTGCTGTCGACATCGCGCAGCAGCGGCAGCTTGGCACCCGTGCTGGCGGACCATTCGGCAAGTTCGGGGATCGTATCAAACAGCAGGTACTGATGGCTCATCACCATCATCGGCACGGTGCGGCCGAACATCGCCCCCACTTCGCGCGCATAGTAACCGGCGGCATTCACCACCTTTTCGCAACGCACCTCGCCCTTGGGTGTCACGACAACCCATTCGTCCCCTTCGCGGCGCACGGCGGTCACCGGGCAGAAGCGTTCGATCCGGGCGCCCATCTGGCGCGCGCCCTTGGCCAGGGCCTGTGTCAACTGGGCGGGGTCGATATCACCATCGTTGGGATCGTAAAGCGCGCCCTGCAGGTCATGGGTCTCAAGGAAGGGATAGCGGCCGCGCATCTCATCCGGGCCAAGCAGGTCCAGGTCCATGCCCTGGTAGCGGCCCATGCCCACGACACGCGCGAATTCCTGCATCCGTTCGCGGCTATGGCCCAGGCGCAGCGAGCCGGTGACATGGTAGTTCATCGGGTAATCGACCTCGGCGCCCAGCCGCCGGTACAGATCCGCCGAATAGCGCTGCATGTTCATGATCGACCAGCTGGACGAGAAGGTGGGCACATTGCCCGCCGCATGCCATGTCGAGCCCGCCGTCAGTTCGTTGCGTTCCAGCAGCAGGCAATCGGTCCATCCCGCCTTGGCAAGGTGATAAAGGGCCGATGCACCCACCGCGCCGCCACCGATGATCACCACGCGCGCCTGTGTTGGAAAATCCGCCATGCCCTGCCCTTTCGTCCTTTGCCTGCCGGGCGACTATCGGCTGGGCGATAGCCTCTATCAATCCGGCCCAGCCGGGTTTATTGATCGGAAAACCCGATTAGGCGCCACGATGCAAACCGAACTGCTGGAAACATTCCTGGACCTGTGCGAGACGCGCAGTTTCAACCGTACGGCCGATCGGCTGGGGGTGACCCAATCCACCGTGTCGGGACGGGTCCGCGCGCTGGAATCCGCCCTTGGCTGCCGCCTGTTTCACCGGTCACGCGCGGGCACCGGCCTGACGACCGAAGGTCTGCGATTCGAACCCCATGCCCGTGCCCTGCGCCAAGGCTGGGCCGAAGCCTTGCAGGATACCGCCGGATCAGGCAGCCGCGCCATGACGCTGCGGATCGGGCTGCAACGCGATCTGACCGACCACCACATCGGTGACTGGATGCGCCAGTTTCGCGCCGCCCTGCCCGAGGCGGCCTTCTATATCGAGGCGGATTATTCCGCGCAGATGTGTGCCGACCTGGGCAGCGGGGCGCTGGACCTGGCGCTGCTGTTCACACCCAAACCACAACCCGACCTGCATTTCGAAACCGTGGGCGAGTTGTCATACCGCATGGTGTCGACGCAGCCGGTCACCCTGGCTGGCCTGCCACTTGAACGCTATGTGCGGGCCAATATCTCGCCCGCCTTCAGCGCAGCCCATGCCGGACTGTTGCCGCAACTCAATGCCGCTCCGGTATCAAGCGGGCAGAACGCCACGGTGACCGGGTTGATACTGGCCCTGGATGGTGCGGGATATGTGCTTGAGGATACGGCGAAAACACTGATCGAGACCGGACAGGCCCATGCGGTTGCCCAGGCACCGCGCATCCCGCAGCCGGTCTTTGCGGCCCTGCCGCTGCGCCAGCGGCACCGCCCCTTGCAACGGCGTCTTGTCACGGTCTTGCGCGCGCATTTTTCGGCGGGCAAGCCGCAGAAATGACAAACCCGCACCAGGGGCGCGGGCAGGTTTGCCAAAGTCATTGACGTCGGGTTCTTACCACTCGGTCGGTCCCTTGTCCGCGAAGGCATGCACCAGGAAGTCGATGAAGGCGCGCACCTTGGGCTGGGTGAAACGGCCCGGCGGATAGACCGCATAGATGCCCTGGGTTTCGATGGGCAGATCGGGGATCGCATCCTCGACCAGACCTTTCTCCATCGCATCCGCGTAGAGGAAGCTGGGCAGATAGGCGATGCCAAGCCCGGCGACACAGGCATTCAGCAGGGATTGGCCGTCATTCACACTCAGCCAGCCGGCGGTGCGAACCTGGCGCTTTTCGCCTGATGGGGCGGTCAGCTTCCAGACGTTGCCGTTGGACTGGTTCGAATAATGCAGCAGCTTGTGGTCGTTCAGGTCGTCGATCTTCTGCGGGCGGCCGTATTTCTCGAAATAGCCGGGGCTTGCGATCATCCGCTTGGTTGTTTCGGTCAGCTTGCGGGCGCGCAGCGTGCTGTCTTCCAGTTCGCCGATCCGCACTGCCATGTCGAAGCCTTCGCTGATCAGTTCGACATAACGGTTGTTCAGCACCATGTTGACCGTGATATCCGGGAATTCCGACAGGAAATCCCCCAGCACGGGCGACAGGTGGTTGACACCGAAATCGGTGGCGACGGAAATCCGCAGCAGACCCGAGGGCGCGGATTGCATCGACGTGACAAGCGCATCCGCCTCGCCCGCATCGTTCAGCACCCGGCGCGCCCGGTCATAATAGGCAAGTCCGATCTCGGTCGGGCTGACACGCCGCGTGGTGCGGTTCAGCAGCCGGGCGCCCAGGCGTGCCTCAAGACTTGAGACATGCTTTGACACGGCCGATTTGGATATGCCCATCTTCTTGGCGGCATCCGTGAAACCACCTTGATCCACGACCGTGGCGAAGGCTTCCATTTCCGTCAGACGATCCATCCGCGACACCCTTTCAATTACGTTGTTTCCGGTATCGCGTCGAAATCAGGCATCACTTGGGCGGGGTGCGGACAATATCAGGGTATTGTCAGGGATCGTTAATGGCATGGAAACAGGCATGGTGTGCGATCAACCCCGTATCTTTCAGCCAAAAATATCCGAAAAGCCCGCATCTGACACGGGCTCATAGGGTGCTGCAAAGTCTCTTTCGTTGCGGCCGGATGTCGAATAATTTGATCATATCGGGCTTGGCGACACGATTCATACCGAAGATGATCAAATTTGTTCCCTTTGCATTTGATCAAATATATTGAGGCGGCAGAAACACCCTTTCAGCCAAGGTCATGACGCCATGAACGGCAAGATGGAAACAACCGCGGACAGCCCGGCCGGTGTGCCGATCGCCCGCCTGGAAACGGTGCGGATCACCGAGGCCGCGGTCTATACCGCCCGGCGCCCGCGCACGCAGGCCGCACTGGCAGGCGGCACGGGCGCCTGGCTGGACGGTGTGCCCATGCATTGGATGAAGGATTGGCCGATGCCTTTCCCGATGCTTGTCGCGCAGGCGCGCAAGGCGCGTCTGACCGATCTGGACGGGCACCGGATCGACGATTTCTGCCTTGGCGATACCGGGTCGATGTTCGGCCATTCGCCTGCGCCCGTGGCCAAGGCGATCCGGCGGCAGGCCCGCGCCGGGCTGACCTATATGCTGCCGACCGAAACCGCGCTGGAGGTGGGGCAGCTGTTGACGGACCGCTTCGGCAGCTTCCGTTGGCAGATCGCGACGACCGCCACGGATGCCAACCGTTTCGCCCTGCGGGTGGCGCGCGCCGTGACGGGGCGGCCGAAGGTTCTGGTCTTCAACGGATGCTATCATGGCACCGTGGACGAGGCGATGGTCGCCCTGCATGATGGTCAAACCGTTGCGCGGCCCGGCCTGACCGGACAGGTCGCCGATCTGACGCGCACCGCCGTGGCGGTGGAATTCAACGATCTTGCGGGGGTCGAGGCCGCATTGGCAACGGGCGAGGTTGCCGCGATCCTGACCGAGCCGGTGATGACCAATTCCTGCATGGTGCTGCCGGACCCCGGCTTTCATGACGGGTTGCGTCGGCTGTCGCGCCAGTATGGCGCGCTGCTGATCATCGACGAGACGCACACCGTCTCGTCCGGTCTGGGTGGCTACACGGCGGTGCATGGGCTGGACCCGGATATCTTTGTCGCGGGAAAATGTGTGGCAGGCGGGATGCCCACGGCGATCTGGGGGCTGCGCGATCATGTGGCCGAAAGGCTTGCCGCCTATAATGCGACGCGGCCTGCGGGTCATTCGGGGATGGGAACCACCCTGTCAGCGAACCCGATGCAATTCGCCTGCCTGCGTGCCAGCCTGGTCGATGTGATGACGCCCGGGGCCTATGCCCATATGGAGGCGGGGGCCGCGCGGCTGGAGGCGGGGCTGGCGCAGGCCATCATCCGTCACGGCGCGCCATGGCATGTGGTGCGCGTGGGCGCGCGGGTCGAGTTCATCTGCGCCCCCGGACCATTGCGCAACGGCACCGAGGCGGAGGCGGCGCATCAGCCTGAGGTGGAGGGTGTCGTTCATACCTGCCTGCTCAATCGCGGCTGTCTGATCGCGCCGTTTCACAACATGATGCTGGTCAGCCCGGTGACCACGATGAAACAGGTCGACCGGCTGATCGCCGCGTTCGACACGACATTGGCCCTTTTGTTCGGGCCGGATGAGGACTGACATGACGACCCAGACCAATGCCCCCTCGGGCGCCACCATCGCCGAGGCGCAGGCCTTTCTTGAGGCCCACCCCGAGATCGAGGCCTTCGACATCGTGCTGCACGATTCCAACGGGATCGGGCGGGGCAAGATCATCCGGCGGCACGAGTTGCTGGCCTTCTACCAGTCGGGGCGGTTCCTGCCGATCTCGATCCTTGGGCTGGATATCTGCGGCGAGGATGTGCACGAGACCGGGCTGATCTGGGATCAGGGGGATGGCGATCTGCGGGCCTGGCCCATCCCCGGCACGCTGAAGCCGCTGCATGGCACCACGCCGCCGCGCGGTGAGGTGCTGATGTCGCTCTACACGCTGGAGGGCGCGCCGATGACATCGGACCCGCGCCATGCGCTGCAGGCGCAGGTCGATGCCATGGCGGCCGAGGGGCTGTTCCCGGCGGGGGCCTTCGAGCTGGAATTCTTCCTGCTGGCCAATGATCGCGGGCCGGACGGGCGGGTGCGCCCCGCGGCGGATGTTCTGGACGGGCGCGCAAGCCATCGGACCGAAGTCTATTCCGTCGATCACCTGCACGGGATGCTGCCGCTGTTTTCCGACATCTACGCGGGCGCGGAAAAGGCGGGGATCAAGGCGGAAACCATGATCTCGGAATACGCGCCCGGCCAGTATGAGCTGACGCTGCATTACCGCACCGACGTGATGCAGGCCGCCGATGACCTGATGCGGCTGAAGCGGATCGTGCGCGCGCAGGCCCGCGCGCATGGTGTGACCGCCTGCTTCATGGCCAAGCCGATCGAGGATTACGCCGGATCGGGGATGCATTTCCACGTGTCCTTGCAGGATGGCGACGGGCGGAACATCTTCACCGAAGAGACAGAGGGCGCATGGTCGCCAGCGGTTCTACATGCGCTTGGCGGGCTGCGCGCCACGATGGGGGAATCGATGCTGGTCTTTGCGCCGCATGCCAATTCATGGCGGCGTTTCGCCAACCAGAGCTATGCGCCGGTGTCCACCAGCTGGGGCGTCAACAACCGATCGGTCGCGCTGCGGATACCTGCCGGTGACAAGCGGGCGCGGCGGATCGAACATCGGCCTGCGGGGGTGGATGCGAACCCCTATCTTGTCGCCGCGACGGTGCTGGCCGGTATCCGGCACGGTCTGGCCCACAGGATCGACCCCGGCCCCGAGACGACCGGCAATGGATATGACGAGGCGGGGGGCGATGACAGCATCCCGCGCGACTGGGGTGCCGCGATTGCGGCGGCGCGGGAGTCAGCGTTTTTGCAGGGCGCATTGGGCGAGGACATGCACCGCACCTTCGTGGCCGTGAAAGCCGCCGAATATGCGCGCGTGGCGCGCACGATCTCGGACGTGGATTACGACCTTTATCTGCATACGGTGTGATGCCCGGCAAGCGTCGGACATGGATATTTGGAGCAAGAAGAAACAGCGGTCAGAGAGTGGCCGCCAGCCTTGTGCCCTGGTCGATGGCGCGTTTCGCGTCGAGTTCCGCCGCCACGTCCGCGCCGCCGATCACATGGGCGGTGATGCCGCGTTCGGCGAGTGCATCGGCGAGTGAGCGTTCGGGCAACTGGCCCGCGCAGAGGACCACGGTTTCGGCAGGGATCACGCGGGGGTTTTCGCGCGCCTCGCCGAAGGTGACATGCAGGCCTTCGTCGTCGATGCGTTCATAGTTCACGCCGCCGATCATCTGCACGCCCTTCATCTGAAGCGCGGCACGGTGGATCCAGCCTGTCGTCTTGCCCAGACGCTTGCCGGGCCGTTCGGCCTTGCGCTGCAGAAGCGTGACCTGACGGGCGGGGGCATCGGGGCGCGGACCTTCGGTTGCCAAGCCGCCGCGCGCCTCTGCGGGATCGGCAACACCCCATTCGCGCATCCAGTCGGGGATGCTTTCCGTCGGGCTGTGGCCCTCGTGGACAAGGTATTCGGACACGTCGAAGCCGATGCCGCCGGCGCCCACGACAGCGACCGTCTTGCCCACGGGCGCCTTGCCTGCCAGCACATCGATATAGGACAGCACGTTGGGTCTGTCCTGACCGGGAATGCCGGGATCGCGCGGGATGACGCCGGTGGCGATGACCACCTCGTCAAAGCCTGCCAGATCATCGGCGCTGACGCTGGTGTTCAGGCGCAGATCGATGCCGGCATCGGCGACCATGGTTTCATACCAGTCCACCAGACCGTGGAATTCCTCCTTGCCGGGGATCTGGCGCGCCATGTTGAGCTGCCCCCCCACACGGGCGGCGCGGTCGAAAAGCGTGACCTTGTGACCACGATCCGCCGCCGTCAGCGCAACGGAGAGGCCCGCAGGCCCCGCGCCCACGACGGCCACGGTCTTGGGCATGGCGGCGGTGGCGATGACCAATTCGGTCTCGTAGCAGGCGCGCGGGTTCACGAGGCAGCTTGAGATCTTGCCGCCGAATGTATGATCCAGGCAGGCCTGGTTGCAGGCGATGCAGGGCGCGATGCTGTCGGCGCGGCCGGCCATCGCCTTGACCACGAAATCGGGATCGGCCAGCAGCGGGCGCGCCATCGACACCATGTCGGCGCAGCCGGTGGCCAGCACGTCTTCGGCCACGGCGGGTGTATTGATCCGGTTCGAGGTGATCACGGGAATGCCCACCTGCCCCATCAGCTTTTTCGTGACCCAGGCAAAGGCCGCGCGCGGCACGGAAGTTGCGATGGTCGGGATGCGCGCCTCGTGCCAGCCGATACCGGTGTTGATGATGCTGGCACCGGCCTTTTCGATTTCCTGCGCCAATTGCACCACCTCGTCGAAGGTCGAGCCGTTCGGCACAAGGTCGATCATCGAGAGGCGGTAGATGATGATGAAATCGTCACCCACGGCGGCGCGGGCGCGCTTGACCACTTCGATCGGAAGGCGCATCCGGTTCTCATAGGAGCCGCCCCAGCGGTCGGTGCGCTTGTTGGTATGGGTCACCAGAAACTGGTTGATGAAATACCCCTCGGAGCCCATGATCTCGACCCCGTCATACCCGGCCTCGCGCGCACGGACGGCGGCGGTGGCGATGTCATGGATCTGCTTTTCGATCCCTTCCTCGTCCAGTTCCCTGGGCGGGAAGGGCGAGATCGGGGATTTGATCGCACTGGCCGAGACGCATTCGGGACCATAGGCATAACGGCCCGCATGCAGGATCTGCATCGCAATTCGGCCGCCCGCGTCATGCACGCGGTCCGTCACGATCCGGTGGTTGGCGATGTCCTGATCTGTGAACAGGCCTGCCGCACCCGGAAACACCCCGCCTTCGCGATTGGGGGCCATGCCGCCCGTCACCATCAGGCCGACGCCGCCGCGCGCGCGTGCGGCGTAGAACTCGGCGACGCGGTTCCAGTCTTTCGTTTCCTCGAGGCCGGTATGCATCGAGCCCATGAGAACGCGGTTCTTCAGCGTGACATGGCCCAGGTCGAGCGGGGAAAGAAGATGCGGATAATCGGTCATGGTGATGCCTCCCGTTTGCGCGCCATCTGAGCGGAAGGCGCGGGATTTGTCACCCGAAACCCAGCGTCAGCAGCGGGCGGGGCCTGTCAGAGCGTATTGTCCAGAACGATCGGCGTTTCGAAATAGTCGAACCGCGGATCGGCGCCGTAGATGCCGCGCACCTTTTCGCACCATGCCGCATCATGGCCTGCCTTTGCAGCCGCAAGCGTTTTCCAAAGGTAGACACCGCCCCCGCGCCCACCTTCGGGATCATAGAGGTAGTTCTTGCGGATCAGGTCAGGGTTCGCGGACCAGCCCGGGACCGTCGCCTGGAAATTGGCGATGACCTGATCGCGGGTCATGCCATCGGGGATGGGAAAGGTAACGATCTCGGTGATCATGGCATAGCCTCGTGCTACATGGTCTCAAGGCAGTGACGCCGGAACGCGCGCTTGAGAAGATCCAGTTCCTCGCGCAGCAGATCCATTTCGGCGCGGATATCATCGGCCAGCGCCTCTCCGGCGAGGATGGCGAA
This sequence comes from Paracoccaceae bacterium, assembly GCA_030758115.1. GTDB lineage: Bacteria > Pseudomonadota > Alphaproteobacteria > Rhodobacterales > Rhodobacteraceae > Seohaeicola. The sequence goes on along the minus strand of JANREX010000042.1, from coordinate 87,966 downwards.
ACTGTTCAGGGTCTCGCCCGTTTCACCGTCACGGATCAGGAAAGTATGGATGCCGTCGGACAGGGCCTGGCGCGGAACGGGGATACGCAGCACCCAGTTGCTGCCCTTTGCGCCCTCAAGCAGTTCGGCACCGGGGACAGGCTGTTCCAGATGGGTCACGGCAATCGACGGGCGCGCGCCCGCAGGGGCCCCTGTCACGATGCCTTCCCATATTCCCTGGAAAAGACGGGTCTTGGTGACGGTCAATGCACTCACGTGTTCATCCTCTTGGATCCGGTATCACAATTCGGCGCGCGGGCGCCTGCTGAAGGTGAGGTCACGCAGGATCACCTGGTTCATCTCGGGGCCCTCGAAGATCAGGTCGACCCAGGCCTTTTCGACACGTTTTTCGTTCATGCCCGAATAGGCAAGGTCGAATTCCACCATGATGTCTTCTTCGTGCAGAGGCAATTCGCGCACGATCTGTTCGGTGTTCGGCCCGTGGCGAATGTTGAGCCGCGCAAAAATCTCAAGCGGTTTTTCCATCTCGATGATGGTGTTCATGCGGATCAGATGGCGGCGTTTCAGCCCGGCCACCGCATCGCCGGGCAGATCGACCGCAAGCGACAGGAAGGATCCGTCGAACCGGAACACATCCAGCCGCAGACCGAAGGGCGCAAGATCCTGCTCGCGCCGGTTGCGCAGCTGGCGCAGGGTCACTTCGGAGCGTCCGCAGTCATGAAACAGCGTCACCTCATTGCCCAGCATGCTTTTGCTGGGCACCGAGGCGAAGCCGGGCACCGGCAAAGGGCCGCGCCACAATTCAGGCCGCCAGCCCCAATCGGCCCCATGCGGCCTGCGAAAGGCGTTGGACCCGATCATCGGCAGGGCAAGGCGGCTTTCGGCGACATGGATCAGATCATCCAGATGGCGCCGCAGCTGGCGGGCCCGCTGGCGTTGAAGCCGCAAATCGGCCAGATCGGCCTTGTCGGCCCGACTGGCGGCGCTGGCCCAGCGGCTGCGGCTGCGCGCGAATGCAATTGCGTCGAGAACCTTGCCACCCAGCCTTGTCATGATGTCCCGACCTGCCTTGCCTGTCTTTTCCGCTTACCACACTCGGCGTCTGTCAGTACCGCCTAATGACGAAACAATCCTTACCGATGAAGCCTATTGACACAATTAAAGAAACGCGGCCAGCGGATCAATCTGCTGCAGGGGGAAGGCCCGACTGCCGCCAATCAGCCTGCGGGGCTGTCGCGACGGATCGCATCGACCAGATCCAGCATGAACCGCATCCCGCGATCCGACACCATCACGCTGTCAGGCGCGCCATAGAGAGCCAGACCAAGGACCGTGTCACCGACGGTCGTCAGCGCCCGCCAATGCCTTTGGTCCGCGTTGGGTGGCACGGTCGAGCCACCCTCGACCTGCAAGAGGGCAAGGCCCTCGCGGTTGATGGCGCGCAGGATACGGCCACGGCCAAGGGCCTGCTGAAAATCGCGGCTGTCCGTACTGACGCCCCCCTCGCCAATGGGCGAGGCCGAGATGGTAATGATCGCAGGTTCGACAAAAACGCCACTGGTGTCGCCCGTCAGGGTCGCGCAACTGCCAATCAGCGCAAAACTGCCCTGCGCCCGGTTCACGACGCTGCCGGCGTCCACGCAATAACCGGATGGGGGGCGCAGGATCACGTTGCCCCCGGCCAGTTCCGCCTGACGCAGAGCCGGCTTTGGCGTGGTGCCTCCATCAAGCTGGAGGCACCCCGAAAGGGACAGGGCCAGAAAAGCGGCCAACCAGATACGCATCGACGGACGCCCCGTTCTGTTACAGATCCATGTAGATGTGCTTTTCGGCCTTGGCCCCCGGATGGGTGACGGCACCCTTGTAGGTTTCACCGACGATCTGTGCATATTTCCACAGTGCGCCGCTGGCATAGATCGTGGGGCGCGGGCCTTTCCAATCGGCCTTGCGGGCCTCAAGCTCGGCATCTGTCAGATCGACGCTGATTTCGCCCGTGATGGCGTTCAGCGTGATCATGTCACCGTCCTTGACCAGGGCGATCGGGCCGCAATGGGCTGCTTCGGGGCCGACATGGCCCACGCAGAAGCCGCGGGTCGCGCCAGAGAAACGGCCATCGGTGATAAGCGCGACCTTCTTGCCCATGCCCTGACCCGAAATGGCGGCAGTCGTCGCCAGCATCTCGCGCATGCCGGGGCCGCCTGCGGGGCCCTCGTTGCGGATGACGATCACATCGCCTTCCTTGTAGTCGCGGCGCTGAACGGCGGCGAAGGCGTCTTCTTCACATTCGAACACGCGGGCGGGGCCGGTGAAGACCTGCTGATCCTCGGTCATGCCCGCAACCTTCACGATGGCGCCGGTGGGGGCAAGGTTACCCTTGAGGCCGACAACACCGCCGGTTTTGGTGATCGGGTTGGCAACGGTGTGGATGACCTTGCCATCCGCCTCGCGGGTGATCTTGTCCAGTTCCTCGCCGATGCTGTAGCCGCTGGCGGTGATGCAATCCTCGTGGATCAGACCCGCCTTGCGCAGTTCCTTCATCACGACGGGAACGCCGCCTGCCTCGTAGAGGTCCTTGGCCACGTAGTCGCCGCCGGGCTTGAGGTTCACGAAATAGGGGGTGTCGCGGAAAATCTCGCAGACGTCATCAAGGAAGAAGTCGATCCCCGCCTCATGGGCGATGGCGGGCAGGTGCAGGCCCGCATTGGTGGAACCGCCGGTGCAAGCCACGACGCGGGCCGCGTTTTCCAGCGACTTCAGCGTGACGACATCGCGGGCGCGGATGTTCTTTTCGATCAGGTTCATGACCGCGCGGCCCGACGCCTCGCCATACTGGTCGCGGCTTTCATAGGGGGCGGGCATGCCGGAGGAGTTCATCAGCGCAAGGCCGATCGCCTCGGAGACGCAGGCCATGGTATTTGCGGTGAACTGGCCACCGCAGGCGCCCGAGGTCGGGCAGGCCACACGCTCGAGGATCTCGAGCTCGGCATCGGACATGTTGCCGGCCTGATGCTGGCCCACGGCCTCGAACACGTCCTGAACGGTCACGTCCTTGCCATTCAGCCGGCCCGGCAGGATCGAGCCGCCATAGATGAAGACCGACGGCGTGTTCAGGCGGACCATTGCCATCATCATGCCGGGCAGCGACTTGTCGCAGCCGGCCAGACCGACGATCGCGTCATAGCAATGCCCGCGCATGGTCAGTTCGACGGTGTCGGCAATCGCCTCGCGGCTGGCGAGGGACGAGCGCATGCCCTCATGGCCCATGGCGATACCATCGGTCACGGTGATCGTGGTGAATTCGCGCGGGGTGCCGAAGGCCTGCTTGACGCCCATCTTCACGGCCTGCGCCTGACGGTTCAGGGCGATATTGCAGGGGGCGGCCTCGTTCCAGCAGGTCGCGACACCAACCAGGGGCTGGTGGATTTCCTCCTCGTTCAGACCCATCGCGTAAAGATAGGACCGGTGCGGGGCGCGTGCTGGCCCTTCGGTCACATAGCGGCTGGGCAGTCTGGATTTGTCGATGCGCGGTTTCGTGGACATTGGTGCCTCCCCGGTAAATCTGTCCGGATCGGAATAAAGAAGGGTTTCGCGTGGCACAAGTGCGATTGCAGAACGTGGCGTCACGGGGTGCGCGGGTCTGCTGCGACGTTGACAGGGTCGCCTTGCAGGCAAACACTGCGGCGATCATCGCGGAGGGGAGGACGAGATGGCACAAGGCAACATGACGGCATCGGGCAAGAGCCATCAGGCGCTGGGGCGCGACTTCTTCAGCACGGATGAGATCCGCGCGCTGGCCGAACGATCCGACCTCTGGGGGTGGTGGCTGGTGCTGCATTGCTGGGGCACGATCGCGCTGGCGCTGGGACTGTTCGCCCTATGGCCCAATCCACTGACCTTCCTGCTGGCTGTCATCATCATCGGCTCGCGGCAGCTGGGGCTGGCGATCCTGATGCATGAGGCGGCGCATAATGCGTTGTTCCGGTCGCGCGACCTGAACGACTGGGCGGGCGAATGGCTGTGCGGGCGGCCTATCCTTGCGGACTTGGGCGAATACCGCCGTTATCACCTGAAGCACCATCGGCATACGCAGACGGAAGAAGACCCCGACCTGAAGCTGTCGCGCCCCTTTCCCACCACGCGCGCCTCGCTCAGGCGCAAGTTCTGGCGCGACATCACCGGGCGCACCGGGATCAAGCAGCGCAGCCAGCAGATCATGTTCGCGCTGAAAATGGCCGGCGAGGTCGAGGGCCAGCCCGGCGCACAGGAGCTGGCGCAGGCGTTTTCCGGCCCGGTGATCGGGCGGGCGCTGATCGCCAATGCCGTGATCTTCGTGCTGATGTGGGCGGTGGGCGCATGGTGGTGGTGGCTGGCCTTCTGGCTGCTGCCCCTTCTGACGTGGTTTCAGCTTGTCCTGCGTATCCGCAACATCGCCGAACATGGCGCGGTCGAGGCGGTGGACGATCCGCTGCGCAACACCCGCACCACCTATGCCGGGCCGCTGATGCGCCTGCTGGTCGCGCCCTATTGGGTCAATTACCATCTGGAGCATCATCTTGTGATGCATGTGCCCGCCCGCAACCTGCCGCGCCTGCATCGGCTGATGGTGGAGCGGGGGCACGCGGCGAAAATGCAGATCGGCCGCAATTACCTGGATGTGCTGCGTATCGCGTCATCGCGACCGGCGTAATGCCGCAACTGGGCCACCCTGGACTGCAAGCCCCCTGTTCGCCCCCCGGGCCGCGCGCTAGGTTCTTGCGAGGGGCCTGATGGACAGGCCGCGACACGAGGATGCAGACCAGACCGATGCCCTATGATGCGCACGATGACTTTGTCGCCCCCGCGCGTGCGCATGCGCAGGTCTGGCGGCTGGCCCTGGGGCTGGTGCTGATCATGGTCATCGTGATCGGCCTGAACGCCCTGTTCGGCCAGGCGATCCTGCGCCTTGCGGGCGAGGGGTTGCACCGCGACATCACCCGTATCGAAACACCGGGCCAGACTGCGGGCGGGGTGCTGATCCTGCTTTACAGCTTCCTCATCATGACCCTGGCCGCGGCGGTGGTGACCCTGCAGCTACACCGGCGCAATCCCCTGACGCTGCTGGGGCCATGGCCGCTGATGCTGCGGCAATTCGGTGCAACGCTGGCGGTGCTGATCGCGATTGCCATCGCGATCAGCGTGCTGCCGCCATGGGGCTTTGCCGATCCGCTGGTGCCCGGCCTTTCGCCGCTGACGTGGATCCTGCTGCTGCCCGTATCGCTGGTGGCGGTTCTGGTGCAGACCTCGGCCGAAGAAATCCTGTTTCGCGGCTATATCCAGCAGCAGCTTGCCGCGCGGTTCCGCAGCCCGCTGGTGTGGATGGTGGCGCCGGCGGTGCTCTTCGGGCTTTTGCATTACAGGCCGGATGCGGGCGCCAATGGCTGGCTGATCATGGCCTGGGCCGCGGGTTTCGCGCTGGCGGCGGCGGATCTGACGGCGCGCGCCGGCACGCTGGGGCCGGCCATCGCCCTGCACTTCGTGACCAATGCCAGCGCCCTGCTGATCCTGTCGGCCGAGGGAACACTGTCCGGGCTGGCGCTGTTCCGGTTGCAGATCGACATGGCCGATCCTGTCGCCTTGCGGCCCTATCTGATGATCGACGCCATGCTGATCCTGATCGGCTGGCTGGCGGCGCGGCTGGCGATTCGACGCTGATGACCCGGCGCGCCTATGATCCGCATCTGCGTTTCATCCTGCCTGCCCGCGCGCGGTCAGAGCCGAAGCTGCTGATCATCGGCATCCTGCTGGTCGAGGTGATGTATCTGGCCTCGGTGTACCTGATGGAGCCGTTCCTGCGACTGGTGCCGCTGGCCGACCCCGCCGAGGTGGCGGGCGGCAGCACGCCACGCGGGCTTCTGATCCAGCTTTACAGCTTTCTCGCCCTGGGCCTTGCCGTCGTTCTGGTCAGCCGCAAGCTGCATGGGCGCGGCCTGGCCAGCCTGATCGGCCCGCCGGGGCTGGCCCTGCAACAGATGCTGCAAGTCACGCTGCTGCTGGCCATCGGCACGCTGGCCATCGAATTCATACCACCCGATGTCGAATTGCTGTCGCTGATGGAGATGCGCCCCCTCGGGCCCTGGCTTGCGCTGCTGCCGGTGGCCCTGGCGGCGCTGCTGATCCAGACCGGCGCAGAAGAGCTGTTTTACCGCGGGTATGTCCAGCAACAGCTGGCGGCGCGGTTCGACCGACCATGGGTCTGGCTGGTGTTGCCAAGCCTGCTGTTCGCCTCGGCGCATTACACGCCGGAACTGCCCCCGGTCGAGGCCGCGCATTACATGATCTGGGCCTTCTGCTTCGGCCTTGCCGCGGCAGACCTGACCGCGCGCAGCGGCACGCTGGGGCCTGCCATCGGATTTCATCTGGTCAACAACGCCTTGGCCTTTCTTGTTTTCGGCCAGGCAGGCGGCATGGATTCCGGTCTGGCCCTGTTCCTGTTTCCCGCGGATCCGGCACAGTCCCTTCTGCCGCCGCCAACCATGCCGCACCCCATGCCGCCAGAGGGCATGGCCCCTGTCAGCCTGTTCGATCCCGGCTTTCTGATCGAGCTTCTGGGGATCGGTCTGTTATGGATCGGTGCCCGTATCGCCATCCGGCGCTGATTGCATTTTGTCGCCCGAAGGCTTACCTCGGCGCTAGAACCGTCCTATCGGACACTCGACCACGAAAAAGGCCTGTCGCCCATGAACTGGATCACCAACTACGTCCGCCCGCGGATCAACTCGATCTTCTCGCGTCGCGAAGTGCCCGAGAACCTCTGGACGAAATGCGACGACTGCGGAACGATGCTGTTTCACCGCGAACTCAGCGACAACCAGAATGTCTGCACATCCTGCGGGCATCACATGGCGATCACGCCGCGCGCCCGGTTCACCGCGCTGTTCGATGGCGGCATCTTCACCGAGGTTGCCGTGCCGGAACCACTGGCCGATCCGCTGCAATTCCGCGACCAGAAGAAATATCCCGAACGCATGAAAGCCGCGCAGAAATCCACCGGCGAGCGTGACGCGATGCTGGTCGCGACAGGCGAGATCGGGCGCACCCCCATCGTGGCAGCGGCGCAGGACTTCAGCTTCATGGGCGGGTCCATGGGCATGTATGTGGGCAATGCGATCATCGCCGCCGCCGAAGAGGCGGTGAAGCTGAAGCGGCCCTTGATCCTTTTTTCCGCCGCCGGTGGCGCGCGGATGCAGGAGGGGATCCTGTCCCTGATGCAGATGCCGCGCTCGACCGTGGCGATCCAGATGCTGAAAGAGGCGGGCCTGCCCTATATCGTGGTGCTGACGCATCCGACCACAGGCGGGGTGACCGCGTCCTATGCCATGCTGGGCGATGTGCAGATCGCGGAACCGGGTGCATTGATCTGCTTTGCGGGTCCCCGCGTGATCGAACAGACCATCCGCGAGAAACTGCCCGAAGGGTTCCAGCGCGCCGAATACCTGCTGGATCACGGGATGCTGGACCGTGTGACGCCCCGCACCAAGCTGCGCGAGGAATTGATCACCATCACCCGGATGTTGATCGGTCAGCCGCCTGCCGTCTGGGGGGATCTGCCCGCCCCCGACGCTGCGGCGACGGCACCCGCCAGCGCAACCTGATCCGATCATGGCAAACACAGGTTCGGACATCATCCTTGAACGGATGATGGCGCTTCACCCCAAGATCATCGACCTGACGCTGGATCGTGTCTGGCGCTTGCTGGCCGCATTGGACAATCCGCAGGACCGTCTGCCGCCGGTGATCCATATCGCAGGCACCAATGGCAAGGGCAGCACCCAGGCCATGATCCGCGCCGGGCTTGAGGCGGCAGGTCATGCGGTGCATGCCTATACCTCGCCGCATCTGGCGCGCTTCCACGAGCGGATTCGATTGGCCGGAGAGCTGATCACCGAGCAGCATCTGACCGAGATGTTGCAGGACTGCTATGGCGCCAATGACGGTGCGAACATCACCTATTTCGAGATCACGACCTGCGCGGCGCTGCTGGCCTTTGCGCGCACACCCGCCGACTACACCCTGCTGGAGGTTGGCCTTGGCGGGCGGCTGGACGCAACCAATGTGATCGAAAAGCCCGCGCTGTGCATCATTACGCCGGTTTCGATGGATCATGAGCAATATCTTGGCGATACCCTTGGAAAGATCGCGGGCGAAAAGGCCGGTATCCTGAAGCGTGGCGTGACCTGCATCGTCGGCCCTCAGGCCGATGAGGGCCTTGAGGCGATCGAGGCCAGCGCCGCCCGCGTCGGCGCCCCGCTGTTGATCCACGGGCAGCATTGGCATGTGGGACGCGAAGGCGACCGCATGATCTATCAGGATGAGAACGGGCTGGTCGACATGCCCCTGCCCAACCTGCCCGGCGCGCATCAGATCCAGAACGCAGGCGCGGCGCTGGCGGCGCTGCGGCATCTGGGACAGCCGGACGCCGCCTTCGAGGCTGCCGTGACCCGCGCCTTCTGGCCCGCGCGCATGCAGCGGCTACGCGAGGGTCCGCTTGTCGCCTCGGCTCCGCAGGTCGAGCTTTGGCTGGATGGCGGGCACAACCCGGCAGCAGGCGAGGCGATCGGCGCGCATCTTGCGACATTGCCGAGGCGGCCCACACATCTGATCTGCGGCATGCTGAACACCAAGGATATCGGCGGCTATCTGCGCCCGATGGCGCCCCATGTGGACAGCCTTCACGCCGTGAGCATTCCCGATACCGAGGCGACGCTTCCGGCAGAGGATACGGCGGCAGCGGCGACACAGGCCGGGATCCGCGCCAGCGTGGCCGCATCGGTCAACGCGGCGCTGGCCGACATCGCGGCCGATGATCCTCGGGCGCGGGTGCTGATCTGCGGATCGCTTTACCTTGCGGGGTCGATTCTGCGCGAAAACAGCTGACCCGCGGCCCGGCAAAGACGCATCACGGGAATCGCCCGGAATATCGGCGCCGCAGGTGACCTGCGGACGAATCGCCCCTGTCCCGAATCACTTTATGTTGACTGATTCGGACCGATTCGCCTATATCTGGCCTATTCATCGGGGCAAGCCCGTCTGCCAATCTTCCGGGCTGTCCCTTTTCAGGGGGATATTCGTGATGTTGCGCCGTTTTGGCCTTGTGTGTCTTTTTGTCAGTATTGCAACGCTTCCCGCCCACGCAGAGAGCGTGCGCATCACGCAGGATATCGAGGCGCGGACGATCACGCTGAATGGTGCACAGATCGTCATCGACCGCATCCAGGACAGCGAAAACCGGCTTGAGGGCGACTTTACCCGCACCTCGCGCCCCTGCCCGCCTTTCTGCATCACGCCGATGACCGTGGCGCCCGGTGTCGTCACCCTGGGCGAGCTTGAGGTGATGGATTTTCTGGAAGCCCGCGTCGCGGCGGGCGATGGCCTGTTGCTGGACAGCAGGCTTCCGGAGTTCTTCGCCAAGGGCACGATCCCCGGCGCGATCAACCTGCCCTTTGCCACGCTTGACCCGGCCAATCCCTATCGTGACGAGATCCTCAAGGCGCTGGGGGCGACTCTCACGGGGTCACAGTGGGATTTCTCGCAGGTCAGGCAACTGGCGATCTTCTGCAATGGCCCCTGGTGCGATCAGGCGCCGCTCGCGATCCGGCACCTTCTTCAGGCAGGCTACCCTGCTGAAAAGCTCAGCTATTACCGTGGCGGGATGCAAGTCTGGCTGCAATTGGGTCTGAGCACCCATGTCCCGAACGGCGGGTGAGCATGTCAGAGGTTTACCAGGCAGCACTAACCCCGGCCGGCGAATATGCCGCCATGCGCACGGCCGCTGGCCGTTATTTACGTAGCCTTCAAGTTGTAGAGAGTTCCATGTTCCGTGCACTTGCCATTGCCAGTCTGTTTACAGGCATCACCGTTGCGCTTGTCCTATTGCAACCGGACGGAGGCGCGCGGTTCGATGCAGATGGCGTATCTGTCACCCGCGCCTCGGACGGGCTGGCCGGTGCGGCCTATCTTCCCGCTGGCGGGAACGTGCTGGCAAACCCGATCGCGGCACCGGAAAATCGGCCGCAAGACCCACAACGCAGAACGCCCGAGCGTGCTGCCACGGCTGCCGGCACGGACTTGCAGACGATGACGCGGGGCGTTCTGGCAGAGCTTGGGGTTGCACCCGGCAGCCTTGCGGCCAACGACGGCACCGATGGGGCAGATGATCCGTTGCGCGCCATGTCGCTTGACGCCCTGACGGGGCTGCGCAACTTCACCGGCCAGCCTGCGCCCGCCCCCGCGCAGGGTGATCCGCTTCAGAAGCTCATTGCCAAAGCACTGATGGCCGGACAATCCGATGCCTATATCGATGCCCTGCTGAACGAAGCGGCAGGGCGTGGCGAGATCGCCGTCCCCCGCGCCTTGGTCACGGCCGAGGGGCGCGTCGACACGCATGTCATCCTCAGCAGCATCGTGGCACAGGCAACGCTGGCTGTCGGGCAAGAGGTTCCTGCGCCGTCCGTACCCGGTGGGGACGGTGTGGAAGTGCGCATGGTGCAGCGCGCCGACAAGACGGTCGAGCACATGTTCTACACCGTGAATTCAGGCGACAGCCTTGGGGCGATCGCGGTGAAATTCTACGGCGACATATCCCGTTACACGACCATTTACGAAGCAAACCGGGGCTTGCTTTCCAGCCCGGATCGTTTGCGCGTGGGACAGCGTCTGGTGATCCCCACGATTTGAAAGTTAAGGCAGGCAGGAGACGAAAGAGGGGCCGAACCAACGGCCCCCTTTCATTTTCAGGGACCCCGGTTCGCCCGCAAGCGATCAGGCCCGCAGGCCGGTTTCGCGCAGCATGCCGCGCCGCTTGGCTTCGTAGTAGTAGCCGCGCGCATACCACATGACCGCGCGGTCATGGCTGCCATCCGCCAGAAGCCATGCGCCCCGCAGATAGCGCACCGCGTAGCGCAGGTTGGTTTCCGCATCCAGCAGGTCAGCGGGTTGCCCGCGAAAGCCCATCGTGCGCGCGGTGGCGGGCAGGATCTGCATCAAGCCGTAATAAGGCCCGTTGCGTGCACCGGGGCGATGCGTGCTTTCGCGCACGATCACACGCTGCACAAGTTCGACCGGCACATCGTTTTCACGCGCTGCGGCCACGATCAGACGGCGCAACTCGGGTGTTTCGTTGGGATAGAGCGGGGTCGAGCGGGTGGTGACGTCCTCGACCGTTTCGGGTTGGGACCGCGCGCAGGCCGCAACGGAAAAGGCCGCCATCAGGCCAAGGGCGACACGTCGGGAACAGGGTACCATCACAGGCCTCGACAGGGTTTCACATGGGCGCGTGATAGCCCGCGTGGGGATACAAAAGAACTGTTGATTTCAACATCGGCAAAGCGGCGCCGATCAGGCAGCGTCGCCCGCCCATTCCGCCGATTGCATCTCGCGCAGGCGGCTGGCGGTGCGTTCGAATTCGAACGTGCCCTCACCTTCGAGATACAGGTATTCCGGCTCGGCCGCGGCCGAACAGATCAGGCGCACCTTTGCCTCATAGAGTGCGTCGATCAGGGTGACGAAACGCTTCGCCTCGTTGAAATTGGAGCGTCCCAGCGCGGGGATGTTTTCAAGCACCAGCACGCGCGCCGCTTCGGCCAGGGCAAGGTAATCCGCAGCCCCCAGCGGCTTGCCGCACAGATCGTAGAATGACGCGCGGGCCACGCCATTGCGAAAGGCGGGTATCTCAACTTGCCGCCCCTTCACATGCAGGGTCAGAGGTTCGGCATCGCCGCCGGTCAGATCCTGCCAGACCTGCCCGATGGCGGCCCGTGCCGCTGCATTGACCGGGGTGAAATAGACAGGCGAGCCCGCCAGCCGGTCTTGCCGATAGTCGCGGTGGCTGACCAGTTCATGCACGACCATGCGTTCCTTGAGCAGGGCGATGAAGGGCAGGAATATCTGCCGGTTCAGACCGTGCTTGTACAGATCATCCGGCACCCGGTTCGAAGTGGTCACCACGACAACGCCCGCCTTGAACAGCGCCTCGAACAGGCGTCCCACGATCATCGCATCGGTGATGTCGGTGATCTGCATCTCGTCGAAGGCCAGAACCTTGACCGCGGCCGCCACATCGGCGGCAACCGGGGCGATGGCGTCCTCGACCCCGCGCTGGCGGGCCTTGTGCATGCCGCTGTGGATCTCCTGCATGAAGGCATGGAAATGCACGCGGCGCACCGGCACCTCAAGGCTTTCGACGAAGAGGTCCATCAGCATCGACTTGCCGCGCCCGACCCCGCCCCAGAGATAGAGACCCTTTGGCGGTGGCGGCGGTTTGCGGAACAGGCCACGCTTGACCGGCTGGGCCAGGGCCGCGCGAATACGCTCGAACTCGGGCAGCGCCTCAAGCTGGGCGTCATCCGGGCTCAGGCGACCCTCCTGCACGCGGGCCTCGTATATCTGGAGCAGTGTTTCCATGCCCCCTCCTTAGCCCGCGTCCCAAGCCGTGAAAAGACGCAGGACATCACGAAAGGTGAGGATTACGCGCACATTTCCTCAATTGACGCGGCCAGACATCGGCTTAAGGTCCGGCCACCACCCCAGGAGCCCCCAATGCACAGCGCCCCCACCGCCAGACCCGCCTCGATCTTCACGCCTGTTCTGCTGGTCGGTTGCGCCATCATCATGGTGTCCTTCGCGATCCGCGCCAGTTTCGGCGTGTTCCAGATCCCGATTGCCGAGGAATTCGGCTGGCTGCGCGCCGAATTCAGCCTTGCCATCGCGATCCAGAACCTGGCCTGGGGCATCGGGCAGCCTTTCTTCGGCGCCATGGCCGAGAAGCTTGGCGACCGCAAGGCGATCGTTCTGGGCGCGCTGTTCTACGCGGCGGGACTTGTGCTGTCGTCCTTCGCGGTGACACCAACGGCGCATCAGTTCTATGAAATCCTTGTGGGCTTCGGCATCGCCGGCACCGGGTTCGGCGTGATCATGGCCGTTGTCGGGCGCGCGGCCTCGGACGAGAACCGCTCGATGAGCCTGGCGATTGCAACGGCTGCCGGGTCGGGCGGGCAGATTTTCGGCGCGCCACTGGCAGAGTGGCTTCTGACGATGATGAGCTGGCAGAGCGTGTTTCTGGTCTTTGCCGCAGCCATCCTTGCGGTTCTGTGCCTTCTGCCGCTGATGCGCGCGCCCACGCCCCCCGCCAGCCGCGCCGAGCTGGAGCAGAGCCTGGGCGGTATCCTGAACAAGGCGTTTCGTGACCCGTCATTCACGCTGATCTTCGTGGGCTTTTTCAGCTGCGGGTATCAGCTGGGTTTCATCACGGCGCATTTTCCCGCCTTCGTGACGGAAATGTGCGGCCCGATCCTGCCGGGCGGGGTGCTGCACGGTCTGGGCATCACCACGACCTCGGCGCTGGGGGCTGTCGCGATTTCGCTGATCGGGCTGGCCAATATCGCGGGCACGCTGACGGCTGGTTGGGCGGGCAAATACTGGCCGCGCAAGTATCTGCTGGCTGGCATCTACACAGCACGCACCGTGGTGGCCGCCGCGTTCATCCTGACGCCGATCACCCCCGCGACCGTTCTGCTGTTTTCGGCGGCGATGGGATCGCTCTGGCTGGCGACGGTGCCGCTGACCTCGGGGCTGATCGCGCATATCTACGGGCTGCGCTACATGGGTACGCTGTACGGCATCGTGTTCTTCAGCCACCAGCTGGGCAGTTTCATGGGCGTCTGGCTGGGTGGCAAGATGTATGACCTGACCGGCGACTATACGCTGGTCTGGTGGATCGGTGTCGGCGTGGGTGCCTTCAGCGCCATCGTGCATCTGCCGGTGCGCGAAAAGCCGATGCCCCTGACGGCCAAGGCCGCCTGAGGCGGGAAGACCCGCCCGAGGCGATGCCGATCAGTCGCCTGCCACCTCGGCGGCGATACCGGCTTCGATGATACGGACAATGGCGCTGGCATGGGTATAGGTCAGCCCGTGTCCGGCCCCGTCGATCACCTCCTGCCGGGCCATGCGGTTCCATTGCGCCAGCCGGCCCATGGCGCTGAGGGGAATGACGGCATCATCGCGCCCCCAGATCGCGATCACGGAAACCCCCTCGCGGCTGATGGCGCGATGCTCCTCTTCCAGCGGGCGGGGCAGGATCCCGCGCATCGAGGCCAGCACCGCAGGCACGAAGCCGCGCTTGCCCAGTTCGGCCTGCTGGTAGTCGATGATCCCCTCGACCTCGGTCGGCAGGGCGCGCTCGGCCTCGGTGCCTTTCAAGTGCAGGCCCGGATAGCGCAGCAGCATCAGCCAATCGCCAAGGATCGGCGTGTCGCGGGTGAACTTGGCAAGCTTGCCCAGATCATGCCCCATGCCCGCAGGCGCCAGCAGGATCATGCGCCGCACGCGGCCGGGGTTGCGTGATGTATAGGCCGAGACGATGGCCCCGCCCATGGAATAGCCCAGAAGGGTAATATCCTCTGTCACGCCTTGCGCGGCCAGAAGATCGTCCAGTTGACGGATGAAGAAATCCTGATCCTGCGGACCGGGTGCCCGGTCGGAATAGCCGCGCCCGTAGAGATCGTAGACCAGAACGCGAAAGCCCATCAGGGCAAGGCCCTGTGCCACCGCGTCCCAGACCATCGAAGGCGTGGTCAGGCCATGCACGCAGACCGCCACCGGGCCGCGCACCGGGCCGACCCACCGGAAATGCGTGACGCCCTGCGACAGTTGCGCGAATTCCCCCGGCGCGTCCTGCCGGGCCGCGTCATCCATGGGCTTGCGCATCGCTTCGCGTGCGAATGGCCAGATCGCGATGGCCCCCAACACAAGCAGACAGACCAGAAACCAGATCATTGTGCAGCCCTCCAGGCGTCCAGGATATAGCGGCTTGTCATCAGGTCCAGATGCGCGCCGCCGCCATTCTTGAACAGGGTAATCTCGTCATGCGATTGGCGCATGAAGTTTTCGGGCTCGTAGTAATCGGCCAGGATGTCGGCACGGTCGATCACGCCGCGCGCCAACGGGTCCTTGATCTCGCCGATATGGCCGATGGTGGTGTCATAGCTGTCCACGAAGATGCGGGCGCGTTGCAGGGCTGTGTCATCCGCCTCGCGCATGTCGGGGCGGTAGGCGCCGATCAGGTCCAGATGCTGACCGGGGCGCAGCCAGTCGCCCTGGATGATGGGCTGGGTGCTCATCGTGGCGCAGGTGATGATATCGGCCTGCGACACGGCCTGCGCCAGATCATCGGCGATCGCCATGCCGGGCCAGTCGGCGGCCAGCGCCTCGGCCCCGGCGCGGCTGCGGTTCCAGATGGTGAATTCCGCATCCGGGAAGCCCGCGCCATAGGCCTGCCGCAGCGACCGGCCCACGGTGCCCGCCCCCACGATCAGGATGCGGCGGCTGTCGGGGCGGGCAAGGCGCAGCGCGGCGCAAAGGCTGTCGCCCGCCGTCTTCCACTTGGTGACCAGATGGAAATCGACAATCGCCTCAAGCATGCC
This sequence comes from Paracoccaceae bacterium, assembly GCA_030758115.1. Classification (GTDB taxonomy): domain Bacteria; phylum Pseudomonadota; class Alphaproteobacteria; order Rhodobacterales; family Rhodobacteraceae; genus Seohaeicola. Next base: position 72,511 of record JANREX010000042.1, on the reverse strand, counting down.
GTCGGTGTCGGAATAAAGCGTGACACCGCCATTGACCGCAGGCTTGCCGGCCTGCGCGTTGCCCGGAAAGATCGTGGCCGATTTCACCGCCAGCCCCAGACCGTCGATCCATGCCGCGCGGTTCAGCAGCGTGTCGGGGGTGCGGTAAAGGAAAGTATCCGCGATCTCGGCCCGTGGCAGGGTATGGCCATGGGTCAGCGCCTTTGTCAGGGCGCGCCAGTCCAGATGCGCCTCGGCGGCGAAGGGAATGATGGGTATGTTCATGCAGCCTCGCTTGTCGTCAGGATGCCCTCGTCGACAAGGCGGCGCGCCCAGCCTTCGGGTCCGTCGAACAGATGGGTTTGCCAGCCGCGATTTGCGGCGGCCTCGATATTCTCGGCGCGATCATCGGCAAACAGAAGCGCGGCGGGCGGCAGACCGCATTCGTCCTCAAGCATCTGGTAGATGCGGGGGGCGGGTTTGGTCACACCCATCGCGCCGGACAGGAACAGCCGGTCGAACTCATCAAGGAAAGGATAGACGCCGCGCGCCATCCCGAACGGTTCCAGCCCGAAATTGGACAGGGCGAAGACCGGCATGCCGCGCGCGCGCAGGGCGCGCAGCAGGCGGACGGAATGGGGGATCTCGGGGCGCGCCATGTCCAGCCAGTGGCTGTGCCACATCAGGATCGCCTCGGAATGGGCGGGGAATTCCCGCGCCGTGCGGGCGATTTCATCGGCGAAACCGCCGCCCGAATCCACGCGGTCGTTCATCGCATGCAGGTCCACATCGGCAAACATCGCGCGGCGGCGCCCCTCGCCGATGGTGGCGTCATAGAACCGTTCGGGCTGCCATTCGATCAGCACGTTGCCGATGTCGAAGATTACCGCCTGAACGCTCATCCTTGCCTCCGCTGCCGCGCCAAGGGCGGGGTCATTGGTGTTTGAGGGCCGCGCGCAACTCGCGGTCCAGCGCCTCAAGAAAGCGCGACCGATCCGCCTTTGTAAAGCCCTTGCCGCCACCCTGTCGAAAGGGATCTGCCGCGCGCAGGTCAGCCATCAGGTCGCGGGTCGCCAGCACATTGCCGATATTGGCCTGTGTCAGCGCCTCGCCATTGTGTTTCAGCACGCGCGCACCCGCCGCCACGCATTTCGCGGCCAAGGGAATATCCCCGGTGATCACCACATCGCCCGGCCCGGCGCGATCCGCGATCCACATGTCGGCCACATCAGGGCCTGCATCGACGATCACCACCTCGACCAGCGGGTTGCGCGACAGGCGCAGGCCGCCGTTGCTGACCAGCTTCATCGTGATGCCGTGACGGGTCGCCACGCGCTCGGCCTCTTCCTTGACGGGGCAGGCATCGGCATCGATGTAGAGGATGCTCACGAATAGAGCGCCTCGGCGTGGAAGGACACGTGATCCTCCATGAAGGTGGAGACGAAGAAATAGCTGTGGTCATAGCCCGGTTGCAGACGCAACACGGCTTGCGCGCGGCGGGCCATCACCGCCTCGGCCAGCGTTTCGGGGCGCAGGTTGTCAAGGAACTGGTCCTTGGTGCCGGTGTCGCACAGAAGCGGGATATCAAGACCCACCTCGCGCATCATCAGGCTGGCGTCATGGCGCGCCCATGTGGATTCGTCATCGCCCAGATAAGCGCCCAGTTGCTTGCGGCCCCAGTCGGCCCCCGTCGGGTTGCAGATCGGCGCGAAAGCCGAGACGGAACGAAAGCGCCCCGGCAGACCCATGGCCAGCGTCAGCGCGCCATGGCCGCCCATGGAATGGCCGGTGATCGCCTGACGGTCGGGATCAAGGGCGAATTCATTGAACAGAAGGCCCGGCAGATCATCCGCCACGTAATCCCACATGCGGAAATGCGGGGCCCAAGGTGCCTGCGTGGCGTTCACGTAGAACCCCGCGCCCTGCCCCAGATCATAGGCCGCGTCATCGGCCACGCCTTCGCCGCGCGGGCTGGTATCGGGGAAAACCAGCGCGATCCCCTGTTCCGCCGCCCAGCCCTGCGCGCCTGCCTTGACCATCGCATTTTCATGGGTGCAGGTCAGCCCGGACAGATACCACAGCACGGGCACGGGGCCGTCCTTGGCCTCGGCCGGCAGGAACAGGCCAAAGGTCATGTCTGTGCCCGTGGCTTGCGACGCATGTTTGTAGACGCCTTGCACGCCGCCGAAACAGGCATTTTCCGAGAGGGTTTGCATGGGGAGGTCTCCTTTGTGCGTTTGGGGCATGGCTACGCCAATGGCACCCTTCTCACAAGGTCAGAGCGTGGAAATCCAGCCGATCACCAGCGAGACGGTGACGATGCTCAGCGCCGTCGAAATCAGGATCGAGGACGATACCCGATGCGGCGCCACGCCGTAATGCTGTGCCAGCATGTAGACATTGCCCGCCACCGGCAAAGCCGCCGCCGCGATCATGACGCCCGCGGCATAGGGTTCGACCGGAAAGATCATCAAGGCCGACACGGCGACCGCCGCCGGATGCAGCACCAGTTTGCAGAACGACAGCCACCCGGCGACAAAGACCCGTTCCGCCGATTTCGACGCCAGCGAGGCACCGATCGCGAACAGGGCGCCGGGCGTTGCCGCATTGCCCAGCAGGATCACGAATTCATTCAGCGGGCCGGGGATGGGGATCTGCAGGCCCGACCATGTCAGACCCAGCACGATGGACACGATCATCGGGTTCTTCAGCAAGCCAAGCCCGATGCTGCGGAAAATGCCCCAGGACACCCGCCCGTCACGCGCGCCGGTGATCAGGATCACGATCAGGCTGCCAAAGACGATCAGGTCCACCGCCAGCACCAGCATGACCGAGGCGATCGCCGCCTCGCCCAGCAGCAGGGCCAGCATCGGAATACCCAGAAACCCGACATTGCCGATGGTGCCGCATTGCGCCTCGATCGCCGCTTCCTGCATGGGAATGCGGCGCAGCAGGGCCACGGCCGTCACCAGCAGATAGACCACCGCTGTCGCCAGCAGGTAAGCCTTGACGAAAGTCAGGTCGAAGACCTCGGTCAGCGACAGGTTGGCCGAGAACCGGAACAGCATCGCCGACAGGGCAAAGTAGAAGACGAACTTGGTCAGCCAGGCCGTGGCAGCCTCGGTGAAGAAGCCGCTGCGCCCCGCGCCGTAACCGACGCCGATCACCATGAAGAAGGGCAATGTCTTCAGAAAGATCTCGAACATCAGCCGTTGGTAACACGGCGGGGGGCGGCGTCAATCGCCGAAAACACCATTGGTGCACAGGGCATCAGCCGCTGCCGATCAGCACCCCGGCCGCCAGCACCAGCGCGCCACCCAGGACCACCTGAAGCGCTGCACGGAAGAATGGCGTTTCCATGTAGCGGTTCTGGATCCACGCGATCGCCCACAATTCCACGAAGACGACGGCAATGGCGATGACCGTCGCTGTCCAGAAATCGGTGATGAGATAGGGCAGCGCATGCCCCAGCCCGCCCACGGTCGTCATGATCCCTGAGGCAAAGCCGCGCTTGGCGGGCGATCCGCGCCCGGAGAGTTCACCATCATCCGATGCGGCCTCGGTAAAGCCCATCGAAATCCCCGCCCCGATCGACGCCGCCAGACCCACCTGGAACGTCGTCCATGTGTCCTGCGTGGCAAAGGCCGTGGCAAAGATCGGCGCCAGGGTCGAGACCGATCCATCCATCAGACCGGCAAGGCCGGGTTGCACCCAGGTCAGCACGAATTGCCGATGCGACGCGCGCCCTTCGGCGGCGCGCACATCCTGAGGCAGGTGCTTTTCCGCAAGATCGCCCGCCAGCGCCTGATGCCCGGCCTCCGCAGCCGCCAGATCGCCCAGCAGCTTGCGCGTGGCCGCATCCGTGCTGTGCTGCGCCGCCTTGAGGTAGAAGGCCGCAGCCTCGCGCTCCATGCCTTCGGCTTCGGCGCGGATCCGGTCGATGCCAAGATTCTCGACCAGCCAGACCGGGCGGCGGGCGTAGTAGCCCGCGACATGTTCCCGGCGGATCAGGGGGATGACGGTCCCGAAACGCGCCTCGTGCAGATCGATCAGGCGGCGGCGGTGACCGTCCTCTTCGGCGGCCATGCCGTCGAACATGGCGGCGGTGTCGGGGAAATCGGCGCGCAGCCTCTCGGCATAGCTGCGGTAAATGCGGGCGTCATCCTCTTCGGATGAAATCGCCAGCGCCAGGACCTCCTGCTCGGACAGATCACGAAAGCGGCGGCGTTGGGACAGGAAAGGCATGTTTCTGTTTCCAGATAAATTAGAATGATTCTAACCTATCCCTTGCTGCGTGGTTCGACAAGGGGTGGCCTCACGCAGATCGCTTGTCGAAACTGAACCAATCGGTTTAAAGTGGAGTTCCGCAAAGGAAAGGGCCGCATGAACATCATTGCCGAACAGCGGCGCGCCAAACCGCGCAAGGGCCGGAAATACGACCAGGTCCTCGATGGCGCGCGCGAGGTCTTTCTGTTGTCCGGTTTCGAAGGCGCATCGGTGGATGATATCGCCCGGGCCGCCGGCGTGTCCAAGGCCACGCTCTACAGCTATTTCCCGGACAAGCGGGTGATGTTCACCGAAATGGCCGAACGCGAATGTTCCCGCCAGGCCAGCGCCGCGCTGCAGGTGATCGACATGACAGCCCCCCCCGCGCTGGTCTTGCGCCAGACGGCAGGGCGGCTGATACGGATCATGCTGTCCGATTTCTCGCAGCGCATCTTCCGTGTCTGCGTCGCGGAATCCGACCGTTTCCCGGAACTCGGTCAGGCCTTCTATGACAGCGGCCCCGCCCTGGGGCGCGCCCGGATCGCGGATTACCTGCGGCAGGCCAAGGCGCGCGGCGAAGTCGCGATCGAGGATTTCGAACTGGCCGCCGACCAATTCGCCGAGCTGTGCAAGGCCGATCTGTGGACCAGGGCCGTCTTCGGCATACAGAACCGGTTCTCGGACGAGGAAATCGACCGCGTGATCGATGGCGCCGTCACGACATTTCTGGCCCGCTACGGCCTGCGCGACTGAGGCGTCAGTCGATCCGCCGCACCAGGATCTGGTTGCCCGATCCGCGCTTGGTCTCGAAGATCTTCAGATCGGCAATCAGGTCGCTCAACTTCTTCTTGCCATAGCTGCGCGTGTCGAAATCCGGATTGGCCGCGGTAATGAACTGGCCCAGGGGGCCCAGCGCATACCAGTCGTCCTCCTGGTCGATACTGTCCATCGCCTTCAGGATCAGATCGCGCGCCTCGGGCAGGTTGCCGCTGGTCCGGGTATCGGCCTTGGCCGCGGGTTTGCCCGCAGGATCGGCCCCTTCCAGGTTCTCGAGGAAGATGAAACGCTTGCAGGCCTTGCGGAATGCCTCGGGCGTTTTCTGCGCGCCGATGCCGAAGACATCCAGACCCTGCTCGCGGATGCGGCTGGCCAGGCGCGTGAAATCGCTGTCGGACGAGATCAGCACGAAACCGTCGAAACGACCCGAATGCATCAGGTCCATCGCGTCGATCACCAATGCGATGTCGGACGCGTTCTTGCCCACCGTGTTGGCCGGCTGATGATGCGGGACCAGACCGAATTCGGCCTGCACCTTGTTCCAGCCGCTCATCTGGGTGCTGGAGAAATCGCCATAGACGCGGCGCACGCTGGCCTCGCCCATCCCTGCGATCTCCTCGAAAATGGCGCGCGTCCATTTCGGCGAGGTATTGTCGGCATCGATCAGCACGGCCAGAAGCGGCGGGCGGGCGGGGTTGTCCATGGGTCTGTCCAGTCTGTCAGGTTGCGCCCGCCACCCCTTCGGGCAGCAGGCTGCGATACATCACCAGCGCATCCACATAACCCTGCGCGGGATGCAGATAGGCGCCGGGCAGGCGGCCCGCGATCTGGAACCCGGCAGCCTGCCACAGGGCCACGGCGCGGGTATTGGTGCTGATCACGAAGTTGAACTGCATGGCACGGTAGCCCGATTGCGCCGCACGGTCCAGCGCCTCGGCCAGCATCGCCCGCGCCACGCCGCGCCCCTGTGCCGCCGCCGCGGTGACAAAGCCGCAGTTGCAGACATGGGCGCCACCACCCTCGGCATTGGGCCGGATGTAATAGCTGCCCAACACCTTGCCATCCACCTCGGCCACCCGGACCTCGCGCCCCGGCCCGAACCAATAGGCCAGCGCGTCATCCCGCGAAATGGCGGGGTCGATGGCATAGGTTTCGCCGGCGCGGAACACCGGGCACAGGATCTCCCAGACTGCCGCGCGATCCGCCGCAGTCGCCGCGCGCAACGCCATCTCGCTCATCGCGCCACCATGTTTCTTCTTGCCCAAAATATCCCCGCCGGAGGCATCCGACCGCACCGCCTGACGCCTCCGTCTAAGGAAGGATCAATAGGCCACGACCGCGCGGATCGACTTGCCTTCATGCATCAGGTCAAAGCCCTTGTTGATCTCGTCCAGGCTCAGGACATGGGTGATCATCGGATCGATCTCGATCTTGCCATCCATGTACCAGTCGACGAATTTCGGCACATCGGTGCGCCCCTTGGCACCGCCGAATGCGGTACCCTTCCAGACCCGGCCGGTGACCAGCTGGAAGGGACGGGTGCTGATTTCCGCCCCGGCAGGCGCCACGCCGATGATGACAGACACGCCCCAGCCGCGATGCGAACATTCCAGCGCGTCGCGCATCACCTTGACGTTGCCGGTGGCATCGAAGGAATAGTCCACGCCGCCGATATGGTCGATCCCGCGCTGGGTCAGTTTCACGATCTCCTGCACCACGGACCCTTCGATCTTCGAGGGGTTGATGAAATGCGTCATCCCGAACTTGCGCGCCATCTCTTCCTTGTCGTCGTTCAGATCGACACCGATGATCATGTCGGCCCCTGCCATCCGCAGGCCCTGGATCACGTTCAGGCCGATCCCGCCCAGACCGAAGACGGCCGCCGTCGATCCGATCTCGACCCCGGCGGTATTGATCACCGCGCCGATGCCCGTGGTCACGCCGCAACCGATGTAGCAGATCTTGTCGAAGGGCGCGTCGTCGCGCACCTTGGCCAATGCGATTTCCGGCATGACCGTGTGATTGGCGAAGGTCGAGCAGCCCATGTAGTGATAGATCGGCGTGCCATCCAGCATCGAGAAACGCGTCGTGCCATCGGGCATCAGACCCTGGCCTTGGGTGTTGCGGATTGCCGTGCACAGGTTGGTCTTGCCCGACAGGCAGGAATAGCATTCGCGGCATTCGGGCGTGTAAAGCGGGATCACGTGATCGCCCGGCTTCAGCGTGGTCACACCCTCGCCCACCTCGATCACGATGCCTGCGCCCTCATGGCCCAGAATGCAGGGGAACAGACCCTCGGGGTCCGCGCCGGAACGGGTGAATTCATCCGTGTGGCAGATGCCCGTCGCCTTGATCTCGATCAGGACCTCGCCCTTCTTGGGGCCGTCCAGGTTCACTTCCATGATTTCCAGCGGTTTGCCGGCCTCAAGGGCCACGGCGGCACGTGTGCGCATGTGTTGCATCCTCCTGTTGTCGGGCGCCACCTTTTGCGAAAGCGCGCCGATGTTCAACCTCCTCCTATCCGGCGGGCAGGTTTCGGTCTAGGCTGCAAGCGGAACAAAAGATGCAAAGGCCGACATTCATGCGTCTCTCTGCCGCCGCCGCGCTTGGTGCCATTCTGCTGCTGGCCGCCTGCACACCCGAAGAACCGCCCGCAACCTTGCCCTCCGAAGACGCATGCGGCGCCTCGGGCCTGCAAGGCCTGCTGGGACAGCCGGTGGCGGATCAGGACTTTGCCGGCTTTGGCGCGACACGGCGCATCATGCAGGACGGCAGCCCGATGACGATGGATTACCGCGCCGACCGGTTGAACGTGACCTATGACGGCGGGGGCCGGATCACCCGGATCTGGTGCGGCTGACAGGTGGGACGGACTCGACTCTGCAATGCCATGGCGCTATTTTGGAACAAATAGTGAACAAACTGCCGCAAAGCTGCCCATGGTCCCGAAACGAATCCTTTCGCTCTGGTTTCCCCGCCTTGGCGCGGAACGGCTGCTGCGGGCGCGGCGCGGCCTGCCGGAGGCACCTTTCGCGGTGATCGAACAGGTAGGATCGGCGCAGCGCATCGCCTCGGTCTCGGTTCTGGCGCAGGCGGAGGGGCTCTATCCCGGCCAGCCGCTGCGCGATGCGCTGGCGATCTGCCCCCAGCTTGCGACGCAGGCCCGCGATGCCGCGGCCGAGGCGGCCTTTCTGACGCGGTTGCGCCGCTGGGCCGGACGCTGGTCGCCGCTGGTGGCCGAGGAACCACCCGATGCGCTGGCCCTCGATATCACGGGCTGCGCGCATCTGTTCGGGGGCGAGGCCGCGATGGTCGACCAGATCGGCGCGGCGCTGGAGGGTATGGGCCTGTCGGTGCAGGCGGGGCTGGCCGATACGCCGGGGGCGGCATGGGCGCTGGCGCGCCATGCCGGACGCCATGCCGCGACGGGGCGCAGCGGCGATGCCATCCAGCAAGAGGCGCGGGCGACCCGGTCGCGCGCCGCCACACGGGCACGGCACGACAGGACCGCCACCGTCATCACCACCTTCGCCCCCGCGATCGCGCCCGTGGGCCAGACCCATTCCGCCATCGCGCGCCTGCCCGTTGCGGCCTTGCGGCTGGACCCGGATACCGTGGCGCAACTGACCCGGCTGGGCCTGCGCCATGTGGGCGATCTGACCGGCCAGCCACGCGCCGCCCTGGCGCGGCGCTTCGGCAAGGGGCTGGTGCTGCGGCTGGATCAGGCCCTGGGCAGCGCGCCCGAACCGATCAGCCCGGCGCGCACCGATACGGCCTTTGCCACGCGGATCAGCCTGCCCGATCCCATCGGGCTGGCGGCGGACATCCTGGCGGCAACCGACCGGCTGCTGGAGCGCCTATGCCAGATGCTGGCGGACAAGCGGCAAGGCGCACGAATCGTCCGGCTGGAGGCCTATCGCAGCGATGGCGGGCGGCAGGAGATCACGCTGACGCTGGCCCGCGCCAGCCACGATCCCGCGCGCATCCGCCCGCTGCTGGCCATGCGGCTGGATCAGCTGGATGCAGGCTTCGGGATCGACATGATGCGGCTGGAGGCGCTGCGCACCGAACCCCTGCATGACAAGCAGGCCAGCGGCCATCTGGACGCCGCCCGCGCCGCCGCCAGCCGTGTCGCGCGCGACACCGCGCTGGAAGACCTGATGGCGCGCATCGGCGCACGTATCGGAATGGAAGCGATCACCCGCCACCATCCCGGCAACAGCCACATCCCGGAGAAGGCAGCCCAGGTGCTGGCCGCAGCCTGGTCGGAGCCGGCGCCCGACTGGCCCGCACCGCCCGCGCCGCGCCCCTTGCTGTTGTGGCGGCCCGAGCCGGTGACCGCACCCGAAACGCCCCACCCGCCTGCCCGCTTTCGCTGGCGGCGGCGCGATCTGGCGCTGGCCTGCGCGCAGGGTCCCGAACGCATCGCGCCGGAATGGTGGCTGGACGAGCCTGACTGGCGCAGCGGCACGCGCGATTACTGGATCGTCACCACCACCTGCGGCACGCGCCTGTGGCTGTTCTTTGCCCATGGCGCCAGCATGTCGCGCGGCTGGTTCTGCCATGGCAGCTTTGCCTGAGGCCGCAATCCGGATCGTCAAAGGCAACAGGGCATCCGGCGCACCATCTCAGATCGCGCGCAGACCACCCATGACGAAATCCGCCGCCAGATCGGCATAGGCGGCGCGGCTGAGGCCCTTGCCGGGGCGATGCCACATGTAGAACCAGTTGAGGATGCCATAGACCGACATGGTCAGCGCGCGCAGCCGGTCCGCGTCCAGACCGGGGCGTTCGGCATCCACCGCCTCGGCCATGACGGTGACCAGTCGGCGCTGCGCCGCGATCAGCGGGGCCTGGCGTTCCGGCGGCAATGTCGCCAGCGCATCCAGTTGCAGCTTGTGCTCGGCATCCGCATCCTCATAGGCCGACAGAACCGCACGGATCACGCCGCGAATGCCGTCACCGCGCGCGGCCTCGACCACCTCGACCAGCGCGCCGAGATGATCGTCAAGGATATCGAACAGCAGGTCTTCCTTGCTGGCATAGTAGTGATAGATCAAGGCCTTGGACACGCCACAGTGTTTCGCGGCCCCCGTCATCGAGGCACGGTCATACCCATGCCGCGCGAAGTAATCCGCCGCCCCCTTGCGCAGGGCGGCGCGTTTTTCGTCGTGATCGCGTGCCAGTCCGCGCGCCATCTCAGTCGCCCTTGGGACGGTTGTCGATGATGCGCACGGCCTTGCCTTCGCTGCGGGCCACGCGACCGGGATCGAGGACGTGGATCTCGACCGAGATGCCGACCGTCTGCTTGATCCGGTGCGACATGTCGCGCGCCGCCGCGTCGCGGCCCGAGGGGCTGACGCCCTCGCAGGCCTCGCAGAGGACGCGCATCGCATCCATCCGGCCTTTGCGGTGCAGTTCGATCTGGAAATGCGGGGCAAGGTCACGGACCTGCATCAGCACTTCCTCGATCTGGGTCGGAAAGACATTGACGCCGCGCAGGATGATCATGTCGTCGCTGCGCCCGGTGATCTTTTCCATCCGCCGCATGCTGCGCGCCGTGCCGGGCATCAGCCGCGTCAGGTCACGGGTGCGATAGCGCACGATGGGGAAGGCTTCCTTGGTGAGCGAGGTAAAGACCAGCTCGCCCAGCTCGCCATCCGGCAGGACCTCGCCGGTTTCGGGGTTGATCACCTCGGGATAGAAATGATCCTCCCAGATGTGCAGGCCGTCCTTGGTTTCCACGCATTCATTGGCCACGCCCGGCCCGATCACTTCGGACAGGCCGTAGATGTCGACGGCATGCATGTCGAAGGCATCCTCGATCTCGCGGCGCATGGCGTTGGTCCAGGGCTCGGCCCCGAAGATGCCGACCTTGAGCGGCGACTTGCGCGGGTCGAGGCCCTGCTTGGCGTATTCATCCAGGATCGACAGTGCATAGGATGGGGTCACGGTGATTCCGTCCGCGCGGAAATCCTCGATCAGCCGCACCTGCCGCGGAGTCATGCCGCCCGACACCGGCACCGTGGTCAGGCCCAGCTTTTCCGACCCCAGATGCACGCCCAGCCCCCCGGTGAACAGGCCATAGCCATAGGCGTTGTGCAGGATATGCCCTTGTCGCAGACCGGCCGCCCGCAAACTGCGTGCCACCACCGTGCCCCAGACATCCAGGTCATTGCGGGTATAGCCCACCACCGTGGGCTGGCCTGTCGTGCCCGAAGAGGCATGCACCCGCACCACCTGTTCGCGCGGCACGGCAAACATCCCGAAGGGATAGTTCGCGCGCAGATCGCCCTTGGTGGTAAAGGGGAACTTGGCCAGGTCCGCCAGCGACTTCAGGTCATCCGGGTGCACACCCGCCGCATCGAAGCTGGCGCGGTAATGGGGCACGTTGTCATAGGCATGACGCAGGGACCATTTCATCCGTTCCAGTTGCAGCGCCGCGATCTCGTCGCGGCTGGCGGTCTCGATCGGCTCAAGGTCACCGGGTTTGGGGGAGAGGTCTTCCATCACACAGCCTCCAGCATAAGGGCGATGCCCTGGCCCACGCCGATGCACATGGTGCAGATCGCGCGCGTGGCCCCGGCATCGGACAGGTTGATCGCAGCCGTCAGCGCAAGGCGCGCGCCGGACATGCCAAGCGGATGGCCCAGCGCGATGGCCCCGCCATGGGGGTTCACGTGATCCGCATCATCGGGCAGGCCCAGCTGGCGCATCGTGGCCAGACCCTGGGCAGCAAAAGCCTCGTTCAATTCGACGAAATCGACATCCCCGATCTTGAGGCCGTGGCGATCCAGCAGCGCCTGGGTGGCAGGCGCAGGCCCGATCCCCATGATGCGCGGCGCGACGCCGACGGTGGCCATGGACACGATCCGCGCCTTGGGCGTGAGGCCGTATTTCGCCACCGCATCGGCCGAGGCCACGATCAGCGCCGCCGCCCCGTCATTGACGCCCGAGGCATTGCCCGCCGTCACGCTACCCCCTTCGCGGAAGGGTGTCGGCAGCGCGGCCAGCTTTTCCAGCGTGGTGGCGCGGGGGTGCTCGTCCTGCGACACCACAACCGCATCGCCCTTGCGCTGCGGGATCGTCACCGGGGCGATCTCGCGCGCAAGACGGCCACTTTCGATGGCGGCAATGGCGCGCATCTGCGAGCGCAGGGCAAAGGCATCCTGATCGGCGCGGGAGATCCCGAAATCCGCGGCCACGTTTTCGGCGGTTTCGGGCATGGAATCGGTGCCATAGGCCTTGTGCATCGCGCGGTTCACGAAGCGCCAGCCGATGGTGGTGTCATAGATCTCGGCCCGCCGCGAAAAGGCGCTGTCGGCCTTGGGCATCACGAGGGGCGCGCGCGACATCGATTCGACGCCGCCTGCCAGCACCACCTCGGCCTCGCCGGTCTTGATGGCGCGCGCGGCCTGACCGACGGCATCAAGGCCGGACCCGCAGAGCCGGTTCACGGTGACGCCCGGCACGCCTTCGCCCAAGCCCGCCAGCAGAACGGCCATGCGGGCCACGTTGCGGTTATCCTCACCGGCCTGATTGGCGCAGCCCATGATCGCCTCGTCCACGGTCATGCCGGGAAACTGCGCCATCACTGCGCGGATCACGCCCGCCAGCATGTCATCGGGGCGAACCGAGGACAGCGCCCCGCCATAGCGTCCGATGGGGGTGCGCAGCCCCTCGCACAGGAATGCCTCTCTCATGCCTCGTCCTCCTTGAAATGTTCCCCGGAAATCTGCCGCGACAGGCCCCGGAACAGGGCGACCTTGCGCCCGTCCTCGCCCGTCACGGCCACGTCATAGACACCGGACCTGCCGGCCAGATGCACCTCTTGCGCCGTGGCGGTCAGGACCTCGTCCTTCCTGCCGGGGCTCAGATAGGTGATGGTGTTCTCCTGTGCCACGACCAGCTTGTTGTGGCTGTTGCAGGCATAGGCAAAGGCCGTATCGGCCAGCGTGAAGATATACCCGCCATGGCAGATGCCGTGCCCGTTCAGATGTTCGGGGCGCACCGCCATTGTCATGACCGCCTGACCGGGCGCGACGCGGACCAGCACCATATCAAGCGCATGGGCCGCCACATCGGTGGACCACATCGCGGCGGCCGAGCGTTCGGCACGTTCCTCAGGCGTCATGGTCTCTCCTCCCCGTGACAGTGACGGTAACCTGCACAAAACCGACCGCACGGTCAAGAGTATTGCTTTGCCGCGAAACCTGCGCCATGCTGCGCGCCAGACAGCGCGATCTCAAGGGAGGATTTCCGATGCTCAGACCCCATAGCTATGCCTGCGGCACATGGACCCCTCCGGGCGATGCGGCAACGGATATCATCGGACCGGTCAGCGGTCAGGTCATCGCGCGGGCGGGCGGCAGCGCCCTCGACATGCAGGCGATGCTGGATCATGCGCGGGGCGTCGGCGGGCCTGCCTTGCGGGCGATGGGGTTTCACGACCGCGCGCGCATGATCAAGGCGCTGGCCGGGTATCTCGATGCCCATAAGGAACAGCTTTACGCGCTGAACCCGCTGACGGGCGCCACGCGGCGCGACGGCTGGGTCGATATCGACGGCGGCATCGGGACCATGGGCCTGTTCGCCTCGAAGGGGCGGCGCGAGATGCCAGATGGCCATGTCTACATCGACGGGGATGTCGAGATGCTCAGCCGCAAGGGCAGCTTTCTGGGTCAGCATGTCGCCGTGCCCCTGCAAGGGGTGGCGGTGCAGATCAACGCCTTCAACTTCCCGGTCTGGGGGATGCTGGAAAAACTGGCGCCCGCGCTGCTGGCCGGTGTGCCGTCCATCGTCAAGCCGGCCACGCAGACCTGCTATCTGACCGAAGCCTGCGTGCGGCTGATCATCGACAGCGGCATCCTGCCCGAAGGCGCGCTGCAACTGGTGATCGGGCGTACGGGCGATCTGCTGGACCGGCTGGGCGCGCAGGATGTGGTGGCCTTTACCGGGTCCGCCGATACCGCGCTGATGCTGCGGTCCAACCCGGCCCTGATGCGGCATTCGACGCGGTTCATGGCGGAACAGGACAGTCTGAACGCCTCGATCCTTGGGCCCGATGCAGGGCCGGACAGCGCCGAATTCGCGCTATTCGTCAAGGAAGCGGTGGCCGAGATCACCACCAAGGCCGGGCAGAAATGCACCGCGACGCGGCGCCTGATCGTGCCTGCGGGGATGATGGACCATGTGGCGCAGGCGCTTTCGGACAAGCTGGCCGCCATCACCATCGGAAACCCCGCTGCCGAGGGCGTGCGGATGGGGGCGCTGGCCTCGCATGCGCAGAAGGCCGACGTGCTGGCGCGGCTGGCACAGTTGCAGACCGAGGCGCGGCTGATCCACGGCGATCCCGCGCGCATGACGCTGGTGGATGCGGATCCCGATCAGGCCTTCCTGCCGCCCATGCTGCTGTCCTGCGCCGATCCCGATGCCGCGCGGCTGGTGCATGAGGTCGAGGCCTTCGGGCCGCTGTCGACCCTGCTGCCCTACCGCGACACCGCCCATGCGGCGGCGCTGGCCAATCGCGGCGGCGGTTCGCTGGTGTCCTCGCTGTTCACGGCCGATCCGGCCGTTGCCCGCCAGGTCGTGCTGGACAGCGCCGCCTGGCATGGGCGCATCTACATCAACAACGCCACCTCGGCGGCCGAAGCGACGGGTCACGGCTCGCCCCTGCCGCACATGATCCACGGCGGCCCAGGCCGCGCGGGCGGCGGCGAAGAACTGGGCGGCATCCGCGGCGTGATGCATTACATGCAGCGCACCGCCATCCAGGCCAGCCCCGACATGCTGAGCGCGATCACGGGCACATGGGTGCCGGGCAGCGCGCAGATCACGGGCCCCGCCCATCCCTTCCAGCGCACATTCACGCAGATCCAGATCGGCGAGACGATCCACACCGATCCGCGCACCGTCACGCTGGAGGATATCGAACATTTCGCCCATTTCACCGGCGACACGTTCTACGCCCATATGGACGAGGATGCCGCACGCGCGAATCCGTTCTTTCCCGGCCGCGTGGCGCATGGCTACCTGCTGCTCAGCTTTGCCGCGGGTCTTTTCGTGCAGCCCGATCCCGGCCCCGTGCTGGCCAATACCGGCCTCAACGCCCTCAGCTTCCAGAAACCGGTCAGCCCCGGCGACAGCATCCGCGTGGCGCTGACCTGCAAGCGCAAGACGCGGCGCACGGACAGCTATGGCGAGGTGGCCTGGAACGCGACCCTGACCAACCAGGAGGGCGAGCAGGTGGCGCAATACGAGCTTCTGACGATGGTGGCCTATGACCGAACCTGAGGCAGGTCCGGGCTTCTTCTTGCTTCAAATATCCATCTGCCCGTGCCGCTTGTCACAAAAGGTTCAGTTGCGCGCGCAATACGTGTAACAGGCGGTCATGGACCCGCTTGATCACGTCATCGCAGCACTGCACGCCGAATCCCGCCTGCGGGTATGGTCGCTTGTCATCACCGTCTTCGGTGATTGCGTCCAGCATCGCGGCGGCGCCATTTCGACTGCGCGTCTTGGCCGGCTTCTGGGCCGGATCGGGGTGGAACCCGGCGCGCTGCGCACCGCCCTGTCGCGGCTGGGTCGCGATGGATGGGTGGACAGTGAACGCGCCGGTCGCATCAGCCATTACCGCCTCAGCCCTTCGGGCCTTGCCCGCTTTTCCGAGGCGACCAGCCGCATCTATGCACCCCCGCGCGCAGGAGCCGTGACCGAATGGGCGCTGACGACCGACGGCACGGCGCAGACAGCCCTGGCCCTTGGCGGGCTCTGGCTGACGCCTGCCAGCCCAGCGCAGACCCCGGCACCTGCCTTTCGCCTTGTCGGGCGCATCACCGATCTGGCGCCGGGGATGCGCGACAGCCTGATCAGTGGCGATCACGCCACGGCATTGCGCCGCCTGATGGCAGACGTGGACAGGCTCACGGGGTTGGCGGCGGATCCGCTGACCCATGCGGCAGCGCGTATCCTGTTGATCCATCGCTGGCGGCGCATCGTGCTGCGCTACCCCGACCTGCCGGCCGAGGTGCTGCCCGCGGATCTGGCATCGCAGGCCCCCCGCGCGCGGGTCGCTGCGGCCTACCATCACCTGACACCCGGCGCAGAGGCCTGGCTGGACAGTTCCGAGGGTGAAATCGCCGCCATGCCCCCGGCCGATGCCAGCCTTGCGCGACGTTTCCGCCCGGCCTGATCCGCAGAGGGCTTGATTTCGTCGGACATCGGCGCAACTCTGGACGCATGAGCGCGCAACCACCCATCCCGATCGTCACCGCGCAGGCGCCCGAGCAGGTCGCCTTTGACCGGCTCGAACTGGGACAGATCCTGACGCTTTACGGGCGCATGGTGGCCATGGGCGAATGGCGCGATTACGGGATTTCCCATCTGCGCGAGGTCGCTGTCTTCTCGATCTTCCGGCGCACGGCGGAAAACCCGATCTACCGGATCGAAAAGCGGCCCAAGCTCAGGGCCAGGCAGGGCCTTTATGCCGTGATCGGCATGGATGGGCAGGTGCTCAAGCGCGGGCATGACCTGCGGGCGGTGTTGCGGGTACTTGAACGCAAGCTGATCCGCGCGGTGGACTGACGCGTGCCACAGCCGCCGCACAAAACCGCATGATCCGTCATGTCGCCATCGTCGGCGCGGGCCTGATCGGGGCCAGTTGGGCCGCACTTTTCCTGTCAAAGGGGCTGCGGGTCACGGTATGCGATCCCTCGCAAACAGCGCTGGACGGCATTGCCCCTTTTATCACCAGCGCATGGGCCGATCTGGCACAGCTGGACGAAATCGATGCCGCGCCGCCTTTCGACCGGCTGCAGGTCACGCAGGACATCGCCACGGCCTGCATGGGCGCCGACATGGTGCAGGAATGCGGCCCCGACCGTATCGCGATGAAACGCCAGATCGTGGCGCAGATCGAAACCACGCTAGCACCCGATGCGATCATCGCCTCTTCGACCTCATCGCTCATGGCCAGCGACATTCAGGACGGTGCAGCCCATCCGGGCCGCATCCTTGTCGCCCATCCGATGAACCCGCCCCATCTGGTGCCGCTGGTCGAGCTGGTGGCAGGTCGCGCGACCGATGTCGCCTGCATCGACACCGCGCGCGCCTTCTATGATGGCATCGGGCGCGTCACGGTCGTGGTGCAAAAGGAACGCGTGGGGCATCTGGCGAACCGGCTGACATCGGCCCTCTACCGCGAGGCGGTCAGTCTTGTCGCCGAAGGTGTCGCCACGGTCGCGGATGTGGACCGCGCCATCGCCCATGGGCCGGGCCTGCGCTGGGCCTTCATGGGGCCGCATCTGACCTATCATCTGGGGGGCGGCGCGGGTGGCTATCGCCATTACCTCGACCACCTGGGGCCCACGCAGGTGGCGCGTTGGGCGGATCAAACCACGCCCGATCTGACACCTGATCTGATCGAAACCCTCGTGGCCGGGATCGAGGCCGCGACCCAAGGGGAAAGCACCGAGGACCTTGCCCGTCGCCGCGACGCGGCGCTGGTGGCCCTTGCACGGCTGAAACGCGATCTCGGCGCCTGAGCGCCCTCTTCATCTTGCCAGAAATACCGAGGTAAAAACGGGTCCGCCTCAGCCCAGACGGCGATGACCCGTCACAGGCCCACCGCCCTGCGCCTCGATCCGCGTCACCGCCTCGGCCAGGCCCTCGAAGGCCACGGCCATGTGATGCGCATTGGCATGCAGGATCATGTCGGGCCCCGATACCCAGGCCACATGCCCTTTCCAGAACAGCAGATCGCCACGGCGTGGCGGGCTGCCGTCGGTCACGGGCACGCCCAGCCCTGCGGCCTGCAAATCGCTGTCACCGGGGCAGTCGATCCCGCAGGCAAGGCAAGCCGCCTGGACCAGACCGGAGCAATCAATCCCGAAGGCGCTGTTGCCGCCCCAGAGGTAAGGCGTGCCCAGCAGGAGGGTCGCCACGGTGACCGGGTCGTCCTCCATCACGGCCATCGGGGTCAGATGCACGGCGGGCACATGCCCCGCATCGGTCAGGATGAACCGCCCCGCCTGCCCCAGGTGACGCAGGCGGGTGCCGAAACTGAGACCGAAAAGATCGGCAGACTTGATATCCGCTTGCTCATAGGCATGGGTCGCACGCACGCAGACCCGCAAATCGGGCGGCTGCCCTTCGTGAAGCGCCGCAGCGGGCAAGTAACCGACATAGCCGTCGCGCGCGGCCTGCACGAAACACCAGTCATCGCGTTCCTCGAATACGGTTACCGCCTCGCCGCGCAGCAGCTCACGCTCGCGCCGCCCTTCGGGCGCATCGCGCAGCGCCACGACCGGGACCGCGACCAGACGCGACCAGCCTTCGACAAAGCTTGCAGCCTCGACCTGCCCCTTGAGGGACAGAGCGGCCACACGCCCATTGGAAGGTGTCAGGCGGCGATCCCGTGTCACAGGCCCAGCACCTCGGGCAGTGCTTCGAGCAAGGCGCGCGCACCCATGCCGACACCGCCCTTGGGGCGTGCCGGGGCCGCGCTGGGCTGCCAGCCATAGATGTCGAAATGGGTATAGCGCGCATCCTCGCCCGCGAAGCGGCGCAGGAACAGGGCCGCGGTGATCGCCCCGGCAAAGCCCGACTTGGGCGCGTTGTCCAGATCGGCGATACCCGGTTCGATATCGGCCTCGTAGGGGGTCCAGAACGGCAGCCGCCAGACCGGGTCCGCGACCCGTGCGGCGGCGGCGTCAAGGGCGGCGGCGATATGCGCATCATCGGTGAAATAGGGCGACAGGTCCGGGCCAACCGCAACACGGGCCGCCCCGGTCAGCGTCGCCATGGAGACCATCAGATCGGGGTTTTCCTCGGCGCCCAGCGCCAGCGCATCGCCCAAAACCAGGCGACCTTCGGCATCGGTATTGTTGATCTCGACCGTCAGCCCCTTGCGGGACGGCAGGATGTCACCGGGTCGCATGGCGGAGGCGCTGATCGCATTCTCGACCGCCGGGATCAGCACGCGCAACCGGACCTTGAGGCCAAGCGCCATGATCATATGCGCCAGCCCCAGGACCGTGGCCGCACCGCCCATGTCCTTCTTCATGAGCCCCATCGAGGAAGAGGGTTTGATGTTCAGCCCGCCGGTGTCGAAACACACGCCCTTGCCCACCAGCGTCAGGCGCGGCCCGGCATCGCCCCAGCGCATGTCGATCAGGCGCGGTTCCTGCGCGGCCGCGCGACCGACCGCATGGATCATCGGGAAATTCTGCTCCAGCAGCGCAGCACCCCGGATGACCTGCGTTCTTGCGCCATGGCGCGCCGCCAGATCCAGGCAGGCGGCTTCCAGCGCGTCAGGCCCCATGTCATTGGCCGGCGTGTTGATCAGGTCGCGGGTCAGGGCCTCGCCTGCCGCGATCACCTCAAGTCGTGCGGCATCCACGCCTTCGGGCGCGACAAGCCTGGCGGGATTGCGGTTCTGGCTGCGGTAGCGGTCAAAGGCATAGCCCGAGAGCAGCCATCCCAGCGCCTCCTGCGCAGCCTGATCCCCCGGCAGACCGGAGGCCATGCGATAGCTGCCTGCGGGCAGGTTGGCCGCAACACCTGCCAGGTGAAAGCGGCCGCGCGCGCGCTGGGCGGCGCTGCCGTACCCGGCCAGGACAAAAGCAGGCTTGCCATCCGCACCCGGCACCAAGAGGTGCTTGCCCAACGCACCCGAAAAGCCTGCGGCACGCACCCAGGCGGCAACCTGCGCGGGCTGATCCGCCAGCCAGCCATCAAGCGCCGCGGCTTCGATCACATGCAGGGCAAGCGCCTCGGGTGTGGCGGGGGCGAAGGTCAGGGACATGGGCGGGCCTTTCGGACGGTGTGTGATGACAAGGGCCCGGCGCTGCGATCAGAGCACCGCAAAGGGCCTTGCCCGCACCCTAGCGGCCCTGCCTGCAACCGCAAGAGGGGCGCAGATCAGCCGGACAGGTCCTGCAGGTCCCAGATCGCTGTCAGAGACCGCTCGCCGATACGCAGCAGGCGCGCAAATGTCGCCGCCAAGCCGTTGTGATCGGACCCGTCGATGCAGTGCGCCACATCGCGCGCGACGCGCGCCAGCCCATGCATCCCGACCTGGTCGGCAATTGCCGCCAGGCACCGCACGGTCTTGCGCAGGCCTGTGATCTGATCCTCACGATACATCCGCTCTGCGCAGGTCAGGCGTATGGCCATCTCCTCCATCGCGCGGCAGATCACGTCTTCCGCCGCAGCCTCGCCCAGTTGGGCGTAAAGTGTCCCCAGTCGATCGGGGTCCAGCAGAACGTCCTCGTCCTGCACCAGCATTGTCACCTTGTTCAAGACGTCACCCTTGATCTCACGCCCCCACGGCATCCGAGTGACATGCGCATCGAGAGGTTCCCAAAAGGTTGCGCCTGGGCCTTGTTTTCTCTCGAATTGTCGGACAATACGCTCTAAGAGGGCCACCCAGACGCCCCGAAGCCGCGCGCGACACGGGAACCAGAACGGGGATCATGCGATGAACCACGCCAAACCCTTGCCGGGCTATCTGATCCAGCGGTACCAAGGGTGGAAGGCCACCTCCTATGCCGAGAACCAGAGCTGGTATCGGCGTCTTGCGGAAGTCGGGCAACACCCTCGCGCCATGGTGATTTCCTGCTGTGACAGCCGGGTGCATGTGACCTCGATCTTCGGGGCGGACCAGGGCGAATTCTTCATCCATCGCAATATCGCCAACCTGATCCCGAAATACGAACCCGATGGCGAGGCGCATGGCACCTCGGCCGCGGTGGAATATGCGGTGAGCGTGCTCAAGGTCGCGCATCTGATCGTGCTGGGCCATTCCTCCTGCGGGGGGGTCAAGGGTTGCCTTGACATGTGCACCGGCCACGCCCCCGAACTGGAAGAGAAAAGCAGCTTCGTCGGCCGATGGATGGACATCCTTCGTCCCGGCTACGAGCAGGTCAAGGACATGGCCGATCCGGTCGATCAATTGCGTGCGCTGGAAAAGAAGGCGGTGCTGGTATCGCTGGACAACCTGATGACCTTCCCGCTGGTCGCGGAAGAGGTGCAGGGCGGCAGATTGTCGGTGCATGGACTCTGGACCGATATCGGCGAGGGATCGCTGGAATATTTCGATCCGGCCAAGGGGGCATTCCAGCCTGTCTGACGGTTTGCGATCCGTCAGGGTCACGTGTTTTTTCAAGGGAGAATACCACAGGACATGGACGGCATTCTTGCACTGGCGGGCGCCAATCTCATCTCGCCCATCGTTCTGAGCTTCGCGCTGGGTCTGTTCGCAGCCCTTGCCCGGTCAGACCTGACCGTCCCCGAGGCCGTCGCCAAGGGCATGTCGATCTATCTTCTGTTCGCCATCGGCTTCAAGGGCGGGGTCGCTGTCGCCTCGCATGGGATCGATGTCACGCTGGGCCTGTCGCTGCTGGCGGGGGTGGTCCTGTCGGCGATGCTGCCGCTGGTCGCCTTTGCGCTGCTCAGGGCGATGTCGAACCTGTCGCGCACCGATGCCGCGGCGGTGGCGGCGCATTACGGCTCGATCTCGATCGTGACTTTCGTTGCAGCCTCCTCGGTCCTTGAGGGCCGCGGCATCGCCTATGAAGGCTACATGGTCGCCGTTGCCGCCGCGATGGAGGCACCGGCCATCCTGTCCGCGCTCTGGCTGGTGGCGCGCGGATCGGGCGGGCGCAAGATGGAGGCGGGGCTCTGGCACGAGATCCTGCTGAATGGATCCATCGTGCTGCTGATCGGGTCCTTCCTGATCGGATGGATCACCGGGCCTGCCGGGCTGGCGCAGATCGACAGTTTCATCGTGGCCCCTTTCAAGGGCGTGCTGTGCCTTTTCCTGCTGGACATGGGGCTGGTCGCAGGGCGCGGGTTGCGCGGCGGGCGGCATGTTCTGGGTGCGGGTGCGCTGGCCTTCGGGGTGATGATGCCCGTGATCGGCGCAGGCTTCGGGCTGGCGGCGGGGCTGCTTCTGGGCCTGTCCACGGGGGGCGTCACGCTGATGGCGGTCCTCAGCGCCTCGGCCAGCTATATCGCGGTCCCGGCGGCCATGCGCGTGGCCCTGCCCGAGGCGAACCCGTCGATCTACCTTACCCTGTCACTTGGCGTGACATTTCCGTTCAACCTGACCCTTGGCATTCCGCTTTACATGGCGGCGGCCGTGGCCCTTACCGGAGGCTGAGACATGCAGACCCACAAGGCCAAACGCGTCGAGATCACCATCGAAGCCGTGATGCAGAACCGGCTGACCGGCGCGCTGCAGGGCGCGGGCGTCACCGGTTACACGATCCTGCCGGTGCTGGGCGGATCGGGCCGATCCGGCGACTGGACGCGCGAGGGACAGGTAGGGCGGTCAGGCATGGTGCAGGTCGTCTGCATCATCCGCCCCGATCGTCTGGACACGCTGCTGGATGCGGCCTTCGGCGTGGTCGACCGTCATATCGGTGTGGTCTGCGTCACCGATTGCGATGTGTTGCGGGCGGAACGTTTCTAAGACCCGGGCGATGTCCCTCGAAAAGCAAAACCCCCGGTGCAGGTCGGTTGCACCGGGGGTTTCGTGTCGTATTGCCGAAACCGGGCCGATCAGCCCTTTTTCAGAACCCGCTGGCCCAGGACTTCGGCGATCTGCACCGCGTTCAGGGCAGCCCCCTTGCGCAGGTTGTCGGACACGCACCACAGGTTGATGCCGTTGTCGATCGTGCTGTCCTGACGGATACGGCTGATGAAGGTGGCGTAATCGCCGACGCATTCGATCGGTGTCACGTAGCCACCGTTCTCGCGCTTGTCGATCACCATGATGCCGGGCGATTCGCGCAGGATGTCGCGGGCTTCGGCCTCGTCCAGGTGATCTTCGAACTCGATGTTGATGGATTCCGAATGACCCACGAAGACGGGCACGCGCACACAGGTTGCCGTGACCTTGATCTTGGGATCGAGGATCTTCTTGGTCTCGGCCACCATTTTCCATTCTTCCTTGGTCGATCCATCCTCGAGGAAGACGTCGATATGCGGAATCACGTTGAAGGCGATCTGCTTGGTGAACTTGCGCGGCGGCTTGTTGTCGGTGGGGTTGTAGATGCTTTTCGTCTGATCCCAGAGTTCGTCAATGCCTTCCTTGCCCGCGCCAGACACGGACTGATAGGTCGAGACCACCACCCGCTTGATCCGCGCGCGGTCATGCAGCGGCTTGAGCGCGACAACCATCTGCGCGGTCGAGCAGTTGGGGTTGGCGATGATGTTCTTCTTGGAATAGCCGTGGATCGCGTCGGCGTTGACCTCGGGCACGATCAATGGAACGTCCGGGTCGTAGCGATAGAGCGACGAGTTGTCGATCACGATGCACCCCACAGCCGCGGCCTTGGGCGCATAGATCTTGGTGGCGTCCGATCCCACGGCGAACAGGGCGATGTCCCAGCCGGTGAAATCGAAGGTATCGAGGTCCTTGGTCTTGAGGGTGGTGTCGCCAAAGCTGATTTCGGTGCCCAGGGATTTGCGGCTGGCCAGGGCCACGATCTCATCCACGGGAAACTGGCGCTCGGCCAGGATGTTCAGCATTTCACGGCCCACGTTCCCCGTGGCACCGACGACGGCAACCTTGTAGCCCATCTGGGACAACTCCTTTGTTCAGAACGCCGCGCTCATATCGCAGCTTTCCACGGAATTAAAGCGAATTCGCCTTTTTCCAGAGGTTTGGCACCGCTCAATCCAGCCTGTCACGGCTGAACAGATAGACCACGAGCCCGATCAGGATAAGAGCCGCAAAAAACCCGAAAAGCACGGAATAGGGCTGCGCCGCCGGGGCCGCAGGGTCCGCTACCGCCCGGTAAAGCGGCCCGGTCGCGACCTGCATCACCCCAACGCCGCCGATGCTGACAAGGTTCATCAGCGTGATGCCGCGCCCCGCGAGGTGCGGCGGCACGAAGCTGCGCCCATGCGCCATGATGAGCGGATAGGACATGCCGAAAAACCCCACCACCGCGAACAGGATGACAGCCGTCACGAACCCCGGCTGCGGCCAGAGCGCCAGCATGAACAACGCCGCACAGGACAGGGCGTTGCCGCCGAAAATCACCCATTTGCGGGTGCCGAAAATGCGATCCAGCGGCCCGTAGAGAAACGCCCCCGCGATCATGGCCAGCCCCATGGCCAGCGTGGCCATGCCGATTCCGGTCTCGGTCGCGCCATGCACATCGGTCAGGTAGGGCCCGACCCACAGACCGCGCAGACCTGCGGCGGGGGCATAGTTCACCATCAGCAGCGGGAAGACCACCCAGAGCGCGGGCATCCGCAGGATATCGAGGACCGAGCCCTTCGTCTCGCTGATGATCCGTGGCGGGTCCTGCACCGTCAGCCAGATACCGACGGCAAGGATCAGCGACAGCGCCGACAGGCCCCAGATCGTCTCGCGCCAGCCGAAGGCGCCGATGGCCCAGGCCAGGGGGGCCGATCCGGCCAGATTGCCCAGCGATCCGACGCCGATCATCACCGCGCCCAGCGTGGCGAACATGGCGGCCGGATACATCCGCGCGAAGATGAAGTAGGATGCCATCAGCACGGGCGAGCAGCCGATCCCGATCAATCCCATCGCGATCCAGATATGCATGGGCGTCGTTGCCATGGCGAAAAACGCGGCCCCGCCACCACCGCCGATGGCCAGGATCACCGCAGCCGTGCGCCGGGGACCGATCCGGTCGAGCGCCGCGCCTACGGGGATCTGCGCCGCCGCGAAGGTCAGGAACCACAGGCCCGAGGCAAAGGCCAGGTCCTCGGGGCCGGCGCCGACATCCTGTTCCAGCACGCGCGTCAGCACGGCAAGAAAGGCCCGGAAGAACTGACTGAGGATATAGCCCGCACAGAGCAGGACCAGACCAAGACGCATCGGATTTCCTCCCCCGGAACCGCGCCTTGGGTGCCATGCGCCCAAAAAATGTGCAAGGCACGAAAAGACAAGTTTTCCGGACAACTTTCGCGCCCCGTCCAACCGGCTGCCCGACGCATCCCCACGCAATTTGATCGCTCTGCCCACTTGACTGCGACAGCGCGCAGGCTCATCTCAGCGCGATCCCGGCTGACAGGCACCGGGACAGGGGTTCGCCGCCGCCATCCGATGACAGCATTCGTTTTTTCCTCGGGCGATCTGATCGCCGACCGCCGTGCGGATTACGCGCAGGCGCTGGCCGCTTCGGGGGATCTGCCCGCCGCGATCGACCTCATGCAGCAGGCGCTGGCTTTGGTGCCGGACTGGGCCGCGGGGTGGTTCCGCCTTGCCGAATGGCAGGAGGCCCATGGCGAGACCGAGGGCGCGCATGACAGCTGGCGCAGGGTTATCCGGATCGACCCGCAGGACAGGCTTGGCGCGGGGCTCAGGCTTGATCTTGCACGATGCGTTCCCGTGGCCGAATCGATGCCGGCCGCTTTCGTGGAAACCCTGTTCGATCAATATGCGGACCGGTTCGAGGCCTCGCTGGTGGATCAGCTTGGCTACCAGGGGCCGGCGCAGATCCGCGAGGCGCTGCTTCTGGCGGGGCGGACACGGTTCGACCGCGTTCTGGATCTGGGCTGCGGCACGGGCCTGATGGGCGAGGCGATCCGCCCGCATGCGGGTTGGCTGGAAGGCTACGACATTTCTGCCGGGATGCTGGCACAGGCCAGCGCAAAGGGTGTCTACGATGCCCTGGAAAAGCGTGACCTGTCACGGCTGGACCTGAACGGTGAATGTTTCGACCTGATCCTGGCTGCCGATGTGTTCATCTACGTGGGCGCGTTGGAGCAGATCGTGGGTTGGTCTGCGGCAAGCCTGACCCCCGGCGGCATTCTGGCCTTCACGCTGGAGGAATTGCCCGAGGACGAGGGTGATCTGCGCCTGCGCCCGTCGCGCCGCTATGCGCATGGGGCCGACTACGTGGCGCGCCTGCTGATGCAGGCCGGGTTCGGCGCGCCGCAGATGGGCCGGGCCACCCTGCGGATGGATGCAGGTCAGCCCGTCTCCGGGCTGACCGTTGTTGCGGTGCGCAGCGCACAGCCCTTCCGCCGCGAGACGGATGGCGAGGAAATGGCCAGCGCCTGAACGCGGGACACCCCCGTCAGATGCAGCGGCCGCCGTCCACTTCCATGGCCACGCCCGTCACCATGCTGGCCTCGTCCGAGCACAGGAAACAGGCGGCATTGCCCATGTCCTCGGGCGTGGAAAAGCGGCCCAGCGGGATGGTGGACAGGAATTTCGTCCGCATCTCGGGTGTATCCTCGCCCATGAAGGAGGCCAGCAGCGGCGTTTCCCCCGCCACCGGGCAGATTGCGTTGACGCGCAGCTGCGAGGGCGCCAGTTCCACCGCCATCGTCTTGGTCGCGGTGATCATCCAGCCTTTGGATGCGTTATACCAGTTCAGGCGCGGGCGCGGGCTGAGGCCGGCGGTCGAGGCCACGTTCAGGATCGCGCCACCCTTTTCCTTCATATGCGGCACCAGTTCGCGCGCGGTCAGGTAGACGGATTTGCAGTTCACGGCAAAGACGCGGTCGAACTCCTCCTCGGTCACGTCTTCCATCGGTTTCGGCAGGTGCGTGATGCCGGCGTTGTTCACAAGGATATCGACCTGGCCCATTTCCTTGATCGCAAAGGCGGCCATCGCGGCCACGCTGGCCCCATCGGCCACGTTGCATGCGATCGAGAGGGCGCCGTTGCCCACTTCCTCGGCCATGGCCGCCGCACCATCGGCGTTGATGTCCACGACCAGCACGCGCGCGCCTTCGGCTGCGAATTTGCGCACGATGCCCGCGCCAAACCCGCTGGCGCCGCCTGTGACAATGGCCGTCTTTCCTGTCAGTCTCATGGTTCCATTCCTTTGGTTCTGTGTCTGGATATCAGCCGTGGAAGGCCGCGACGGTTTTCAGCACGGTGAAGCCATACATCGCCTCAAAGCCCTTTTCGCGGCCATGACCGGATTTGCCCATGCCGCCGAAGGGCAGTTCCACCCCGCCGCCCGCGCCATAGTTGTTGATGAAGATCTGCCCCGCGCGGATGCGTTTCGCCATCCGCATCTGGCGCGCGCCATTCTGGCTCCAGACGCTGGCGACAAGGCCGTAATCGGTGCCATTGGCGATCGCCACGGCCTCTTCCTCGTCCTCGAAGGGGATGACCACCTGAACGGGGCCAAAGATTTCATCCCGCGCCAGGCAATGGCCGGGGCTGACGTTGGCAAAGAGCGTGGGGCGCACGTAGTTCCCGCCATTCGGCGCGCTGATCAATTGGCCCTGCCCCGCGATCTGCAAATCAGCACCCTTGGCGATGAAGCCGCTGACGATGCTCTTCTGCTTGGCCGAGATCAGCGGCCCCACGTCCAGATCATCCATCGCGCGGCCCACTTTCAGCGCGTCATAGCGCAGGGCCATGCGTTCCACGACCTGATCGTAAACCGCGCGCTGCACCAGGATCCGCGACGAGGCCGAGCAGGTCTGGCCCGCGTTCTGAATGCCCGCATTGACCAGGAACGGCAGGGCGGCGGGGATGTCCGCATCCTCGAACACGACCTGCGGGGATTTGCCCCCCAGTTCCAGCGTGACGGGGATCACGTTTTTCGCCGCCGCCTCCTGCACCATCACGCCGGTGCCGACCGATCCCGTAAAGCTGATGTGATGCACGCCGGGATGCGCGGTCAGGGCTGCCCCCGCCTCGGACCCCAGACCGGGGACCACGTTCAGCGCGCCATCGGGCAGGCCAGCCGCCTTGGCCATCTGGGCAAAGGCAAGCGCCGTCAGGCAGGCATCTTCGGCCGGTTTCAGCACACAGGCGTTGCCTGTCGCCAGTGCCGCCCCCACGGACCGCCCGATGATCTGCATCGGATAGTTCCAGGGCACGATATGCCCCGTCACCCCATGCGGTTCGCGCAGGGTGTAGACGGTGTAGCCGTCCAGATAGGGGATGGTTTCGCCATGCAGCTTGTCCGCCGCCCCGCCGTAGAATTCCATATAGCGCGCCAAGGCCACAGCATCGGCGCGGGCCTGTTTCAGCGGCTTGCCCACATCCAGCGCCTCGATCCGGGCCAGATCGTCGACACGGTCCAGCACCATGCGTCCCAGCGCCATCAGGATGCGGCCACGCTCTGCCGCACTCATCCGGCCCCATGGGCCATGGCGCGCCGCCTCTGCCGCGGCGACCGCCGCGTCGATATCTGCCCCGGTGCCGCGCGCGATCTGGCCGATCACCTCGCCGGTCGATGGGTTCTCCAGCGGCAGATACTGCCCACCGATCGGGGCCACCCATTCCCCCCCGATCAGGCATTTGGACGGGTCGAACCACAATCCCAGGTCTTCGCTCATGTCTTTGTCCTCCTCAGGTATTCTCGAAGTCCGGCAGGCGTGGCGTCGCGGCCAGAAGCTGCCTTGTATAGGGGTGTTGCGGGTTGGCGAAGACATCCGCCGTCTCGCCCTGCTCGACGATCCGGCCCGCCTGCATGACCAGTACGCGGTCCGTCACCTGCCGCACGACCGACAGGTCATGGCTGATGAACAGATAGGTCAGGCCAAGGCGATCCCCCAGATCCGCCAGCAGATCCAGAATCTGCGCCCGGATCGACACATCCAGCGCCGACACCGCCTCGTCCAGGATGATCAGGTCGGGCTTGATGATCAGCGCACGGGCGATGGCGATGCGCTGGCGCTGGCCACCCGAGAATTCGTGGATGTATTTGTGCCGATCATCGGCGCTCAGGCCGACGCTTTCCAGCGCTGCGGCAATCGCGGCATCGCGCGCCGCACCCTGCGGCGGGGTATCCAGCAGGTGGAACGGCTCGCTCACCAGCCGCGCGACCCGGTGGCGCGGGTTGAAGCTGCCGTAGGGGTCCTGGAACACCACCTGCATGCGGCGGCGCACGGCGCGGTTCGGCCTATGCCCGGTGAAGACGGGCTGACCATCCAGCAGGATCTGCCCGGCCTGTACCTCCTCCAGCCCCAGAATGGCGCGGGTCAGGGTGGATTTGCCGCAGCCGGATTCCCCCACCAGACCCAGCGACTCCCCGCGCCGGATCTGGAAACTCACGTCATTGACCGCCCGGAAGCTGCCCGGCTTGCCCCAGATCCCTTTGCGCGCGGTGGCATAGTCGCGGATCACGCCCCGCACCTGCAGCAGCGGCATGTCCTGCGGCTGTGCTGCGCGGTCGGGTTGATGGGTCGATGCGGCCAGCAGCGCCTTTGAATAGGGATGCTGCATCCGGTGGAACAGATCGGGCGAGGGCCCGCTTTCCACCACGCGGCCATGGCGCATGATGACCAGATGATCGGCCATGTCGGCCACCACGGCCAGATCGTGACTGATCATCAGAAGGCCCATCCCGTCCTCCTGCACCAGCCGTTTGAGCAGCGTGAGGATCTGCGCCTGTGTCGTGACATCCAGTGCGGTCGTGGGCTCATCCGCGATCAGCAGCCTGGGCCGCAGCGCAATCGCCATGGCGATCACCACGCGCTGACGCTGCCCGCCCGACAGCTCATGCGGATAGCGGGTCAGGGGAAAGCGGTCCTCGGGCAGTTCGACGCGGGCAAGGGCTTGCCGCGCGCGATCCCGCGCCTCGGCCTTTGTGACGCGTTCATGGACAAGGATCGTCTCGGCCACCTGATCGCCGATGGTCTGGATCGGGTTCAGCGCCGTCATCGGTTCCTGAAACACCATGCCCATCACGCGGCCCCGCATCCTGCACAGATCGGCCTCGGACAATTGCAACACATCCTGTCCATCCAGCACAACGCGTCCCGTGGCGCGCGCGGCCTCCGGCAGAAGTTGCATCACCGCCAGCGCAGTCATGGATTTGCCCGATCCGCTTTCACCGATCACGCCCACGATCTGCCCCGGTTCCACGGTCAGCGCGACATCGTGCAGGATGCCGTAATCGTGGATGGCCAGGTTCAGGCCTTCGATCCGCAGCAGGCTCATCGCCGGTCCCTCCTGATCCGGGGATCGAAGAGGTCGCGCAACCCGTCGCCCATCAGGTTCAGGCCCAGCACGGTCAGCAGGATCGCCATGCCCGGAAAGATCGCCATATGCGGCGCAAGCGAGATCATCGTCTGGCTGTCCGCCAGCATCCGCCCCCAGCTGGGAACGGGGGGCTGCGCGCCAAGCCCCACATAGGACAACGCCGCCTCGGCCAGAATGCCCAGGCTGAACTGGATCGTGCCCTGCACGATCAGCAGGTTGGTCACATTGGGCAGGATGTGCTCTGCGCTGATGCGGACCGCGCCCTTGCCCGCCACGCGCGCGGCCAGCACATAGTCGCGCGTCCACAGGCTCAGCGCCGCGCCACGTGTGAGACGCGCGAAGACGGGGATGTTGAAGATCCCGATGGCGATGATCGCATTCAGGGCGGAGGGCCCGAAAACGGCCGTGATCATGATCGCGATCAGCAGCGAGGGGAAGGCAAAGACAAGGTCATTGCCGCGCATGATGACCTCATCCAGAAGGCTGCCGCGCCGTGCGGCGGCGGCCAGGCCCAGCGGCACGCCCAAACCCATGCCGATCACCACGGCCACCACCGCCACGGCGATCGAGGTGCGCGCGCCCACCATGATCATCGACAGGATGTCGCGCCCGAAATGGTCGGTGCCCAAAGGATGCGCGGCCGATGGCGTCTTCATCTTGTTGGCAATGTCGAGCGTCGCCACATCCTGAGGCACCCAGACAAAGCTGACCAGCGCCGCGCCGACGAAGATCAGCGAGAGGGCCAGCCCGATCACCAAAGACCGATTGGTCAGCGCCGCACGTATCATCGCCGCCCCCTCAACCTTGGGTCAACGGCGGCATAGGCCACGTCCACCGCGAAATTCACCACGATCACGGCAAAAACCAGCAGCATCACCACGGATTCCACCACGATCAGGTCGCGCGCGGAAATCGACTGGAACACCAGCCGGCCGAGGCCGGGCAGGAAAAAGACGTTCTCGATGATGATCGCGCCCGCCATCAGGAAGGAAAACTGCATCCCGATGATCGTGAGCACCGGGATCATCGCGTTGCGCAGGGCATGGCGCCACAGCACCTGGCGCCGCGTCAGCCCCTTGGCGCGCGCGGTGCGGATGAAATCCTCGGACAGCGTGTCCAGCAGGCTCGAGCGCATGACCCGCGTCAGGATGCTGGCCTGCGGCAGGGCCAGCGCGATGGCCGGCAGGGTCAGGCTTTTCATGCCCGCGAAAAACCCCTGCTCCCATCCCGCAAATCCGCCTGCGGAAAACCAGCGCAGATTGATCGCAAAGACCAGCACCATCAGCATGGCGAACCAGAAATTCGGGATCGCCACACCCAGTTGCGTCACGCCCATCACCCCCATATCCACGGCCGATCCGCGCCGCGACGCCGCCCAGACGCCCGCCGGAAAGGCGATCAGCGTGCTCAGCGTCAACGCATAAAGCGCCAGCGGCAAACTGATCCAGAGCCGTTCGCCGATCATCTCGGCCACCGGCGTGCGATAGGTGTAGGAGGTGCCGAAATCGCCCTGCAGCATGCCCGCAACCCAGGACAGGTAGCGTTCGGGGATGGTGCCGTTCAGGCCCAGCTGCTCACGCAATGCGGCCAGCGTGTCGGGCTGCGCGTTCATGCCCAGCATATAGGCGGCCGGGTCGCCCGGCACGACCTCGATCGCCAGGAAGATCACGAGGCTTGCAACGGCCAGCGAGATCACCAGCGACACCAGCCGTTTCAGCACATAGCGCAGCATTCGCCCCGTATCCCGCCCGCCCCCGGCCCGTCAGGCCATGGCACGCGCCCCTTGCTTCTTCTTGCCCGAAATATCCCCGCCGGAGGCTCCCCCGCGCGCAAGACGCGCGAGGGTGACATTTAGGCCTTGGCGGTTCAGTCAGCCCAGTAGACGGCCGTCAGGTCGGTCGCCTGCGTCGGCGCGTTCTTCCAAAGGCCCATGACCTTGGCATTGGCCACGCTCAGGGCCGCCAGCTGGAACAGGTAGCCGTTCACGTAATCCAGCGAGATCTTCTCCTGCGCCTGTTTCAGCAGCGCGCTACGCGCGGCGGGATCCGTCGCAGCCGTCAGATCGGTCATGATCTTCTGGAACTCGGCGCTGTCATACTGGAAGTAATAGTCGGGGTTGGCATAGATCCCGATATCCATCGGCTCTGTATGGCTGACGATGGTCAGGCCGAAATCCTTGCCGGTGAACACCTGCTCCAGCCACTGGGCCCATTCCAGGTTGCTGATCTCGGTCTCGATGCCGACCGCACGCAGCTGCGCCGCGATGATCTCGCCGCCGCGCCGCGCATAGGACGGGGGCGGCAGTTTCAGCGTCGTGGTGAACCCATCGGGAAAGCCCGCCTCGGCCAGAAGGGCCTTGGCCTTTTCGGGATCATAGGCGGAATTGCCGGTCAGATCGACATAGTCGGGATTGTGCGGCGCGAAATGGGTGCCGATGGGCGTGCCGTAGCCGAACATCGCCCCGTCGATGATCGCCTGGCGGTCGATCGCATGGGCCAGCGCCTCGCGCACCTTGATGTTGTCGAAGGGCGCCTGCTTGTTGTTGGTGGACAGGATCGTCTCGCCCTCGGTCGAGCCGATCAGGACCTGGAAGCGCGGATCGGCATCGAACTGCGGCAGGTTCTCGGGCGCGGGAAAGCCTGCGAAGGCATGCACATCCTCGGCCATCACGGCGGCGAAAGCGGCGGTCGGATCGCTGATGAACTTGAAGGTGGCACGATCCAGCTTGGCAGGCTCGCCCCAGTAATCGGGGTTTTTCACGATGTCGATCCGGTCGCCCTGCACCCAGTTGTCGAACTTGAACGCCCCCGTGCCCACGGGATTGGTCTTGATGTTCTCGATGCTTTCGGGCGCCACGATCACCGCGTCACCCCAGGCCATGTTGAACAGGAACGACCCGTTGGGCGCACCCAGCGTGACCTGCACGGTCAGGGGATCGATCACGGTGACATCGGTGATCCCGGCAAAAAGGCCCTTCTGGGCGTTCACCGAATCCTCGGCGCGGGCGCGGTCGAGGCTGAATTTCACATCTTCGGCATCCATCGTGGTGCCGTCATGAAAGGTCACGCCATCATGCAGCTTGAAGGTATAGACGGTGCCATCCGCCGAGATATCCCAGCTGGCGGCCAATCCGGGGTTCACCGATCCATCCGGGCCGAAACGGGTCAGCCCCTCGAACACATTCGCATAGAGCACCGAGTCGATAGCTCCCGCTGCAGCACTGGTCGGGTCCAGATGCGGCGGCTCCAACTGCATGCCCACGACGATATCGGTCTTCGCCTGCGCCATGCCGACCGTGCCTGTCATGGCAGCCACCAGCGCCAGCGCGCTGACCATGCCGCGCGTGAAGTTCAGATAAGTCATCTCGTTCTCTCCCTGTTGAGCAACGCTCTCAGTCCCGTGCAAGCAATGCGATCAGCGACCGTCCCATCACCCTTGCGGAATCCAGCATATCATCCACGCCGACATATTCATCCGGTTTATGCGCAAGGTCCAGAATGCCCGGACCATAGGCGATGCAATTCTTCAGCTTGCCGATCCGGTCTATGTGCTTCTGGTCATAGGTTCCGGGCGAGACGACATATTCCGCCTCACGCCCCATCGTATCGGCGATCGCCTTGGCCACGACCTGCACCACGGGGGCCGATTTCTCGGTCATCGTCGGCAGGACGCGGTGCAATTCGGTCACGTCATAGCTGAATGTGGCGCGGCGTTCCGCGACGGTGCGCAGGATCTGCATCACCTCTTCGCGCACCTCGTCGATATCTTCCTCGATCAGGAAACGGCGGTCGATCACCATGCGGCAGCTGTCGGGCACGCAGGGCGCGGGCAGGCCGGTGTAATCGTCCTCCTGCTCGTTCTCGCCCCCGTGGATCGAATTGATGTTGAGGGTGGATTGCTTGGCCCCATCGGGCACCACGGGCATATCGGTGCGCTTCTGCGCCAGCGCCGGGAACAGCGATGTCTCCATCTCGGCCACGACCGCGCCCATGTGGCGCACGGCGCAATCGCCAAGGAAGGGCATCGAGCCATGGGCGATCTCGCCATGGGTCTCGATCTCGGCCCACCAGACGCCGCGATGGCCCAGGCAGATGCGATCCTTGTTCAGGGGTTCGGGAATGATGACATGCTGCACGCGCTCGGGGCTGAAAAAGCCCTTTTCGGCCAGGTAGGCCACACCGCCGAAGCCGCCCGATTCCTCATCCGCCGTGCCGCTGATCTCGATCGCGCCCGCGAAATCGGGGCAGACCGCCAGAAAGGCCTCGGCCGCGATGATGCTGGCGGCCAGCCCGCCTTTCATGTCGCAAGCGCCGCGCCCATAGATCTTGCCATCTTTCAGTTCTCCGCCGAAAGGGTCCGTGGTCCAGCCGCGCCCGACCTCGACCACGTCGATATGGCTGTTGAAATGCACGCATTCGCCGGGATAGGCCCCTTCGCGCCGCGCCACGATGTTCCAGCGCGGATGCTTGTCGCTGTCGCCCGGCGCGCCGTAGGCCCGCACCAGTTCGGTCTGAAAGCCGGACGCGCCAAGGCGGCGATCCAGGTATTCGCAAATCTCGAGGTAGTTGTCGCCCGGCGGGTTCAACGTGGGAATGCGGATCAGATCCTGCGTCAGCGCGATCAGATCCTCGCGCCGCGCCGCCACCGCCTCGTCCAGCCTGTCAGTCAGGGACATGCCACCACTCCTTTGCGCTTGCCTTGCAGACATCAGCATGCTTTGCCGCAACTACGGTATCAATACCGTAGAACCACGGTAGCACCCCATGGAAGACATCGCCCGCCTCGCCTTCGACCGCGCGCCCGTCGGCATCGTGATGACCCGCCACCGGGTGATCGAGGAATGCAATGCCACGTTCTGCGACCTGTCCGGCTATGGCATGGATGCACTTCTGGGCCAAAGCTTCCGGATGCTTTACGGGTCCGAGGCCGAGTTCATCCAGATCCGCGACATCGGGCTTGAACCCTTGCGGCGCGACGGGGCCTATGCGGATGAGCGGATGCTGCGGCATGCGGATGGCCATGCCGTCTGGTGCCGGTTCCGCGCGCGCACGCTGACCCCGGAAGATCCGCTGGCGCGCATCGTGATGAGCTTTGCCCCCATCACGCCACGCCGCGACGGTCCTGCCCTGACCTCGCGCGAACGGCAGGTGGTCACATGGCTGGCGCGCGGCAAGACCTCCAAGGAAATCGCGCAGGTGCTGGGCCTGTCGCCCCGCACGATCGAGGATGTGCGCGCGCGCCTGATGCGCAAATTCGACGTGCGCAACACCGGGCTTCTTCTGGCGCGGCTCAGTGACCTGGGGCAGTAGCGGTCATGTCGGCCACGATCCGCGGCAATGCGTCGAAATGGTCAAAGCGCGCGATGCAGGACACGTCTGCATGCGGGATATGGCAATAACCTTGGGTGAAAAAGGCGAAGGGGATGCCAGCGGCCTTTGCCGTATCCGCATCCACTTCGCTATCGCCCACATAAAGCCCTGACGCCGCGCCCAGCGCGGCAAAGGCATGATGCAACGGCGCAGGATCGGGCTTTTTCACCGTCAGGCTGTCGCCACCCACCACCACATCGAACAGATGCGCCATGCCGAACTGGCCCAGCACCTTGCGCGCAGGCCCTTCGGGTTTGTTGGTGCAGATGCCCAGACGATGCCCCTGGTCCCGCAGATGTTCCAGCACCGCCATCACACCCGGATAGGGCCGTGTCAGATCGTTCGAGGCCGCGTTGTAATGCGCAAGCGTCACCTCGGTCAGACGCGCATGCTCTGCCATGTCGATCCCGCGCGCCCCCATGGCCCGTTCCACCAGACGCGGCAGACCATGGCCGATGAAGGAAATCACCGTCGGCAGATCAAGGGGCGCATGACCTGCGTCCGCCAGCGTCCGGTTCACTGCGGCAGCGATATCCGGCGCGCTGTCGATCAGCGTACCATCGAGGTCGAAGACAATGGCGCTCACCCGCGCGCGGCCTCGGCGGCGCTACGGATCGCGCGCATGTTCTCGCCGTAGGGCGCGGGGTTGTCGACGGAACCGCCCTTGAACACGGCCGATCCCGCCACCAGCACATCCGCGCCTGCAGCCACGACCAGAGGGGCGGTTTCCACCGTCACCCCGCCGTCGATCTCGATATGGATGGGCCGATCCCCGATCATGGCGCGCAGGCGGCGCACCTTGTCGATCTGGCTGTGAATGAACTTCTGCCCGCCGAAACCGGGGTTCACCGTCATCACGCAGACCATGTCGATCATGTCCAGCAGATGGTCCACTGCATCGACCGGCGTGCCGGGGTTCAGGGCCACGCCCGCCTTGACCCCGTGCGCGCGGATCGCCTGCATGGTGCGATGCACATGCGGGCCCGCCTCGACATGGGCGGTGATGATATCCGCCCCCGCCTCGGCGAAGGCCGCGATATAGGGATCGACGGGCGCGATCATCAGATGCACGTCCATCACGGTCTTCACATGCGGGCGAAAGGCCGCGACAGCAGGCGGGCCGAAGGTCAGGTTCGGGACGAAATGCCCGTCCATCACATCGACATGCACCCAATCGGCGCCCTCAGCCTCGATCGCGCGGATCTCGGCGCCGAAATTGGCGAAATCCGCCGACAGGATCGACGGGGCGATCTTGATGGATCGATCAAGGGTCATGACATGTCTCCAACCTGTGCCTGTTTCTTCTTGCCCCAAATATCCTGGGGGGAGCGTCGAACAGAGTTCGACGCGGGGGGCAAAGCCCCCCGCCGTGATCCAAGCCTCAGGCCGCCTTGTTGCCCGCAGCGCGCGGGTCCAGTTTGCCCGAGGCGTAGCGCACCGCCATGTCATCCATGCTGATGACCTTGATCGAGCTTGCATGTCCGGCCGTACCGAAACGCTCGAACCGGTCGCGGCAGAGCGCCTGCATCTCGGCCATGGCGGGGATCATGAACTTGCGCGGATCGAACTCGTCGGGATGTTCCATGGCGATCTTGCGGAACTGCCCGGTGATCGCCATGCGGCAATCGGTGTCGATGTTCACCTTGCGCACGCCCATCTTGATGCCGCGCTCGATTTCCTCGACCGGCACGCCATAGGTCTGGGGCATCTTGCCACCATGGGCGTTGATCAGATCCTGCAGGTACTGCGGGACCGAGCTTGATCCGTGCATCACCAGATGCGTGTCGGGCAGCTTGGCATGGATCGCCTCGATCGTGGACATGGCCAGGATCTCGCCATCCGGCTTGCGGCTGAACTTGTAGGCACCGTGGCTGGTGCCGCAGGCGATTGCCAGGGCATCGCACTTGGTCTTGAGCACGAAATCAACGGCCTGATCCGGATCGGTCAGCAGCTGGTCATGGCTCAGCTTGCCGACGGCGCCCGATCCGTCCTCTTCGCCGGCCTCGCCGGTTTCCAAGCTGCCCAGCACGCCCAGCTCACCCTCGACCGAGGCGCCCACCAGGTGCGCGGCGTCGGTCACGCGGCGGGTGACATCGACGTTGTAGTCGTAATCCGAGGGGGTCTTCATGTCCTCCTCAAGGCTGCCATCCATCATCACGGAGGTGAAGCCGTGGCGGATCGCG
This sequence comes from Paracoccaceae bacterium, assembly GCA_030758115.1. GTDB lineage: Bacteria > Pseudomonadota > Alphaproteobacteria > Rhodobacterales > Rhodobacteraceae > Seohaeicola. The sequence goes on along the minus strand of JANREX010000042.1, from coordinate 34,997 downwards.
GTCAGGCAGGTCGCCATGTTGTTGCCGTGGTCCTGATGCATGCAGACGGGGATGGAGGGGAACATCTCGACCAGGCCCATCATGATGTGCTTCAGCATCAGGTCGCCTGCGTATTTGCGCGCCCCCCGGCTGGCCTGGATGATCACCGGCGCATCAACCGATTTGGCCGCGTTCATGATCGCAAGGCCCTGTTCCATGTTGTTGATGTTGAAAGCCGGCACGCCATAGCCATGTTCGGCGGCGTGATCCAGCAGTTGACGCATCGTAATCAGTGCCATGTTGTCTTTTCCCCTCGAAGTCGAAATGTTCCGGCGCGCGTGCGTCCGGCAAAAGTTGGTGTGGCGGCGCTCAGCCCGCCCTGTCGTAATATCCGGCCACCTGGCGCACCTTGTCGGGGCTGCCGAAAACCAATGGGCTGCGCGCGTGCAGGGCATCCGCCGCCTGTTCCATGATCGGCGTCCGCCCGTCCGTTGCCAGACCGCCAGCCTGTTCGATCAGGAAGGCGATGGGCGCCACCTCGTAGACCATCCGCAGCCGCCCCATCTCATAGCTCGGCCGCGCGTCGCCGGGATAGAGGAAGATGCCCCCCCGTGTCAAAATCCGGTGGGTTTCCGCCACCAGAGAGGCAACCCAACGCATATTGCTGTCCTGCCCGTGGGGACCGGTCTTGCCCGCCTGACAATCCTCGATATAGGCGCGGATCGCCGGATCCCAGTGACGGTGGTTGGAGGCGTTGATCGCATATTCCTTTGATGCGCCAGGCGTCTGCATCCCGTCATTGACCAGTTCGAACCGCCCGGTGGACGGGTCCAGAACGAACATCAGCGTGCCCTTGCCGAAGGTCACCACAAGGCAGCATTGCGGGCCGTAGATCACATAGCCGCCGGCAACCTGTTCGGATGCGGGGCGCAGGAAACTGGCCTCGGCGTCATCCTTGGCCTCGAAAATGGAAAAGATCGTGCCGATGGACACGTTCACGTCGATGTTCGACGACCCGTCCAGCGGGTCGATGGCCAGCGCATAGCGGCCATCGGGGTTCAGGGCCAGCACCGTGTCCTGCTCTTCCGAAGCATACCAGCGCACGGAGGCCTGCCTCAGCGCGGCTTCGAACATGTCGTCGGCCAGCACATCCAGCGCCTTCTGCCCGTCGCCGCCGGCATTTTCCCCGACCTCATGGCCAAGCGACTGCCCAAGCGGCCCGCGCGCGATGATGCCTGCCAGATCGACCGCCACCTTGCAGAGTGCCGACATCACGGGGGCAAGATCCGCCGGGATCAGCGGGTTGGACAATGGGTTTTCGGTCTCGGGCATTCTCTTCGGGTTCCTTGCGGTCCATGGACAGGAAGCGCGCGCCCCGCCGGGCAGGGCGTCGCATCGGCCCCTGATTATCCGAAGTTGCCGCCAAGGAAAATCCAATATGCAGCACCAGCGGCATTCTGCGGCAAAAACCTTGTCATTTGGCGCAGGGCCGCGCGCCGCGCGCGCGATGGCGCGACATGTCCCGACATGCGGAAAGTAATTTCGCACAGTTGATCCGACACGACCTTTGTGCGAGTTTTGCCTAAAGACGGGGAGGACCGTGTGAGATTTGAAGGAAAGGTTGCGCTGGTCACCGGCGCATCGGGGGGGATTGGCCGCGCCACGGCGGACAGGCTGGCAGCCGAGGGGGCCTCGGTCGTGCTGGTCGATCTGGCGGGTTGTCCATTGCCGGAAGTGGGCGGGCCGCATCTGTCCATTGCCTGTGACGTGTCGGATGAAGCGGCCGTTCAGGCCTGCATCGCGCAGGTGCTGGACCGGTTCGGGCAGATCGACGTGCTGTGCAACAACGCGGGCGTGACCTGTACCCATGCGCCGATCACCGATATCGACAGCGCTGACTGGGTGCGAGTGATGGGGGTGAACCTCTTCGGGACCGCGCATTTCATCAAGCATGCGGCCCCGTCGATGATGGCCCGCAAGGCGGGCGCCATCGTCAACACGGCCTCGGTCGCGGGGATCCGGTCGGGCGCGGGCGGCAATGTCTACTCCGCCTCCAAGGCCGGGGTGATCAACCTGACCCAGACCACCGCCTGCGATCTGGGCGGGCATGGCATCCGCGTCAACGCGGTCTGTCCCGGCCTGATCGAAACCGGCATGACGCAGCCGATCTTTGATTACGCGCGCAGCGTCGGAAAAGAGGACCGCCTCGGCGCGCGCTGCGAGTTGCGCCGCTACGGCCGCCCCGCAGAGGTCGCCGCCGTGATCGCGTTTCTGGCCAGTGACGATGCCAGCTATATCACCGGGCAGGCCCTGCCGGTGGACGGGGGCAATACCGCCTCGCTGAATCTGCCCGGCATGAAAGTCTGAACCTGATGCCCATGATGACCCGCCATTATGCCATCTGGCCCGAAGGGATGTCGAAATCCCTCGACGCACCAGACCGGACCCTGTTCGCCAATCTGGCCGAAACGGCCGCGCGCTTTCCCGACCGCAAGGCGCTGATCTTCTATGGCAGGGAATGGACCTATGCCGATCTGCTGGCCGATGCGGAACGGCTGGCGGGCTGGATGCAGGCCAAGGCCGGGATCGCCAAGGGCGACAGGGTGTTGCTGTGCGTGCAGAACAGTCCGCATTTCGTGATCGGCTATTTCGCCACCCTGCGCGCCGATGCGGTGGTGGTGCCGGTCAACCCGATGAGCCGGGGCGCCGAACTGGAGCACCTTGCCCGCGACACCGGGGCGCGCCTGATGATCGGCGGCCAGGAAGGGCTGGGCGACAGTGCTCCGCTGATCGCGGCAGGCCTGCTGGATCGTATACTGGTCGCCACCTATGCCGCAGGCACGGACCCGGACAGCGACATTCCCCTGCCCGAGGCCATAGCCGCGCTGGATGCCGCCGATGTGCAAGGCCCTGGCCTGACCCGGTGGGAAGATGCGCTGGCCGCCGGGTTGCAGCCCGGCCCGCATCTGGCGCAGCCCGATGATCTGGCGGTGATCCCCTACAGTTCCGGCACGACGGGCCAGCCCAAGGGCTGCATGCACAGCCATCGCACGGTGATGGAAACAGCCTGGGGCGGTCTGGTCTGGAACCCGTCCAGCGAACAGGACGTGCATCTGGCCACCCTGCCCTTCTTTCATGTCACAGGCATGCAGGGCGTCATGAACGGGCCGGTCATCAAGGGCGGCTGCATCGTGATCCTGTTCCGCTGGAACCGCGCCCATGCCGCAGCCCTGATCAAGCGGCACCGGGTCACGCGCTGGCGGTCGATCACGACCATGGCGATCGACCTTGTGAATGATCCCGATGTCGGCAGCTATGACCTGTCCAGCCTCAAGGCGATCGGAGGCGGCGGGGCCTCGATGCCCGAGGCGGTGGCCGACAAGCTCAAGACGATCACGGGTCTGGATTACATCGAGGGCTATGGCCTGTCCGAGACCATGGCCGCGACCCATACCAACCCGGTGCATGCCCCGAAGCGGCAGTGCCTGGGCGTGCCGATGTTCGACGTGGACAGCCGCATCCTGGCCGTGACCGAGAGCGGCGATGTCGGGGACGAGCTTGGCCAGGGCGAAGTGGGCGAGATCGTGACCCACGGCCCGCAGGTTTTCCTGGGCTACTGGAACAATCCCCAAGCCACCGCCGAGGCGTTTCTGGACATCGAGGGCAAGCGTTTCTTCCGCACAGGCGATCTGGGATATTACGACGAAAACGGCTATTTCTTCATGGTTGACCGCGTGAAGCGGATGATCAACGCATCAGGCTTCAAGGTCTGGCCCGCCGAGGTCGAGGCCCTGATGCACCGCCATCCCGACATCGCCGAGGTCTGCGTGATCGCCGCACCCGATCCGCGCCGGGGCGAAACCGTCAAGGCATGTGTTGTCCCCACGCCAAAGGCGCGTGGCCAGTTGACCGAGAAGGCCGTGACCGACTGGTGCAAAACGCAGATGGCGGCGTATAAATGCCCCACCAGGGTGGCGTTCATGGACAGTCTCCCCCGGTCGGGCGCGGGCAAGGTATTGTGGCGCGCGCTGACCGAAGCCGAGTTCGCGGCGCAGACAGACAGCAGGACAGGAACCGAAACGTGAGGAAAAGAGCCGCAGACACCGCGCCAGAGATCGAAGACAAGGATCACGCCGAGGATCGTCAGTTCGTGACCGCCTTGCATCGGGGGCTGGACATCCTGCGTGCCTTCACACCGGCCGACCGTTCCGGCCTTGGCAACCGTGATCTGGCGGACCGGACCGGCCTGCCCAATTCGACGGTGTCGCGGCTGACCTATACGCTGCTGAAGCTGGGGTATCTGGTCTATGACGAAGGCACCGGGCGCTACCGCATGGGCGTTCCCGTCCTGAGCCTGGGCTATGCCTGTCTTGGTGGCCTGAAGGTGCGCGAGACGGCACAGCCCCTGATGCAGGAACTGGCCGATGCCTGCGGCGACGGCGTCCTGGTGGCGCTTGGCGGGCGCGACGACCATTCGATGACCTATATCGCCTGCGCGCGCGCGGCGCGGGGCATGATCTCCTTGCAGCTGAATGTCGGCTCGCGCATCTCGCTGGCGCGCTCGGCCATGGGGCGGGCCTATATTGCCGGAACCAATGCCACGGAACGCGCCCAGATCATGGAACTGATCGAGGCGCGCACCCCACCCGCCGACATGCCCCGTATCCGGGAGGAGATCGAAGAGGCTGCCGAACAGATCCGCACACGCGGGTTCTACGCCAATATCGGCAGTTGGCAATCGGACGTGAATTCGGTCGCCGTGCCTTACCGCTCGCCACAGGGCGACGCGCCGATGCTGGCCTTCAACCTTGGCGGACCGGCCTATATCCTGCCACGCGAGAGGATCGAGGCCGAGCTTGGCCCCCGGCTTCTGGAAATGGTGCAGAAGGTGGGGCGCATCGGCGGCTGATCAGCCTGACAGGCCCCAGGCATCCCTCATGGCAACAGGGCGATCTTGCCCACGGCACCGCGCCCCAGCACGCGGGTCAGCACCTCGGAGGCCTGCGACAGCGGATAGCGGCCTTCGATCAGCGGCTTGACCTTGCCGGCCTGATACCAGCCCAGCAGTTCGCGCATGTTCTCGGCATAGACCTGCGGCTCGTGCCGGGTGAAGTTGCCCCAGAACACGCCCACGACACTGAATTCCTTGACCAACGCCAGGTTGACCGGGAATTTGGGGATCTCGCCACCGGCAAAACCGATGATCAGCAACCGCCCGTTGCGGGCCATGGACCGCGCACAGGCGTCAAAGGCCTCGCCGCCGACCGAGTCGTAGACCACGTCCACGCCCTTGCCGCCGGTCAGGGTCTTCAACTGATCCTTGAGATTGTCGTAGCCGATCGCCTCATCCGCGCCATTCTCGCGCGCGATGGCGCGTTTTTCATCGGTCGAGGCGACGGCGATCACCCGCGCGCCCATGATCTTGCCGATCTGGATCGCGGCAACGCCGGTCGCTCCGGCCGCACCCAACACCACAAGCGTCTCGCCCGGCTGCAGATGGGCGCGCTGTTTCAGCGCGTGATGCGAGGTGCCGAAAGCCACCAGCAGCGCGCAGGCATCGGCCGCATCCATGTCACCGATGGGGAAAACCCGCGCCTCGGTCTCGGCGACCTTTTCGGCATAACCGCCCAGCGAACAGATCGTGGCGACCCGGTCCCCGACCTTCAACCGCTTCACATCGGGCCCGACACTTTCCACAACGCCGGCCGCCTCCATGCCCGGCACGAACGGATGTTCGGGGCGCATCTGGTAAAGCCCCTGCACCAGCAACCCGTCGGGATAGTTCACGCCTGCGGCCTCGACCTTGATCACCACCTGGTCGTCCTTGGCCACGGGGTCCGGCATCTCGCCGAATTCAAGCTGATCCAGCGGGGCGAAGGCATTGCAGATGATGGCTTTCATGGTCGTCTCCTCCTGATCGGGGGCGGCAAGCCGGTGGCCTGGCGCGCATCCCGGCAAGCCTAGGGATGTCCCTTGTCACCAGCAAGCACCGTGGCCGAATGACGCAGCGGCAAAGCCGCTCACAGGATACGGATTTTACCTTTGGCAATGGCGCGCATCACGCTAGGGTCCGGGCAACATGATTGCGAATGGGAGGAGAACCAAATGCAGGGCATGATGATGAACAGGCCGCTGATGATCAGCGACATCCTGGCCTATGCTGCCGAAGCGCATCCCCGGGCCGAGATCGTGTCCGTCCGGACCGAGGGCGACATCCACCGCCAGACCTATCCCGAAACACTGGCGCGCGTGTCGCAACTGGCGCATGCGCTGCAAGGCATGGGGGTCGAGGTCGGCGACCGTGTCGCCACGCTGGCCTGGAACGGCTATCGGCATTTCGAGCTTTATTACGCGATTTCCGGCATCGGGGCTGTCTGCCACACGATCAACCCGCGCCTGAGCGCCGAGCAGATGACCTATATCGTCGAACATGCGGGCGACAAGGTTCTGTTCGTGGATCTGACCTTCGTGCCGATCCTGGAAAAGCTGAAGGATCAGCTTCCGGCCTCGCTGGTCTATGTCATCATGACCGACCGGGCGCATATGCCGGCAAACAGCCTGAACGCGCTGTGCTATGAAGAGTTGCTGGACGGTCAGCCCACGACATTCGACTGGCCCGAACTGGACGAGAATACCGCCTCGGGGCTGTGCTATACCTCGGGGACCACGGGCAATCCCAAGGGCGCGCTTTATTCGCACCGTTCCACCGTGCTGCACGGGTTGATGATCTCGCTGGTCATGGGATCGGCCTTCCCCGAGGGTGCGAAGGTTCTGCCGGTCGTGCCGTTGTTTCATGTCAACGCCTGGGGTCTGCCCTATGCCGCGCCGATGGTGGGCCTGTCCATGGTCATGCCGGGACCCGCGCTGGACGGGCCGAGCATCTTCAAGCTGATGGACAATGAAGGCGTCTATTCTGCCTGGGGCGTGCCGACCGTCTGGCAAGGCCTGCTGACAGAGATCAAGGCCCAGGGCCGCATCCCCAACGGCTTTGGCGATGTGATCGTGGGCGGGTCCGCCGCGCCCCGCGTGATGATCGAAACCTTCGAGAAGCTGGGTGTGAACGTGGGCCATGCCTGGGGCATGACGGAGATGAGCCCCATCGGCACCCATGGCAACATGCCCGGTTGGGTCAAGAAACTGCCGTTCGACAAGATGATCGACGCCAAGGCCAAGCAGGGTCGCCGCGTCTTTGGCGTGGACCTGAAGATCGTCGATGACAACGGCAAGCGTCAGCCGCATGACGGCAAGGCCGTGGGCGAGCTTTACGTGCGCGGCAACACGGTGGTGTCGGGCTATTTCAACAACGAGGAAGCCACGAAAAAGGTGATCGACGCCGAAGGCTGGTTCGGCACGGGCGATATCGCCTCGATCGACCCCAACGGGTTCCTGTCGATCCAGGACCGGTCCAAGGACCTGATCAAGTCGGGTGGCGAATGGATCAGCTCGATCGACCTGGAAAACGTGGCCATGGCCCATCCCGGCATCGCATCCTGTGCGGCCATCGCCATGCCCCATCCGAAATGGGACGAAAGGCCTGTGCTGATCGCGGTGGCCTCTGGCGCCGACAAGCCTTCGCTGGAAGATATCCACGCGCATATGGATGGGCATTTCGCCAAGTGGCAGTTGCCCGACGATATCGTCTGGGTCGAGGCGCTGCCGCTGACCGCCACGGGCAAGGTGTCCAAGCTGACGCTGCGCCAGCAGTTCGGCGACTACAAGCTGCCCGATCTGCGCTGAACAGGACTGTCGGGGCCGCTTGCGCTGCATGCGGTCCCGATGTCACGTTACGGAATGTTCCACCGGCACCAAGGCGCGCTTGACGCTCTGGCAAAGATGATGTTGCCTTGGACGGTGAAATTCATTTCCGCATTGCGAACATAAAGCCGAGGGAGGGGTGATATGTCCGACGCAACCGAGGATCTTGCCGCATTCCGTGCCGATATAGCGGCCTGGATCAGCGCGAACTGCCCCGCTCCCCTGCTGGGTCGCCCGATGGATGAAAACGCGATCGTCTGGGGTGGCCGCAAGTGGACCTTTACCGATGACAACCAACGGCTCTGGCTGGAACGCGCCGTCGCGCGCGGTCTGACCGCGCCGCGCTGGCCGGTCGAGTACGGTGGAGCCGCGCTGAGCCGCGCGCAGGAAAAGATCTACCGCGAGGAAATGGAGCGTCTGGGCGCGCCGCCGCCGCTGGAAAGCTTCGGCCTGTGGATGCTGGGGCCGGCGCTTCTGGAATTCGGAAACGCAGAACAGAAGGCCGAACATCTGCCAAAGATCACACGCGGTGAGATCCGCTGGTGCCAGGGCTATTCCGAGCCGGGCGCCGGATCGGATCTGGCCAATGTGCAGACCCGCGCCGAGGACATGGGCGATCACTGGCTGGTCAACGGCCAGAAGATCTGGACCTCCTATGCCGACCGCGCCGACTGGATCTTTGCGCTGGTGCGCACCGACCGCGACGCGCCCAAGCACAAGGGCATCTCGTTCCTGTTGATGGACATGGAAACGCCGGGCATCACCACCCGGCCGATCCGGCTGATTTCCGGCAAATCCCCGTTCTGCGAGACATTCTTCGACAACGTCAAAGTGCCCAAGACAAACCTTGTGGGCGAGCTGAACCGCGGCTGGGATATCGCGAAATACCTGCTGACCCATGAGCGCGAGATGATCGGTGGCGGCGCGCGCGGGCTGCTGGGCGGGCGATCGGTCAGCCAGATCCTGGCCTCGCAGGAGGGTGACGTCATGGCCGATCCGGTCCTGCGCGCCGAGGCGATGCAGTTGGAGGTCGATGCCCTGGCCTTTGGCCTGACGATGGAGCGTTACAAGGATCAGGCCGAAGCGGGGCGCGGCGTGGGAAATGCCAGCGCAATGCTGAAATACTACGGGACCGAATTGAACAAGCGCCGCTACGAGCTGCTGATGGCGACAGCCGGCAGCGAAGGCGTGGAATGGGACGGCACACAGGGCGGGCTTGCGCCCGAATGGCTGCGTACCAAGGCCAATTCGATCGAGGGCGGCACGACCGAGGTCATGCTGGACATCATCGCCAAGCGCGTGCTGGAGATGCCGAACCAATGAACGACATGACCCAATCCCTGCTGGATACCGAAGACGAGGTCATGCTGCGCGATGCGGCGCGCGGGTTCCTGACGGATGCCTCTCCGGTGTCGGGGCTGCGCGCCAACCGGGATGCGGGGCGCGCGCATGACCCCGCCTTGTGGGCCGAGATGGCGCAGATGGGCTGGACCGGCGTGCTGGTGCCCGAGGCCGCAGGCGGCGCCGACATGGGCCACCGTGCGGCCGGCATTCTGGCCGAGGAAATGGGCCGGACGCTGGCTGCATCGCCCTTCTTGTCGACCGCCGTCATCGCCGCCTCGGTGCTGCGTGACGCAGGACCGCGCGCGCATGGTGCATTGCAGGCCATCGCCGCGGGTGAGGCGACTTATGCGCTGGCGCTTGACGAGGGGCCGAAATTCGCCCCCGCCGCAACGGCGATGCAGGCGGAACGGCAGGGCAATGCCTTTCGGCTGTCCGGTGCAAAGGCCTTCGTGGCGGATGGCACCACGGCGGCACGCATTCTGGTTCTGGCGCGCACCTCGGGTGCAGCGGGGGATGCCGATGGGCTGACCCTGTTCGATATCGACGCGGCCCGCGCCGGGCTGGACCGGCAGGCGCTGTCCACCATCGACAGCCGCGATCACGCGCGGCTGGTCTTTGACGCGGTCGAGGCGACAGGCGACGACATCATCGGCGATCTGGACAACGGGCTTGCGGCGCTGCGCCCCGGCCTTCAGGCGGGACAGGCGGCGCTGGCAGCGGAATTGACGGGTCTGGCCGGGGGGGCTGCCGCGATCACGCTGGGCTATCTGAAGGATCGCCGCCAATTCGACCGCACCATCGGCAGCTTTCAGGCCTTGCAGCATCGCGCTGCCCATCTGTGGTCCGAAATCGAGGTGACAGCCAGCGCCATCGCCAACGCGGGCCGCAGGCTTGACGCCACACCTGCGGATGCAAGTCTTGCGGTCTCGCTTGCCAAGGCGCGTGCGGCACAGACCGCGAAACTGGCCGTGTCCGAGGCGGTTCAGATGCATGGTGGCATCGGCATGACCGACGCCCATGACATCGGCTTTTTCATGAAGCGCGCCCGCGTGGGGGCCGAATGGCTGGGCGATTACGGCCATCACGCGGCAATCATCGCCGCCGCGCGCGGATTTTGACGGGAAGGACCTGAGATGACTTCGACTTTGACACCTGCGCATCTGTTCGACCTGACCGGCAAGGTGGCTCTGGTCACCGGCGGGGCCACGGGCATCGGGCGCATGGCCGCCGAGGGCCTGGCCGCCGCTGGCGCGCGCGTGCTGATCGCAAGCCGCAAGGCCGACGCCTGCGCGGCTGTTGCAGCCGAGATCAACGCGTTGGGTGTGCCCGGCTCTGCCGAAGGGTTCGGCGGTGACGTGGCGACCGAGGAAGGCATCGCCGCGCTGGTTGCCGAAGTGCAATCCCGCACCGACAAGCTGCATATCCTGATGAACAACGCAGGCCGCACCTGGGGCGCACCGCTGGGCGAGCATCCCTATGACGCATGGGACAAGCTGCTGAGCCTGAACGTGACCGGCATGTTCCACCTGACGCAAAGCCTGCTGCCCTTGCTGCTGGCGGCGAAAACCGATGATGACCCGGCCCGCGTGATCAATGTGGGTTCCGTCATGGGCGACATTCCCAAGGGCACGATGACCTATTCCTATGCGGTGTCAAAAGGCGCCGTGCATCACATGACGCGGGTTCTGTCGAATGATCTGGCCCCGCAGGGCATCACCGTCAACGCCATCGCGCCGGGGCCCTTCGTGTCCAAGATGACCGCCTTCGCCCTTGCGGACGAAGAAGGCCGCCGGAAATCGGCGCAGGGTGTCCCGCTGGGACGCGTCGGCACACCCGAAGATATCGCGGGCGCGCTGCAATACCTTTGCGGTCGCGGCGGGGCCTACCTTTCGGGCGCGATCCTGCCCCTTTCCGGTGGCATGCAGTCGAACGCCCCCGGCAGCCTGTTCAACGAGGACCTGTAAGATCATGACCCTGCCCGTCACGAAAGCCGTCAGCCGCGCAACCTTCGAGTCGATGATCGGCAGCGAAATCGGCATCTCGGAATGGATCACCATCACGCAGGCCCAGATCGACGCCTTCGCAGATTGCACCTTTGATCACCAGTATATCCATGTCGATCCCGAAGCTGCCGCGCAGTCACCGTTTGGCGGCACCATCGCACATGGTTTCCTGACCCTCTCGCTGCTGTCGTCGATGGCCTATCAGATGCCCTCGATCGAAGGGGCGGTGATGGGCGTCAACTACGGCTTCAACAAGATACGCTTTGTCTCGCCGGTGCGGTCAGGCGCGCGGATCCGGGGGCGGTTCACGCTGGCCGAGCTTACGGAGATCCGCCCCGGAGAGGTGCAGTTCATCATGCATGTCACGGTCGAGATCGAAGGACAGGACAAGCCCGCGCTGGTCGCCGAATGGCTGTCACGGCGCTATTTCGAAGGAAAGACAGCATGAGCAGCATTCGCTTCGACGGCCGCGTGGCCATCGTGACCGGCGCAGGCGTGGGCCTGGGGCGGTGTCACGCCCTTGGCCTTGCCGAACGCGGCGCGCGGGTCGTGGTCAACGACCTGGGGTCATCCACCGACGGGATCGGCCAATCCTCCGACGCCGCCCGCGCCGTGGTCGAGGAAATCCGCGCCATGGGCGGCCGCGCCATCGCCAACGGCGCCGATGTGACGGATGCCGCCCAGGTGCAGGCCATGGTCGACGAGGCGATCGCCGAGTTCGGCCATGTCGACATCCTTGTGAACAACGCCGGCATCCTGCGTGACAAGACCTTTGCCAAGGTCACGATGGAGGATTTCCGCAAGGTGCTGGATGTGCATCTGATGGGATCGGTCCATACCACCCATGCGCTGTGGCGGCACATGGTCGAACGCGGCTACGGGCGCATCGTCTACACCACTTCGGGATCGGGGATGTATGGCAATTTCGGTCAGTCCAACTACGGGGCGGCCAAATCCTCGCTTCTGGGGCTGATGAACGTGCTGTCGCTGGAAGGCGCCAAATACGACATCCGCGTCAACATGCTGGCACCGACCGCTGCCACGCGCATGACCGAAAGCCTGCTGCCCCCCGAAACGATAGACCTGTTGCAGCCCGAAACCATCACCCCCGGTCTGCTGGCACTGGTGTGCGAGGATGCGCCGCGCAGGATGATCCTTGGCGCGGGCGCCGGTTGCTTCACCGAGACACGGATCACGGAAACCGCCGGTGTCGCCCTGCAGGGTGATGCGCTGTCGCCCGAAGGCGTGATGGCCGCCATGGCCCAGATCCGCGATCCGCAAGGCCAGTCCGAGATGCAGGACGCCTTTGCCCAGACCCGCAAATATGCCCGCATGGCAGCCGAGGCCCGTGGCCTGCCGCTGCCGTGGAACGAATGACCCTGAAAGGACAGAACCATGCGTGACGCCGTTATCGTATCCACCGCCCGCACCCCGATCGGCAAGGCCTATCGCGGCGCGTTCAACAACACCCAGGCGCAAGAGCTGATCGGCCACGCCGTCCGCCATGCCGTGTCGCGCGCCGGTCTGGAAGGGTCCGAGATTTCCGATTGCGTGATCGGAACCGCGATCCAGCAGGGATCGACCGGCGGCAACATCGGCCGTCAGGCCGTGATCCGCGCGGGCCTGCCCGTGACCATCGCGGGCATGTCGCTGGATCGGCAATGCGCCAGCGGCATGATGGCCATCGCCACGGCCGCCAAGCAGGTGATCCATGACGGCATGGACATCGTGATCGGCGGCGGCGTGGAATCGATCAGCCTTGTGCAGAACCAGAACATGCGCACCGACCGCGCGGGCGATCCGTGGATCAAGGAACACAAGCCCGCGCTTTACATGTCGATGCTGGAAACCGCCGAAAACGTCGCATCCCGCTACGGTGTCAGCCGCGAGGATCAGGACGCCTATGCCCTGAAATCGCAGCAGCGCACCGCAGCCGCGCAGGATGCGGGCAAGTTCGACGACGAGATCGTGCCCCTCACCTCGATGATGGGTGTGATGGACAAGGACACCAAGGAAATCTCGTTCAAGGAAGTGACCCTGACCAAGGACGAAGGCAACCGCCCCTCGACCACGCTGGAAAACCTGCAGGCGCTGGCGCCTGTGTTCAAGGATGGTCAGGTCGTGAAGGAAGGCAAGTTCATCACCGCGGGCAATGCCTCGCAATTGTCGGATGGGGCATCCGCCTCGGTGGTGATGGAAGCGAAAGAGGCAGAGCGCCGCGGGCTGCAGCCGCTGGGCCGCTATGTCGGCGTGATGGCGGCGGGGTGTGAGCCCGACGAGATGGGGATCGGCCCGATCTATGCCGTGCCAAAGCTGCTGGCGGCGCATGGCCTGACCATGGATGACATCGGCCTGTGGGAGTTGAACGAGGCTTTCGCCAGCCAGGTTCTGCAATCGCAGCGCGTTCTGGGCATCCCGGACGAGTTGCTGAACGTGAACGGCGGCGCGATTTCCATCGGCCACCCCTACGGCATGTCGGGCGCGCGCATGGTCGGCCACGCCCTGATCGAAGGCAAGCGGCGCGGCGCGAAATACGTCGTCTGCACCATGTGCGTCGGCGGCGGCATGGGGGCTGCGGGCCTGTTCGAGGTGCTGTGATGCGTCAACTGCCCAAACAGTTGCAGGGGCTGCGGATCCCCGTTGTCGCCTCGCCCCTGTTCATCATCTCGAACCCCGATCTGGTGATCGCCCAGTGCAAGGCCGGCATCGTCGGCAGCTTTCCCGCGCTCAACGCGCGGGAGGCCGAGGGCGAGCCGATCCTGCTTGAGGCCTGGCTGAAGCGGATCACCGAAGAGCTGGACCGCCACAACCAGTCCAACCCCGATTTCCCCGCCGCGCCCTTTGCGGTCAACCAGATCGTGCATCGTTCCAATGCGCGCCTGGAGCGGGATATCGAGATCTGCCACAAGTGGAAGGTGCCGATCTGGATCACCAGCCTTGGCGCGCGGGTCGAAGTGAACGAGGCCGCGCATGACTGCGGCGGCATTGCCCTGCATGACATCATCAACAACCGCTTTGCGAAAAAGGCCATCGAAAAGGGTGCGGACGGTCTGATCGCGGTGGCCGCAGGTGCGGGCGGGCATGCGGGCGCGCAATCGCCGCTCGCCCTGATCTCGGAAATCCGGGAATGGTTCGAGGGGCCGGTGCTGCTGTCTGGCGCCATTTCAACCGGCAGGTCGATCCTGGCCGCGCAGGCGATGGGGGCCGATCTGGCCTATATCGGCTCGCCCTTCATCGCGACCGAAGAGGCGAATGCCGACGCCGCCTACAAGCAGATGATTGTTGAGAGCGGGGCCGAGGATATCGTCTATTCCTCGCTGTTCACAGGGGTGCATGGCAATTACCTCAAGCCCTCCATCGTGCGGGCGGGGATGGATCCGGACAACCTGGAAACCGCCGACGCGTCCAGCATGAATTTCGGCGAGGGCCGATCCAAACCCAAGTCGTGGAAGGAAATCTGGGGCGCGGGCCAAGGCATCGGCGCAGTCAAGGATGTTGTGCCTGCGCGCGCGCTGGTCGATCGTCTGGCAACCGAATATGCCGCCGCAAAGGCCGAAATGCGCGAGATCGTGAATGGCTGAACTCTGGCTGATCCGACATGCGCAGGCCAGTTTCGGCGCGGCGGACTATGACAAGCTGTCCGAACTGGGGCATGAACAGTCCCGCGAACTGGGTCAGGCGCTTGTGGCTTTGGGGGCCAGGCCCGACGCGGTCTTCATCGGGGCGCAGCGGCGGCACCGCGAGACATGGGAAGGCATCAACGAAGCCCTCGGTTTTCCGACCGATCCCGGCGTGCTGCCCGGTTTCAACGAATTCGACTTTGGCGGGCTTCTGAATGCGCGCTATCGCGGACAGGAACGGCCTGCGGATCTGCACACGGACCGCCGGCTGCATTTCAAGACCCTGCGCGAAACGGTTCTGGAGTGGCAACGCGGCGAGATCATCGATCCGCCCGAACCCTATGCCGCCTTTGCGGAACGTGTCCGCGATGCGCGCGCGCAGGCCATCGCGCAAGACCATGAACAGGTAATCGTTGTCACCTCGGGCGGGGCGATCGGGCAATCCGTGGCCGAGGTGATGGACGCGCCCGCCGATGCGATGATCCGGCTGCAATTGCAGATCAAGAACTGCTCGCTCTGCCGCATCGTCGTCACGCCGCGCGGCGAGCACCTGGGCACGTTCAATGAAACCCCGCATATCACCGCCGCCAATGCCGCGCGGCTGCTGACTTATAGCTGAGAAAGGACAGGGCGATGACCACCCATGCCGCAGCACAGCTTGATACCGACGCCGTCGGCGCATGGCTTTCGGATCACCTTCCGGGTTTCAAGGGGCCGATCACGGCCGAGAAGTTCGCAGGCGGGCAAAGCAACCCCACGTTCCGCCTGATCACACCTTCGGGGCGGTATGTGTTGCGGCGCAAGCCGCCGGGCATCCTGCTGAAATCGGCCCATGCCGTGGAACGCGAATTCCGTGTCCAGCGGGCGCTGGCGGGCAGCGATGTACCTGTCGCGCGCATGCATGTGCTTTGCGAGGACGTGAGCGTCATCGGATCGGCCTTCTATGTCATGGACGAGGTGAACGGCCGCCATTTCGATGACCCCCGCCTGCCTGAACTGGCGCGCGAAGACCGCCGCGCCGTGCAGGACGAGATGAACCGCGTGCTGGCCGCGATCCATTCCGTCGATCTGAACGCCACCGGGTTGAATGACTACGGCCCCGAGGGCAATTACTACCGCCGCCAGATCGACCGCTGGACCAAGCAGTACCGCGCCTCCGAGATGGATCACATCGCGCCCATGGAAGAGCTGATCGCGTGGCTGGACACCAACATCCCGCCCGATGACGGGCAGCGCACGCTGGTGCATGGCGATTACCGCATCGACAACATGCTCTTTGCCAAGGACAGCCCGACCTGCCTTGCCGTGCTGGACTGGGAGCTTTCCACGACCGGACATCCCTATGCCGATCTGGCCGCCGTCCTGATGCAATGGGGCATGCCGCAGGGTAACGAAGGACGCGGGTTGGCCGGGGTCGACCGCGAGGCGCAGGGCCTGATGACGGACGCGGAATTCATCGCCGCCTATTGTGCGCGCCGCGGACTGCCGGGGATCGAGAATTTCGGGTTTTACCTTGCCTTCGCGTTTTTCCGCATGGGCTGCATCCTGCAAGGCGTGCTGAAGCGCGCCGTGGACGGCAATGCCTCGAACCCGGAACGGGCGCGCAAGCTGGGCAGCTTCGTGCCGCTTTTTGCGCAAAGCGGGCTGGATGCCGCGCGGAAAGGATGACCATGCCGGATCTTGATCCCGCCCTGATCGAAGACCCCTATCCGTTGCAGGCGCATCTGGGGTTCGTCATGACAGGCTGGTCCGAAGGATACAGCCGGTTCGAACTGCCGCTGGAACCTTTCCTGATGAACCGCTTCGGCATTCCGCATGGCGGTGTCCATGCGATGATGCTGGATACGGTGATGGGGTTTTGCGGCTGCTACACAGGTGACCCGGATCAGCGTCAGATGGCCATGACCCTGTCCATGACCGTGAATTTCCTCGCGCAGGCGCAAGGCAAGGTGATGATCGGCGAAGGCCGCGTCACCGGCGGTGGGCGCAAGACATTCTTTGCCGAAGGCACGGTCAAGGACGAGTTGGGGACCCTGATCGCCACGGGCACGGGCGTTTTCCGCTATCGCGGACGCTAGGCCTGCGGATTGACGCAACGCATATGCGCCACCCGGACGGGCGCGCATCACATATGAAGGAGATCAACAAATGACCCAGATGATGAAGCGCATCGCCCTGGCCCGCCGCCCCAGCGGCTCGCCCGTGGCCGAGGATTTCAGATATGAGGACGCACCGATGCCCACGCCGGGTGAGGGCGAGGTTCTGGTCAAGGTTCTCTACATGTCACTGGACCCTTACATGCGGGGGCGTATGGATGATGCGAAATCCTATGCCAAGCCCGTGCCGGTCGGGGGCACCATGGAAGGCGGCGCGGTGGGCGAGGTGATCGCGTCCAACAGCGCGCATTTCAAACCGGGCGACATCGCCTTCGGCATGTTCGGCTGGGCCAGCCATGGCTGCCTGCCGGGGCGCGATCTGCGCAAGCTGGATCCGGCGCACGGGCCGATCACGGCCGCACTGGGCGTGCTGGGGATGCCCGGTTTCACCGGCTGGTTCGGCCTGACCGAATACGGCCGCCCCAAGGAAGGCGAAACGCTGGTCGTTGCCGCCGCCACCGGGCCGGTCGGGTCGATGGTGGGCCAGATCGCCAAGGCGCGCGGCCTGCGTGTGGTCGGTGTCGCGGGCGGGGCCGACAAGTGCAAGCTGGCGGTCGAGAAATTCGGCTTTGACGTCTGCCTGGATCACCGGGCCTATGCGGACGGGCGCGAGATGCGCGCAGCCCTTGCCGAGGTTTGCCCCAAGGGCATCGACATCTATTTCGAGAACGTCGGCGGCAAGGTCCTGGAAGGGGTAATCCCGCTGATGAACGTGGGCGCGCGCATCCCCGTCTGCGGCATGATCAGCTGGTATGACCTGGGCGGGTTGGGCGGCGCATCCGACAGCCCGGGCAAGGACAACCTGCCCAAGCTCTGGCGCACGATCCTGGTGAACCGGATGCATGTCCACGGCTTCATCATCTCGGATCATTTCGCGCATTTCCCGGCCTTCCTGTCCGAGGTCGGACCGATGGTGGCCAAGGGCCAGATCGCCGTGCAGGAAGATATCGCCGATGGGCTGGAGAACGCGCCCGCGGCCTTCATGCGGATGCTCAAGGGCGGCAATTTCGGCAAGCAGATCGTCAAGGTCGCCTGAAACCCCGGCGCCTGTCCCGGTGGACAGGGCGGGAGCCTCCGGCGGGGATATTTGCGGCAAGAAGAAACGGGGGGGGGGGCGGCCTTGCGGGGGCGCCCCCCGTCCGTTCCGGGCGGGCCTATTCGGGTTGGCAGATCTCGCCCGCGCGCATGGCGCGCCAGGTTCTGATCAGCAGGGCGGCGATGATGATGGTCAACACGCCCATCAATCCGGTTCCGAACAGGGCATGCACCGCTGATCCCGTCGCGTCCGCATAGTGAAAGCTGGCGGCCGTGACCGCGGCAAAGGGAAAGGACAGCGCCCAGAAGGACAGCGCGAAGGGCAGCCTGACGATACGCGGCAGCTGCACGGCCACCAGCAGCGTGAAGAGGTAGGCCCCATTCATCAGGATGCGCGCGAAAGCGTCGATATCCCCGGTCAGGCGCATCCATGCAAGGAAGCCCACGGCGGGGGGTGCGATCAGAATGACCAGCGTGGGCTGGAGCCTGCCGGGCATCGGATCGTGAAAGATCAGCCGGTTCATCACGAGGGTCAGCAGAACGACCCAGAAGATCAGGCCCACGGACAGGAAATACCAGCTGATCTCGAGATAGCCCATCTGCACGCCGGCGATCGGGACGATCACGTTGCCCACGGCGGGGATGAACCATGCCGGTGACAGATGTGGTGTCTGGAAGGCCCGGTGGCCGATCCAGCCGGAAATGACGGCGATGGTCAGCACCCCTTGCAGCCCCATGCCGATCAGCCAGAGCGGTTCAGCCAGCTGGGGCGCGCGCGGCAATGTCAGCGTCGCCAGAAGCAGCAACGAGATCGAGATGGCCGGAAAGAAGGCCAGCCGGACGGGATGGTTCCATTCCGCACGGACGGCCGCCGGATAGCGCCATGCCTTCAGCATGTAGACGGCCGCAATGGCCAGGAATGCCGCGATGGTGAGCCAATAGGCCGCGCCCGAGGCCTGTGATCCAAGCCCATGGGCGGTTTCGAAGGCATGCAGCGCCATGGACAGCCCCGAGAGCCCCATCACGATGGCAAAGAAAGTGACAGGGTAATGTTCCAGCTGGCTATGGCTGGCAGGGGGCTGGACGGCGTCGGGGCTGGATGACGGCGGCATGAGTCTTGTCTTTCATCTGCGGCGGATCTTGCGCGCATTTCATCAGCAAGGCGCGGGATTGTCACGCCCTGCACCGATGCCCCGCGTCCCTTTGCCCTAGATCATGCCCAGCAGGCGCGCCGCATTGTTCTTGAGGATGTCCGGGCGCAACTCGTCCTTGATGTCGATCTTCTCGAAATCCGCCAGCCAACGCTCGGGGCTGATCATGGGCCAGTCCGAGCCGAACAGGACCTTTTTCCGAAGGATCGAGTTGGCATAGCGCACAAGGATCGGCGGGAAATACTTGGGCGACCAGCCCGACAGGTCGATATAGACATTGGGCTTGTGCTGGGCGACGGCCAGCGCCTCTTCCTGCCAGGGGAAGGATGGGTGCGCCATGATGATCTTCATGTCGGGGAAATCCACGGCCACATCGTCCAGGTACATCGGATTGGAATATTTCAGCCGCATCCCGTTGCCGCCGGGCATACCCGATCCCACGCCGGTCTGACCGGTGTGAAACAGGGCGATGGCACCCGCCTCCTGGATCGCCTCGTAGAGCGGATAGGCGAAACGTTCGTTGGGATAGAAGCCCTGGAAGGTCGGGTGGAACTTGAACCCCCGGATCCCGTAGTGCTCGACCAGGCGGCGCGCTTCGCGCACGCCCATCTTGCCCTTGTGCGGATCGATCGAGGCGAACGGGATCAGCACATCGGAATTTTCGGCAGCCAGTTCGGCCACTTCTTCGTTCTTGTAGCGGCGATAGCCGGTCTCGCGTTCGGCATCGACCGGAAAGATCACGGCCGCGATGTTCTGCGCGCGGTAATGCGCCGCGGTTTCGGTGACCGTCGGCGGATGCGACCAGGGCGCGCCGAAATACTTGGCCATCGTGGATTGCAGGTCGTCATAGCCGTCATCGGAATGGCATCCGCAAGGTTCCTCGGCATGGGTGTGGATATCGATGGCACGGATCTTGTCTAGGTCGATCATGGGTCAGTCCTTTCGCGGGCTCGGACAGGGCGCTGAGGTGGCGCCCCGGCAAATAGGGTTGTCGTGGGTCGGGAAGCTGGGATGGATCATAGCCGGATCACCTCGGGATCCTCGGGCGCGTAAAGCCTTTCGACAAGCGCAGCCCTGCGGGTCAGAACCCGCCTTGTGTTGAGGTTGCCCTTGGCTGTCATCTCGCCCTCGGCAAGGCTGGCGGGTTCGGTCATCACCATGGCGCGGCTGACGCGCGTGGCCGAACCGGTGGCCGCCTTGCACAGCGGTGCAAGACGTTCGGCGATCTGGCCCACAAGCTCTGGCGCGGGGCGTCCCACCGGGAAGATCAGCACGCCCAGCGTGTCGCGGTCATGGCCGGTGATCACCGCGTCGGCGGCAAGCCCGTCCAGCGCCGCGAGGATCTGTCCCCGCAGGCTGGCAACCCTGACCCAGGTGCCCGACGTCAGCTTGAAATCATCCGAGATGCGCCCGTCGAACGACAAGCCCCTGTCGGGTTGCGCCGGGTCGACAAAACGCACCGCATCCCCCGTAATCAGGAAGCCCTGGTCGTCAAAGGCCTGGGCCGTCTTTTCAGGATCGTCGAGATAGCCTTTCAGCACATTGGGTCCCTTGACCCGCATCTCGAACCGTCCCTCATCCTCGGGGATCAGGCAGACCTCGGTGCCCGGCAAGGGGACGCCGACGATCCCGGACCGGTTGATCCGCTCATGCGTCAGCAACACTGCCGGGGCGGTTTCGGTCATGCCCCAGCTCGAGATCATCAGCGGCACATCGCCCGTGACCTCGCGCGCCATGTCGGCAAAGCCGGTCCAGACCTCCTGCGGCAGGGATGCACCGGCATAGAATGTCAGATCGAGTCCGGTGAAGAAGCGGCGGCGCAGATCGCTATCCGCCTTGAGCGCGGCCAGCTGGCGGGAAAAGCCGATGGGCACGTTGAAGGCCAGCGTACCGGTCTGCATCTGCATGTTTTCCAGCGTGCGGGGAAACAGGGCATCCGTCGGCTTGCCATCGTCGATATAGAGCGCGCCGCCATTGGCCAGCATCATGTTGAAGTTATGCGACCCACCAAAGACATGGTTCCACGGCAGCCAGTCAAGGATGCGCGGCGCGCGCGCGCGCAGCAGGGGCAGGACATCGGCGATCTGGGTCTGGTTCACGCACATCATGCGATGTGTGGTCAGCACGCCCTTGGGCAGGGAGGTCGAGCCCGAGGTGAAGAGGATCTTGCCCAATGTGTCAGGTGTGACGGCGGCATGGGCGGCAGCCACATCCACCGCCGCATCGCCCTGCAGGGCCTGCCCCATCGTCAGGGTCGGGCGCGACGGGTCGGGGCGGCTTGTGATGACGGGAATGCCGGCCAGGGCCGGAAGATCCAGCGCTGCGGCGCAGGTGGCTGGATCATCGACATGGATCAGCGAGGGGCGCACGGCCTGGACGATATGGGACAGCCGGTCATGGGCGCCGGGGATCAGGGCATATTGTTCGGCCACGGGCACGTTGGCCATGCCGACATATTGCGCGGCCAGCGCCAGCAGGCCGTGATCGACGGAATTGCCCGACAGCATCAGAACCGGACCGGTTCGTGCAAACCCCTGCCCGATCAGCCAGCCCCCCAGTGCCTGCACCATCTGCAGCGCGGACCGGTAATCCAGTTCGCGCCAGCCCGCACCCGAACGCTCCGCAAGGAAAACCGCGTCAGGCGTTTGCTCTGCCCAGCGGTGCAACCAATCCCCCGTGGTATTGGCCACAGGGCCCAGCGCATGGGCGGAACGCAGCAGGATCCTGCCATCTGCGCGCGTTTCCGACGCGACCTGTTGCGGAAGATAGCCTGTCATTCCTGTGCCCCCTGTCCGTTCCGGTCGATACGGCGCAGCAGGCCAACAAGGGTTGCCCGCTCTTCGGCGCTGAGATCGGCCAGCATCACATTCTCATGCGCCTGAAGCGCGGCAACAGCCGCGCGGCGGCGGCGGGTTCCGGCAAGGGTCGCGCGCAACGCGAAAGACCGTCGGTCGGTCAGAACGCGGTGGCGGCCGATCAGCCCGGCCTCTTCCAGTGCATCGATGATCAGCACCGTGTTCGACCGTTCCATGTTCAGGCTGGCCGCCAGTTGCGATTGCGTGACATCCGGCGTGTCGCAGATGACCGAAAGGGCGGAAAAGGTGGTGATCCGCAGGCCGAGCGGTTCAAGCACGCGTGCGGCATCGGCCATGATGATGTTGGTGGCGCGTTTCATCGTGTAGCCGACAAGGTCGCGCAGGGCACGGTCAAGCCCGAATGGCGCCGTCGTGGTGACGGCAGGTTTCGTATCCGGCGCAGTGTTCTGCTTGCTGCTCATGGCGTCACCGGAATTGCGGGCTGCGCTTGTCAAGGAAAGCCTTGAGGCCTTCTTGCGCATCAGGGCTGGTCTGGGTCAGAGCGGCGCACAGGCTTTCGGTGAACAGCCCGTCGGCCTTGGACATGTCCTCGATCCGGGCCAGTGCATGGATCATCACGTAGTTGGACAGACCCGCGTTGCGCGCGATCTTCTCGGCAAGCTCCCGCGCCAGATCCATCGCCTCGCCGGGTCCGACACTGTAATGGCACAGGCCAAGGCGCAGGCCTTCCTCGGCGTCGTATTTCCGGCCGGTCAGCATCATCTCGGTCATGCGATCCGCCCCGAGGATGCGGCCGACCCGGACAGAAGCGCCACCGCCCACATAGATCCCGCGCCGTCCTTCGGGCAGCTGGAAGATCACCGAAGGTTCGGCGATGCGCACATGGGTTGCGGTTGCCAGTTCAAGACCGCCCCCGATCACCGCGCCGAACATGGCAGACACGACCGGCAGGCCGGAATACTGGATCTTGTCCATCACCGCATGCCAGGATCGCGAATGGCGCAATGTGCCTTCGGCATCGCGCGCGACATGTTCGCTCAGATCGAGGCCCGAGCAGAAATGGCCTTCTGTCCCGGTCAGGATCACCACCTTCACTGCTTCCGGCGGCCGCGAGAAGAAGGCATCCAGCTCGGCCAGCAACTGATCGTTCATGGCATTGCGCTTGTCGGGCCGGTTCATCGTCAGGGTGGCGACCGGTCCGTCGATCTCGAGTTTCAGGGTCTGCATCGGCTTTCTGGTCATTGGCTGGCCTTTTTGGCTATGTGTCATAACTATCTGGACGCGAACGTTCCGGGATATCATCCGGCGCCACCATCAGCAGGAGGCGCCGGATGTGTGTTGGTCAGTAAAGAAGGCGCAGGGCAAACAGGGTGATGCCCGGGAAAAGCACGAGAATGATCACGCGAATGATATCGGAGGCCACGAAATACATCACCGCCTTGTAAGTCTCGATCATCGGGGTCAACCGGTCCATCGAGTTGATGACGAAGAGGTTCATGCCCACAGGCGGGGTAATCAGCCCCACTTCGACAACGATCAGCACAAGGATCCCGAACCAGATCGCCACTTCCTCGGGGGTCATGCCGAAATCGAGGACGCTGATGATCGGGAAAAAGATCGGGATCGTCAGCAGGATCATCGACAGGCTGTCCATCACCGCGCCGAAGATGAGGTAAAGCAGCAGGATCACGGTCAGCACCATCCATGGGCTCAGGCCAAGATCGGCCACATAGGTGGACAGCGATTGCGGCAATTGGGTCAGCGCCAGAAAGCCGTTATAGAAGGCGGCGCCCAGAACGATGAAGAAGATCATCGCGGTGGAACGTGCCGTCGCCATGAAGCTTTCCACAAAGCTGTGCCGGGTCAGGCCGCCGTTCGCAATCGCGATCAGGCCGGTGCCCAAGGCGCCGACGGCGGCACCTTCCGTGGGGGTGAAGACACCCAGATAGATCCCGCCGACAACCACCAGGAAGACCGTCAGCACCGGCCAGACATCGCGCAGCGCGCGCAGCCGTTCGGGATAGGGCATCGGCTCGCGGGCGGTTCCGGCCCTGTCAGGGTGGATGCGCGCATAAACGGCAATGGTGATCATGTAGCCTATGGCCGCCAGAATGCCCGGCACGAAGGCGGACAGGAACAGCTTGGCGATGTTCTGTTCGGTCAGGATGGCATAGACCACGAGGATCACGGAGGGCGGGATCAGGATGCCCAGGGTTCCCCCGGCCGCAAGCGTTGCCGTCGAAAACCCACCTGCATAGCCGTAGCGGCGCAGTTCCGGCAGGGCGACCTGGCTCATGGTGGCGGCGGTTGCCAGCGACGATCCGCAGATCGCGCCGAAACCGGCACAGGCACCGACGGCGGACATGGCGACACCACCCTTGCGGTGACCAAGCCAGGCCTCGGCGGCCTTGAACAGCGATTGCGACATGCCGCCCAGGGTCGCGAAATGGCCCATCAGCAGGAACATCGGGATGATCGACAGCGAATAGCTGGAAAAGGTCGAATAGGTTTCGGACTTGAGGCGCGAAAACGCCATGTTGAAGCTGCCGGTGGTGAAATAGAGACCGAACAAACCCACAAGGAACATCGCCAGCCCGATCGGCACACGCAGGAAGATCAGGGTCAGCAGGACAGGAAAGGAGGCCATCCCGATTTCAAGATTGGTCAATGGTCTGCTCCCCCGATGGACAGGATTGTACGGTTGCCGAAAAACTCGCCCATGCGGATGACGGCGACATAGATGCCCACGATGGCGGACACGACCGCCGCGACAAGGCTGGCCGCATAGGACCACCAGACGGGGAATTGCAACAGGAACGTGGTTTCGCGGTATTGCATCTTGGACAGCATGCCCTCGTAGAGTTGCATCGCGATCAGGATCAGCACGCCCGCGAAGACGATGTCGATCACCATCTGCAACAGCCGGTTCGCCTTGAGCGGCAGGGCAGAGGTGAAGATGTCCACCGTCGCATGGCCGCCGGTGATCTGGCAGAGCGGGATGAAGGCGAAGATCGCAAAGGCGACACCAGCCTCGACCAGTTCGAAATCGCCAAGGATCGGGCCGACGCCCGCGTCAAGCAGTGTCTTGGCGAAATCACCCAGAACCGCGACGACCGGCGCGGAATGCAGAAAGCCGTTCAGCGTGCGCCCCAGCACCGACACACAGACCAGAATGATCAGCGCGGTCAGAACGATACCGCCCAGTATCGCCATGAAACGCGCCAGATTGTTCATGAACCTCTGCATGTGTGTTCCTGCCTTGTCGAACTGTGGAAGCCATAGGAAAGTCCCGCGACGATAGCGCCGCGGGACTCTTTGTCACGACTTACTTCGTGTGCTTTGCAATCAGCGCACGGGCCTGATCGACGACAGCCCGACCATCAAGACCCGTCTTGTTCAGGTCTTCGATCCAGGCAGACTCGACGCCTGCGGCGGCGGCCTTCCATTCGGCGACCTGCTCGGGTGTCAGGTTGATGATGTTGTTGCCGCGATCCATCGCCAGTTTCATCGACGGCTCGTCAGCGCCAGCCATGGTCTTGCCCGCGAAGGCCGAGAACTCCATGCCCGAGTTGTTGTCGATCACGGCTTTCAGATCATCGGGAAGGCTGTTGTACTTGTCCTTGTTCATCGCGAAGATGAAGGAGGTCGTGTAAAGCGCATCATCCCCGAAGGTCGTGTGGTTGCCGACCAGTTCGGCCACTTTCAGCGCCGCCGTCACTTCCCACGGAATGACCGTCGCGTCGATCACGCCCTTGGACAGCGATTCCGGGATCGCAGGCACCGGCATGCCGATCGGGGTCGCGCCCAGTTCGGTGAACAGCTTGGTCGTCGTACGCGTGGGCGCGCGGAGTTTCACACCGTTCAGATCCGCGACCGAAGTGATCGGGTTCTTGGAATGGATGATGCCCGGACCATGGACCCAGACGGCCAGCGTCTTGAAATCCTTGTAGTCGGTTTCGAACATATTGGCTTCGGCGAATTCCCAATAGGCGCGGCTGGTGGCCTCGGCATTGGTCATGATGAAGGGCAGTTCGAACACTTCGGCCTGGGGGAAGCGGCCGGGCGTGTATCCGGCGACGGTCCAGACGATGTCGGCCACGCCATCAATGACCTGGTTGATCAGTTCGGGCGGGGTGCCACCCAGCTGCATCGAGGGGAAGCGCTCGATCTTGATGCGGCCATTGCTGTCCGCCTCGACCTTGTCGGCCCAGACGTCCAGGACCAGCTTGGGCACGTTGGCCTGTGCCGGCAGGAACTGGTGCAGCTTCAGCGTCACTTCCTGGGCATGGGCTGCCACGCTCATGCCTGCGAGCATGGCGGCTGCGGCAACACTGCGAAGCGCGGTTTTCATGAAAGTCATTCTGTTATCCTCCCTAGGATGTTGTGATACCGTCCGGCGTTGCCCCCGGTGCGGGTCTTCGATGACCGGATGACGCCCTGATGGATCAGGGTTCGAAATCCGGCTGGCGTGCGGGATGCGCCTGGGCAAAGGCCGCAAGCGCCTCGCAACGCGCATTTATGTCCATGATCCTTTCAAGGTGGCTGATATCCACCCCGAAGCGTTGCGCCGAAAAGACCTGTGGTACAAGGCATATATCGGCCAGACCCGGCGCATCCCCAAAGCAGAACGGCGTTGCGATTGCGCGCTTGGCAAGCAGCGCCTCGCAGGCCTCCAGCCCCTCGGTCAGCCAGCGGGTCAGCCAGCGCGTGGTCGCATCGGCATCGGCGCCGAATTCATCAGCCAGATATTTCAGCACACGCAAATTCTGCAGCGGATGGATCTCGCAGGCGATGACCTGGGCGAAGGCGCGCACGCGGGCGCGTTCCAGCGGATCGCCGGGCAGAATCGCGGGCTCTGGATGCGTCTCGTCCAGCCATTCGAGAATCGCGAGCGACTGGATCAGCTCTGCCCCGTCATCGGTGACCAGGGCGGGCAGCAGGCGCTGCGGGTTGAGCGCCGCGAAAGCGGGGCTTTTCTGCGCGCCCTGCTTCAGGTGGACCGACACGAAGTCGTAATCCAACCCCTTGAGATTGAACGCGATACGACAGCGATAGGAGGATGAGCTGCGGAAATAGCCGTAGAACTTCATGGTCGTTTGCCCGCAAGGGCACTGACGCAAGTCTGGATCATGAGCCCTCCTCCCAAAGGTTCCCGCGATTAGGATGCATACTAATAATTATGCATCATGTCAATTTACGATACGCCATCTCCGATCAGCCGAAAAGCACGTTTTGCCACCGGACGCGGGGACGGTGTCGACAGGCATCAAAACCGACCGCTTGGTTGACTTTGCGATCACAGGAGGGACCTGTCAATACCCAAGTCAATACCGCGGCAATGGGCCATCCCTTCGTCACCAGCGTTTGCGCATGAAAAAAGGGCCGGCTTTCACCGGCCCTTTCACAAAGGAGCATCCGAAAAAGATCAGTTCAGCGCGGCATCGCTGATCACATGGGTCCATGCGCCCTCGGGCTGCTTGGTGATCACCGGATCCGAACCCGCGGCAAGAAGGGTCGCGACGGTCCGCTCATAATCTGCCGGATCCAGCGCGCCGTTCGACCCGGCGGTCAGCTTGGCCACCTCTCCCATCATCCGCTTCTGATGGGCTTCGGTCTGGGCGCCGGTCTGGTCGTTGTCCAGAACGATCATCGCGGCCTCGTCCGGGTTCTCCTCGGCGTATTTCCAACCCTTCATCGAGGCGCGCACGAAGCGGGCCATCTTGTCGACGAAGGCCGGATCGCTCAGGTTCTCTTCGAGGACATAAAGACCGTCCTCAAGCGTGGCCACGCCCTGGTCTTCATACTTGAAGGTCACCAGTTCCTCGGGCGTCACGCCCGCGTCGATCACCTGCCAATACTCGTTGTAGGTCATGGTCGAGATGCAATCAGCCTGGCGCTGGATCAGCGGATCGACGTTGAAGCCCTGCTTCAGCACCTCGACTCCGTTCTCGCTCTTGCCATCGGTGGAAATGCCCAGCTGGCTCATCCAGCTCATGAAGGGGAACTCGTTGCCGAAGAACCAGACGCCCAGCGTGCGGTTCTTCAGATCGGCGGGGGTGGCAATGCCTGCATCTTTCCAGCAGGTCAGCATCATCCCCGAGGATTTGAAGGGCTGTGCGATGTTCACCATCGGCAGACCCTTCTCGCGCGCGGCCAGGGCTGCGGGCATCCATTCCACGGTCACATCCGCGCCACCACCGGCCAGAACCTGCGTGGGCGCAATGTCGGGACCGCCCGGAAGGATGGTCACGTTCAGGTCTTCCTCTTCATAGAACCCCTTGTCGAGCGCCACGTAATAGCCCGCGAACTGGGACTGCGTGACCCATTTCAGTTGCAGCGTCACATCATCTGCGGCCCATGCAGGGGCGCTGGCCAGCCCCATGGCAAGGACGGCACCGGTCATCAATTTCTTCATGTTTCATACTCCTTGTTGAACTTTTGTTGTGCCCGGCCTCAACGGCTTCTTTTTTGACGGCTTGTTTATCGGCGCTGGGATGGATGCCAGAAGGTCACCGCCCTTTCGATCCATACCACGATACCATAGAAGGCTGTCCCGGCGATGGCCGCGACAAAGATTTCGGCCCAGACCAGATCGATCGACAGGCTGCCGACACCGGTCGAGATGCGGAATCCCATTCCCCGCGTGGGCGAGCCGAAATATTCGGCCACGATGGCACCGATCAGCGCCAGCGTGGTCGCGATCTTCAACCCGTTGAAGACGAAGGGCATCGCGGCCGGCAGGCGCAGCTTCAACAGCGTCTGCATGTATCCCGCCGCATAGGTGCGCATCAGGTCGCGCTGCATGGCATCGGTCTCACGCAGGCCCTGCACGGTGTTCACCAGGATCGGGAAGAAGACCATGACCACCACGACCGCCGCCTTGGATTGCCAGTCAAAGCCGAACCAGCTGACCAGGATGGGGGCGATGCCCACGATGGGAAGGGCCGCCACGAAATTGCCCACGGGCAGAAGGCCACGTGTCAGAAAGGCCGATCTGTCGATCAGGATGGCCGTCACGATGGCGGCCGCACTGCCGATGGCGAAACCGGTCAGCGCGCCCTTGAGGACTGTCTGCCGGAAATCCTCCCACAACAGATCGGTCGATGCGGCAAAGGTCTGCGCCACGATCGAGGGGGCGGGCAGGATGACGGGCGACACGCCCAGGCCGCGCACCAGCCCTTCCCAGAGCACCAGCAAGGTGATCCCGAAGATGATCGGCACCGCGATCCGCGCGCCGCGCTGGCCGCCCCAGCGCGAATTGGCCAGCCATGCGTTGAAGGCCCAGGCGCCAAGCCAGAAGACAAGGGCGATGACAAGCCAGGTCATGACTGCATCCCCATGCGGCGCAAGGTGATGCGCTGCGCCAGGTCCAGCAAGGTGACAAGCACACCCGCCAGAACCGCCGCCGCCACCAGGGCTGCCCAGATCGCCAGCGGCGTGCCGAACTGATCCCCGATCAGGATGCGCGCGCCCAAGCCGCTGATGGCACCCGTCGGCAATTCGCCCACGATGGTGCCCACCAGCGCCGCGGCGATCCCCACCTTGAGCGAGGTGAACAGGTAAGGCACCGAGGCCGGCAGACGCAGTTTCAGAAAGGCCTGAAAGCCCGAGGCGTTATAGGTCTTGAGCAGGTCAAGCTGCGCATGAGCCGGCGAACGCAGGCCCTTCACCATCCCCACCAGCACCGGGAAATAACACAGATAGGCCGAGATGATCGCCTTGGGGACCGACCTGTCCTGGATACCAAGCTGCGACGACACGACGATGATCATCGGCGCCAGCGCAACGATGGGCACCGTCTGGCTGATGATCGCCCAGGGCATCAGGCTCATGTTCACGACGCGGGAATAGACGATGGCAACCGCCCCCAGGATGCCCAGCGCCGTCCCCAGCGCAAAGCCCCAGAGCGTGGATTGCAGCGTGATCCAGCCGTGATAGATCAACGAGCGTTTCGACATCGCCCGCCCGTTCAGGGCCATCTCGCCCGTGGTGCTCCACAGTTCGGTGGCGACCTGCACCGGTGTCGGCAGGCGCGGCCGCTCCATCGCGTAGGTCTGCGTGATCTGCGCGGGATTGCGCAGCATCAGGGACCAGACAGATACCTCCTGCCGCTCCAGCGCCGTTTCCGGTTGCAGGACCGCCCCACCCCGCTGCGCCTGGTCCAGCGCCACGCGGATGTTCATGGGGGCCACGGCCACGTACCAGATCGCCAGGATTGCGATCAGAACCGTCAGGACAGGCAACGCGTTTCTCATGCCCTGACACTCCCGGCTTCATCGTTCCCCAAATACTCGCATCGCATCGCCCGCAGCGCGCGCAGGTTCATGAGTATTTTAAGAACGATGAAAGGAAATGATGCTTCACTGCCGTCACGGTACAGGCTGGAGAGCCGATGACCGTGAACGGTGAAGGGGTCCGCCACCTTGCAAGAAACGCGGGACGGGTGCGAAGGGAGGCAGGCGCCTGCTTTTTTTCCACCCGTATCGGCGGGGCAGGCAGGACCGCGTTCAATCATCATAGGCATGCCCCGCACGCAGCCCCTCGCGGACGCGATGCGCGATCTCGAGAAATTCCGGAGTGTCGCGGATCTCCAGCGGGCGCGCCCTCGGCAGGGGGCTGTCGATCACATCGGTGATCCGGCCCGGGCGCGGCGACATGACAACGATCTTGGTCGACAGATAGACCGCTTCCGGGATCGAGTGGGTCACGAAGCAGATCGTCTTGTCGGTCCGATCCCAGAGTTTCAGAAGCTGCTCGTTCAGGTGGTCGCGCACGATCTCGTCCAGCGCGCCGAAGGGTTCGTCCATCAGCAGGATGTCGGCATCGAAGGCCAGCGCCCTTGCGATACTGGCGCGCTGCTGCATCCCGCCCGACAGTTGCCAGGGGTATTTCTTCTCGAACCCGCCCAGTTCCACCAGGTCAAGGACACGCGCGACGCGCGCATCCTGGTCGGCGCGGTCATATCCCATGATCTCCAGCGGCAGGCGGATATTGCCCCCGATGGTACGCCATGGGTAAAGCCCCGCCGCCTGGAAGACATAACCATAGGCGCGTGCCTTGCGCGCCGCCTCGGGCGAGGTGCCGTTGACGGTGATCTGCCCCGCTGTCGGCTGCTCCAGATCCGCCATGACCCGCAGGAATGTCGTCTTGCCACAGCCCGAGGGCCCGATGAAGCTGACGAAATCCCCCTTGCCGATGTCCAGTGACACATCGCGCAAGGCATGCACCGGCCCGTCGCCGGTCTGAAAGGTCAGATCAAGCCCCTTGGCACTTATCACGGGTGCGCTGATCGCGGGTTGGGTGGTCACGTCTGTCTTCTCCTGCTGGCAGCAGTATTGGCTGGCGGCAAGGCCCCGGATCAAGTCCGGAACCCCGCTGGTCTGCATGAAATCCGGCGCGGTTCAGATCCCTGCCGGAATATTCAGCGGATCGCGCTTGATCATCTTCGGCGCCGTCAGTTCCTTCCATTTGCTCAAGGCAAGGTTGGCCGACGGGAATGCGGGGCGCGGCACGAAACGGCCGCGTCCGGGTTGCGGCTGGCTGTTCTGCCCCCAGGCCCAGATCACCTCGCCACGGCTCAGGGTATAGCGCGCCTGCGCCTTGACCTCGAAGCCTTCGAAGACGTTGTAATCCAGCACCGAATGGTGGTTCGAGGCGCTGATCGTCTTGGTGATCCTGGGATCCCAGACCACGATATCGGCATCCGCCCCTTCGACGATCGCGCCCTTCTTGGGATAGATGTTCAGGATCTTGGCGACATTCGTGCTGGTGGCGGCGACGAATTCATTGGGCGTCAGACGACCTGTCTCGACCCCTTCTGTCCACAGAACGGCCAGACGCTCCTCCAGCCCGTTCGACCCGTTGGGGATGATGCGGAAATCATGCCGGCCCGCGCGCTTCTGCGCCGTGCTGAAGGCCGCGTGATCGGTGGCCACCACCTGCAGTGATCCCGCCTGCAACCCGGCCCAGAGGCTGTCCTGATGTGCCTTGTTGCGGAACGGCGGCGACATCACGCGCCGCGCGGCATGATCCCAGTCGGTGTTGAAATACTCGCTCTCATCCAGCGTCAGGAACTGGATCAGCGGCTCGCCATAGACGCGCATCCCTTTCTGGCGCGCGCGCCGGATCGCCTCATGCGCCTGCTCGCAGGACACATGCACGATGTACAAAGGCACGCCCGCCGCATCGGCGATGGTGATGGCGCGGTTCGCGGCCTCGCCCTCGAACTCCGGCGGGCGGGAATAGGCGTGGCCTTCCGGCCCGGTGATCCCCTGGT
Organism: Paracoccaceae bacterium; assembly: GCA_030758115.1. Taxonomy (GTDB): domain Bacteria; phylum Pseudomonadota; class Alphaproteobacteria; order Rhodobacterales; family Rhodobacteraceae; genus Seohaeicola. The sequence continues at coordinate 2,862 of JANREX010000042.1, read as the reverse complement.
CAAAGTATTTCTGCTGCATCTCGGCCACCAGGTCGCCATTCTCGGCATGCACCATCGGCAGCGCGCCCAGTTCGGCGCAGCGCTTGAACGAGGCGAACATCTCGTCGTCCTCGATCATCAGCGCGCCCTTGTAGGCCATGAAATGCTTGAAGCTGTTGACCCCCATCTCGACCGCGTCCTTCATCTCGTTGAAGACGCTCTCGTTCCAGCCGGTGATCGCCATGTGATAGCCCACGTCGGAACAGATCTGCGGCGCAGACTTGCGGTGCCATTCATTGATCGCGTTCTTGATGCTTCCGTCGGCGCCGGGCAGGCAGAAATCCACGATCATCGTGGTCCCGCCCACGGCTGCAGCCCAGGTGCCGCTCTCGAAGGTTTCGGCGGCGGTGGTGCCCATGAAAGGCATTTCCAGATGCGTATGCGGATCGATCCCGCCGGGGATCACATAGGCGCCTTCCGCGTCGATATACTCATCGCCCTTCAGGTCCTCGCCGATCTGCTTGATGGTCTCGCCCTCGATCAGCACATCGGCCTTCCAGGTGCGGTCCGCCGTGCAGACCATGCCGCCCTTGATCACCTTGGTCATCTCAACCCTCCTTGTCGCCCGAAACGAGGCTCCGTGGCCCCCGTTTCTTCTTGCTTCAAATATCCCGGGGGTCCGGGGGTTGGCCCCCGGCCCTGCCCTCTCATCACTCGGCAATGCCCGCCGTCTCGACCACCGCGTGCAGCAGCACGTCGCAACCGGCACGCGCCCAATCCTTGGTGATCTCTTCTGCCTCGTTATGGCTCAGGCCATCCACACAGGGCGTCATGATCATCGCCGTCGGCGCGACCCGGTTGATCCAGCAGGCATCGTGTCCGGCCCCCGAGATCACATCCATATGGCTGTAGCCCAGTGTCTCGCAGGCCTTGCGGATCGCGCTGACGCAGCCCTCGTCGAAGGCGGGCGGATCGAAGGCGCCCACGACCTCGGCCTCGAAGGCACAGCCAAGTGCGTCACAGATCCCCGGCGCTGTCTCGTGCAATTCGGCCACCATCGCCTCCAGCGTCTCAAGTACGTGACTGCGGAAATCCACGGTAAAGACCACCTTTTCCGGGATCACGTTGCGGCTGTTGGGATAGACGTCGATATGCCCGATCGCGCCCACGGCGGCGGGTTGATGCTTCATCGCGATCTCATGGACCAGTTCTGTGATCTGCGCCAATCCGCGCCCCGCGTTGCGGCGCATCTTCATCGGTGTCGATCCGGTGTGCTGGCCCTTGCCCGTCACCGTGCATTGGACCCAGCGCAGGCCTTGGCCATGGGTGACGACGCCCACATCCTTGCCTTCCGCCTCAAGGATCGGTCCTTGCTCGATATGCAGTTCGTAATAGGCATGCATCTTGCGCGCGCCCACAGGCTCGTCGCCTTCCCAGCCGATCCGCTTCAACTCATCGCCAAAGCGCTTGCCCTTCGCATCCACGCGGTCCTTGGCCCAGTCTTCCTGCAGCACACCGGCAAAAACGCCCGATGACAGCATGGCGGGGGCAAAGCGCGCACCCTCCTCGTTGGTCCAGTTCACGGCCACGATGGGATGGCGCGTGCGGATGCCCAGGTCGTTCAGCGTGCGGATCACCTCCAGCCCGCCCAGAACCCCCAGGACACCATCGTATTTCCCGCCCGTCGGCTGCGTATCCAGATGCGATCCGACATAGACCGGCAGCGCGTCAGGGTCGGTCCCCTCGCGCCGGGCGAACATGTTGCCCATCGTGTCCAGCCCCATGGTGCAGCCCGCGTCCTCGCACCAGCGCTGGAACAGGGCGCGGCCCTCGGCATCCTCGTCCGTCAGGGTCTGGCGGTTGTTGCCACCCGCGATGCCGGGGCCGATCGTGGCCATCTCCATCAGACTGTCCCACAGCCGGTCCGGGTTGATCTTGAGGTTTTCACCGGGTGCAGCCATCGTATTCTTTCCCTGTCTTGACCGTCATGGACGCCGTGCCAGCACATGCAGGCGTCGCCTTGCAGGCCGCCATCAGCAATGTCGAAGGACTTGCGCCTTGTCGCTTTTTTACCAATTGGTAAATTGACGATTGCAACCTGCGTCACCTGTGTCAAGATTTGTCTTGAACCGCCGGTCTGGACGCAAGGGGGCACATCCGCTAGCGATGAATTTCGCAGCAGAGAGGGGGCTGATGAAAGACGCGGGAAAGAATGGCGGCACGGCGGGCAAAACCTTGGGCGCGCAGCCTGCCGTCAAACACAGCCGCATCCAGACGCGCAATCGCAAGCGGATTCTGGACGCCGCACTCGAGGTGTTTTCCGCCCACGGGTTTCGCGGGGCGACGCTGGACCAGATCGCGGCCGAGGCGGGGCTGTCCAAGCCCAATATCCTCTATTACTTCGACGGCAAGGAAACCATCCACGTCACCCTGCTGAACCAGCTGATGGAGACATGGCTGGACCCGCTGGAACAGATGAACCCGGAGGGAGAGCCGCTGGAGGAGATCCTGGCCTATGTCCGGCGCAAGCTGGACATGGCGCAGGCCTATCCGCGCGAGAGCCGGCTGTTCGCCAACGAGATCCTGCAAGGCGCGCCGCGCATGGGCCCGCATCTGGAGAAGCGGCTGAAACCGCTGGTGGACCAGAAGGCGGCGCTGATCACGGAATGGGCGGCGGCGGGGCGGATCGCGCCGGTCGATCCCCGGCACCTGATCTTCTCGATCTGGGCGACCACCCAGCACTATGCGGATTTCGAGGCGCAGGTGAACGTGCTGATGCCGGAAGGCGGGGTCTTTCCGGGGGCCGCCACCTATCTCGAGGGGATGTTCCGCCGGATGCTCAAGGTCTGATCCGAGGGGTGTCCCATGATGGGACATTTTTCG